>NZ_JBNDJE010000002.1:0-725765 GCF_050434805.1 Massilia sp. UYP11
GCTGTCGGTAAAACGGGAGGTCTTCATGTAGAGCTTTCTGTATCTTAAGTAGAAAATTCTACTTCTGATCGCGCTCTTTTTGCGGGGGGATTACCCAGTCATCGATGGGATGAAAACCGACTGTAGCCCCTTTTTGGAACAAGTATTGCATTCAAGGAGAGCAGATTATGGCAAATAACATGAACAGGGCAAAGGATGCACAGGATGCGGGCGCCCGGGCATTGGAGCGGGTTGGAGCACAGCACGCAAAACGTGATGGCATCTCTTTTGATTTCGACGCTGGTAGCGCCCCTTATGACTATGCAATCCGTGTCGGCACTGGCGCAGTCAATACATTGTCGGGCAGCGAAACGCGTGATTATCTGTGGGGCCTGGGCGGCGATGATGCGCTCGATGGCGGTGCTGGTGAAGACAATCTCTTCGGGGACGCAGGCGCCGATCTGCTCGTCGGCGGCGATGGTGGCGACCGGATGATGGGAGGGATGGGTAATGACCGGTTGTATGGAGGTGCTGAAGCAGACGGTCTGATGGGAGGAGCGGGTAACGACTTGCTTGACGAGGGCGAGGGCCATGGCGACCTCAACGGCGGCGCCGGCGACGACATCCTGATCGGGGGCTTGGGCGCGGACGCTTTCATGATCTCGCCCGACAGCGGCAATGACGTCATTCGCGACTTCACTGCTGGGCCAGGAATGTTCGATCACCTCGCGATCAACGGCCTGAGCTGGGCGGACCTTTCGTTTGCCGACACTCCCGACGGTGTCAAGATCAGCTGGGACGGCGGTTCGGTGCTCATGAATGGAGTGACAAAGGCGGATTTATCGCAAGACGATTTCATGTTTGCCGAGTCTCCTGAGCTTCCACCCTCCTCACGCCCGGCTGACGCTCCTACGCCTGAGCGGCCGACTATGAGCGAAGAAGGACCTGTGATTAACGGTTCGGACAGAAGCAATCCAGCGTTTGATCGCATCGCTGATGCAATGTTAAGGCGTGATACACCGGTGCAGTTCGGCTTTACCGGTGATGAAACCTACAGGGTGAAAGTAGGTACGGAGGTCGCAGACACCTTCGATGGGGCCGAGACATGGGATCACTTTTTTGGTCGCGATGGCAACGACCAGCTCTTCGGCAATGGTGGTGACGATATCCTCCAAGGCGACGCAGGCGACGATAGCCTGGAAGGTGGCGCAGGGTCTGATAGGCTCGACGGCGGGATGGGTAATGACCAACTTGACGGTGGCGATGCGGAAGACGAGGTCATGGGAGGGGACGGTAACGACGTCATCGATGCGGGCGCTGGTCACGACATGATTGAAGGCGGCATGGGTAACGATACCATACGCGGCGGTACTGGCGCAGACGCATTCATGGTCATGCCTGACAGCGGTAACGATGTCGTACTTGACTTCGAAGCGCGTGGTGCTGCCCAAGGGGCTTTCGATCACATCGCATTCATCGACATCATGCCAGACCAGGTATCTGTCCAGGATGCGACGGCTGGTGCCTTGATCTCGTGGGACACGAATGGGGATGGCGCGGCGGACGGTTCGGTCTTGCTGCAGGGTGTCTATATGGCGGATCTACGCCAGTCCGACTTCATGTTTAATGAAGAGCCTGCCTTTATCGCTGGGGTAAGTACGGTTGGCTCTAATTACGTCTTCCCGCTGTAAGGCGAAACGCCTTGCATGAGCTGTCAGTGACATCTTAGGCATCTTTTAATGCTTTAGATGTCACTGCTTAAAATTGCTATTAGCGTAGTATCGGGGAAGGTAAAAACACAACTTAAGTTTCCGTTCTTTGAGGTGACTGATGGTGGCATTGAAAACATTGCTTCTGGCGGCCGTGATAGTAATTGCCGCTGGATTCGCGTTTATATACTCTGGCTTATATAATATTGCGGCAAATGATATGCATACGGCGCCAGTCCGTTGGGCGCTTGAAACTACGCGCAACCAGTCAATTGATCGTCGTGACGACAGTATAAGGGTCCCTGCCGATCTCGCTGACATGCGACGAATCGAGAACGGCGCGAGGTCGTACGCAGCAATGTGCCAGATATGTCATCTCGGGCCTGGTGTCGAGCCAACGCCAATACACCTTGGGTTAAATCCGCAACCACCTTTATTTACCAAAGAAAATAGCCATCAGTCAGACGAGAGTTTGTTTTGGATTATAAAGAACGGTATCAAGATGACAGGGATGCCTGCGTGGGGAGCGACACACAGCGATAAAGAGCTATGGGATATCGTTGCTTTTCTCAAGAAGCTCCCTGAATATTCAATCGAGCAGTACGAAGATCTTAGTGGTCGCGCGGAGCACAACAGTAACCCGAGTTCGACACATGCGAATGGAGATTCCCCCGCTCATTCGCACTAGCAGTTTATTCCATAAAAAGCACTCGCACTGATGAATCTTCGAGCCTGAAGATTTTTTCACTCAACATGACAGGAGTAGCCATGAATAGTTATTTGCGGTTCGGTACGATGATTGCAGCATCTACGGTGGTAATGTTTGGCTTGATGTATTTGAACGTCTATGAGTCGGCGCATATATTTTTCAGCGAAACTCGGCTGTATATGGCCTTAGTGATGGGCGCGGCAATGGCGGTAGTTATGCTCGGATTTATGCTCGGCATGTACTCAAATAATAGGCTCAATGTAGGTATCTTTGTCGGCAGCATCGTATTGTTTGCGGTGGCGTTATGGCTGGCACGCAGTCAGAGCACAGTCGATGACGTGTCTTGGATGAAGGCAATGATTCCTCACCATTCGATTGCGATCTTGACCAGTGAGCGAGCGAATATTTCCGATCCACGCGTGCAGAAACTCGCTGATCAAATCGTCGAATCGCAGAGGAGGGAAATAGCGGAGATGAAAGCTCTTATTCTAGAGCTTGAGGGAAAATGAAACGCTGCGAGATCTGAATTTTTTGCCAAAAAAATATGTGTAAGACACCGTCGAGACACGGAATGTCTTTGTTCAGGTCCAATTTTTAAAAGCGGAAGTGATTCGAGGCAAACGAGGAGATAGAGCGCGGTAGAGGCTGATTTTCAGGTAAGCGCCATCTTGTTGTGCGTTGCGTACATCGCTGCGCGCGTATCACAACAGGGGACATCTGATGCTGAGTTCACTGTGTTTTGCTGGATTCGCCGTCAGATTTCGCTGTACAAGCGAGGAGCAATGCTCCTCGTTTCGAAGTATCAGGCGCAAGGCTTGCGATTACTTAGCCTTCCTAGAGGACCAATGCACGTGCACGATGGACCAGATATCGCCCTTCTTTTCGAGGACCGCCGTGCCTGTTCCGAATACGTGCACTGGTTTGCCTTTAGAAGTGCCCGTGGTTTCAGTTTCCTCCCACACGACGGCAGTATTGCCATCGATGCGTTCGGTCTGCTTCAGTACCTTCCGCGTCGAGTTCTTTGCGAATTCCATGTCGCCGCCCAGATGATGGCTCGCATATTCATCGCGCGAACGCTCGACGTAGCCCGATTCATAGATCGCAATTTCCGGGGACAGCAGGCTGAGTGCTTTCGCCTTGTCGCCGCTCGTGAGGGCATCATGGAAGGCTGCGAGCGCCTCTTTCGGTGACGCCGCCAGACTCGCTGCGGAGACCGCGAAGAGTGCAGCGCTCAGGACGAGCGCTGGAATGGTTTTCTTTTTCATTATTATTCCTTGGAAGATGAAGTCCTCACGACGCCGTCGGCGGTGAGGTGGAACTCAGGACGGCTGCTGCGACGAGTACGGCCACCAGGATGCATGCCTCGACCTGAAGGATGAGAGCAAACCTCCCATCGGCGCCGCCTTCCGGCTTTGGCTTGCGCAGTTGTGCCAGCAACTGGGGCATCACGACGAACCGGTTCAGGCCACCCAGTGCCGCTGCGGACAGCACCAGTCCGATCTTGATGAGCAGGGTCGTCCCATAGGGATTGCCGAATGCGTTCTCGAAGCTTCCCAGTCCGCGCCAGGCGCTCAGCACACCCGTGATGAAGATGCCGACGAGGGCGACGGTAGCCGATGTCGACAGCGACTTCACGAAGCGTGCGCATTCGCCGCGGTTCTTCGACTCCCATTCAGGCTGGGTGCGCAGCGTGACCAGGCCGGCCACGATGACTTCGCCGATCCAGATGCTGATCAACACGAGGTGGACCCAGTCGACGAGCACAGCCCAGGTGAAGTCGCCAGCGGCGCCGGCGTGGCTCACCATGCTGCGCGAATAGAGCAGTACGCCCAGGGCAACCGCACGCACCAGCGCGGCTGCGGCACCCGGCCGTTCGCCATGGTGTGCCCGGAGGGTGAAGACAACGACGAGCAGCGCCGCTGCGCCGATCATCCAGGCGAGTCCGTAATGCGTCGCGGTGATGACGGACCGCACTGCGGGAAAAGCCTCGCTTATCGGAACCTCCGCCATAGATGCCGCTTCGAGCCACAGGACCGCGACATACGCCACCGCTGCCGCCGAGACCGTAAGAAGCATGAGCTTGCGCAGTCGCGGAACCATGCCGATGCCCCATGCCGACCGTGCGCTGCGCAGCCAGATATGGGCTGCACTGGCGCCGACAAGTATGGCCATCGACAGGTTCAGGACGACCGTGACGAAGCGTTGTGCCAGTGCGAGGTCAGCCTCCATGTCACTTTACCCGGAAGTCGAATTGGCCTTTGACCTTGTGACCGTCCCGTGTAACCGTGGACCATTGAACCCGCCAGGCCCCGGAGTGCAGGGCCGGAACGGTGGCGACCAGCACCTTGGGATTCGCATCGTCGAGGGCTGTCTTGCTTGCCTCGACGACCGCGCCTTTCTCGTCAACCAGTTTGACCTTGCTGAATGGCAGCTCAAGTTGCTCGCTGAACTGCAGGCGCACTTGCGAAGGCGCCGGGCTCACTATCGCATTCGCTTGTGGCGACGACGACTCGAGTTTGGCGTGTGCGGACGCGGCGGAAGTCGCCACCAGTCCGGCTACCGCTACTGCCGCTGCAAAGAAAGATTTGATTTTCATGCTGGTCTCCTGGGAGGCTCGCCAAACGCGGTTCAAGCGTACCGAGCCTCCGGTTGATGGATGGGCTCGGTGGGCTTACTGGGCCGCCTGGAGCTGGACGATCGTGACCGCGCCGTTGACGCGGTCGGCTGCGAACTTGACCTTGTCGCCCGCCTTTACCTGGTCCAGCATGGCCGGGTCTTTAACCCGAAACACCATGGTCATCGCTGACATGTTGAGGTTCTTCAATTCGCCATGGCGCAGCGTGATTTTGCCGGCTTCCTTGTCGATCTTCTTGACTTCGCCATCGGTGAGTTCAGCCGTCGCCGGCGCCGCGTGGCCAGCATGAGCGTCATGAGCACCATGGGCGCTGTGCGCGCCGTTCTGGGCGGTGGCAACGGACGCTGCGGCGGCCAGGGTGATTGCGAGAGTCAGTTTCGAGAGTGCGTTCATGTTCATTCCTTTCGTTCGTGAGGAAATACTGTTCAGTTGTAGTGCTTGAATACTTTGGTACTGCCGTCGGCCTGTACCAGCAGGACGTTGTACGGATCCTTGCGCGGGCCCTCCATGCCCGGAGAGCCGAGCGGCATCGCGGGAACTGCCAGCCCTTTTGCCTTGGGCTTCTCGGCAAGGAGGCGCTTGATGTCGCTGGCAGGGACGTGGCCTTCGATGGCATAACCGCCTACCATCGCGGTATGGCAAGAGCCGAGTTCATTCGGGATCCCGCCACGTTCGCGGTAGTCCGAAGGATTGTCGACGTTGGCCACCCTAGTCTGGAAGCCGTTCGTTTTCAGGTGCTCCACCCAAGCGGTGCAGCACCCGCACGAGGCGCTCTTGAAGACGTCGATAACCGGTGCGGCCGCCATTGCGAGCGCCGGAGCGCACAATGCAGCGGCGAGCGCGATCTTGCTTGCTAGTCGTCGGATCATGGGTTCGTCCTTTCCTGTTGCGATCAGTGATGACCCTTGTGGCTGGTCGGCTTGCGGACGGTGACTTCGACGTCCCCAGGCTTGGCAGCGGGCATCGCCTGGCCGCCCGCGCTCTGGCTGCGCACTGCGGCCGGCGGCTCGCCTTTCCACTCGTAGGCGACGGTGCCGGCGGGGTGCTTGTACCAGCCCGGGTCCTTGTAGTCGCCCGGCTTCTGGTCCTTGCGCACCTTGAGCACGGTGAACATGCCGCCCATCTCGACGCCGCCGAAGGGACCCTGGCCGGTCATCATCGGCAGGGTGTTCTCCGGGAGCGGCATTTCCATGTCGCCCATCGAGCCGCCTTTCTCGCCCATCACCATGTAGTCGGGCACGAGCTTCGTGATTTTCTCGGCGACGCCGCGGTGGTCGACGCCGATCAGGTTCGGCACGTCGTGTCCCATCGCGTTCATGGTGTGGTGCGACTTGTGGCAGTGGAAGGCCCAGTCGCCCGGCTCGTCCGCGATGAACTCGATGGCGCGCATCTGGCCCACGGCGATATCGGTCGTCACTTCCGGCCAGCGCGACTCCGGACGGGTCCAGCCGCCATCGGTGCCGGTGACCTCGAACTCATGGCCATGCAGGTGGATTGGGTGGTTCGTCATCGTCAGGTTACCGGCGCGGATGCGCACGCGGTCGCCCTGGCGCACGTTCATGGTGTCGATGCCTGGGAAGGCGCGGCTGTTGAAGGTCCAGATGTTAAAGTCGAGCATCTCGTTCACGCGCGGCGTGTAGCTGCCCGGCTCGATGTCGTAAGCGTTGAGCAGGAACACGAAATCGCGGTCGACGCGGTGGTGGGCCGGATTCTTCGGGTGCGTGACCCAGAATCCCATCATGCCCATCGCCATCTGGACCATTTCGTCGGCATGCGGGTGGTACATGAAGGTGCCAGGGCGCCGGGCGACAAACTCGTAGACGAAGGTCTTGCCCGGCTGGATGCCCGGCTGATTCAGGCCTGTGACGCCATCCATCCCGTTCGGCAGGCGCTGGCCGTGCCAGTGGATACTGGTGTGCTCCGGTAGCTTGTTGGTGACAAAAATACGCACACGGTCACCTTCGACCACTTCGATGGTCGGCCCCGGGCTCTGCCCGTTGTAGCCCCACAGGTTCGCCTTCATGCCGGGCGCGATCTCGCGCACGACCGGTTCGGCGATCAGGTGGAACTCCTTGACGCCATTGTTCATTCGCCAGGGCAGCGACCAGCCGTTCAGGGTAACGACGGGGTTATACGGCCTGCCGTTGGGCGGCGGCGGTGGCGGCTGCGTGGCGGCGCTGGTCATGACCGGGGCTTCCGGGAGGGTGGCCGCGCCAGCGCGGCTGACCAGTCCGGCGCCGACCAGGGCGGCTGCGCCAGTGAAAAAATCTCGACGAGAACTCATTGCTGATTCAATCCTTGTTTAATGTTCGGCGGCGGCTTCGGTGGACGCGGCGGAGGAAGCCATGGAGAGCGACGAACCGCCGCTGCCGCTGATGGCGGCCTGCAGATCCGTTTCCGCGATCCAGAAATCACGCTGGGCATCGATGGCCGCGTTCACGCCCGCTATCTGTGCGCGTGCGTCGGCCAGCAGTTCGAACACGCTCATGAGCATGCCGTTGTAGCGAAGCAGACTCTCTTCGGAGATCTTCTTGCGCAGTGGTACCAGCTCATCGCGGTGCTGCCTGGCGACGTCATAGGTGGTCCGGTAAGCTGAATACGCTTCGCGGACCTGCGACCGGGCATTGATGGCGGTATCGGCGGTGCGGTGGACCGATTGCATGTACAGCGCCTCGGCCTTTGCGACACGTGCGCCTCCCCAGTCGAAGATCGGCAGGGCGAGCTCGATCTCGTAACCGTTCTCACGTGGCGCGCCGGATGTGCTCTTGTTGACGTAGCCAGCGTCGAGCACGTTGATGACGCCGGTTGCCTTCGTCAGTCCCAGGGCGCGCGCGGTCGACTCGGTCCCAAGCTTTGCCAGGCGCACATCGAGGCGCTGCTGCATGGCGAGCGACTCGATATTGCCTGCCTCACGTGGCGCCGCCGGCAGCTCCGGCAGCTTGTCGGGAAGCTGGAACGTCGTGTTCTCTCCCCACACACCCATCAGCCGCGCAAGCTGCTCGCGCGCAGCGGTCGCATTGTGGCGCGCGCGCGCAAGCTGGGTCGAGGCTTCGCTCGAGAATGCCTGTTCGCGCGCCTGGTCAAGGGCACTCAGGTGTCCGACCTTGGTCATGCGTTGCGCCAGCTCGGCACTCGCGCCGGCCGCCTCGCGGACCTGCTCTGCGTAGCGCGCCGACTGCACAGCGGCAACAGCATTGAAGTAGGCCTTGCGAGTGTCAAGCGCGAGCCGGACCGCTTCGGTTGCCGCGACCAGCTTGGCGCTCTCGAAGCGGCGCGACTCGATATCGCGGCGGATCGGAATGGTCACCAAACCGACGAGATCGAACATGACGCTGCGTTCGATCTCCGTTTCGCCGCCGCCGGACATGCGGCCAAAACTGAAACCTGGATTAGCCATTCGGCCCGCCTGCACCAGGTCCGCCTCGGCGACACCCAGCTCGGCGAGCGAGGCGCGCAGGCCCCGGTTGTTGATCAGGGCAATGCGAACGGCACTGTCGGCGGTGAGCGGCTGTTTCAGCAATTGGTTCAGCTCGTCCTGGATGGCCGCGCCATTGGCATTCGTCTTGGGCAGGCGAACGTCCTGGCCGGTGCGCTCGGCGGTCAAGGATGAGACTGCGTCCAGGCCGCCGTCCTTGGAGAACGTCGCGCAACCGCTCAACGCGAGGGCCATGGCAGCTGCCGCGACGGCACGCATTGTGGGAATTGAAAGCTTTGTTGTCATTATGTGTTCGGCTTAATGATGTTTGCTGTGATCCACAGGCGCAGGACTGGCCGGCTTCGCTGGCGACGTGGGCGCTGGTGCGGACGGAGCCGGCGCTTCTTTATGGCCGTGGTGATTCTGTTCACCGCCGTGGGCACCATGTCCCGCGTGTCCCGGCGCTCCGGCAACGGCATCGTTTGCGGCGCGCCAGGATTTGTCAGGCGTGGCCTGGTCGGCCTGCGGCGCCGGCGAAGATCTGGTGATGACCGATTCGTACACGGTCGGTGGCACTGCGACGGCGGGGTCTGCAGGGTCTGGCAGCGGACGGGATTGCTGGGCGTGCGCGTACATCGGCAGGACCAGCAAGGCGCCTATAGCGGCGGCCAAAAGCTTGGAGGTCATGGACAATCCTCAAAATCGGTAACAGGGCGTGCACGGGCACGCACGAGTGCTCAAGAGCGACGACGGCGCCGCCAAAGGACAGCGGGTCAGCTCTTGTTACGATTAAGCGGATTGGTGCCGGGGAGGGCGTTGAGGGCCGTCCTGGATGAAGCCAACGGCGAAGGCCGCAGGAGCAACGACGACTGCGTTGGAGCCGTCGAAAGCCGGGACAGCGAAATGAGTGGAGGGTGGCGCGACGGCGCCCAGGCAGAACGCGGAGCACGCACTGCAGGTGGAGTGCGGCTTTTTACCTGCCTTGGAGTCTGCCGGATCGGCGTCGACCAGGGAGTCGTCCGACTGGCTTGCATGCTCGCCACCGTGATGAGCGTGCGCATCGGCCATGTGCTCGTGGGACTGCATGCCCGGATCAATCGAAATCTGGCTGGACTGCTGGTGAGCCGGGCCGCACGACATACGGTTGGCCGCAAGCGCGTGCAGCGGAAGCACGGCCAGCAGGAGCCAAACCAGAAATGTCTTGAGTGCGCGGTTCATAGGTGTCGCGAGTATAGCACGACATTTTTTGGCCTGAAGCAGCTCTTAAGGCTGACTAAAGTCAGGGCGACAGGTACGCCGCATTGGCGAGATATGCAAACAGGGTGCGTCAGCGCACAGCATGGGTCGTCGGACTTCTTCCAGAATCGGAAATGGACGCGCAGTGTTTTCCTACGTCGCACGCGGCGCCGCTTCACCCTGGAAGGCATGCCGCTACCTGCGCCTTCGTTCAGCGGAAATTCCGCTTGACCTTTCCATCATTGGAAGGTTTACAGTGGAATAGTCCACTTTCCGGAGGCGTTTTATGTATGAATCCACCCGTCGCGAGGCCCACAGCTCAGACAAGCGCGTGGCCGCAATGCCAAGTACAGGCCTGCGCGACTTCGCGCGTGCGAAGCAGGCAGGGAGTGCCCTTTCCGATTCGGACGAGACGCCAGTGACACCACGCTGTCTGTTCTGCCGGTACCGCAGTCCAGGTGCCGGAAAGGAGTTGGCACATGCCTAGAATTACTGTGTTACCGCATCCTGAGTGCGCGCCTTCCGGCGCATCGATCGTGGCCGCTCCCGGCACCAGCATTTGCGACGCGCTGCTGGAGAATGACGTCGACATCGAGCATGCATGCGGCAAGGTTGGTGCCTGCACGACGTGTCACGTCATCGTAAGGGAGGGATACTCGTCCCTCGTCCAAGCGAGCGAGGATGAGGAAGACATGCTCGACCGGGCATGGGGCGTGGAGCACTTGTCCCGGTTGTCGTGCCAGGCCATTGTCGCGGAGGCGGATCTTACGGTCGAGATCCCACGGTATTCCCTGAATCACGCCAAGGAAAACGGATAGACATCACAGGTCGCGCACCGCTTGCGACAGGCGGGCCGCGCGAGGACAATGGTTTTTACTGGAGCTGCCATGAAACATGAAGTGCATGATCACGTCGGTCACCAGCAGAAGGGCCACGAATGCCACCACGCGCACGGGCATCATGCCGTCGACGCCTCCGGTGCAAGCATGGCCGGTGCATCCCAACATCATCCGACTGCTGCGTCCGATAAGCCCTATACCGATCCCGTATGCGGGATGAACGTTGCCGACCGGCCGGATCGGCGCGTCGAGCACGACGGCGTCCTCTATCACTTCTGCAGCGTGAAGTGCATGGACAGGTTTCGCGCCGATCCCACCAGCTATACGGAGAAAGGCGCCCCCGCGGCTATGCCCGAGGCGCCGCCAGGGACGATCTACACCTGCCCGATGCATCCGGAAATCCAGCAAGCCACCCCGGGTAATTGTCCGATATGCGGAATGTCCCTGGAGCCGATGCTGCCGTCGCTGGAGGATGAAGAGAATCCGGAACTGGAGGACTTCCGCCGTCGTTTCCGGTGGACGCTGCCGCTGACGGTCGTCGTCACCATCCTGGCGATGGCAGGGCACCGGATCTTCAGCGGAGGCCTTGCTTACCAGAGCTGGATCGAGCTCGTCCTCAGCACGCCGGTCGTCCTGTGGGCCGGGTGGCCTTTCTTTGTCCGTGGTGCGCAGTCGTTCAAGAATCGCAGCCCCAATATGTGGACCTTGATCAGTATCGGGGTCGCCGCGGCGTATGGTTACAGCCTGGTTGCGACCGTGTTCCCGGGCCTGTTTCCGTCGAACTTCGCGATGCACGGCCGTATCGGCGTCTACTACGAGGCCGCCGCCGTCATCGTTTCGCTGACCCTGCTCGGTCAGATCCTCGAGCTGCGTGCACGCTCGCAGACATCGGCTGCGATCAAATCCTTGCTCGGCCTTGCGCCGAAAACGGCCAGGCGGATCCGCGCCGATGGCACCGAGGAAGACATCGAGCTTTCGCACGTCCACATCGGCGATTCGCTGCGGGTCAGGCCTGGCGAGAAGGTGCCGGTCGACGGGGTGGTCCTGGAGGGCGAAAGCGCGGTGGACGAAGCCATGCTCACTGGCGAGCCGCTACCGGTGACGAAGCGCCCCGGCGACAAGGTCATCGGCGCAACCATCAACACTAGCGGCAGTCTCGTCATTCGCTCCGAGCGCGTGGGATCGCAGACCATGCTGTCCCAGATCGTGCAGATGGTCGCGCAGGCGCAACGTTCGCGGGCGCCCATGCAGCGCCTGGCCGACGTGGTGGCCGGCTATTTCGTCACCGTCGTCGTGGCCGTCGCGCTGCTTACCTTGATCGGTTGGGGGCTGTTCGGGCCCGAGCCCAGCTGGGTCTACGGCTTCGTAAACTCCGTTGCGGTCCTGATCATCGCCTGCCCGTGTGCATTGGGCTTGGCGACGCCGATGTCGATCATGGCCGCGACAGGCCGCGCCGCCACCCAGGGCGTGCTGTTCCGCGATGCCGCGGCGATCGAAGCGATGCGCAAGGTCGATACGTTCATCGTCGACAAGACCGGCACGCTCACGGAAGGGAAACCTGCGTTCGACCGGGCGATCGCTGCCCCCGGGTTCCAGGAAGTCGATGTTCTACGGATCGCGGCAAGTATCGACCAGGGGAGCGAGCACCCGCTGGCACACGCCATCGTCGCGGAAGCACGCAGGCGGAATCTGCCGCTGCACAAGCCTGAAACCTTCGAATCGTCCAGTGGGATCGGTGTACGGGGCACAGTGCAGGGCGAGCGGGTTGCGTTGGGCAATACGGCGCTCATGGACACCGAAAAGGTCGACTGGACGCCACTACAGAAGGCCGCGGAAGAGCTTCGACAAGTCGGTGCAAGCGTCATGTACCTGGCACTTCAGGGAAAGCTTGTCGGCCTGATCGCGGTGTCTGATCCAGTCAAGGCGACGACGCCGGAAGCGCTGGCGACGCTGCGCGATGCCGGCATGACGGTGGTGATGGCGACCGGAGATGGCGTGACCACGGCGAAGGCGGTCGCGTCGAGGCTCGGGATTTCGGAGGTCTACGGAGAGGTCACGCCACAGGATAAACTGGCCCTGGTCGAAAGGCTGCAGCAACAGGGCAAGGTAGTGGCAATGGCCGGCGATGGCATTAACGATGCCCCGGCGCTGGCGAAAGCGGACGTTGGGATTGCAATGGGTACCGGTACTGACGTCGCCATCAATTCGGCACACGTCACACTCATCAAGGGCGACTTGCGTGCCATTTCGCGATCGCGACTTCTTTCGTTGGAGACTGTGCGCAACATGAGGCAGAATCTCGCCTTCGCCTTTGTTTACAACGCCATGGGAATTCCGCTGGCCGCAGGTCTGCTTTATCCCTTCACCGGGCAGCTACTATCGCCGATGATCGCCGCGCTGGCCATGAGCCTGAGTTCGGTATCGGTGATCGGTAATGCACTGCGCTTGAGGGGAAGTACCACATGAACCTGGTTGTTACGGACGAGATGCGGGATCTGACGGTACTGGTCGGGGTTATCTTTGGCATCATCGCGGCCGGGTTCATCGCTTACGGCGAGGTTCAGCGACGTCGCGGCCGCAAAAGCCGGGCGAAAGAAACCAATACGCGTGGCAGAAGGAAGCCTGGCAGGGCCGGCAAGAGCAGGTAGTGCGCAATTTCGCTGATCGTCTGGCTGCGGCGGACTCACAATGTGCTCAGGCGGGCGAGGACCACTCGTCCGGTCGTAAGGTCGGGTCGCTGGAGCCTAGGGGCTTAGCGCACAGCGAGGACCGACTTCCGGATACTCTCGGCCCCAGACGGCATTGCGCCGCACTCAAGCGCTAACTTGTGGAACTCTTCCGCGGCCTCGTGTGGATTAAGCCGAGCTGATCGCACAGCGGCACGTGCAGCAGGAGCCAGGTCGTTGATGTCCCCATAGGTCAAATGCCCGGAGAACGACATGGCCTCCGTGAATTTCGCGACGATATTCGGCGGAAGGGCAGGGCCATAAATGAAGTATTCGAGAAACTTCAGGAAATTCCCATGAGCATAGATTTCAGTACCTGAGATGCCGTTATTCTCGAAAACCTGCTGACGGGATTTCCCGCGCCCTCCTGGATTGCGCTCGGGATCGGTGAAGTATAAAAGCCGCACCTCGGGGATCGCACCGCGTTCCAATAACGACTCGGTCAGGCCTGCCATCGGCATAAGAGACGCACGGAGCTCATCATGCGATGTGTAGCGGAACCTGATTTGGTTCAGGAGATCGGTCTCTCGCTCGGTCAGTTCGATGTCGGGTACTCGCAAACCAGAACCCCCTTACAAGATGAAAAAGCGACCAGCTCGACCTATAGCCTGCTATTGCTGCCTGCCAGTGTAGCAAAGACTAATTTCTTACGGTAGCTGAGCAAAAGGCCTTTGCTTCGTCGATATCTCCATGTTGTGGCTGCAGTTTTAGATCCCGCGGCTGTTAGACGGAGAGTGGCAGCCCGCGACGCTTCTCCAGCCAGCGCTTGAGCATATTCGACATTATAGGAGTAATGTCATATTTTCAGAGGAGGGCGCCGGTTTCGTTACGTTTTACGTAGTATTACGGGACTACGAAAAGGGGGGTATATGCTCGAGAATAGGCAAAGCACAGCCTCTATGCAGGCTGACATTGATTGCCTGCGTGATCGGTTTCCACGCACTGCGGATCTCTATAGGGAAGCTTGTGCCGTTATGTTCTTCAGGTACGGCGTGACTCCAACAACGAACGCTCTCTATCAGCTTGTTCGGAAAGGGAGTATGTCTGTTCCAAGCGAAGCATTGAAAAGGTTTTGGAGTGACTTGCGTGAACGGGCAAGGGTCGACCTTCAGCATGCGGACTTGCCCGATCAGGTAAAGCAGTCGGGCGGCCAGCTGATCGGTGAGATCTGGGCGCTAGCCCAAAAGGCTGCTGACGAGTCGATCATTGTATTGCGGCAGAGCGCAATGGTCGAACGCGACGCTGCCCTGGCCGAAAAGGACCGTCTGGAAGATGACATCGCTCAACTGTCTGCCCAGCTCAAGGACGGCCGCGATCAAATAGCAGCAGCTGAGGGGACGATCGTAAAACAGCGGGATGAACTTGGCGCGGCAGCAGCAGCCCAGCAAGAAACGGACTTGAGACTGAATGAGGCTAGAGCTGACATTGAAACGTTGCGCGACCAGATAAGTTCGATGTTAAGAGAGCGCGCGGCGGAGATCGAGAAATTAACTGACCGCATCCTTCAAGCTGAGCAGCGTTACACCGATCTGGCGAAAAGAACCCTGGTTGACCTGGACAAAGAGCGAACTGCGGCGACGAAACTGCAGAAGCAACTCGACGCCGAGCGCCGGACGTTCGCGTCCCGCATTGAAGAAATCCAGTCCGAGGCACAGCGGGCTCAGTTTCAGCTTGCCCGACAAGGCCAAGAGCTCAGCGCCTATATGACTAAGGCGGAACTACTTGCCGACGAGCGAGACCGAGCGGCTAGCCAGACCATGAGAACCGCATTTCAGTGCGGGGAACTGGAGAGCCAGCTCGCTGCAGAGCGAGCAAAGGTTGCTGAGTTGCGTGAACAACTCGAGCGATTCGCCAGCACATCGAAACCAAGCAGGCGGGAGCCGCGCTCGACGCCTGTAATCCCTCGCCAGCGGCGTCGACCCGGCAGCAAACAAGACAAATAGATTGCTAGCGTTGAACGAAGTTCGATACCGATCGAAACAGCAGACTGACTGCGAGCTTGGAGTAGGCGGTGTAGCGTTTGCTCTCGGAATTCGCGCGCTCGAGGTGTACTTCTGACCGCTTTAGACGAGCTCAGGCTGCTTCTCGTTTTGGCCGAGCCCTGTAAAGCGATTTCATCTTCTGCTTCGCTTCTTCTCGAGTCAGACCAACGGCTTCACCGGCATCAGTAAAGTAGACGGGTATCTCGACATCATCTTCGACGTATAGCCGAATATTCAAAACCGATGTCCAGCGCCAAGTGTTGACTTTCTCCTTGCGGTAAGGCTCAAGTAGGGAAATCTCAACAATTTTAAGTAACTTGTTGCCGTTGCAAGTGCGGCAGAACTGTAGTACGTCGCGAGGATCCCAGAGGATCGTCGTCTGTTGGACCCAGCGACGCTCTTCTTTAAATGCGTAGGTGATGAACACGTAGAGCATACCTAGGCTTAGCGTAGCTGCACGCCAGGTCGCGATCCCTGGCCCCATCGAAAACATGGGCGCCTCATGTGCTTTGTCTGTAGTAATCACTTGAATGCCTCTGCAGTACGAAATGAACACTATAGATTGTAGTCCTAAAGTGTTCGCCATGAGTACATCGTGCATTTTATGCGGAGGTGCTCGTGGGGTTGCTCAAACAATTTGGAACAGGACTGCAGAAGGCGAGGAAGAGTCGAGGTCTGACACAAGAGGATTTTTCGGTAGTTTCGAGTCGAACCTATCTCAGCAGCCTGGAACGCGGGATCAAAGCCCCTACGATTACAAAGATCGACGACATCGCAGCGGTGCTGGGTGTACATCCGTTGTCTCTCGTTGCGTTCGCGTATCTGCCGAAGGACATTGCGGAGCGAAAGAAACTTTTTTCTCAGGTAATAGCTGACCTGAAATCGTTCGAAGATTAGGACGACAGTTGCGATTCGCGGTAAGCAAACGTATGGGATTCTGGATGGCTCGAAAGGCAGCAGTCCCGCCGTACTGCAAGAGAATCGAACGCAAATGAGGATCCTTGCAGGGTGGCATGGCAGTCGGCTGGTATCCCGGCCATACTTCCGACGCATGCGCGTATTACCTAACGGTTACCGCAAAAATCGGGACTGCACGACGAGTTACGTAAAGCTCGCCGGTAAAACCAAGAAAGCCACAGGTTAGACCGCTATGAGCCTAGGATGAAGCACAGGCGGCAAGATACGAAGTAAAACTTGGACACCTATGCGACGCGGCAGACTTCAAACAATTAGTTCCGAAAACTTCCACGATTTACTTCGGAGCGCTGCTATATAGCAAAGACCGAACTACTGGCCGACGAACGCGACCGAGCCGCCCGCCAGGCTGCGGAAAGCGCGCACCAGAGTGCGGAGCTGGGTAGCCAGCTTGCCGCCGAGCGCGCCAGGGTGACTGAGCTTCGCGGACGGCTTGAGCGAACAGCGCCGAAATCGGAATCGGCCAGCGAGGAGTTGGGTTTGGCACGGGCAGCGCGTCGTCAGCGGCGACCCTCACGAAGCAAGCCAGACAAATAGGCCAGGCCTGACGCCAGCGGCCCGAGTCCCACACGCCGATCCGCGAGCTGCAGCCAGTTGTCTCGTCTGTCATCACTGAACATCCGACGCGATTCCGTATCCATAAATACTTCCGTTGTACCTAAAGCTATTGACGTGATGAGTAGGCCATGAAGATTTACCTAAACATATAGACTCGACGGGGAAAACGGGGCTTTGACGCCGAGTCGGTAGATTAAGGTGCCCCGAGTACGGAGTTTTAGGTACGAGCGCTTTTGCTTCCGAGAGCTGGTCAGAAAGGCGACGACGTCGACCCGCACCAGACTTCGCATAATCTATATTATGTTAAATACGCTATCGCCAACGCGCCCCGGCAGGTCGACAGTCGGGGCGCCTACCCCATTTCGCAATGCCTGCAGGCTGGAAACCGCCCGCTATCCGGCCCAGATCGCCGCCGACGCATCGTCCGCCGCCTTGACCGCCCTTGCTCCGGTGCCGCCGGCGACCGCCTCATGCGTCCGCAACTCATCCAGCATTGCCGGCAATCCCCGGTTGAGACAGGCATCCATCAGTGCGTCATCGGTATACCGGCCATATGGATCGACCAGCCGATAAAAGCCGTCCGTCATGATCAAGAGCCGCGTACCCGATTCCAGCTCGACCCTGCGCGTGCGTGCCTGGAATGCGCCGACAGGACGCAGGCACAGGACGGTCGGCGCGGACTGAGTATTCTGGAACTCGCGCCGCGCGCGCAGCATCGGCAGCATGCGCTCGCGCCGTTGTTCGGCATCGATGACGCCGTCTGCGCGCAGTCTCGCTATCTCGGCCTGCAGGACGGCATCCTGCGGATTCACGAACGGATCGAGATCGACGCAGTCTCCGGCGGCCGTGCGCAGCAGACTCTTGCAGTCTCCCAGGCTGTATAACGCTGCGCGCCCGACTCCGTCCCGCTCGTCGATGCGCAGCCAGGTCATGGCTGCGATCGGCCATGCATGAAGCGGCATCGCGCTTTGCCCCGTTGCCTGGCCGGCCCTGGTCAGCCGATCGAAGCTGTAACAGACGACGGCAATCGCGGCGTGCACGCATGCCTGCTGGCTCCGGCCCGGCGCCAGTTCCTGTTCCACCGCCGCCGTGAACGCGCGCACGAACCAGCTCACGTCGCCATGGACAGGATCGAGGTAGTCGCGCTGGGCCACCGACGTGCCGCCATCGATCACCAGGATGTCGGTGGCGCCGGCATGGTCGAACACGGCCACGTGGTCGTCATTACGGGTCAACGTTGCTCCTGCAGAGAGATGCGCGATCTTCATCGGTTGCGGCGTGTTTTCATGTGGTGGGGATTCTACCCGCGCCAGGGTCGAAAAACTGGCGCAATCACTTGCCCCACGCTTAACTCGACAATATATATGCTAATGTCGAGTTAGTTGCGGGCGGAGAAGTCGAGTGCGAGCGATGAGCCGTCCGGTAAAAAATGCTCACACCTAAATGTGTTCTATCTTTCTACACCTAAAAGCACCCTTTGAACACAGATCGACCGTTTCTGCGTTTTGGTAGCATTTTTTTAGGTGTGCTGCGCAGCCCTACCTAATTTGACCTAATGGTTAGGTGGCATTCCCCCACCAGCCGGATGACGGGCACCGCACACGCGCACTGCCCTTCGGGAGACCGGCTCACGGCGCGCCGTGAGCCGGATCGATGACACTGCAGGCGCCGGCGCGCGACGCCCTCTTCCGGTGCCACCGTCCGGCCTGCGCCGGCCGTTCAGACGCGGTGACCCGCCCTACTTCCGGGAACGCGCCCGCCCTGGGTGCTCATGACGTTCAGGCGCGTTTGAGAATCTCTGCCATGCGCAAGCCGATCAGCATGCAAGGTGCCATGGTGTTCCCGGTCGTCACGCGCGGCATGATGGAGCCGTCGGCGACGCGCAATCCTTCGATACCGCGCACGCGCAGCTTGCTGTCGACGACGGCCATGGCGTCGCGCCCCATCTTGCAGGTGCTGGTCTGGTGCCAGTAGGTGTTGGCGGCGTTGCGAACGAAGTCCTCCATCTCCTTGCCCTTGAGCGGACCGGGCATGACTTCGCGCTTGGCGAACTCGCGCATTTCGGGCGCGTTGCCGATCTCGCGGCACAGCTCCACGCTGCGCACCAGGGCCTTGACGTCGGCCGGCTCGCTGAGGAAGTTGGCGTGGATCTTCAGGCGGTCGCGCGGATTCGCCGACTGCAGTTCCAGCCAGCCGCGGCTTTCCGGCCGCACCAGGCCGGGTGCGATCGACCACCCGGCCTCGGGCATGGTATAGCGCTTGGCATTGGCGTCGCTGACAAACGGGATCTCGATCTGGAAGGGCTGCAGGTCCGGCGTATCGAGCCGGCTGTCGCTCTTCCAGAAGAAGGTGCATTCGGCCAGGTTGTTGCGCGGCGCCTCGGGCACGTTGTACTCCCAGACGCAGCCGCCCAGCAGGATGTGGTCCGTGAAGTTCTGGCCGACGCCCGGCAGGTGGTGCAGCGGACGTACCCCGGCGCGCCGCAGTTGCGCCTTGTCGCCGATCCCCGACAGCATCAGCAGCTTGGGCGAGTTGAGCGCGCCGGCCGACAGGACGATTTCCTTTCCTGCGGCGATCTTGTGCAGCTTGCCGTTCCAGGTGAACTCGACACCCGTCGCCCGATTCCCGGTGAGCGCGATCTTGCGCACCTCGGCACGGGTCAGCACCGTCAGGTTCGGCCGATGCATTGCCGGATGCAGGTAGTGCGCGGCCATGTTCAGGCGCCGTCCGTCACGGATGCTGGTGTTGGCGATGGCGCAGCCCCCGGGGCCTTCCATCATTGCGCCGTTGTGGTCGTCATAGGATGGAATCCCGATACCGGCGGCGGCCCTGACCATGGCTGGTGCGATCGGATTCGGATCGCGAGCCGGCTGCACCCAGACATTGCCGCCCGTACCACGGTAAGCCGGGTCCGGCGCGCCTTGCCAGTTCTCGACCCCCTTGTACATTTTCAGCACGTGCTCGTAGTTCCACTCGGGGTCGCCGGCTTCCGCCGCCCAGTAGTCAAAATCGTTCTTGTGCCCGCGCACGTAGCACATGACGTTGATACTGCTCCCGCCACCGAGCGCCTTGCCCATGGCAAGCTTCACGCTGCGGCCGTTCAGGTGCCGCTGGGGAGTCGACTCGTCACCCCACTCGCGTTCCGTACCGAGGTTGGTGTACCAGACTCCCGGGTTCAGGATGCTGGGCGCCTGGTCATCGCCGCCGGCTTCGAGCAGCAAGACCTTCACGTCGGGGTTTTCGGACAGGCGGCTGGCCACCACGCAGCCGGACGAACCCGCACCGCAGACGATGTAATCGTACTGAGCCAGCAGGTTGCGGGCTCGCTCGGCCTGGTTGGCGGCGATGGCGCTCGCCTGCTGTGCGATCGCGGCGGCGGAACCGGTGGACAGCCCGATCGCGGCGGCAAGCTTCATGAAACTGCGGCGGTCCAGCTGGCCGCGCATCAGCGCGAGCTCGAGGGCATTGACCCGGTCTCCCTGCTCGATTCCGAGGGGCTCATTGGAAGTGGTGTTCATACGGTCTCCGTGATTGGTATTGTGTTTTGCGTGGGTCACAGCAGGTGTGACCTCGTGCTATACGCAAGACGCGTGCCAATTCATTTCAGGCCGAACGAGTGCCGATCCGCGTCGAAGTTGTCGCAGGTTGCGACACTCGCGACGCGCAATTTGAGCCAGTTGTAACACTTTAGGAGCACCCTTGCGGCAGGCGGTCGACCGACAGAATATAACCCTTCATAGCGACAGAATTTCCCATCCGGCAGAGCGCGCTTTTCCATTTCTGCAGGCGCTGTACCCGCTAGCTGTTGATGACCCCGCATGCGATGCACAGCAATTGCTCGACAGATGGTACCCGCCCGCCATCGAGCGCCCAATGCCAGCCCAGGTAGTTGGGTAGCCGGCGCGACGCCACGCCATGGAAGCGCGCCAGCCATTCCTTGAAGCGCCGGTGGTAGGCGTTGACATTCTGCACATGGATGGCGCCCTCGACGCCCTTGCGGACCCGTTCGCCAGTGCTGAGATTGACGGCTTGATGCGCGATGCCGTGGGCACGGGCGAAGGCGGCATAGGCGGCGTTGGCGTCCGTCACTAGCAGCGCCTGGGGATCGAGTTTCGGCAGCAGGTGCTGGACCAGCTGGGCTAATTTTAACGCGCCGCGTCCGGTCACGGCGTCGATGGTCTGGCCGCCGCGGTCGCGCGCCACCAGGATGCAGTCGAGGTGGTGCGAGATTCCGCGCAGGGCGGCTCTGCCGCCGCGCTTGCGCGGCTGGCGATCGAGCTTGCGTGAACCCTTTTGCGATTCGAGCAGGAACATCTCGTCGGCCTCGACGATGCCTGAAAGACGCGCCGGGCGGTCGTCCTTGACCCGATCAAGAAAGCGATGACGCCAGCGAAAGGCCGTATTGCGGTGCACGCCGACACGCTTGGCCGCAGAGCGGACCGAGCGCGAATCAAGCACCGCTTCCAGATAGGCGAGCCACTTGCCCTTGAGCCTGAGCCGCGCCAGCGGCGTGCCGGTCAGGTCGTTGAAGGTGCGGCCGCATGCGCAGCAGCGATAGCGTTGCAGGTCGTTGGCCTGGCCGTGCCGGTGGCAGCGCCCGCAGGCGCAGTCCGGGCAGCGCCGCCCGGTTGACCGGATCTCGCCGATGAGGGCGGTCACCCGGTCCAGCCCGGCTGCCGGATGCAGGGCCGCGAGCACCTTCTGGCGCTGCGGCGGGTTTAACTGCGCCAGCTGGGCGAACAGCTGCGCAAACTGCGGCGCTTTCATCGTACGCTCCCGATCGATGACGACCGGGATTGGACCGCGGGTCAGCTCAGCAGTTCAATGCTCATCCACAGCTAATGAGGACAGCGCCTTTCTGCAAGCCGTTGCTCGGCCAAGTGAGTCCGCTCGGCCAACCCCTCCCTTTCAGCGAGGTGTGCAATGTTCTGTTGATCGGCGCGTAACATCGTGTCCGCCACTTGGCGCCGAAGGTCACGCAATCGCGTCTCCATACTTGGGGTTGTTGCAATAGCGGCCGCTAGTTCTTGACGCAGCCGATCAACCAACTCCTCATTTGTACGGATTCTTACTCGCGCTTGCTCGGGGTCTTCGAGAGTTGCCAGGTGCGCGGCTCGAGCCGGCGTTCCCGCAGCTTAGGCGGCGCCTGCAGTCGCCGCGGATTCCACACGATCACTCGGTCGACGCCACCCTCGGCTACCTGCTCGACCGCTGCAATCTCGGGGTGCGCCGCACCTGGCCGGAAAGCCGGCCGGACACGGCTGTCGATTCAGAACCCGTGTCGCACGCCAACCGACACGCCCGACTGGTTCATCCCCACGCCCACGGTGCCGCCGACATCGAGCGCGATCGCGGCCAGCCCCGCGTTACGCATGTGGCCAAGCGAGCTGTAAAGCGCAGTGCGCTTCGACAGGCTATAGGTCAGGCGGGCAACGGCCAGGCTCGAGTCATTGGCGCTGTTCATGACGGCGTGGCGCGCGACCTGTGCATCGAGCACCAGCGCCGGCGACAGCGGATGGCTGACGCCGAGGTAGTACAAGTTCGAGTCGAGATTGAAGGCCGGGGTCGCTGCGCTTTTCCTGCGCACCATCACGCCACCTCCGATTTTCGTCGCGCCGGCCATCGCGTAGGCGTTCAGCGTCGTCCTGCGGTCGCGGCTGTCGCTGGTCGTCAGGCCGGCTGCCGCACCCGTGTTTCCGTGCATCTGGTCGTACGAGGCAGTCACGCCGAAAGTCTTGTTATCGTAGCCCAGCAGCGCAGTCACCTGGCGGCAGGCCTTCGCGTTGCCGGGCACCTCGCCGCCGCAGTTGGTGGCCGCCGGCCCCCCGGCCGACGAGGCGTCACGCCCGAAGCTGTAGGTCGCGCCGGCCGTTACGTTGCCGAAGGTACCCATGTAGCCGATGGCGTTGTCGCTGCGCGCATTCGGGATATACAGGTCGATGCTCGACGTGCTGAAGATGTTCGGGCCCATGACGTCGGTCTTGAGCATGGAATGGAAAGTCATGTTGGTCTGGCGGCCCAGGGTCACGGTGCCGAACCCGCCCTTCAGGCCGACATAAGCCTGGCGTCCGAACAGGCGATTGCCCTGGCCGCTGGTGCCGGTGTCGACGTTCACCCCGCCTTCGAGGACGAACAGGGCCTGCAGCCCACCGCCGAGATCTTCGCTGCCGCGAAAGCCGATGCGCGAGGGGACGCTGCCGGTCAGGCCCGGGACCTTGGTCAGCGAGTCGCCGGCGGCATTCGTGTTGTTGGTATGCACCAGGCCGCTATCGAGCACGCCATAGATGGCGACCTGGCCTTGCGCCAGCGCTGGCTGTGCCGCAACGCAGGCCAGGGCCGCGATGGCTGCATGGATGGTGTTCTTCTTCATGAGGATGTCTCCAGTTGTAAAAATTATTATTGGATGGAAGGCCGGGCCTGCCAGCGCATCATTTGCCTGCTCGACCATGGCCGGCTCCGCCCGAGCTGCTCGGAACTGTCCTGCCCGGTCACCTGCTCTCTTCCATGACAAATCCACGCTCGGCGAATTTCATGCGGACACGGCCCAGGCGCGCAATCGCATACGACGGCATGCTCGAAGGCGCCTGGCCGCAAAACCGGATCGTGCCGGCGCCCACCTTGTTTCAGATGTCGCGTGAGCTTGCACTGGATATGTCGAGGCCCGCTTTTCGGCGCAAGGCCGCGTCGCTGGGCAAGGACGCTTGTTCCAGCCCAGCTGCCCGATCGCCCCGGTGCGGCGCGCCCGGCACGCGTACCGGTCTCCCGCCGGGGCAATACGGCCATCACACCGTCCCGGCGGTTCATCATGCGACGCCGCCGGAGAACTGGTGGAGCAGGCTGCATCGCAGGGCGGCGGATCAGCCCTTCGTCAGCGCACAGCCGCCTTCATTGATCGGGCGGTAAGCCTGTTCTGCTGGAATCACGGACTGGAACTTGTAGTAGTCCCATGGATACTTCGACTCGGACGGCTTCTTGACCTGGTAGACGTACATGTCATGCACCATGCGTCCGTCGGCGCGGATCTTGCCGTTCTTGGCAAACATGTCGTTGATCGGCATGGCCTTCATCTTCGCCATGACTGCCGCCGTGTCGTCGGTACCGGCCGCCTTCACTGCGTTCAGGTAGTGCAGCGTCGACGAATAGTCGCCCGCGTCACCCATGGTGGGCATGCGCTTGGTCAGCGCGAAGAAGCGCTTCGACCACGCCCGCGTTGCCTCGTCCCGGTCCCAGTAGAACGCGGTGGTCAGTGTCAGGCCCTGCGCCGCTTTCAGTCCCATTGCATCCACATCGGTGATCCAGACCAGCAGGCCCGCGAGAGTCTGAGTACGAGACTGCGTCAAGCCGAATTCCGAGGCGGATTTGACCGCGTTGATAAAGCCAGTGCCGGATCCTGCCAGGGCGATGACCTTGGCTTTCGACGCTTGCGCCTGCAGGATGAACGATGAATGGTCCGAGGTATTGATCGGGTAGCGAACGCTGCCGAGCACCTTGCCGCCCGCTTCCTTCACGGCCGCTGACGTGTCGGCCTCGAGCGAATGGCCGAATGCATAATCCGCGGTCAGGAAGTACCAGCTGTCGAGCCCCTGCTTGATCAACGCGTTACCCGTGCCGTGGGCCAGCGCATAGGTATCGTACGCGTAATGGATGCTGTTCGGGGTGCATGCGTCGCCGGTGATGCGCGACGAACCCGAGCCGTTGACGATGGCGATGCGGTTCTTTTCCTTGGCAACGCCGATGACGGAGAGTGCGACGCCGGAATTGATCAGGTTGGTGACCATGCGGACGTCCCTGGTGTCGAACCACTCACGCGCCTTGCTTGCCGCGACATCCGCCTTGTTCAGGTGATCGCTCACCAGGATCTCGATCGGACGTCCCAGAACGCTGCCGCCGAAATCCTGCACCGCCATCTTGGTCGCGTTGACCGAGCCCTGCCCTGCCTCATGCGAGAACTGACCGGACAAGTCCGTCATTACGCCGATTCGCAACGGTTGCTTGTTTTGTGCGTCGGCGGCGCCTGCCGCGAACATCATCGCTACGCTCAGCGGCAATACCTTAACGAACCATTTCATAGATCCTCCTCCAAGTTGTCGAATTTTCCAGCTAGTTTTGTTATGCAAGTCATTCGCTTGCTGGAAAAAGAGTAGTTTGGAAGTTGCGCAAAGTCAAAGGAATTATGTGACTACATAGGCAATTACTGCGCGTACATGGATCGATTGACACACCACAACCCCGCTGATAATCTGTTTATGCAAGTCATAATAAAGCATGGAGACACGATGACAGACCACATCCTCGAAACACAAAACCTCAGCAAGCAGTTCAAGGGATTCACGGCTGTCAATGCCGTAAACCTGAAGGTGCAGCGTGGGCACATCCACGCCTTGATCGGACCAAACGGCGCCGGCAAGACCACCTGCTTCAACCTGCTTACCAAATTCCTCGTTCCCAGCTCAGGGGACATTCTGTTCAACGGCAAGCGCATCACTTTTCACAAGCCCGCACAGATCGCCCGGCAGGGCGTGATCCGCTCGTTCCAGATTTCGGCGGTGTTCCCGCAAATGTCGGTCCTCGAGAACGTCCGCATCGCGCTGCAACGCAACCTGGGCACGTCCTACCATTTCTGGCGCAGTGAAGCCAGCCTGGAAAAGCTCAATGGGCAAGCGATGCAGTTGCTGGCCGAGGTGGATCTGGAGTCGTTCGCCGATTCGCGGACAGTGGACCTTCCTTACGGTCGCAAGCGCGCGCTGGAGATCGCAACGACCTTGGCGATGGCGCCGGAGCTGATGCTGCTCGACGAGCCAACCCAGGGCATGGGCCATGAGGACGTGCACCGCGTAACGGCGCTGATCAAGAAGGTCGCAGCTGGTCGTACCGTATTGATGGTCGAGCACAACATGAGCGTGGTCTCGGGGATCTGCGACAGGATCTCCGTGCTCCAGCGCGGCGCCCTCCTCGCCGAAGGGAACTACGACGAGATCTCCAACAATCCGCAAGTGATGGAAGCTTACATGGGGTCCACGGCTCCCCACGGGGGAGCGGTTCAATGAGTCAGGCACTCGACATCAGCGGGCTGCAGGCCTGGTATGGAGAATCGCACGTACTGCACGACGTGAACCTCTCGGTTGCGCACGGCGAAGTGGTGACGCTGCTGGGACGGAATGGTTCGGGCCGTAGCACCACGCTGCGCGCGATCATGGGTCTGACCGGTAAGCGTACCGGATCCATCAAGATCGACGGCGTCGAAGCGATCTCCGTTCCGACTCACAAGGTAGCGCACCTGGGCGTTGGTTACTGTCCCGAGGAACGCGGCATCTTCTCGTCCCTGTCGACCGAGGAGAACCTGATGCTGCCGCCGTTGCTGAACACCGGCCGCCCCGGCATGGCGGTCTCCGAAATCTATGAAATGTTCCCCAACCTCGCCGAGCGCCGCACCAGCCAGGGAACCCGCCTGTCCGGTGGCGAGCAGCAAATGCTCGCCATCGGCCGCATCCTCCGGACCGGGGCACGCCTGCTGCTGCTTGATGAAATATCGGAAGGCCTGGCCCCGGTGATCGTACAGGCGCTGGCGCGCATGATCGTCGCGCTCAAGGCGAAGGGCTACACCATCGTGATGGTCGAACAGAACTTTCGCTTTGCCGCCCCCCTGGCTGACCGCTTCTACGTGATGGAGCACGGGAAGATCGTGGAACACTTCGAATCGCAGCAGCTGCAGGCAAAGCTGCCGTTGCTGAACGAACTGCTTGGCGTATAAGGAAATAGAGATGACTGAACTGTTTGGTATTCCGCTGCCCGTCATCCTCAGCCAGCTTTCGCTCGGCCTGGTCAATGGCTCCTTCTACGCCATGCTTTCGCTTGGCCTGGCCGTCATTTTCGGCCTGCTCAACGTGATCAACTTTTCGCACGGCGCCCTCTACATGCTGGGCGCTTTCCTCGCCTGGATCGGCCTGAACCAGCTCGGCCTGAATTACTGGATGGCGCTCCTGCTCGTTCCAATCGTGGTCGGCGCCTTCGGAATCGTGATGGAGCGCCTGCTGCTGCGCCACCTCTACAAACTCGACCACCTGTACGGATTGCTGCTGACCTTCGGCATCACCCTGGTCATCGAAGGGCTGCTGCGCTCGATTTACGGCGTGGCGGGACAACCGTTCGATGTACCCGAGTTCTTCACAGGCGTGTTCGACCTCGGGTTCATGATGTTGCCCCGCTACCGTGCATGGGTCGTGTTCGCTTCGCTCGCCGTCTGCCTGGCGACCTGGTACACGATCGAGAAAACGAAACTCGGCGCCTACCTGCGGGCCGGCACCGAAAACCCCAAACTCGTCGAGGCCTTCGGCATCAACGTCCCGGTGATGGTCACCCTGACCTACGGCTTCGGTGTCGCGCTCGCGGCGCTGGCCGGCGTGCTTGCGGCGCCGGTGACGCAGGTCTCCCCGCTCATGGGATCGAACCTGATCATCGTGGTGTTTGCCGTCGTCGTCATCGGCGGCATGGGCTCGATTCTGGGTTCGATCCTTACCGGCCTCGGCCTCGGTGTCATCGAAGGTTTCACCCGGGTCGTGTATCCAGAACTATCGGCTACCGTGGTGTTCATCATCATGGTCATTGTGTTGCTGGTGCGCCCTGCGGGCCTGTTCGGCAAAGAGAAATAGAGGAACAAACATGAACAAGAAGCTCGGCTACGCAATCGCACTCGCCGCGGCATTGGCACTGCCGCAGTTCTTTTACCCCGTTTTCCTGATGAAGCTGATGTGTTTCGCGCTGTTCGCATGCGCGTTCAACCTGCTCATCGGGTTCACCGGCCTGCTCTCTTTCGGGCACGCCGCATTCTTCGGCGGCGCTGCCTATGTCACCGGATACGCGCTCCAGTCATGGGGCTTGTCATTCGAACTGGGCATCCTGGTCGGCGTGGGGGCTGCGGCCGCCTGCGGCCTCCTCATGGGAGCGCTGGCGATCCGGCGTCAGGGCATCTACTTCACGATGATTACCCTGGCGCTGGCTCAAATGCTGTACTTCGTTTTCCTGCAGGCGCCGTTTACCGGGGGCGAGGACGGCCTGCAGAGTATCCCGCGCGGAAACCTGCTGGGCATGATTGACCTGAGCGACGACAAGGTCATGTACTTCGTTGTCCTGGCCATTTGCGTGGCCGCGTTCGCATTGATCGTACGAATCGTTCACTCGCCGTTCGGTACGGTGCTCAAGGCGATCAAGGAAAACGAGGCGCGCGCGATTTCGCTGGGGTATGACGTGAATCGCTACAAGCTGCTGGCATTCGTGTTGTCGGCGGCACTGGCCGGGCTGGCCGGTTCGGTGAAAACGAGCATGCTCGGCTTTGCCACACTGACCGACGTGCACTGGTCGATGTCGGGACTGGTGATATTGATGACGCTGGTGGGAGGCCTTGGTACCCTGATCGGACCCATTGTCGGCGCCATCCTGATCATCACGCTTGAAAGCAAGCTCGGTGACATTGGCAGCGCACTGGCATCGCTGACTGGCTGGGAATGGTTCAACGGGCTGGGTGGATCGGTGACAACGGTCATCGGATTCATCTTCATCTTGTGCGTGATGAGCTTCCGCCGCGGGGTAGTCGGTGAGGCGAACGCGCTGATCGCGTCGTGGAGAGCCCGCAAGGCTGCCAACGCCGGACATCCGCCCGCCCCCGCCGCCGGCACCACCCGGACTTCCCATCCGGGCCTGTAGACATGGACGCTGCCGCGCCGTTTGCAATTCGTTGCCGGCGGATCAAGCGCGCGCAGTTCCCCTGCTGGAAGTGACGAAGCATGCCCCGCAAATGGCGATCATCCAGCTGGGGCGAGGCATTGACTTCTTTGCCCGCCGGGCACGCACCCTCGCTTCAAAAAATGGGCAGCGGAACCGTTTCGGTCTGGCCAGGGTGCGCGGCAATCCCTGTCCTTCAAGCCGGACAAGGATAGCGCGGACGCCGAAGGCGTCCTTTTGCAGAGGGTGGGGCGCCAATGGCGCACGCCGCATCCAGCGCCGGCGGCGCCCTGCTCGTGGACGCATGCAGCGACTCCAGGCCTGGCGCTACCAGCTGATGCCCGGTAGCGAACAGGCGCGCCAGCTGTGCCGGGCGATCCTCGACCAGGGCCGGTGCGAGTTCCGGCGCCAGCTGGAATACAAGATCGCATGGCGGGGCGGCCTGCTGCAGGCGGTGCCGCTGCACGACACCAGCCAGCGCTGCCCGGAGTGCCGGCCACGGGCATGTGACCGACGCGCCGCGATCTCAGTCGGCCGGCTCGAGCGTGTAGCGCATCTCGTAGTCCACCTGCCGTGCCTGGATCGGCTCATGGCACTCGCTGCATGCAATCTGGGCATGGAAGTCGTGCTGGCATTTACGGTGCCGCACCAGCAGTGGCGGACGCCCGTCCGCCAGCCAGCGATCTCCCCAGTGCATCATCACCAGCATTGAGCCGTACAAGTCACGCCCCTTGTCAGAGAATCGGTATTCAAACCGCTCCGGACGAAGTTGATATGCGCATTTGACAACGATGCCGTGATCGTTAAGCCGCTGTAGTCGATCGGTCAGGATATTGCTGGCGATACCAAGATTGGCCTGGAATTCATCGAAGCGTCTTACGCCGAAGAACATTTCTCTGATCACCAGGAAAGTCCAGCGGTCACCGATGATTTGCAAGGTACGCGCAACCGAACACGGGCGCACGCGCTCCAGTACTTGCGGATCGGACGGGCGGCGCGAACGCTTGCGGTCGGTTGGACGGGGACTCGAGCCGGCCCCTGGTCCATTCCGGTACTTCACGTCGTGGGCATCGATCGGCTCCCCGCATGCGGAACAGGTGACGACAGGCGAAAACGGTTTGCCACAGGCGGTATGCACCAGTTGCAGCGGCGGCTCATTGTCCCCGCGGAGCCAGGTGTCTCCAAACTTGAGCATCGCCAACATGACCGGAAAGAGGTCGAGGCCCTTGTCTGCAAAGCGGTATTCAAAGCGCGTGGAGCCGGCCGAGTAGCTGGCTTTTTGCAGAAGCCCGAGTTCGGTCAGCCGGTTCAAGCGCAGCACCAGGGTATTGCGAGGCAGGCGCAGCACACTCTGGAAGCCCTCGAAACGGCGGGTGCCGAAAAAGGCTTCACGTAGCACAAGGAAACTCCATGCGTCGGACAGGATTTCCACCGTGCGCGCGACTGAACAAAACCGGTCTTGCGCCGGTGCGCTTGCTACGGATGGCGCTGGAAGCTGGTCAATAATTTTTAACTGGGTGGACATAAATTTTTGCCCTCCGACAATACGGGCAAACGTAGTCGAAAGCGCAATGAAGGGCCGGCAGGATAGCATACATTGCCGGAACGGGTCCGTCGCTTGAAACGACAGACCCGGCTAGCCCTGGGGAGGTGTTACCACGCTCCCGGCGGCATCAAATGCCGCCCATGCAGAGGTACTTGATCTCAAGGTAGTCGTCGATTCCGTAGTGCGAACCCTCGCGACCATTGCCGCTTTCCTTGATACCACCGAATGGCGCCACCTCAGTCGAGATCAACCCTTCATTGATGCCGACCATGCCATACTCCAACGCTTCGGCGACGCGCCAGACCCGCCCGATGTCGCGACCGTAGAAGTATGCGGCGAGGCCGAATTCGGTGTCGTTCGCCATCTCGACCGCTTCCTGTTCCGTACTAAAGCGGAACACGGGCGCGACCGGGCTGAACGTCTCTTCGCGGAAGATCTTCATGTCCCGCGTGGCGCCGGCCAGGATCGTCGGCGTAAAGTAGTTGCCACCGTCCGAGCGGCGCTCGCCTCCGGTGACGACCGATGCGCCTTTCGAGACCGCGTCGGCCACGTGCTCTTCGGCCTTGCGTACCGCGTCAGCGTCGATCAGCGGGCCGATCGATATGCCCGGCTCCAGTCCGTTACCGACCTTCAAGGCGCGTACTGCCGCTGCAAAGCGTTCCACGAACAGCTCGTAGACGCCGTCCTGCACCAGGATGCGGTTCGCGCACACGCATGTCTGGCCAGCGTTGCGGTACTTTGCCACCATCGCGCCCTGGACTGCCGCATCGATGTCGGCGTCATCGAACACGATGAAGGGCGCGTTGCCGCCCAGCTCCATCGAGGTTTTCTTGACCGTGCCGGCGCATTGCGCCATGAGTATCTTGCCGATTTCGGTAGACCCGGTGAATGTCAGCTTGCGTACCACCGGATTGGAGGTAAGCTCGGCGCCGATCTCCGCGGCCGATCCGGTGACGCAGGACAGGACGCCGGGCGGGACGCCGGCCCGTTCGGCCAGCACGCACAGCGCCAGTGCCGACAATGGCGTCTGGCTCGCCGGCTTGATCACCATCGTGCACCCGGCGGCGAGCGCCGGCGCGGCCTTCCGGGTGATCATCGCGGCAGGGAAATTCCATGGCGTGATCGCCGCGCATACGCCGACCGGCTGCTTGATGACCACGAGCCGCTTTCCCGGCGTTGTCGCCGGAATCGTGTCGCCGTACACGCGTTTGGCCTCCTCGGCGAACCATTCGATGTAGGACGCTGCGTAGGCAATCTCGCCGCGGCTTTCTGCGAGCGGCTTGCCTTGCTCGACGGTCATGAGGACGGCCAGATCCTCCTGGTTTGCGAGCAGCAGCTCGAACCATTTGCGCAGGATGGCAGCGCGTTCCCTGGCGGTGGTCGCGCGCCATGCGACCTGGGCCCTGGCGGCGGCGTCGATCGCGCGCCGCGTTTCGGCCTGTCCCATTCTTGGCACCTGGCCGACGGTCTCGCCGGTCGCGGGATTGCTCACCTCGATGGTCTTGCCGCCGTCGGCGCCGAGCCATTCGCCGTCGATGAAGCATTGGTCGCGTAACAGGGTGGGATCGCGCAACTGGCTGGCGACCCGGTTCAGATTACTCATCATTGATCCTTTGTCATTTCGAGCTTTTCCCGGAGCCGGTAGCGCATCACCTTGCCCGACCCGGTCCGCGGAATTTCATGCACGACGTACACGGCTGCCGGCAGCTTGTAAGCCGAGATCTGCGCGCGGCAATGTGCGATCAGGTCGGCCTCCACCATCTCTTTCCCGGGGCGGGTCGTCACGAATACGACAGGCACCTCACCGAGGTGGGGGTGCGGCGCTCCCACGACCGCGCAATCGAGCACGCTGGCGAACGAACTGACGGCCTCCTCCACCTCCGAAGGCGCGATATTCTGGCCGCCGCGGATGATGACTTCCTTCAGGCGCCCGGTAATGGTCAGGAAACCGTGCTTGTCGGCGCGCGCCAGGTCGCCGGTGTAGTACCAGCCGTTGCGCAGCACGCTTTCGGTCTCGGCGGGCTTGCGGTGGTAGCCCAACATCACGTTCGGTCCGCGCACGATCAGTTCCCCTTCCGCGCCGGCGACAACGTCATCGCCGCTGATCGGATCGACGATGCGGGTTGACAGTCCAGGCAGCGGCAGCCCGCACGATCCCATGACACGCGCGCCGGTCGTCCAGTTCAGCGTCACCATGGTAGAGGTTTCGGTGATACCGTAGCCGTCCAGTAGCATCACCCCGAAGCGCTGCTCGAATTCGGCATTGATCGCGGCGGGCATGATCGCGCCGGCCGACAGGCACAGGCGCAGCTTGGGGAACCGGCACTCGGGGTCCATGCGGGCGGCTTCGAGCAGGTAGTGGAACATCGTCGGCACGCCGGGGAACACCGTGAATTCGCCGGTCTTCAGGAGTGCCAGCACATCCGAACTCGAAAATCGCTGGAGGATGGTTTCGCTGGCGCCGACTGCGAGCACGCTCAGCACCGACAGGTTCAGTGCGTACGAGTGGAACAGCGGCAGCGGCGAGAGCAGCGTATCGTTTTCGTTCAGTCCCGCGATCGGTGCCCAGCACGCCGCCGTCACCCACAGCATGCTGCGCTGGGACAGCAGCACCCCCTTGGCGCGGCCGGTCGTACCGGACGTGTAAACAATGAACGAAGGTTCGTCGATCGTGGCAGGATCGCGTGGCGCCTGGCCTGCGGGCGTCGAACGCAAGCGCTCGAAACTCAGTGCGCCGTACTGCTCCGCCGCGTTTGCCACGATGATCGGTACCGAGGCCGCCAGCGACTGCATGGCGGCGACGCGGTCGGCGGTCGTAATGATCACCCGGCAAGCCGCGTCGTCGAGCCGGTAGGCGATTTCCGGCTCGGTGGCATCATGACTGATTGGCACGCAGACGGCGCCTGCCCTGACGGTCGCGAAGCAGCATTCGACCCAGGCTACCGAGCTGGGCAGGCACAGCGCGACGCTGTCGCCCACGGCCACGCCCAGTGCCTCCAGGTGCCCTGCGAGGTTTGCCGTCGATTCGGCCAGCTGGCCGTAGGTGACGGAAGAACCGGCATCCCGGTAAGCGACCTTGTCCGGCCTGGCCTGCGCGTGCCGCTGAACCAGGGTGCCGACGGATTCGATCAGTTCGTTACGTATCATCGCTTGTCTCCATTATTTTTATCGGCCAGCGAGTCAGACCATGCAGAAGCCACCATTCACGCTCAGCACCTGGCCGGTAATCCACGCCGCGCCATCGGAAGCGAGAAACGCCACGGTGGGCGCGACGTCCGCGGGTTTGCCGATACGGCGCAGAGGATACTGTCGCACGATTTTATCGCGGTGTGCTGCGAGAAATTCCGGATCGGAGTGCGCCGTTTCGATCAAGCCCAGCGACAGGCAATTGCAGGTGATGTTCGCCCGTCCGAGTTCCCTGGCCAGGGATTTCATCAGCGCGATGCCACCGGCGCGCGCAGCCGCGGCGATGGCCAGGTTGCTTTCGCCGATTCGCGAAGAGTCGCCTGCCAGCGTGATGATGCGCCCACCTTGCTGCTTGATCATGTACGGCGCCACGGCATGGCTGGTGTGGATCGTGCCGTACAGGTCGACGTCGATCTGGCGTTGCCAGTTTTCAGGCTTGCTTTCGACGAAGCGTTCAGGAATCACCACACCGGCGTTGTTGACAAGAATGTCGATCCTGCCGAAGTCGCTGACGACCGCGTCGATCATCGCGCGCACGTCCTCGTAGTTGCCGACGTTCGCACGGTAGGCGCGCGCGTCGCCGCCGGCCGCCTTGATCGCGGCGACCACGTCCTGCGCTTCGCTCTCGGAACTGTTGTAGTTGACGGCTACAATGGCCCCGTCGGCGGCAAGCGCCAGCGAGATCTCGCGGCCGACGTCGCGACCGGCTCCGGTGACAAGTGCGACTTTCCCTTTCAGCGATGCATGCATTTAGTTCTCCTGGTTGGCTGATGATTGTTGTTGGATAAGGCGGAACAAGCGCTCTGGCGTGACCGGCAATTCGCGTATCTCGATGCCCATCGGGGTCAACGCGTCGGACACCGCGTTGGCGATCGCAGCGGGCGCGCCGATGGTCCCCCCCTCGCCCATCCCGCGGAAACCGCCAATGGTTGCCGCGAGAGCCGACTCGAGGTGGAGCACGTGGATGTCAGGTACCTCCGGGGCCGCCGGTGCGACGTAGTCGACCAGGCTCGCCGTGAGCAGCTGGCCACGCGCGTCATAGACCATTTCCTCGTAGAGCGCAGCGCCGATGCCCTGCGCGACTGCGCCGTGGACCTGGCCGTCGACAATCATCGGATTGATGATACGGCCGCAGTCCTCGGCAACGAGGTAGTCGGTGACGCGGACCGTGAAGGTCTCGGGATCGATGTCGACCATCGCGAAGTGGGTGCCGGAACTCGTGGTACCCCACACCGGATCGTAGGATTGCGTTTCCTCGAGCACCTCGATGACGTCCTTCGGGATCCGCCCCATCTGCGCGTACACCGCATGCGAGATATCCGAAATCTTGATGCTCTTGCCGCTGTCGCGCGCCGTCACCACGCTGTTTCGGATGTCGATCTGATCCGCATGGCTCTCGAGCAGGAAGGCACCGAGTCGGCACAGCTTGGCGCGCAGTCCCTGCGCGGCGAGCGTACCGGCGCCGCCCGCCAGCACCGCGCTGCGGCTGGCGTAGGTGCCGGTGCTGTGCGACACCACCGAGGTGTCGCCCTGGACCACCGTGATGTCTTCGAAGCGCGCGCCCAGTTCGTCCGCCACCACCTGGGCCAGCGTGGTCTCCAGGCCCTGGCCGTGGGAAGCGATGCCGAAGCAGGCGGTCACGGAACCGCTCGGATCGATCTTGATCGTGGCGATCTCGGTGCCGGTATTGATCGGCATCCCCGGCGAGGCCGAGATGCGCGAGCCAATGCCGGACAATTCGGCATAGGACGCGATACCGATTCCGACCCAGCGTCCGGCGGCGCGCGCGGCGGCCTGCTTGCGGCGCAGTTCGTCGTAGCCGAACGCATCGCGACCGGCGCGCAGGCATTCGATGAAGCCGGACCGGTCCCAGACAATACCGGGGGCGCTCTTGTAGGGGAAATCTTCGGGACGGATCAGATTGCGCAGGCGAATCTCTCCTGCATCGATGCCGAGACGGTGTGCGGCCATGTCGACCAGGCGTTCCATGACAAATGTCGAGGTCGGGCGGCCCACCCCGCGATAGGGGCCGGTCGGCGGTTTCGAGGTCGCCACTGCGCGCACCTTGCCGTGGTACACCGGGACCCGGTAGGGGCCCGGCATGAAGCTGATCACCTGCACCGGCTCCAGGCCCGCGGTCCACGGATAAATCGAGTAGGCTCCGACATCGCCGGTCACGCTGCAGCGCAGTCCCTGGATGACGCCATCCGCATCGAGCGCCAGCTCGGCGTCAACGGTCTCGTCGAACGCCTGGCTGGTACTGGACAGGTCCTCGAGGCGGTCCCCGGTCCATTTGATCGGCCGGCCCAGCTGGCGCGCGACAGCGCACACCAGGATCTCCTCCGGGTACAGTGAACCTTTGCCGCCAAAGCTGCCGCCGACGTCGGGCGCGACCACGCGGATCCTGTTTCCCGGGATGTCGAGAATGTCGACCAGCGCGTCACGCACGATTCCGGGGCTGCCGGTGCTCGAATACAGCGTGAGCGAGCGCCTGCCCTGGTCGTATTCCGCCAGGTAGGCGCGGTTTTCCATCGCGAGCGCAGTCTTGCGGTGAAAGCGGAAGCGCCCGCCGACTTTGACCGGCGCCTCCGCCATGACGGCGTCGATGTCGCCACGGCGAAACTCGCGCCTGACCAGTACATTGGTGCCGGCATCCTCGTGTAACAGCGGTGCACCCTCTTCGGCCGCAGCTTCCGGGTCGATCACAACCGGCAGCTGTTCGTACTCGATATTTATGAGTTCGGTCGCGTCTTCGGCCAGGTATCGGCTCTCGGCGACGATGGCCACCACGGCCTCTCCTACAAAGCGCACCTTGCCGCGCGCCAGCGGATAGATCGCGGTCGGATGATAATCCGGCATTCTGGAAGTGGCGAAGATCGGTTTCACCATCCCTTCCATCTGCTCGGCTGTATAAACGGCAACCACGCCGGGAAGGTCGAGCGCGGCGGCGACGTCGATCGACACAATGCGCGCATGCGACTGGTCGCTGCGGCGGAAAGCCACGTGCAGTACTCCAGCGACTTGCTTGTCGTCGACGTAACAGCCGCGACCGGTCAGCAGGCGCGGGTCCTCTGTCCGCTTGACGCGCGTGCCGACGAGTTTTTCTTGGCTTGTTGTTTCCATGATGTCATTGGTCCTGCGTTCGATGTGTTAGACAGCGGCCAGCTTCAGTCGTAGAAGGCGGCGCCCTTCTTGAGCGTTTGCCACTGCTCGTCGTCGTGCCCGTACAGCACCGTTGCCCCCTGCGCTTCGATGCGGCGGATTTCGGCCATGGACTTCGACGACAGGTCGGCATTCCACGTGTTCCGGGGGTTCATTTCGCGCTCGAGATTGGCGCGCAGCGGCACCGCGTCCGACGCCAGCAGGAACTGCCCCGCCTTGTCGAGCGAAACCAGGGCGGCCGTCATGCCGGCGGTATGGCCGGGCACCGGAACCAGCACGATGCGGCCATCGTTGAACAGGTCGCGCTGGGCATCGATCGTTTCGACCGGCAGCGGGTGCTTCCAGTCCACCGGCAGATAGCCGATCTTTTCGGCGCCCTCTGCATTCGCCGCCGCCAGCTCGTCGGCATGGCAGATGACGCTGGCATTCCTGAAGAACTCATTGCAGCCGCAGTGGTCGGAGTGGAAGTGCGAATTGACGACCAGGTCGATATCGCCCGGGGCGTAGCCAATCGCCTGCAGCTGGCTGACGACGTTCTCGCCTTGCGCCGACACCGGAACCATGGCCTTGGCCATGCTGCCCCAGCGCGCTTCGGGATCGGTCTCGGTGGACGGATGGCAGCCGGTGTCGAAAAGCACATTGCCCTGGGGGTGACGCAGCAGGAAGCAGGAGACCGGCAGCGTGATCGTCTCGGCGCGGTCGGCATCGGGAATGTAGACACTTTTCTTCATGCGCAGGCGGCCACCTGACAGTACGTGCATCTTCATTTGGACACCTCGCTGTTCAGGTCGCGCACGACCCGGACCGCCTTGACGATGTTGGTATACCCGGTACAACGGCACAGGTTGCCCGACAGGCATTCGCGGATCTTGCCATCGGTGGCGAGGGGGTATTTCTGCAGCATGTCGGTCGATGTCATCAGCATGCCGGGCGTGCAAAAGCCGCATTGCAGCGCATGGCAGTCCTGGAAGGCCTGCTGCAGCGGGTTGAGGTTCTCGACGCTGCCGAGCCCTTCAACGGTACGGATCTGCAGCCCGTCCGCCTGCACCGCGAGCATCAGGCAGGCGCGCACGCTGTCTCCCTCGACCATGATGGTGCAGGCGCCGCAGATGCCGTGTTCACAGCCGACATGGGTACCGGTCAGCCCCAGCGTGTGGCGCAGGAAGTCCGACAGCAAGGTGCGCGGTTCTACCTGGCGCCGGTAGTTGACGCCGTTGACGGTAACGGTGATGTCGTGGGTCTCACTCATGTTTCTCTCCAATCTGTTCGCCCAGCGCCCGGCGCCATGCGGTGGTGACGGCGCGTCGCACCAGGTTGCCGACCAGGTGGCGCCGGTAGTCGGACGACGCGTGCAAATCGCTCGGCGGCTCGACGGCCGAACGTACGGCCGCCACTACCTGGCCGAGGATGGCTTCGTCGCAGGCTTCGTCATACAGCACGGTCTCCGCGTCGAACATGCGCATGGGCGTGTCGCCGACGCCCATCACGCCCACCCGCGCCTGGGTGATCTTTCCATCTTCCACGGCCAGGATCACGCCGACCGCGGCCAGTGCGAAGTCGCCCGAGCGCCGCGCAACTTCCTCGAACGCCCAGCCGGCGCCCGGCGGTAATGCCGGCACGTTGATGTCGGTGACGATTTCGCCTTCTTCCACGGCCGAGGTCAGGGAACCGAGGAAGAAGTCCTCGGCCGCGACGGCCCGGCGGCCGCGTGGCGACACGATCCCGATCTCGGTCTCGAGCAGGACCATCATCAGCGGCAATTCCGCGGCAGGATCGGCATGCGTGATCGAACCGCCGATGGTGCCGCGGTTACGGATGGCAAGGTGCGCCACATGCGCCATGGCCGCGTTCAACACCGGGAACAGCCGCTTGACGACTGGCGACGTTTCCAGCACGTGATGGCGGGTCAGCGAACCGATGCGCAAGCCGCCATCGGGTTGTTCTTCGAGATAATTGAGCTCCTCGATCCGGTTGATGTCGATCAGGATCGTCGGGTTGAGAAGCCGGAAATTCAGCATCGGCACCAGGCTCTGGCCCCCGGCGATGATTTTGCCGTCGCCTTCTGCGGCCACGAGGGCGGCGATCGCCTCGTCTACCGTCGTCGGACGGATGTAATCGAACTTTGGTGGTTTCATGCTACTTCCCAGCGAATACAGGTTGGCGCTTCTCGACGAAGGCCTGGCGCGCGTCGCGGTAGTCCTCGCTCGCCACCGCGCGGTCGATCACCGCGTCCACGAGCTCATCGGAAAGCGTGCCCATGTCCATGGTCAGCCCGTCAAGCAGCACCTTGGTGCCGGCGATCGTCAACGGTGCGTTCTCGGCCATGACGCCCGCCATGGAGCGCGCCGCGCGCATGGGATCCGGGCTGACGCGCTGGGCAAAGCCCATGCGCAACGCCTCGCGTGCCCCGAACTTCCTGGCCCCGAACAGGACGCGCTTGGCGTTGGCGGCGCCGACCAGGTTCAAGAGACGACGGGTTCCGCGCACGCCATAGACGATCGACAGGCGCGCCGCCGGGATACCGAACTGCGCATCGCTGTGGGCGACACGGAAATCGCATGACATGGCCAGATTGCAGGCGCCACCCATGCAAAAGCCGTTGATGACAGCCAGGGTGGGCTTGGGTACTGCGGCGATCGCGTCGCAGCAGCGGTCGACCTCCTTCTCGTACTCGACGCCCTGCTCGACCGTTGCCCGCACCTTGGCGAACTCGGCAATGTCCGCGCCTGCGCTGAACGTCCCGCCGGCGCCGGTCAGGAGAATGGCGCGCACTTCCGGGTCGCGGCCAAGCTCGGTGAAAATCCGGCCCAGATCGCGCCACATCGCGAGCGACATCGCATTCTTCTGGGCCGGGCGGTTCAGCGTGACCAGCGCTGCCTTGTAGCGACCGGTCGCCGCCGGCGCCGGCGCGGGCGCTGGCGTGGTCTGGGCAGGAGCCAGACCCAGCCAGCGCGCAATGATGCCCGGGTTGAGCTGGGGGACTTCCGGCAGCGCGTCGAACTGCGCATCTTCTGCGACATCCACCATGGTCACAACGATGGCGTCCCCGGACGCACGGGCGCCGGAACTGGCTGGCCCGGCCTCGGACACGGACACAGCAGCATCGGCCACCATCGGCGTAGCCGTCGCGACCGCAGGCGCGGCGGCTGGCGCGCTGTCCTGGCTGAGCACTGCCTCGTTAAAGCTGGCGAAGAACTGGTCGGCCAGCTTCCTCGCCGTGGAGTCGATCATGCGCGACCCGAGCTGGGCCAGCTTGCCACCGATATTCGCGTTCACGGCGTAATGCAGCACTGTCGTGGCCGGACCTTCCGATTCGAGCCGCACGATGATGTCGGCCTTGGCAAACCCCGCGACCCCGCCCTGCCCCTCGCCAGTCAGACGATAGCTCACCAGCGGCACGATGTCCGACAGCGTGACCTTGCCCGCGAACCTGGCCCTGATCGGCCCGACCTTCACCACCACGTCCGATACAAATTCGGTGTCGGACACTTTCTCGAGCGACTCGCAACCAGGGATGCTGGCCTTCAACACCTCGGGGTCGTTAAGCGCTGCCCATACTGCTTCGCGTGAAGCCTCGAGCCGGATCCGATCGTTCATTTCCATAGTCTTGCTCCAATCAGTTGCTGTTTTCAGCCGCGTGCAGGGGTTGCAACGCGCGGCGATATACATCGGGTAAGGCCACCGGCCGGTTGCTCGCGCGGTCGACATAGACGTGTACGAAATGGCCTTGCGCCGCAGCGACGTCGTCGCTCTTGCGGAAGATCGCGAGTTCGTAACGCACGCTGCTGGTGCCGATCTTGCCGACCCGCAGGCCAACCTCGATCGTTCCCGGAAACGCCACCGGGCTGAAATAGCGGCACTGGGTTTCCACTACCAGCCCGATCACGTCGGCCCGCGCGATATCCAGCGCGCCTTGCGCGATCAGATAGTGGTTCACCGCAGTATCGAAGTACGAGTAGTAGGTGACGTTATTGACGTGGCCATATGCGTCGTTGTCCATCCAGCGCGTCTCGATCGCATGGAAGTGGAAGAAGTCGGCCCGGGTGGCGGCAGGTTCGCGGGTGCTCACAGGACCTCCTCGTAGATCGCGTGCGCATCGGCCAGCAGCAGCTCGCGCGGGTTATTCACGAGCAGGCGCGTCTGCAACATCGCATCCGCCGCCAGCGAGGGCAGATCGGCCTTGACGATGCCGACATCGGCCAGGCGGGTGGGCAGGCCCAGTTCAGCCGGCAGCGCCGCCAGTTGGCGTACGAGCGCGGCGGTCTTTTCGGATGCTGTCCCGCGCGCGCCTGGTACGACGATGTCCGCCAGCTGCGCGTAGAGTTCAGGCGCCGCCTCGGCGTTGAACCGCAGCACCGCTGGCAAGACCAGCGAATTCGACAAGCCATGCGGCACATGGAAGCGCGCCCCGATCGGGTAGGCCAGCGCGTGTACTGCCGCCACCGGGGAATTGGCGAACGCCATGCCCGCCAACATCGCGCCCAGCAGCATGTTCTCGCGTGCCGCACGGTTGCTTCCGTTGCGGCAGGCTTCATGAATATTCGCGACGAGCAGGGACAGTGCTTCCCTTGCGAAAACGTCGGACAAGGGATTCTTCAGGCGCTTGCTGGTGAACGCCTCGATCGCATGGACCATCGCGTCGACACCGGTCGCGGCAGTGACATGCGGCGGTAACCCGAGGGTCAGGTCGGCGTCCAGAACGGCCCAGTCGGGGATGATCACCGGGGTCACGACACCCTTCTTCTGCCCTTCGCCGGTTGTGACGATCGAGATCGGTGTGACCTCCGAACCGGTGCCGGCCGTGGTCGGCACGAGGATCAGCGGCAGGCGCGGCCCCTTGGCTGCGCCGACTCCGTACACCTGCTCGAGCGTTTCGCGTCCGGGAGCCAGCAATGCCACCAGCTTCGCGACGTCCAGTGAACTTCCGCCGCCCAGGCCAATGACGCCGTCCGCCTTGGCCGAGACGGCAGCGTCGACCGCCGCCATCACGATCGCCGCGGGTGGATCGGCCTGGACGTCCGAATACACGGTAACGGCCACGCCGGCCGCCGCCAGGCTGGCCAGGGCGGGCGTGAGCAAACCAGCCTGCTCCACGCCCTTGTCAGTCACCAGAAAGATTGTTTGGCAGCGCAGCTGCCTGGCCAGCTCGCCCAGCCGCGCGCTGGAACCGGAGCCCACCAGGGTGGAACGGGGGGTTTGAAATTCGAAGTTCACATTCACTCCATTTGGTCGCTTGCGTAAGTGGACTATATACCAGCCAATTTGGCAAAACAAGTACGGGGTAACAATATTTTTTGCGCATGATATTCGCTGGCGCAGGCGAACTTGGCTTTACTTTTCAAGCAATCATAACTAGACTAAAAACGTCATTTTTGAAAAGTGAACGATGGATAGTATCGATCTGGAAGTGCTGACGACCGCGGTCAAGTGGTCCGCCGATGGCGAATACACCCTGCTCGCCACGGTCGTGCGCACATGGGGGTCGGCACCGCGCCCGGTCGGGTCGATGATGACCATCCGCGCTGACGGTCACGTGCGCGGGTCGATTTCAGGTGGCTGCATCGAGGACGACCTGATCGCCCAGGTGCAGTCCGGCCAATACCATGCGCAGACCCCCCAGGTTCTTACTTACGGGCTCTCCGCCGACGAGGCGCACCGCTTCGGGCTGCCCTGCGGCGGCACCCTGCAAATCGTGGTCGAATGCGTCACGCCGCAGTCGCAGCTGGCGCCGCTGCTGGCTGCGATAGCCCGCCAGGGCCTGGTCACGCGGGAGCTCGACCTCGACAGCGGCGCAGCCACGCTACGCGCCGGCGCACACGTGGGAGCGCTGGCCCTGTCGCGCGACCGCCTGATCACCGTGCACGGACCACGCTACCGCCTGGTGATCATCGGCGCCGGCCAGCTGACACGCTATGTGGCGGGCATGGCGCGGGCACTCGACTACCAGGTGATCGTCTGCGACCCGCGCGACGAATTCATCGGGGAATGGGATGTCGAGGGCGTGGAGTTGTCGCGCGAGATGCCGGACGACCTGATATTGCGCCTGCAGCTCGACTCGCATTGCGCCGTTCTGGCGCTGACGCATGACCCCAAGCTCGACGACATGGCCTTGCTCGAGGCGCTGAAATCGCCCGCCTTCTACGTCGGCGCGATCGGTTCGCGTTCCAGCAACCTGCGCCGCCGCGAGCGGCTCGCGCTGTTCGACGTCAGCGCCGCGGAAATCGCTCGGCTCCACGGGCCGGTCGGTCTCCATCTGGGCGCACGCACGCCGCCCGAGATTGCCATTTCCATCCTTGCCGAGATGACCGCGTTGCGTAATGGCGTGGATGTGCTTCAAACACATGAGCGCCGGCCGGCGAGCACCGCCCATGACGATGCCGTCTGCGCTTTGCCCCAGACCACCTGACAGAAAGGCTTGCATGCTCCAGATATATTCCATCGACGGCGTCACGCCGGTCGTTCATCCGAGTGCCTATGTCCATCCGAGCGCCGTGCTGATCGGCGACGTGATCATCGGTCCGCGCTGCTATATCGGGCCGCTGGCCAGCCTGCGCGGCGATTTCGGCCGCATCATCATCAACGAGGGCGCCAACATCCAGGACGGGTGCGTGCTGCACGGCTTTATGGACAGCGACACTGTCGTCGACGTCGATGGTCACATCGGACATGGCGCGGTGCTGCATGGGTGCCGGATCGAGCGTGACGCCATGGTGGGCATGCACGCGGTCATCATGGATGACGCGGTGATCGGCGAGTCGAGCATCGTCGGGGCCTTGTCGTTCGTCAAGGCCGGCATGGAGGTGCCCGCACGCAGCCTTGTCGTCGGCCTACCGGCAAGGATAGTCCGCCCGTTGCGCGACGACGAAATAGCATGGAAACGGAAAGGGACGATGCAGTACCACGAACTGACCGAACGCTCGATACGCACGATGCGGGCCGTGCCGCCCCTTGCCGAGGTCGAGGCCGATCGACCGCGTGTTCAAGCGGTTGGTCGTGCGCAGCCCAAGATTCGCGACCGGGCAGAACGCACGTGACGGCGCTCAAGCGGACCGCACTCCTGCTGCAAGGCAGGCAGATCGAGCTCGAGTACGAATGGATCACGGCGCAGCGTGCTGATGCACCACTGATCGTGTTCCTGCATGAAGGACTCGGCGCGGCGGCGGTGTGGGGAGATTGGCCGACAGTACTGTGTCGCGCGACGGGCTGTCGGGGCCTGGTCTATTCGCGCTACGGTTACGGTAGCTCGACGCCCCGTCCGCCAGGTGAACCTTGGCCCATCGACTATCTCGGTCATGAGGCGCGCGAGGCATTGCCGGCACTGCTGGACGCTCTCGGGGTCGATGCCGCGCGCGACCAGCCCATCCTGTTCGGGCACAGCGACGGCGGGTCGATCGCGCTGCAGTACGCAGCGGCATTTCCACAGGCTGTCCGGGCGATCGTTGTCGTCGCTGCCCATTTGTTTACCGAGGAAATGGGGTCCGGGCGGATCCGCTGGATGCAGCATCGCTACGCCAATTCTGCCCTCCGGAGCAACCTCGCCGCCGTACATGACTGCCCCGACGACGTGTTCCGCGGCTGGAGCGAACTGTGGCTGTCGGAGCGCTTTCGCGACTGGAACATCGAACGATGCGTGCCAATGATCCAGTGCCCTGTGCTGGCTGTGCAGGGCGCGGAGGACCAGTATGGGACGTTGGACCAACTCGACCAGATCGCGCGACTGGCCCGGAACGCGACACGTGTCGTTCTCGAACGATGCGGCCACTTTCCCCATTCGGAGCAGCCCGCCGCGCTTGCGGCAGCAGTAAAAACGTTCTTGGAAAAGGAAATCTCATGATCTCAAGCCAGCAGCAGGAAGCGGTCGATGCCGCCATCACGTCGCGCCGTTCGATCCGCGCCTTCCTTGATAAACAGGTCGAGCGGACCGACCTCGAGCGCATCCTCGAAGTGGCGGCGCGCGCGCCTTCCGGCACGAATACCCAGCCATGGAAAGTGTATGTGCTGACCGGCCAGGCGCGCGTGGCCCTGTCGGACGCCATCCTCGCCGCGCACACGTCTCCGGAATTGTCGCGCCAGCACACCGAGGAATACGCCTACTACCCGCGCGAATGGGTGTCGCCCTTCATCGACCGCCGCAGGAAAGTCGGCTGGGACCTGTACAGCCTGCTTGGCCTGGCGCGCGAGGACAAGCCCGGCATGGCCGCCCAGCATGCACGCAATTTCCGCTTCTTCGATGCGCCCGTCGGGCTGATCTTCACCATCGACCGCATCATGGAGCAGGGCTCCTGGCTCGACTACGGCATGTTCTTGCAGAACATCATGGTGGCGGCGCGCGCACGCGGTCTCGACACCTGTCCGCAGGCGGCCTTCACCCAGTACCACCGCATCATTGCCGAGCAATTGCAGCTGCCGTCGAATGAAATGGTGGTCTGCGGCATGGCGCTCGGCTGGGCCGATCCCGCGAAGATCGAAAACTCGCTTGTTACCGAGCGCGAGCCGCTGTCGAGGTTTGTCGAGTTTGTAAATTAGGTATTGAGTCCGTTACACAATCCTCGGCTTTGCGCCAGTGCCCTGGCGGGCACCGGTCGCAAACGATAAAAGGCGTTCTCCTCGAATGCCTTGACTTGCCCCTGGGATCGGGGTGGGATATGCGGAATGCGAATCTGCAGCCAGGGGATGGGATCTCGCCGCGTGAGCTGAGCCAACGATCCGCCGGCGTGGTTCATTCCGGGTACATGGGAGTGCTCCTGTAGTCTGGCGTACATGGCTCCCAGATCTGTGTCGGCGTTGTCTCAGGGCTGGACAACGATACGGTCCTCGACCCTCTTGACGCCCGGCGCCATCCATGCCGCGCGTTCGGCCTGCTCGCGCTCAAACCAAGAGTGCACGGTTCCCTTGAGGACCACTTCGCCGTCGCTGGCCTCGACCTGGACATTTTTCGCATCGACCTCGGCACTGCGCATGAACGCTTCCTCGATCTTGCGTTTGATTTCTTGTGCAGCAACCTTGGGCGTGATCTTGATCGAGTTGATCACCCCTTTGCAACCTTTCACGCCACGTGCCGACATCTCGGCCTTTTCTTTCTGGTAGTGCCACTCGGCCTCGCCCTCCAGCGTGATCCAGCCGTCCCTGACGATCACCTTGAAGTTCTGGTAAGAATAAGGCAGCTGCGCTTTCAGCGCCGCGACCGCGTCGCGTGCGATGTCCGGATCCGGACGCTGGTCCACGCTCGGCAGGCGGACCTCGAGATCGTTAGCGACGCCAACCACCCCCTGTACCCGCTTCGCATCCTTTTCCGCCTCGATTTTCTGGAGGTAACTCGGAATAAACCCTGCCAGGGTGACAACCCCGCTCTTGACGCTCACCGCGATGTTCGTTGGATCGATGTCGGGGTCGTATCGCAATTCAGCCTCGACATCTCGTTTAATCTCGTCATCCGTTTTCATCATACCTCCACTTGCTCCATAGCTAGGAATCTGGCAAGGCTCTTCGCCGTTCGCCACCGTCCATGCGCCAGTCGACGTGACGCCGGCGCCGCGCATGAAGGATTCAGTATAGGTACGTACTGCGGACCCGCAAGTAAATACTAGTCTCTGAGACCTCAGGGTAGATGTAGATCAAGCTCCCAATGACTTCGATCCGTGCGTGCCACCGTCGCTCCTATAGTTGGATGCCAGATGGCTAACCAGGAGGGTAGCGTCATGAAACGAATCATTGCAGTCTTAGCGATATCTGCGGCACCGCTCTGCATGGGCGTTGCATCGGCCCAGGCGCCGGCGGCGTCGACCGCGCAGGCCCCTGCCGCGCCGGTTGTGGGCAGGGCGCCGTTGGGCGTCACCGTGATCGAGCTGGAAGCTGTCGTCGTCGGATGGAGCGCCAAGCAAGATCTGATCGGCAAGACAGTCGTCAACGACAAGAGCGAAAAGGTCGGCAAGATCGACGACCTGATCATCTCCCCAAGCAAGGATGGCAAGCTCCCCGCGGCCTCGTTTGCGATCATCGGCGTGGGTGGATTCCTCGGGATCGGCAAGCGCGACGTGGCCATCCCGATGGAGCAGTTGAAGCTCCAGAATAAGCAGATGACCTTGCCTGGGGCGACGAAGGAGGCGCTCAAGGCGATGCCCCCGTTCGTGTACCAGAAGAGGTAGCGCGTACCACCTCACCCGGCGCCGGGCGGCATCGGCCGGCTGCATACGGCGGCCTGCCCGGCGATCGCGCGACGTCGGGTTCCGGGCGTGCTGGGGCCGGCCGCCGACCGGCGATGTCCCGCGCTCGATATATCCGGTGGGAGATCGACAGGACGAGATCATGGCAGACATGCTGACAGTGAACCGGAGCGCCAAGCCAGGCGATTGCAAAGGCTTTCAGCGCATGTTTGCGCCGAACCGCCTGACGCTCGGCGTGTTCTTCCCGATCGAGGCGTTCGCCGGCGACCGGCCGACCATGCTCGGCCAGGAGCGCCTGGCGCGCCGCGCCGAAGAGCTGGGATATGCTGCGCTCTGGTGCCGCGACGTGCCGCTGCGCGATCCCAGCTTCGGCGACGTGGGCCAGGTGTACGATCCGTGGGTCTATCTGGGCTGGATCGCGGCGCAGACCCACGACATCGCGCTGGCCACCGGCGCCCTGGTCCTCACCCTCCGCCACCCCCTGCATACCGCGAAGGGCGTGGCATCGATCGACCGGCTGTCGGGCAACCGCCTGGTCCTCGGCATCGCCTCCGGTGACCGGCCCGTCGAGTTCCCGGCCTTCGGCATCGACTTTGAACAGCGTTCGGCCCTGTTCCGCGACAACCTGCGCGTCGTGCGCACGGTCCTCGCCGAAGAGTTCCCGCAAGTCCAGTGGCCGCACGGCACCCTGGACGGGAGCGCGGATCTCGTACCCAAGCCGATCACGCCCGTGCCGATGCTCGTGACCGGTCACAGCGGCCAGCCGCTGGATTGGATCGCCAAACATGCGGATGGGTGGATCACCTACCCGCGCGCACTCCAGCGTCAGGCCGAGGTCGCGGCGCTTTGGCGCGCCGCGGTCGAAACCGCCGCGCCCGGCGTCTTCAAGCCGTTCGTGCAATCGTTCTACGTCGACCTGAGCGACGATCCCGACGCCGCGCCAACGCCGATCCACCTGGGCTTTCGCGGCGGCCGGCACTTCGTCCTGCGCTTTCTCGAGGCGTTGCGCTCGATCGGCGTCAACCACGTCATCCTGAACTTCAAGTACGGCGCACGCAATGCGGGCGACGTGCTCGACGAGATCGGTCAAGAGATCCTGCCGCGGCTGGCGGCCGGTCACGGGGACGGGTCGTAAGGCAGCATGAGCGGATCGCGCAGCCGGATAATCTGGCGCACGTCGTCGGCGTCGATCACCTCCATGCTCGTCAATCCCGCCGGCTCCTGGTTGATGTAGATGTCGCGGGGGTGCCGGATCAGGTGGTCGAGTCCTTCCAGCAGCACCTCCACCAGATCGTTCTTGTGGTCGTAAGTGATGCCCAGCAGCGGCACCCACTTGGCGGCGATCTGCACGCCGATATTCAGCGACGCGACCTCGATCTCGGTTTGTTTGCCCAAGATTAACTTCGAAATCCGGTCAAAATAGGGTTGCCACACCTCTTTGTCGAGCTTGACTGTAGCCATCGGGTCTACCTCCGTGTGTTGCGGTTGACAAAGCGCCGCCCGAACCTGCTCGGCGCCGACCACCTGCGGCGCGCCGGGCGGGTTCCCGGCTGCGCAACACAGGCAAGCGATTTCAGTTAGACCGCGTGGCGCGCGCTAAATTCGCCTTGCGCAAAATGGAAAGGAATAGCGGAACCCTGGGTCGGCTTTGGTGTCCAAATAAGATGGAGCACTAGAGAAATGCGCATCACTGCCACGAACACCACGCGGTAGACCCTGGCGGGGCAACTGGCGCGGGTCTGGTGCAGGGCGAGCACCAGGCCACATGTACAACACAAAATATTTCGATCCTAATCGGCACGCCACCTGGCTGGAGTTGTTCTTCGACCTGATCTTCGTGGTAACGATCGGTGACGTCACGCATATCCTGAGCCACACACACGAGGGGCATCTCGACCCGGTCCAGTTCTGGAAGTTCGTGCTGATTTTTATCCCATTGTGGTGGATCTGGGCGAGCCACACGATGTATGCCAACCGGTTCGACGCGGACGACCGCAAGCACCGCCTGGCAACCCTGGTCATCATGTTCCTGCTGATCGTCGTCTCGGGCCTGATCGGCAAGCGATTCCTGACCAGCTTCGACGCCATCGTCTTCTGCTACGTCGGCGCGAAATACGTCATCGCCATGATGTACTTCGTGTCGAAATACCGGCACCCGGAAAGTGCGGGGCTCGCCAGCGCGATCGGCCGGGTGATCGTGGCCGGGGCCACCCTCAGCCTCGCGGCGGTCCTGTTCGCGCCGCCATGGCAATATGTGATGTTTTATGTCGGCATATTGTTCGATCTGCTGGCGTTCATCTTTTTCTTGCCGCGTCATCTACGGACCATTCCCGTGCACACCGAACACCTGATCGAGCGTGTCGGTCTGCTCACGATCATCATACTTGGCGAGTCCGTGTTCAGCATGTCCGCGGGACTGGCGAACATCAACTGGACCGCGCAGAGAATGGCCACTGCCGCCACCGGCTTCGTGATGGTATCGGCCATCTGGTGGGTCTATTTCGACAGTTTTCATCTGCTGACCGAACGCAAGCTCACTACCGGCCATTCGGTGCTGTACTCGCACCTTCTCGTCTTCGTCGGCCTGTCGGTGCTGGCCAGCCTGATCCGGCATGCGATCCTCGACGACATCGTGGAGTCCGACTTCCGTGCACTGGCGGTGATCGGCGCGCTCTGCTTTTTCATCGGCAAGCAGTACGGCTATTTCATGGAACGCCCCGAATTGCGGGGGCGGCTGGTCGTCAATACCCTGATCGCCTTCGCCTTGTGCGGCATCGCTATCCTGCTGCCCGGAACCAGCTACATGCTGCTCGGCCTCACCGTCGCGATGATCTGTTATGCTCTCCTCAGCCTGCGCTACCGGAACGTCCCGCCTGCACCCGCGCCCCCTGCAAGCGACGGCGCGCGTTTCTGATCCCCGTTTCTGGTCCCGTTTCTGATCCCGTTCCTGATCCCTCCCCCACGCGCCAGGTGCCGCCTGCACGGCGCGCGGACTACGCGGGCGGCGTACCAGAACTCTCCGGCCGCCGCGCCAGCAGCTGGGACAGCCGCTGCAGGCCCGTCTGCAGGCGTCCCCGGTCCCTGACACAGCCCAGCGAAATCCGGATCGCGTTCACCGAATCGCTTCCATTGGCAAACGCCTCGCCGGGGGCGACCGCCATGCCTTCCTTGTCCGCCGCGCGCGCAAGCTGGGTGCCATTCCAGTACGCGGGCAACTCGAGCCATACGTGCAGGCCGTCACCCACACCGGTGTACCGGCCGGCCAGGATATTTCGCGCCATCCGATGCCGGATCCGCGCTTCGGTGCGCACCCCTTCCAGCAGCCGGGCGGCGGAGCCGTCCAGGATCCACTGGGTTGCAAGCGCTCCCGCCAACGGTGGAGCCATCAATGCGAACGACCTCAATGCGACCAGCAGACGCTCACGTTCCTGCGGGTCGGGCACGAGGACGAAGGCGATCCGCAGTCCCGGAGTCAGGCATTTCGACAGGCTCGAGATGTAGTACGCATGGCTTGGGGCGGACGTGGCGATGGGCGGCGGCGGGGCCTCGGCGAGAAGCCAGTAAGGATCGTCCTCGACGATGCGCACACCGGCATGCCTGGCGATGGCGGCGAGCTCCTGCCGCCGTTGCGCCGGCATCGTGACCGTCGTCGGATTCTGCAATGTCGGATTCAGATAGACCAGCCGCGGCGCGTGTTCGCGGCACGCTTGTTCGAGGCGCTCGGGCAGCATCCCGTGCCGGTCGGCGCCAACCGTCACGATGCGCCGGCCGAACTGCGTCGCCGCCGCGCGCAGGCCCGGATAGCCGGTCGGCTCGACCAGGATCACGTCGTCCGGCGCGGTCAGCGTCAGGATCAACGCGGCGATCGCGGCCTGGGCGCCCGGACAGACGATCACCTGGCGCGGATCGACGCGCCCGAACATCGGCGCCATCCAGCGCGCGCCCACCTCGCGATCGGATTCGCTGCCGCCACCCAGGTGGTAGCTCATCAGCAATCCGCTATCCGCCCGCATCAGCACCTGGCGCAGGCCCTGCTTGAGCATGTCGTCGAAGTCGACGCCATCCGGCGGCGGCGGCGTGTTCATGCTCAGGTCGAGCACCGGCGCCAGGTCGAACTTCGGCGCCGCGACGTAGGTGCCGCGCGCGCCCCGCCCTTCCAGCAGGTGGCGGCGCTTCGCTTCGTCGTAGGCGCGGGTGACCGTGGTCAGGTCGACGTCCAGCTGCGCCGCCAGCTGGCGCTGCGGCGGCAGGCGGTCGCCCGACTTCAGGAGGCCATCGGCCACTGCCTGCTGCAGCGCATCCGCAATCTGCAGGAACCGCGGGCCGCCGTGCGCGGCCAGCCGGGGTAACCAGCTTGCCGATCGGTCATCTTGCAAGGATGTTAGCTGGGACATTTTGTCTCAATGTATGGAAATTGTTTCTGATTAGGATGTCGTGGGTTGTACATACATTGAGGCCAAGCCCGGCAAGTCGAGTGGCGGCCTGCGCCACTCATCTCATACATATTAGGCAAAAAATCGACGGGACAATGGTGCGATCCGGTCGTCCGTGAAAAATGACCGATCGTATGGCGCAGGAATCTGGCGCAGGAATCGCCTCTCACACCCTGCCGGTCCCGGCCGAGCCTTGGTCCGCGATGGCGGTCCTGGCGTTGTCATGAAGCTGGCTTGAATTTACCTTATGAACATCTTACCTCTCCCGTGCCCCCAGGTCATCCGGGTCGCCGTTGCCGACGACCATCCGCTTGTTCGCGAAGGCGTCAAGAACGTCTTGTCGGTGGAATCCGATATCATCCTGGTGGGGGAAAGCGGCAGCCTGCCAGCCACCCTGGACATGGTGCAGGCTACCGAGCCGGACGTGCTGCTGCTCGACCTGAACCTGAGCCCGACGCATGAACTGGACGCGCTGCGCACCGTGACCGCGCGCTGTCCCGGCATGCCGGTCCTCGTGCTCAGCGCGCACGGCGAGGAGCAGTTCGGCATTGCCGTCCTGCGGCTGGGCGCGTCGGGCTACATCAGCAAAACGCTGGCCGCCGACGTCGTGGTCAAGGCCATCCGCAAGGTGCACGCCGGCGGGCGCTACGTCAGCGAAACCCTGGCCGAACTGCTTGCCAACGAAGCGGCGTCGCCTTATCTGCGCAAGGCGCACGAGCGCCTGACCGACCGCGAACATCAGGTATTGGGCTTGCTGGCCACGGGCACCGCGGTCAAGCAGGTGGCGGGCAAGCTCGACATCAGTATCAGCTCCGTCAACACCTACCGCTGCCGTATCTTCACCAAACTGCACATCAGGAACAACGCCGAGTTGATCCGCTATGCCTTCCGGCACGGGCTGGTCAGCTGACCTGGCGCCGCGCGCGCTCCAGCCGGCACGGCCATGCCCCCCGGCAGCGCAGGTCGATCTGCGGCAAGCGGTCCGACCGGTCGAGCTCCTGTCGTGTTCCGCCAGCCATGCGCGCGCCTTCGACGTCACTCGTGTGTCAGTTTGACCAGCGCGTCGCCCTGTGTCACGACGCCCGCATCGTGCGGCACACTCAGCCTTGCCATCCGATCCGCCTTCGACAACACGCGCGCGCCCACCGCCTCAAAACAGCCGGACGTTGCCATGCTCATCCCAATCGACGTGCGTGATGCCCGGCTCTTCGCGCTCCAGCCGCAGCAGCTCGAGTTCGTGCGCGCTGGCCGGCGCCGGCGCGAGCGTCGCCCCGGGACGCGTGCGCATGCGCGCATCCCGGTACCTGAAGGCGGCGTGGATGGTCGCGATCAATTCGCGGCTCTCCCATGGCTTGGCGAGGTAACGGAACACTTCGGCGCGGTTCACCGCGGCCACGATATCGCTGCGCTCGGTGGAGGCGCTCAGCACGATGCGCACCGCCTCCGGCTGCAAGCCCTTGATCATCTGGAGCACGTCCGCTCCCGTCAACCCCGGCATGCGCAGATCCGAAACCACGATGTCGAAATCCTGCTCGCCGGCCCGCAACAGCGCGGCCTCCGGCTGCATGAAAGCCTCGACCTGGACGCTGTCGGTGGAGAATTCCAGGCGCAGGGCGCGCTGCAGCGCATTCAGGACGGCCTCCTCGTCGTCGAGAAGCAGTATTCGACGCATCAGGACGTCCCCGTCCGGATATGCAGCTGCAAGCTGCTTCCCGAGCGCCGCTCGAAGTCGGCAAGCTGCTTGAGCAAACGTTCGTTCAACACGTGTTCCGCCGACAGCAGCAGGGCCCCGTCCTCGGACACCAGGTCGCGGGCAAGCGTCATGCCCGGCTTGAGCTGGGCGACGCCCATCACGACGTCGGGAACCTCGTCGGTGACGTGGCGTCCCGTGCGGATGTCGTACAGCGCTTCGATGACGTCCGGGTCGTAACGCTTGCCGCGGCTCTCGGCCATCAGTCCTGCCGCCTGCCCGGCGTTCAACTGGCGCTGCACCAGATGGCCGCTCTGCAGCGCCTCGAAGTCGTAGGCGACGGCAAGGATGCGGGCGCCGACCGGGATGTCGAACCCGGCCAGCCGGTGTGGAAAACCGCTGCCGTCGAAGCGCTCCCGGTGCGCACCGACGAGGCGCGCCGTCTCGCGCAACTCTTCGAGCGGCATGAGCAGCTGCTCTCCGAGCTGGGGATACTTTCGATACTCGCCCAGGGTATCGCCCTTGAGCACGTATTCCGGAATACGCAGCAAACTGTCGGGAAACCCGGTCTTCCCGATCCCGTGCAACAGCCCCGCGATGAACACGTCCTGGGCCTCGCGCGCAGGCAACCCCATTCGCAGCGCGAGCTTGCGCGCCAGATCGGCGACACCGCGCGCATGGCCGGACATGGCCCCGCCGCGCATCTCGATCATGCTCGAGAGGATCTTGATCGACGTGAGAAAGTTGCCCTTGAGCCGGTGGTTCGAGACCAGCAAGGCCTGCTGGGCCGACTGCAATTCCAGCGTGCGCGCCCGTACCCGCTCCTCGAGCGTGGCGTTCAGTTCCAGCAGGCTGTGGTTCTGCTGCCTGGTCAGCTGTTCGAGCCGCTCCTTTTCCTGTTCGAGGCTCCTGCGCCCCAGCGCATCGCGCACGATCAGCAGGATGTCTTCTTCGTTCCAGGGCTTGGTGATATAGCGGTAGATCTCGCCGCGATTGATGGCGCCGACGATCGAGCCGAGATCGGCATAGCCGGTCAGCAGCAGCCGCATCGTGGCCGGCCAGCGTGCGCGGACACGCTCCAGGAAGTCGGTGCCGTTGCAATGCGGCATCCGCATGTCGGAGATCACCAGATCGACCGGCTCGCGCTCGAGCGCCGCCAGCCCGGCCGCGGCGCCATCGGCGCACAGGACGCGGAAATGATGCTTGCGGAACAAGCGTTGCAGGGAGGCCAGGATGTTCGGCTCGTCATCCACGCACAGGATCGTCGCGACGGCCATGGCCTCGGCCGGGGCCGCGGCGCTCACGGTCCCTCCGCGCCGGCGTCCGGGTCGCGCTCCTGCTGGATGGGCAGTTCGATCCTGAAGGTGGAACCGACGCCCGGTTCGCTCTGGACCTCGATGCGGCCGTGGTGCTTCTGGATGATGCCGTACGACAGCGACAGCCCCAGTCCGGTCCCGCTGCCGATCGGCTTGGTGGTGAAAAACGGGTCGAAGATGCGCGACTGGATTGCCTTGGGGATACCGCTGCCATTGTCGGCGATTTCGATCCATACGTTGGCGCCGTCGCAGCCGGTACGGATCGTGATGCGCCCCCGTACGCCACTGATCGCCTGGGCGCCGTTGACCACGATATTCAGGATGACCTGGTTGATCTGCGAAGGCAGGCACTCGACTTCGGGAATGGCGCCGTACTCCTTGACGATATCGGCCTTGTACTTCACCTCGTTGTTCACGATGTTCAGGGTCGAATCGATGCCATGGTGCAGATCGACCCACTGCCAGTCCTGGTGGCCGTCGACGCGCGAGAAATCCTTGAGGTCCTGGACGATCTTGCGGACCCGCTCGATCCCTTCGCGCGATTCGCTCATCAAGACGGGCACGTCTTCGACCAGGTAATCGAGCTCGACCTGCTTGCGCAAGGCGCCGATGCGCGCCTTCATCGCCGGATCCGCGATGAAGGGTTCCGCTTCTTCGTACTGGGCCAGCACCCGCAGCAGGTCGACGATGTAGGCGTCGAGCGTGCCGAAATTCGAAAACACGAAACTGATGGGATTATTGATTTCGTGAGCGACCCCGGCCGCCAGCTGTCCGATGGATGCCAGCTTTTCCGACTGCAGCAATTGCTCCTGGGCCCTCGACAGTTTCTCGTTCAGTTCGGTCAGCTCACGGTTGCGACGCAACAGCTCCGCCTCCGCGGATTCTTCGCGCGCGGCGCACTCGCCGGCGCACGTGATGTCCTTAATGTCATTCATTGTTTTTGGTACGCATCAGGAGTTGACAGGTCGCTTCGAACTGGGCCTCCGTTTCACGGCAGGCTTCTTGCAGTTGTTCGAAGCTGATGTGCAGGCTGGTCCACGTCGCATCGTGCAGCTGCGGCACGGCGGCGTGTTCGTCGGCGCCCAGGTCCAGTGCCTGGACCACCGCGTTCGCGGCATGGATCAGGCCCGGCAGGTTGGCCAGGCCCGTTCCCATCGGCCGATGGTGCTCGGCGATGGCGCTCTGGATCGCGACAGGGAATTTCCAGGCTTCGCCTAGGATACGCCCGACTTGCTGGTGGTCAATGCCCAGCACGCGCATCTCGGCATCGCTCAGGGTCGTCTGTTCGCGCGCGTAAACCGCGAGCACCTGGGCGTACTGCTCGGGGAATCCCGATGCCAGCACCAGGCGCCCGATGTCGTGCAGCAGTCCGGCGATGAAGGCGTGGTCCTGCGGCAGCCCGGCATGGCGTGCGAGGCCGCGCGCGCACAGGGCCGTTGCGATCGAGTGGCGCCAGAACTCGGCGACGTCGATCTGGCCGCCCTGCCCGGCCTCGAAGCTCTCGATCACATTGGCCGCCACCGCCAGCGCGCGGGCGGCGTCGAAACCGAGCACGACGATGGCCTGGTTGACCGTGCCCACCTTCGACGGCAGGCCGTAGAACGAGGAATTCGCCAACCGGAGCATTTTCGCCGACAGCGCCTGGTCGCGCGAAATCTTTTCCGCCAGCAGCCCGACATCGACATCCTCGCGCTCGAACGAACTGATGAGGTCGAGCACAATGGACGGCAGCGGCGGCAGGTCACGAATCCGGCGCACGACCTGGATGACATCGAGGCTGTTCATGCGAGCTCCGCCATCCGGTAAGCCTCGACCACTTGTCGCAGCAAGGCATTGGCCGACCCGGTCCCGGCATTGCGGAACAGGTACGCGATGCGGGCCTTCGCCTGCTCGCGCGCGGCGCCGAGCTGCTCCTCGGTGACGGTATCGTCCACGATCGACACGACCTCGATATCGCGCCGGCGCAATGCCTTGATGGTCGACGCGGTCAGCACCGTCGCCTTCGGGAGCAGCAGGTTGCCGGCGCGGTCGCGCAAGTCGTCGTACAGACACATGCCGTCCTGCGCAGCGTCCAGTTCCACAATTTGATAGCGTTTCATGACTGTCCACTCAGGTGTGATTCGAATCCGGTAACCGTGATCAGCCAGCCGCGCGACTGGCTGCCATGGCCCATCGGGTGCAGGCTGGCCGGGAAGACGCCGTCCTGGCCCCGGTACTCGAAGCCGAGACCGGCCCCTTCCGGCAACAGCGCGGGCAGGCAGGGAAACAAGCGGTGCAGGTCGTGGCCGAGCGGCGTGCCGTGTTCGGCGAACAGGCAGGACGCGGCGCGATTGGCCAGCACGATCGTGCCCAGGTCGTCGCTCGCGAGCACGGCGACCGGCACGTTGTTCAATACCTCGTGCGCGATGTCCAGGCTGATCGCGCCATATTCGAGTTCACGGCGTTGCCGCGCCAGCAGCGACTCGAGCCGCCGGTTGACTGCGGCCAGCTTCTGGTTGGCGGTATGCACCTGGAGTGTCAACAGGCGGTTTTCATTGGCCATCGCCCCGTAGGTGAACGCTTCCTGGACGTGGGCGCGCAGTTGCCCGTCGTCCCAGGGCTTGGTGAGGAATTTATAGATCGCGCCCGCGTTGACCGCATCGGTGACGGTCTGCAGTTCGGTGAATCCCGACAGGACGATACGCACGGTCTCTGGATAGGACTGGCGCACGGTACGCAGGAACTCGACGCCGGTCATCCCCGGCATGCGCTGGTCGGACACGATCACGTCGACCGCATGTTCGGCCAGGACGTCCAGGCCCGCCTGGCCGCTGTTCGCGGTCAGGATGCGGTAGCCGTCGCCGCGCAGCAGGCGCTTCAGGGACGACAGGATGCTCGGTTCATCGTCCACCAGCAACAGGGTCGGCTGCGCGCGGTCGAAGCGCAGCAGGCGCGCGGACAGGCCGGCGCCATCGTGCAGCATGCGCGTGAGCACCTCGCCCGCAACCGGCTCGGACACCAGGTAGCCCTGCACCTCGTCGCACATGTGGCGCGCCAGGTATTCGCACTGCGCTTCGTGTTCGACGCCGACGGCGACCACGCGCATGCCCAGGCTGTGCCCCATGACGATGACCGCATCCACGATCGCGGCCGCCTGGTCCGCTTCCGGAACGCCGTTCAGGAACGATTGATCGATCTTGAGGACGTCGATCGGCAGCCGCCGCAGCTGGGCCAGGCTGGAAGTGCCGGTCCCGAAATGGTCCAGGCACAGCCGTATTCCACGTTCCTGCAGCGCCAGCAGGAACTGCATGCTGCCGTTCATGTCATACATCAGCGCGCTTTCGGCAAGCTCGAGGTCCAGGCATTCGGGCGGCAGCCCGGTCTCCGACAAGGCCCGGTTCACCGATGCCTCGATCATTCCGGTGGAAAGCTGGCGTGTCGACAGGTTCACGGCAATGCGCAGCGCCGAAAATCCCATGGCGCGCCAGGCCGCGGCCTGGGCGCAGGCGGTGCGCAAGACCCAGTCGCCGAGCTCGCCGATCAGGCCGCAGCTTTCGGCAGCGCCGATCAGCGTGGCGGCAGGCACCTCGTCGTCTCCCCGCCTCCAGCGCACCAGCGCTTCCACGGTCGAGATCTGGCCGGTGACGAGGTCGACCTGCGGCTGGTAGTGCAGCCGCAACTCTCCGGCCGCGAATGCATCGCGCAGGGCCGCGCCCAGCTGAAACCGGTCGAGTTCGGCCTTGTCGATGCTGGTGTCGGCGTAGCGTAGCGATCCGGGGCCGCTCGCCTGGGCGCGCCGCAGGGCGCGGTCGGCGGCGCACAGCAGCGCATCCGCATCGCTGCCGTTCCCGGGAAACGACGCGATGCCGATGCAGCAGGCCGCATACACGGGGTGACCTGCGAAGTCGAGCGGCTCGGCCAGCGTGGCCGCGATGCCCTGGGCCGTTCCCGCTTCGGCGAGACATTGATCTCCTTCCAACAACACCAGGAAACGGTCGCTGCTTTCACGCGCCACCGCCACCTCGGGCCCCACCAGCGCCTCGATCCGGCGCGCCATGTCCTGCAACAGGCGCTCGCCCGCGTCCTGGCCGAACCAGGAGTTGACCCGTCGGTACAAGTCCAGGTCGACGGTCGCAACCTGCACCGGCCGGCCGGTGCCCGCGGCGCGATCCAGGGCCTGGCCCAGGCGCTGGCGGAACAGCGCATGATTGGGAAGGGCCGTGAGCGCGTCATAGCCGTGCACGCCGCATTCGAGGCGCCGCGCTCCCGGCTGCGCCGTCGCCCCGCGTTCCTTATGCGACAAGCCGGCGCCGTCCGCCCGCTCGACGGCGGCCGGCATTTGCGCATGGCCCGTGCTTGCCGGCATGTCCGCGTCGGGACCGGCAATGGGAGAGGTAGGAGCGTTCATGTCATTCGGCCTGAGCGAGTCGGAACTGCATCAGGATATAAAATAGTGACCGCAGGCAACATCGCGAAATTTGCGACAATCTGTCGCATGCCATGAAGGCAAGGCGCCTGTTCCCAGGTTGGCAGGGCACGGCGCTGCAGGGTGTCGGGCGCCGCGCAGCCTGGCGTCGCCGGCGCCGCGAACATGCGCGCCTCGGGCATCGAAGCAGGTCGGGACGCACGTGCATCACGACGTTCGTAGGTGCGGCGAATCGCGCGTAGAATGGACCTCCTGCCGCTTGGTCCGGAAGCGGCGCATGCATGACCGACCCGCGCGGAAGGTACACGATGGAACGTTATACTGATGCTCTTCCGCCATCCTGCGTGCCTGGGGCCGGCGCCAGGCAGCCCGCCCCGGCCCATCTGGGCGACATGCTCGACAGCCTGACCGACGGATTCATGTCCATCGACAGATCGTGGCGCTTTACCTATCTTAACCACACGGCTGAGCGATACCTGCAGCGCAAGCGGGAGAACCTGCTTGGACGGGACATCTGGGAGTGTTTTCCGGACCTGGTCGGCTCGGGCTACCAACACATCTACCGGCAAACGGCGGCGACGGGACGGCCCGGTCAGTACACCGGTTATTACCCGGCGCTCGGCGCCTGGTTCGAAGCGCGCTCATTTGCCCACGACGACGGCATCACGGTGCTGTTTCGCGACGTAACGCAGGAACACGAGCAAGCTGCGGAACTGGAATTTGAAGCCAGGCACGACTATCTGACCGGATTGTACAACCGGCGCGAGTGCATGGAAGTGCTGGCACGCGCCATCGCCGACGCTGGTTCCGCCGGCGCCACGCAGGGCCCCACCCTGGCGGTGCTGTTCATCGATCTCGACCATTTCAAGGAGGTCAACGACGCCTGCGGTCACGTCGCCGGCGACGGATTGCTGCGCGACTTCGCGAGCAGGCTGCGCGCGCTGCTCGATCCTGACGTGTTCGCCGCGCGCGTAGGGGGCGACAAGTTCGTTCTCCTGTTACGCAACACCACGCAAGACGCGGCGGAGGCGCTCGCGCACGCCGTGCTCGGTGAGCTGGCGCCGCCATTCGAGACATGCGGAAGGTCGATCTCCCTGTCCGCCAGCGTCGGCATTGCCTTGCTCAACGACGCGTCGGAATCCGCCGGGACGCTGCTGAGCGAGGCCGACACGGCCATGCTTGCAGCGAAGTCGTCCGGCCGGTTCCAGGTACGTGTCTACGACGAGGCGCTCGACCGTGGAATGCGGGAACGGCTCGCTCTGCGCATGGATTTGCCCGAGGCGTTTGCCGCCAACCAGTTCCAGCTGCATTTCCAGCCCAAGATCGCCATCGCCGACGCCGCGCCGATCGGCGCCGAGGCGCTGCTTCGCTGGCGTCATCCGGTGCGAGGCTTGCTGGGGCCGCAGGTGTTCCTGGACGTGTTGCTGAAGTCGCCCTACGAGGGAGTCCTGGTGGGATGGCTGCTCGACGCCGTCTGTCGGCAAATCGAGGAGTGGAAGAAGATGGAGGTGCCCATCGCGCGGATCAGCTTTAACTTGTCGCCGAGACAACTGCTGACCGTGGGCCTCGTCGACAAGATCCTCGATAGCGCGGCCGCGCACGGCGTCTCACCCGCCATGCTGGACGTGGAAGTGACCGAAGACTCGCTGGTCGGCGATATCGAGAAGGCGATGGCGGTGCTCGCGGTGCTCAGGCAAGCGGGCATCTCGACGTCGCTCGACGATTTCGGCTCCGGCTACTCCAATCTCGGCTACCTGGTGCGATTGCCGATCGACATGCTCAAGCTCGACAAGTCGTTCGTGCACGCGCTGCTCGATTCGGACAAGGCGTCGGCGGTCATCCGGGGCATTGTCGCGCTGGCCCGCTCGCTGGGTATGAAAACGATTGCCGAGGGTGTGGAGAGCCAGTCGCAGCTCGCGGAACTGCAAGGGATTGGGTGCGATCTGGTTCAGGGCAATCTGTTCAGCCGCCCGCTCGACTCGGACGCCTTTGCGCAATTCGTACTGCAGCGGCAATAGTTCCAGACACCCACTTCCAGGCGCCCACGACGCCGTCAAGCCGCGATCGTTGATGAGCGCCGGTGCGCGGGTCGAGTGGCGTCAGTGCCGGGCCGCCGCCGTCCCGTCGCGCCGGCCGGCGCCCGGCCCGGCCGCGCTGGCCAGCCAAGCCTCGAATTCGGGCGCCGGCGCAGGCCGCGCGTGCAGGTAGCCCTGCGCCATGTCGCAGCCGTGGGCGCGCAGGAAAGCCTGCTCGGCCTCGGTCTCGACCCCTTCGGCCACCACCAGCAGTCCCAGGCTGCGCGCCATGGCCAGCGCGGCCACCACCAGCCCGGCGCGCTCGGCGTCGCTGTCGACATCGGTCACCAGCGATTTGTCAACCTTGAGTTCGTCGGGCTTCAGGCGGCTGATGTAGCCCAGCGACGAGTAGCCGGTGCCGAAATCGTCGATCGCCACCAGCACCCCCAGGGCTTTCAGGGCGGCCAGCACGGCGCGGGTCTGTTCGGTATCGGCCAGCTGGGTCTGCTCGGTGATCTCGATGCACAAGTGCCCCGGCGCGAGGCCGGTTGCGCGCAGTGCCGCCTCTACCGCCGGCACCAGGCGGCCGGACTTGAACTGGGCCGCCGTCACGTTCACCCCCATGCGCAGGCCAGGCCCGCCGCCGGCGTTCCAGCGCGCGGCCTGGCGGCAGGCCTCGCCGATGGTCCAGGCGCCTATCTCCTCGCCCATCGACGATTCCTCGAGCATCGGCAGGAACAGGTCGGGCAGCAGGAGGCCCAGTTCGGGATGGTGCCAGCGCAGCAGCGCCTCGGTGGCGGCCGGGCGGCCGTCGCTGAGCGTCACGATCGGCTGATAGAATATCTCGAGCTCGTTGCGCTCGAGGGCGGTGCGCAAGCCGGCGCCCAGCCGCACCCGCATCTCCATGCGCACCGTGAGTTCGGGGCGGTAGAACTGGACGTTGTTGCGGCCCTCGCCCTTGGCCTGGTACAGGGCGCTGTCGGCGAAGCGCAGTAGCGTGCGGAAGTCCTGGGCGTCGTCGGGGAACAGGCTCACCCCCATGCTGACCGCCACGCGCACCTCGTGGCCATCGAAGTGCAGCGGGCGGCCGCATTCGAGCCGCAGCTTGTCGGTCAGCGTGATCACGTCGTGGGCGTCGGACACCTCGGACAGCACCACCACGAACTCGTCCCCGCCCAGGCGCCCGACGATGTCGATCGCGCGCACGCTGCGGGCCAGGCGGGTCGCCAGTTCCTTGAGCACCAGGTCGCCGGTCTCGTGACCATAAGTGTCGTTGATGTGCTTGAAGTAGTCCAGGTCGATGAAGACCACCGCCAGCCGGGAGCCGCGGCGGCGCGCCACGGCGAGCTCGCGCTCGACCTGCTCGCCCAGCATGGCGCGGTTGGCCACGCCAGTCAGGGCGTCGTGCTGGGCCAGGTGGGCCAGTTCGTCCTCGGCGCGCTTGCGCTCGGTGACGTCGTTCACCTGGATCAGGAAGTGCTGCGGTTCGTGGTTCACCGGCAGCAAGGTGGCCGACACCAGGGCCCACACCGTGCGGCCATCCTTCGGCCGGTAGCTGCGCTCGTACTGGACCGCGTCGCTGCGTCCGGCCAGCAGGTCTTGCTGGTACTCGCGTTCGATCGCATTGTCGCCGCTGTCGCCGAAGGCGTCCTGGGCGGCGCCCACCAGCGCCTCGGCCGGCGTGCGCAGCAGGCGGCACATGGCGCGATTGACGCGCACGAAGCGGTTGTCGCGGTCGACCAGCGCCACCCCCAACGGGGCATTGTCGAAGGCGCTGCGAAAGCGCTGCTCGCTGCGCGCCAGGCGCAGCTCGGCCGCCACCCGTTCGCGCTCGTCGTGCAGCACGATCGCCGTGCCCATCGGGCGGGCGTGATCGTCGCAGATCGCACCCGCGGAATAATCGACCGGGATGCGCTGGCCGGCGCCGGTCACCAGCGTCGCCGTCCCGCTGCGGGCGATGCAATCGTGGTGCACCAGGCCGATCGGGCCGCCGGCATCGTCTTCCAGGCGCACGACCTCGGCGGCGCTGCGTCCGCGCAAGACCTCCATGCCCAGCAAGCTTTGGGCGGCCGGGTTGACCAGGCCGACCAGGCCGTCGGCATCGGTGGCGATCACGGCGTCGCACACCCCGTGCAGCACCGCAGTGAGCCAGCGCTCATTGTCGCGCAGCGCGCGCTCGACCGCGGCCTTTCGCAGCGCGACCGCGATCCCGGCGCGCAGCTCGCGCCCCTGGAACGGCTTGGTCAGGTAACCATAGGGCATGGCGGCGGCGGCGCGGTCGACGGTCTGGTCGTCGCTGTAGGCGGTCAGGAACAGGACCGGGATCTGCAGCTCGGCGCTGATGGTGGCGGCCGCCGCGATGCCATCCATGTCGCCCCGGAGCACCACGTCCATCAGCACCAGGTCGGGCCGGTCGGCGCGCGCGCGCGCGATGGCGTCGCGGCCGTTGTCGACGCAGCCGCAGACCCGGTACCCCATGTCGCGCAACTGGCCGGCGATGTCCATGGCGACCACGGCTTCGTCCTCGACCACCAGCAGGGTCGGTGCGTCCTGCCCGGCGCCGGGAAGGGGTTGCAGCATAGCGGTTCCTGGGTCGATGGGAGCTGGTTGATGGAACTCGTTAATGGATACTGGTTAATTGGAGCTTATTCTCGGGAGCTCACTCTCGCGCCGCCAGCTCGGTGGCCGGCGCGTGCCGGGACGAGGCAGCCGCCGGGTGGCCGGCGCCGCGCCTGCCATCGCCATCGACCGGCACATGGAAGATGAGCCTGACGCAGGCGCCGTTGCGGTTCTCGAACACGAGCTTTGCGTGCAATTGCTCGCTCAGGGCAGCGACTAACCTTAGACCCAGCGTCCGGGGCGAAGTTCGATCGGTCTCGGGCGGCAGGCCGATGCCGTCGTCGTGGACCGTCAGCTGCAGCCGCTGTTCGCCGGCGGCGGCGCCTTCCCCGGGCTCCGGCGCCAGCGTCACCCGGATGGTGCCGCGCCGGCCGGCCGGGAACGCGTGCTTGAGGCTGTTCGAGACGAGCTCGTTGAGCAGCAGGCCCAGCGGCACCGCGAGGTCCAGGCCGACCTCGACCGGCGCCACCTCGAGCTCCAGGGAGATACCGCGCCGGCCGGCTCCGTAGGCGCTGGCCAGCTCGTCACACAGCACGCGCACGTAGGCGGCGAGGCAGATGGTGCCCAGGGTGCGCGCCTGGTACAGGCGCTCGTGCACCAGCGCCATGGCCCGCACCCGGTTGGCGGCCTCGACCAGGGCCCGCTTGGCGCGCCCGCCCTTGAGGGTGCGTGCCTGCAGGTTGAACAGGCTGATGATGAGCTGCAGGTTGTTCTTGACCCGGTGGTACAGTTCCTTGAGCAGGGTGTTCTTGTCTTCCAGCGCCTGGCGCAGCGCTTCCTCCTGCGCCCAGCCGGCGCTGACGTCGCGCACGGTCACGATCAGGAGCGCGCGCTCGGGCAGCGGGTTGGCCATGGCGTCGGCCGGGAAAGCCACGCCGTCCCGGCGCCGGCCGCGCAGGTGGGTGGTGCCCGCCATGCCGTTCCTGGCCGGGGCGGCGCGCATGCGCTCGTAGACCGGGACCGGCGCCCCCCCGCTGCCCACCAGCAGCACGTCCAGCGCCAGCCCTTGCAGCGCGCCGCTCGGGTAGCCGAACATGCGCTCGGCCTGGACGTTGGCGCGCGTCACCCGGCCGCCGGGGTCGACCAGGAGAATGCCGTCCGGCGTCTCTTCGAAGATCCCGAGCAGGAAGGCCTCGCTGCGCTCGACCGCGCGCTTGGCTTCGCGCAGGACCCGTTCGGCGCGCTCGGCCTCGTCGCGCTGGACGGTGCGTTCGCGCAGCAGCGCCGCGGTCTGGACCAGGGCATGGCCGACGTCCTGCGCCTCGTCCAGCGGCAACGGCGGCAGCACCACCTGTTCGCCATGGCCGAGCGCGATGGCGGGACGGACCAGCCCACGCAGCGCGGTCTCGATGCGTTTGCCGATCAGCGCCACCAGGACGGCGCCCAGCGCCAGCAAGCCGCAGCCAGCTGCCACGAACCATTCCAGCGTGCGCCACAGGTTGGCGTTGAGCACGCTGCGCTGGAGGGCGATCGCCAACGTCCAGCCCGATAGCGACGAGTGGCTGAACACGGTCACCACGCCGGCGTCATGCGGCCCGGTCTCTTCGACCGTGCCTTCCCGCCCCAGCGCGAATCCGGCCGCCAGGGCGGGACTGGCGCGCTGGCCGACCTCGGCGTGGCGGGCCCGGCTGCTCCACACGATGCGCGCCTGGCCGTCGTAGATCGTCACGGTGGACCCCGGCAGCGCCCGGTGGCGCTCCAGGATGGCGCCCAGGCGTTCGCCGAAGTACTGCATTGACAGCACGTAGCGCACCTGGCCGCCCCGCACCACCGGCACGTCGACGCTGGTCAGCAGGCGGTGGACGGTCGGCCCCACGTACAGGTCGGAAACCTGCGCCCGGCCAGTCTGGACCACCTGCCAGAGCTGGCCCACGTTGCCGTGCCGCGGCAGCGGCGTGCCGAACGGCAGGCCGGTATTGATCACCTGCTGCAGGCCGGGATCGACGGCCACCAGCACGTTGCCGGGACGGGCGTGCAGCACCTCGATGGCCTGGACACGGAAGGCGCGCAGGTCGTGGGCATCCAGGCTGGGCGAGGTGGCCAGCGCCTCGAGGGCGGCCTGCGCGCTGCTCAGTTCGCGGTCGATGGCCTGCATCAACGCCCGCGACACGTCCTGGTAGGCGCGTTCCATCCCGGCCCGCTCGCGCCCGTAGGAATGCAAGAACAGCGCAACCACCGCGATCGTGGTCGGCACGATGAAGGCGGCCAGCAGCAAGGCCAGCCATTGGCGGATGGTCGGCGCGCGGCGCGCGGGAAACGACAGGCCCATGTGCATGACCTCGGTCGGCTCCGGCCGCGGGGCGGGCCGGATCGGCCCCTACTCTAGGCCTGCGCGCGTGCGCCCGCAAGCAGGCCGGGCGTGTCGGTGGTTCTGGCAACCGCCGATATCTGGTCGAGTACTTGCCCAAGCGGCTCCGATGAAGCGGATAATCATGTCGATGGCATGCGATTGCATCGACCGTTCGCCCCTGCCAGACCCAGGGGTGCGCACGGCAGGCAGCGCGCGGTTTGCACGCGATCCCTGGCTGCGTGACAATGGGCTCACGCGAACTGATCATTCAAAGGAAGAGCATGAACATCACGGTCCAGAATACCGTCCCCGATACCGCGCGCATCACCCTGGTCGGCGAGCTGCAGGATGGCAGCTTCAAGGCGCAAGTGATGACCGAAACCGCCGTGCCTTACACGCCCTACTGGGACAACCTGCTCGAGCAACGCATCATCTACATCCAGCCCGACGATGAACAGCTGGGGTCGATCGTCACGGCGCTGAACGATCGCCGTCTGTCACTCGACGAGTTGCAGAATTACGGCAGCTCGGACGGCGGCACCTCGTCGATCCCGGTATAGCAGCTACAGGAGGCCCTTGCCATCCGCGCCGAGGATCTCGTCGTGGCGCTCCTTGTCGGTCTTGTGCAGGTAGCCGGCGGTGGTGGCGATATTGGCGTGGCCCGCGGTATCTTGCAGGGTCTTGAGCTGCACCCCGCTGTTGGCGTGGTTGGTGAGCATGCTGTGGCGTAGCCAGTGCGGCGACGCCTGGCGCAGCATGGCCGCGCTGTCGCCGTCGCCCCGGGCCGCCGCCGCGCTGGCGGCCAGCTGGAAGATCGCCTTGAGCGCCTCGGACGCCGCCTCGTCGGTCACGCGCACGTGGTCGCGCGTGCGGCTCGACAGCACCAGCGGCATGTGGTCGCCGCGGCTGGTCTGTTCCAGCAGGCCGAAGGCGCGCCGGTAGTCGCGGAAGGCCGCCAGCGTGGCCGGCGGCACCGGCAGCCGGCGCGGCTTGTTGCCTTTGCCCAGGACGTCCAGCCACCAGCGGCCGTCGCCCTCGCTGTAGATCGCGCCCATGCGCGCGCCGACGATTTCATTGAGGCGCGCGCCGGTCTGGGCGAAGGCGATCAACAGGAAGCGGTCGCGGGCGCGCTGGCGCGCCGCGGCCTCGGAATCGGCGTCGCGCGCCTCGGCCGCGGCCAGCGCATAGGCCAGCGCGGCCGGCGTCAGGTAGCGCGTGATGCGGCCGGCATGGGGCGCTCGCACATTGCGCACCAGGCGCGCCGGGTTGCGGCGCAGATAGCCGGTATGCTCGGCGAATGCGAGCAAGCCCTTGATGGCGATCATCGACTGGCGCCGGCTGGTATCGGACAGCGGGCCCGAGAACGGGCGATAGCGCGGGTCGTTGCGCGGCCACTTGGTGGCGCACACCCACTCGGGCGGCGGGTTGCGGATGAATTCCTTGTAGGCGTTCAGGTCGGCCACGTTCAGCTGCTGGAAAGTCTTGTGCGCTTCTTCGCGGCACCAGGTCAGGAAGCGGTACAGCTCTTTCTGCAGGTTGGCGATCGACTTGGGACTGAGCTCGCCATGCGAGATGTATTCGCGCGCCAGTTCGGCGTCGTTGCGGGCCGAGGTGACCGGCTCGTCGTGCACGCCGGCGAAGATCCCGGACTCCGGGCGACTCGCCGCCGCCCGGTCCGGATGTTCCGCGGGCAGTGGGTCGAGGTCGATCGGCAGGAAGGCAGGCATGGTGGCGCGATAAATGACTGTATAGATATACAGTATAGCACCACGTCTCCCGCCTCAGGAAGCGATATCGCGCAAAGCCGCATCATGCGGCGGCGGTCATGCGGCGGCGACCATGCGCCGGCATGCATCGGCGCACGCGCGGCAGGCGGCCGCGCAGGCCTGGCAATGGTCCATCGGGTGGCTGCCGCATTCCGCGGCGCAGCGGTCGCAGGCCTCGGCGCAGACGCCACACAGCGCGGCGGCGATCTCGCCACCGCGCGCCATGACCGCCGCGGCCAGGCGGCACAACTGGGCGCAATCGATGTCGAGGGCGATGCAGCGCGCCATCATGCGGACGTCGTCCTCGCCCAGGCAGGCGGCGGCGCAGCGGTCGCAGGCGTCGGCGCAGGCATTGCAGGCAGCGATGCAGCTTGCATATTCGGGGTGTTCCATGCGGGTCTCCATGCACTTATTGCGATTGCAGATACCCTAGCATCCACCGTCATGCGCGCGCGCACGTTACCTCCAGGCACGCTCATCGCTAACACATGCGCCGCTCTCCTACACCACGCCGCCGCCCGCGCCGATACCCGCGCCCGGCGCGCCGCGCCAGAATGGCGTTATCCACTCACACGACAGGAGGCACAGATGATGCAGTCCCCACCATCGACCACGTCCGGCAACGACGACACCGTGACGGTCGGCGTCGGCGGCCAGACGAGCGGCCAGCAAGGGGCGAGCCCCAGCCACGAGAGCCAGGCCGAAACCGGCGGCAACGGCGGCCCGGGCCTTACCCGCAACCAGTCCGGTCCCTACGTCAACGCGCCGGACGGTACCGAAGGCGCCGTACCGGACACGGCCGCCACCAGTGTCGAGACGCTCGACGCCGCGCCGCGCACCGAGTCCGTGGACGCGACCATGACCCATGCCAATCCCGGCGCCCAGGACACCCGCGCCGGCCAGGCGGGGCCGCGGGAAACCGGGCTGGGAACACCCGAGACGGGCGGCAACCAGGACGCCCGGGACCTGCCGCCGGTCCAGCCCTGATCAGGTGCGCGCTGGCCCGGCGCCCGCCTGGCGCCGGGCCAGCCTGGTCCACCAGACCCAGGACACGATCGCATTGACCCAGAAGCACAGGTAGAGAAAGGCCGTGAGGTGCAGTCCGCGGCTGAAGTACAGCGGCACGGCGATGGTATTGACCAGCAGCCAGACCGGCCAGCTCTCGATGCGCCGCTGCATCATGAGGAGCTGGGCGATGACGCTGAACACCAGCACCGCCGAATCGGTGAATGGCGCGTAGGCGTTCGTATGGAAATGCAGCAAGGCGCCATAGGCGGCAGTGGCGGCGATTCCCGCCGGAATCATCCATGCCAGGCTGCGCCAGCCGGCGTGGGTGATCGGCAGCGGTGTCCCGTCACTGCCGCGCACCCAGCGCCGCCAGCCCAGCACGCCGGTGCCGACGAAAAATACCTGCAGCACGACGTCGGCGTAGAGCCGGTTCTGCGCGAACAGCACGCCGAACAGCGTGCAGCCGACGATGCCGGTCCACCAGGTATGGACGTTGTTGCGGCCGGCCAGCAGGATGGCGGCGGCCGTGAAGGCATTGGCCGCCAGTTCGAGCGGGCTGGTCATCATGTGCGCTCCAGAATGCGGGAGCGCTACTGTAAGGCACGTACGTGCCCTATTGCAAGAATTACAGTTTGATGGTGCCGTGCTGCCCGTCCAGGTCCGGCTGGGTGCCGGTCACGGCCGCCTTGGCCATGGCGAACAGGCGCACCATCTTGCTGTCGTTCGAATCCCAGTATTCGGCGGCGTGCGGGTCGACCCGCACCAGCACCGCGTGCTGGTCTTCCGGGCCGGCCGGGAACCAGGCCTGGACCATCGGATTCCAGCGGGCCTGGACTTGTGCGCGGTCGACCACCCGCTCGGCGCGGCCGCTGACCGAGACATAGGTGCTGTTCTCGTTGTCGGCGAAGCTGACGTTGACCTCGGGCTGGTGCGCGATGCTGTCCCACAGCTCGGTGGTCGAGTTCACGAAGAACCAGAGTCCGCCTTCGGCGTCGACGTCCTGTTTGGTCATCGGCTGGCTCACCAGGTGGTCGTAGCTGTCGCGAAAGGTGAACATGGCGAAGCGCAGCGAGCCGATCCGGTCGGCGAGCGCGGCTGCGTGGTGGCGGTCTGCGGTCATGGTGGGTCCTTGATGATGAGGTAAAGCCCCATCCTAGACGGCCGCGCCGCGTCGTTCGGTGCGCAGCCGTACGGTGGCGGCCTTCGGGAAGCCTGACGTCCACCCGCAAATGGCTTATAGTGATGCCTCTGTACAAATATGACATTGCCATGAAATTTGACGTCGCGATCGTCGGCAGCGGCCTGGCCGGCCTGTCCGTTGCGCTGCACCTGGCGCAGACCCGCAAGGTGGCCATCATTTCGAAGCGCGCGCTGCTCGATGGCGCCAGCAGCTGGGCCCAGGGCGGGATCGCCGCCGTGCTCGATTCGGGCGACAGCCACGACCAGCACATCGACGACACCCTGGTCGCGGGCGCCGGCCTGTGCGACGAGGGCGCCACCCGCTACATCGTCGAGCATGGCCGCGCCGCCATCGAATGGCTGATCGACCAGGGCGTGCCGTTCACCCGCGACGCCACGGCCGAACTGGGTTTCCACCTGACCCGCGAAGGCGGCCACAGCCAGCGCCGCATCATCCACGCCGCCGACGCCACCGGCCATGCGGTGCAGGCGACCCTGGAACAGAAGGTGCGCGCGCACCCGAACATCGCGCTGTTCGAGCAGCACGTGGCGATCGACGTCATTACGTCGGACAAGCTGGGCGCCGACGCCGTCCATGCGGGCGCGCCGGCGCTGGTCGGGCAGCCGCGCTGCCATGGCCTGTATGTGCAGGACATCGCGAGCGGCCAGGTGCTGACCTTCGAGGCCGGGCACACGGTGCTGGCCACCGGCGGCGCCGGCAAGGTCTACCTGTACACCACCAATCCCGACACCGCCACCGGCGACGGCATCGCCATGGCCTGGCGCGCCGGCTGCCGGGTGTCGAACATGGAGTTCATCCAGTTCCACCCGACCTGCCTCTACCACCCTTATGCCAAATCGTTCCTGATCACCGAGGCGATCCGCGGCGAAGGCGGATTGCTCAAGCTCCCGCGCGAAGCCGGGCAGCTTGCCGGGGCCCGCTTCATGCCGGCCCACGACGAGCGCGGCGAACTGGCGCCGCGCGACGTGGTCGCGCGCGCCATCGACTTCGAGATGAAAAAGCGCGGGCTGGACCACATGGACCTGGACATCAGCCACCAGGACCCGGACTTCCTGAAGGAACACTTCCCCACTATTCATGCGCGCTGCCTGGAACTGGGCATCGACATCACGCGCGAGCCGATTCCCGTGGTGCCGGCCGTGCACTTTACCTGCGGCGGCGTGGTCACCGACCTGGCCGGGCGCACCGACATTCCCGGCCTGTATGCGGTGGGCGAGACCGCCTGCACGGGCCTGCACGGCGCCAACCGCCTGGCCAGCAATTCGCTGCTGGAATGCGTGGTGGTGGGCCGCGCCTGCGCCGAGCACATCGCGGCGAGCGGCCCGGCACCGCAGCCGGCGCTGCCGGCCTGGGACGAAAGCCGCGTCACGAATGCCGACGAAGAAGTCGTCATCGCCCACAACTGGGACGAGCTGCGCCGCTTCATGTGGAATTACGTCGGCATCGTGCGCACCACCAAGCGCCTCGAGCGCGCGCAGCACCGCATCAAGCTGCTCAAGGAAGAGATCGACGAGTACTACCGCAACTTCCGCATCACGCCCGACTTGCTCGAGCTGCGCAACCTGGTCGAGGTGGCGCACCTGATCGTCAAGAGCGCGCTGTCGCGCCACGAAAGCCGCGGCCTGCATTATTCGCGCGACTTCCCCGACACGCTGCCGAAGGCGCTGCCCAGCGTCCTGACGCCGCGCCGCCACTGACCGATGGCGACGCCCGGCTATCGGCTGACCCCGGCCACCGCCCTGCTCCTGACCGTCCCGCCGCTGCTGTGGGCCGGCAACGCCATCGTCGGACGTCTCGTGCGCGACGCGGTGCCACCGATGACGCTCAACCTGATCCGCTGGTCGATCGCGCTCGCCATCCTGCTCCCGCTGGGGCGCGCCGCCCTGCGCGACGGCAGCGGCGTGCTGGCCAACTGGAAGCGCTACAGCATGCTCGGCCTGCTGGGCGTCGGCCTCTACAACTCGCTGCAATACCTGGCGCTGCAAAGCTCGTCCCCGATCAACGTGACCCTGGTCGCCTCCGGCGTGCCGGTGTGGATGCTGCTGGTCGGGCGGCTGTTCTTCGGTGTCCCGGTCAAGCGCAAGCAGGTCGTGGGGGCGGTGCTGTCGATCGCCGGCGTGCTGGTCGTGATGTGCCGCGGCTCGCTGGCCGAGCTGGCGGCGCTGCGGCTGGTGGCGGGCGACGTGTACATGATCCTGGCCACCATCGCCTGGGCCTTCTACAGCTGGCTCCTGATGCAGCAAAAGGACGTACCGGCGCTGCGCGCGGACTGGGCCGCCTTCCTGCTGGCCCAGGTCGGGTTCGGCGTGCTGTGGTCGGGCGCGCTGGCCGGCGGCGAATGGGCGATCCGGGACGTGCACATCGCCTGGAGCTGGCCGCTCGCCGCCGCCCTGCTGTACGTGGCGATCGGCCCGGCCATCATCGCCATGCGCTGCTGGGGCGCCGGCGTGCAGCGCGCCGGGCCGAGCCTGGGCGCCTTCTTCATCAACCTGACGCCGCTGTTTACCGCGCTGTTCTCGTCGGCGTTCCTGGGCGAGGCGCCGCACCTGTATCACGTGGTGGCGTTCGGCATGATCGTCGGCGGGATCGCGGTCTCGGCAAGATGAGCGGCCTGACGGTCGGAATCGTGTGTGGGCGTCCCGATCGCTGATGGTACGATCCCATGCATGGGGGGCGGTATCGGAGGAAGAAACGGCATGGCGGAAGGGCTCAGCATTCACGACGGCGTCGAGGCGTTGGCCACGTTCCTGGCAAGGCGCCCGCGCACCCTGGTCCTGACCGGCGCCGGGCTGTCGACCGCCTCCGGCATTCCCGATTACCGCGACCGCGACGGCGTGCGCCGCGGCCGCCTGCCGATCCAGGGGCCGGAATTCCGGCGCGACGTGGCGATCCAGCGCCGCTACTGGGCGCGCAGCATGGTCGGCTGGCCGCTGCTGGCGCGCGCCAGGCCCAATGACGGGCACCGGGCGCTGGCCGCCCTCGAGGCGGCCGGCAAGCTCGGTTTCATCCTGACCCAGAACGTCGACGGCCTGCACCAGCAGGCCGGCAGCCACGCGCTGCTCGAATTGCACGGCAATATCCACCACGTGACCTGCCTCGCCTGCCATGCGCGCTTCCCGCGCGCTTTCGTGCAGACCCAGCTCGAATTCGCCAACCCGTCCCTGCTGCAGGCGATGGCCACGCCCCTGCCCGACGGCGACGCCGCGCTCGATCCCGACGCCGTCACCGGCGTCGCCATTCCCGCCTGCGTCCATTGCGGCGGGGTGCTGATGCCCGACGTCGTCTTCTTCGGCGATAACGTGCCGCCCAGCCGCACTGCCTGCGCCCTGGCCCAGATGGAGGCGGCCGACGCGTTGCTGGTGGTCGGCTCGTCGCTGATGGTGTATTCCGGTTTTCGTTTTTGCCGGCTGGCGCAGGCGGCCGGCAAGCCGATCGCCGCCATCAACCTCGGCCGCACCCGCGCCGACGACATGCTGGCGCTCAAGCTCGAAGCCTCGGCCGAACAGATCCTGCCGCAGGTGGCGCGACTGCTGGACGCCGACCGGCCGGCGCCGCCATCCGACCCCATCGACCATAGGGGGACCATGTGAAATCGCAACTTCACGGCGCAAACTCCGGCCGCCGTTTGTCGACCGGAGCGGCGCTGGCCGGCATTGGCCTACTGGCCTCGTGGCTGTTCGTGCGCGCCAAAACCCGGCGCGCCGAGCAGGCGCATCCTCCCGCCGGCCGCTTCATCACGGTCGACGGCGTGCGCCTGCATTACCTGGAACGCGGAACGGGGCCGGTGCTCGTGCTTTTGCACGGCAATGGCGTCGACGCCACCGACTGGGAGCGTAGCGGCCTGCTGGACGCCGCCGCCGAGCATTACCGGGTGATCGCCTTCGACCGCCCCGGCTTTGGCTACAGCGAGCGGCCGCGCACCACGGTCTGGACGCCCGACCGGCAGGCGCACCTGCTGCACCACGCCCTGCAGGAACTGGGCGTGGACAGCGCCATCGTCGCCGGCCATTCCTGGGGCACGCTGGTGGCACTCTGCATGGGACTGCAGGTGCCGGACTTCGTGCGGGGACTGGTGCTGGTGTCGGGCTACTATTACCCGAGCCTGCGGATGGACGTGATGGTGGGCGCGCCGCCGGCCCTGCCGCTGGTGGGCGATGCGCTGCGCTACACGGTGGCGCCGCTGGCCGGAAGGCTGATCTGGCCGGCCGCCGCGGGCTGCGCGTTCGCGCCGCTGCCGGTCTCGGAGCGCTTTCGCGCCATGTCGCCGTGGATGGTGTTGCGGCCCGCCCAGCTGCGGGCAAACGCCGCCGATGCGAGCCTGCTGGTGCCGGCCGCCATGTCGCTGGCGCGCCGGTATGGACGGCTGAAGGTGCCGGTGCAGATCCTGTCCGGCACCCAGGACGGCGTCTGCGATTGCGCCCGCAACGCCGAGCGTCTGCACGCCGCGCTGCGCCACAGCGAACTGGCGCTGACGCCCGGGGTGGGCCATATGCTGCACTACGCCGAACCGGGCAAGGTGCTGGCCGCGATCGACGCGATCGCATCCCAAGCCGGCGTGCCGGCGCACCTGCCTACCGCACGCGAGAATGCGGCCGCGGCAGCCGGCGAAAGCGGCGTTTGAATTCACCACACAATAGATTGCCGAAAATAGCTATAACTGGCTAGCGAAGGAAATCCAGTAACGTTTTGAGTTGCAGCTAAACGAGCGTGGGAGAGGAACGTCGTCGACGGGCCTCCTGATGCATATTTACGGGGGTGGCCGCTAGAACGCGCGAAGTCATCGCAGCAAGGAAGCGACCAGGTCCGAGCACTGCTGGAGTCTGCTCCCGAAGCACTGTCACTGTAGGAAGCTGATCGATCTGACGATCAAGTGTTGAATCAGGTATGGGTTCGGGAACCTCTTCTTCCTGATCTGCATCTCCACCGGGCTCCGGCACGCCTTTAGCAGGGATTTCTTCTCCTGGGTTCGCTATAGCGACATTATCTGCATATTCCATCAAAACAAGGCACGTTGCGTGATATGCATCGTCTTCGAGACCTAGTTTGGCTAGCAAATCAAATAACCATTCGGCTACATTATACTCTTTTTGGAGAATATCCGACCGGAGACCGAATACAAAGCCGAGGGCAGCCAACGGATGTCTCAGGCGCAGGTTTTTTGCATCACCGTAAGACTCTTCCACACGATTAGGGGCATTTTTTCCATAGGACGAATCCATCCGCTTGGTCGAGATTAACAGCTCTGGTCCTGTAGCCCAGTCTGTCATGGTGACATCAACTTGTTTAAGATAGTTCTTGCCAAGGATAGATGCACTCGACGAAGTAACACCAGGAATTGATGGCTTGCTGTTCACGTAATTCATTACCGCCGCACGAACAGCTTTGTCTTTGGATTTCATCAGCGCCGCTACTGGCCCCGGTAAAATTCGCGGGGGTAGAGGTCGTGGCCAAATTTGATCCGAATCAAATCCTGCCCGCCGTAACTCATAGCTCAACCATACATCGAGTGCAAGGGCTGGAACACCCGACTGAGTTTCTGCTCTCAAATAGAGAGGTACTCCAAGTAGTTTTTCCAGAGTCTGGTAGTCGGGCTCAAAAAAAAGCTGGCCATCTGCCGCTTTAAACCATGGGTTACTATGTTCGCCATTCGGTGCTGCGTGGTCGACAATCTGGTCAAATAGTACCCAAGCCTTAGCTTTTGTAGTTGGTAGTTTAGCGGCCACTTGCCCCCCTCATAGTACGGCGCATGGCAAGGTCCTGCCGGGCTTGCCGAATACACTTGATAGTTGCCGTTGAAAGGCCACTGAATTCTGTAAGAATAATCCTATCTACGACAGTCACAGCCTCCATCAGTTTACCGTAATTCAGCAATGCGGTGACCTCTTCCTTGACAGAAAGGAGCGAATTGGCGCTTCCCGAGATTAAAGCTGGCGAGGGCATTGCCCATACGTCTGCCTCCTTAGGTTCGATTTTTAGAATTCCTCCGCCATAAGCCCGGCCCACCATCTCCGCGTGTAGAAGCGTCACTGAGTTGACGCTTGCAAGAGGTAAAAGATCCCGCCCAATTTCACGGTATTTCGTATCAAGATAGACTCCGTGGACTGAGTTGAGGTGATGTGCACCAGCCTCATTTGCAGTAAGCCGCGGAGTGTCTGCATTCATACAAGTCAACAGCAGATCAGCAGGCGGGACAATCGGCACTCGAAACCAGCTTTTGCGGATTCGACACTTGTACGCTGTATCAACTCCCGTGCGATGCCCATCGTCGATATATGCAGCTGCATTGAGCGAGGGCGGATCGCTCGGGTAAAACAAATAGACGGCTTGGCCCTCTTTCCCCAATTTTGAGAGCGCTGCCTTCGAAAGCGTCAGTCCCCGTAAATGAGAGCTTCCAGGCGGAGAGAGATGCAGCAATTCTTTAGGTTTTAGTCCAAGTTCTTTAACTCGTTGAGGCGAAAGCGTAAAATATTTATTGTTGCCAGTGACGATTCCGAGAGTGGTATCTCCCCACGTTTCTAGTTCGGTGAAAAGTTCCTTACTCAGAAGCTTATCTAGCGACTTAACAGCCCTCGGATCGACGAGGCTGCTCGTCCATTTATCCGCCGGATCCGCAGGCTTCCAAGTTAGACCGACGTCTAAGGATGCGAGCTTGTCGGCATTCTTTGCCTGCCGAATTGTGGCGTGATCTGCTGGACCATCTAGGTAACCGTCCGCTAGCAATAGCACAACGTCTGCCTCTGCCTCAGAAAAGACCTGTTCGTCAAAGAGTACAAGTTGCACTTCTCGGAAGCGAGCGAAAAGAAAACGACGAACCGGGGCTGCATAGTTCACCGAGAGTAATTCTGCAGGTAAAACAAGTGCTAATCGACCGCCTTGCTTCAAGAACATTGCAGAGTGAACTGTAAACGCTGCCCAACTGGATGCAAGACCGGTTAACGACACGCCCCCTCGGAGTGCTGCCTCACGCGATCGTGCGCGGGATTCACCGGAGAAGTCCTGATAGCGGATATACGGAGGATTGCCAATGACAGTATCATAGATTGGCCTTGGCTCGATCGCGAAAAAATCGCTGTGACACATTCGTGCCTGACCGCCAGCGTCTTGCACTCGCTGGCGAGCAATCTCCATGCTGTGAGCATGAATCTCGACACCGTCTACCGTAGGTCGCGTCTTACGATCCTCGGATAAGTCGCGCAGACGATTTACTGCGGCGATCAGGAACGCCGCATCACCCGCAGCTGGCTCCAGAACCATATCACACGATGCGCGTATGGCCCAGTTAGCTATAAATTCGGTAATATTTTTGGGCGTAAAGAATGCGCCACGCTCCTTGCGTAGAGCGGGCGTGTCGTCCGGGTCAATTAAGCTTGCTACGGTCACTTGCTATCCTGAGAAACAGCTTCGCCGAACGAGATTCGTTGTCTCTGCCCGGTCCTTCTGATGTGTGAACTTGAAGTCAGTTTATGGCTTGGCGATCCAATTGTATAGCGCACTCAGCGGCAGAGTTCCGGTACCAAAGTTCAGTTGCTTTGGCGATTCCGCGGGCAATATCACAACTTCATAGGATAGTGGATGTCAGCTATTCCCCAGCTTGATCGCCAGGCCGGCGATCAAGCTCGCCGCCATCCCAATCGACAGCAGGCCATGCAGGCCGGTCGAGCCGATCGATGATTCGGCCGCCGCGTCATCGCGCTTGAGCGCCATCGCGCGGCCCAGCACCACCGGGCGCAGGAAGCCGCGGATGCCGACCAGCAGCATGCCGATACCGAAGAACAGTTCGCCCTTCATGCCATACATGATGCCGTCGAGGAGCTGGGGCACGCCCAGCAGCAGGCCGAAGCCGAGCCAGAACAGGCGAAAGCCGAGCGAACGTTTCAACTTGTCGGAAGTCGTCATGAAGATCCTGTAAAAATAATTGTTCGGTCCAGTGCGATCAGACGATGCGCAACGAGTAATCGGTCGCGCGCACGTCCTTGGTCAGGCTGCCGACCGAGATGCGGTCGACGCCGGTCTCGGCGATCGCGCGCACCGTTTCCATATTGACGCCGCCCGACGCTTCCAGCAGCGCGCGGCCGGCATTCACCTTGACCGCTTCCACCATGCGCGCCAGGTCGAAATTGTCGAGCAGGACCGACTTGGCGCCGGCGGCCAGTGCCTCTTCGAGCTGGGCGATGGTCTCGACCTCGATCTGCACCGGCGCGCCGGAATCCAGGCTGGCCGCCGCCTGCAGCGCGGCGGTCACGCCGCCGGCCGCCGCGATATGGTTTTCCTTGATCAGGATGCCGTCATACAGCGCCATGCGCTGGTTCTTGCCGCCGCCGACGCGCACCGCGTATTTTTGCGCCAGGCGCAGGCCCGGCAAGGTCTTGCGGGTGTCGAGGATCGCGGCATCGGTGCCGGCGATGACGTCCACGTAGCGCCGGGTGGCGCTCGCCACGCCCGACAGCAGCTGCAAGAAGTTCAGCGCGCCGCGCTCGGCGGTGAGGAGCGAGCGCGGATTGGCGCGGATCGTGCACACCGTCGAGTCAGGCGGCATGAGGTCGCCTTCGGCATAGTGCCAGTCGATCTCGGTGTCCTGGTCGACCGCCAGCATCAGGCCTTCGAACCACGGCGCGCCGCACAGCACGGCCGCTTCGCGCACGATGACGCGCGCCGTCACCTGGGTATCGCTTGGTACCAGCTTGCCGGTCAGGTCGCCGGCGCCGACGTCTTCCAGCAGCGCGGCCAGGATGTTCTGCTCGAAGGCGGCCTGCAGCTTGTCGTCGAACTGGGCGTGGGGGTTGTTCAGTGTGCTCATGCGGGCCCTACCCCCGAGAACATCGGGGCATTGTTTTCCAGTTTGCCGGTCGGCAGCGCCTTGGTGCGCCTGGCGGCGGCGAAGTCGAGCATGCGGTCGATGGCGCGCTTGGCCTGCAGGCCGACGGCCGGGTCGACGTGGATCTCGTTCGCGCCCGACTCCATGTTCGCCAGCGCATCGGCGACATTCCGCAGGCCGTTCATCGCCATCCACGGGCAGTGCGCGCAGCTCTTGCAGGTTGCGCTGTTGCCGGCGGTCGGCGCCTCGATGAAGGTTTTGCCGGGGGCCGCCATCCGCATCTTGTGCAGGATGCCGTTGTCGGTGGCGACGATGAAATGCGTCGCGTCCATGGTCTGGGCCGCGGTGATCAGCTGGGTGGTCGAGCCGACCGCGTCGGCCAGGGCCACCACGTTGGCGGGCGACTCCGGGTGCACCAGTACTTTGGCATGCGGGTACTCGGCTTTCAGCAGGTCGAGTTCGACGCCCTTGAACTCGTCGTGCACCAGGCACGAGCCCTGCCACAGCAGCATGTCGGCGCCGGTCTTGGCCTGGATCCAGGAACCCAGGTGGCGGTCGGGCGCCCACAGGATCTTCTTGCCCTGGGCGTGCAGCTCGGCCACGATGTCCAGGCCGATCGACGAGGTGACCATCCAGTCGGCGCGCGCCTTCACGGCGGCGCTGGTGTTGGCGTACACGACGACGGTGCGGTCCGGATGCTGGTCGCAGAAGGCCGCGAATTCGTCGGCCGGGCAGCCCAGGTCGAGCGAGCAGGTCGCGTCGAGGTCGGGCATCAGGATGGTTTTCTCGGGGCTGAGGATCTTGGCGGTCTCGCCCATGAAGCGCACGCCGGCCACCACCAGGGTGTGGGCCGGATGGTCGCGGCCGAAGCGCGCCATCTCCAGCGAATCCGAGACGCAGCCGCCGGTCTCCTCGGCCAGGTCTTGCAGGTCGGCGTCCACGTAGTAGTGGGCCACCAGCACGGCGCCCTTCTCTTTCAGCAGGCGCCGGATGCGCTCCTTCAGTTCGGCGCGCTCGGCCAGGTCGGGCGCGCTCGGCACTTTCGCCCAGGCCTCGGCGGTACAGGCCATGCCGGCCTGGGGCCGGTCGTATTCGTAGGTCTTGATGGGTACTGTCACGGTATTCATGCTCGCGCGTCTCCTCGCGTTGGCGGGGACCAGCCCCGCCTCGTCCTTCAAACCGATGCCTGCGCGACGGTCAGTCGATGCCCTGGCTGCGCAGGTATTCCTCGTAATTGCCCGGGAAGTCGACCACGTCGTTCTCGCGGATCTCGATCACGCGGGTGGCCAGCGACGACACGAACTCGCGGTCGTGCGACACGAAGATCAGGGTGCCGGCGTACTTGTCGAGCGCGATGTTCAGCGATTCGATCGATTCCATGTCCATGTGGTTGGTCGGTTCGTCCAGCAACAGCACGTTGTGGCGGCCCAGCATCAGCTTGCCGTACATCATGCGGCCCTTTTCGCCACCCGACAGCACCTTGACCGACTTCTTGACTTCGTCGCCGCCAAACAGCAGGCGGCCCAGGATCGAGCGCACGGCCTGGTCGTCGTCGCCCTCTTGCGTCCACTTGCCCATCCAGTCGGTGAGCGTTTCGCCGCTGGCGAATTCCTCGGTCGGATCCTGCGGCATGTAGCCCGGATTGGCGTTCTCGGCCCATTTCACGCGGCCGGTGTCCGGCTGCAGGCCGCACAGGTCGCCGCCGATCGCGCGCAGCAGCGTGGTCTTGCCGGCGCCGTTGGCGCCGATGATCGCGATGCGCTCGCCGGCCTCGACCATGATCGAGAAATTCTTGAACAACTGGCGCTCGTAGGCCTTCGAGATGTTCTCGGCTTCCACCGCCAGGCGGTGCAGCTTCTTCTCGCCTTCGAAGCGCACGAACGGATAGGCGCGCGAAGAAGGCTTGAACTCCTCGATCTTGATCTTGTCGATCTGCTTGGCGCGCGAGGTCGCCTGGCGCGCCTTCGATTTGTTGGCCGAGAAGCGGCGCACGAAGTCCTGCAGCTCGGCCACTTTTTCCTTGGCCTTGGCGTTGTTCGCCAGCTGCTGGTTGCGCGCCTGGGTCGAGGCCAGCATGTAGTCGTCGTAGTTGCCCGGATAGACCTTCAGGGTGCCGTAGTCCATGTCGGCCACGTGGGTGCAGACCTGGTTCAGGAAGTGACGATCGTGGGAAATGATGATCATGGTGGAGTTACGCTCGTTGAGCATGTTTTCCAGCCAGCGGATCGTGTTGATGTCCAGGTTGTTGGTCGGTTCGTCGAGCAGCAGGATGTCCGGATTCGAGAACAGGGCCTGGGCCAGCAGCACGCGCAGCTTCCAGCCCGGCGCCACGGCGCTCATCGGCCCCTGGTGCAGCTCGGTGCCGATTTCCAGGCCCAGCAGCAGTTCGCCGGCGCGCGCCTCGGCCGAGTAGCCGTCGTATTCGGCCACTTTGCCTTCGAGCTCGGCCGCTTTCATGTAGTCGTCGTCGGTCGCGTCCGGGTTGGCGTAGATCGCATCGCGTTCGGCGATCGCGTTCCACAGCTCGGTGTGGCCCATCATGACCACGTCCAGCACGCGCACGTCTTCATAGGCGAACTGGTCCTGGCGCAGCTTGCCCAGGCGCTCGCCCGGATCGAGGCTGACGTTGCCGGCGGACGGCTCGAGGTCGCCGCCCAGGATCTTCATGAAGGTCGACTTGCCGCAGCCGTTGGCGCCGATCAGGCCATAACGGTTGCCCTCGCCAAATTTAACGGAAATGTTCTCGAACAGCGGCTTCGCGCCGAATTGCATCGTGATATTGGCTGTGGATAGCACTGTATTACCCCAAAAAGCATATTTGATTAACCGGCTATTTTACCATTCCGCGCCCTGGCGGGCGAATCAGGCTGGTTTCCCGACAGTGGCGCAGACCGTGACGCGCGGCTCAAACCCGGCGCAAGGTCGGATAGTCGGACAGGGTCAGGCGGAATCCGTCGGCATCGGACACCAGGCGGCCCTGGGCGCCGAACGGGATGGTGACCCGGCGCTCGATGTGGCCGAACGAGAGGCCCGTCACCACCGGCAGCGGCAGGGTCTGGCGCAGGTAGGACAGCATGGCGTCGAAATCGTAGCCGTTGTCGAGCGGCCCCAGGCGATAACCCGAAAAGTCGCCCAGTACCACGGCGCGCTGGCGTTCCAGCACGCCGGCCTGCATCAGTTGCAGCAGCAGGCGCTCGATCCGGTACGGGTGTTCGGCGATATCCTCGAGCCACAGGATGCCGCCGTCGATGCGCGGAAAGTATGGCGTGCCGACCATTGCGCCGATCATGGCCAGGTTGCCGCCCCAGACGGTGCCGCGCACGTCGAGCGCCGGATTGCCGGCGACACATTCGGTGATGGTATGGGTGGGGCCGGCCAGGCAGGCGAAAAAGTCGTCGAGCGTAAATGCAACCGACTCCGCGACCGCCCCCGCGACCGACTCCGGCGCGCCGAAGTCGCCCGCGATCATCGGGCCGGCGTAGCTCAGGCCGCCCGCCTTTGCCATCAGGCCCATGTGCAGGGCGGTCAGATCGGAAAAGCCGACCACGATCTTGCCGCTGGCGGCGATCGCCTCGAAATCGATGCGCGGCAGCAGGCGGCTGATGCCATAGCCGCCGCGCAGGGCGATGACGAGGTGCACGTCCGGGTCGGCCACGGCCGCGTGGAGCTGCGCCAGGCGCGCCTCGTCGGTGGCGCCGAAGCGCTGGTGCCTGCAGCTGTGGTCGTAGTAATTACGCACCACGAAGCCCTGCTTCTCGAGGCGCACAATGGCGCGCTCGAGTGCGTCTGGCTCGGCAATGCAGCCGGCTGGCGCCACGATGGCGATGCCGGGACGGGAGGTGATCACTGTTTGACGAAAAGCCGGGGTGTTGAGTTTGGCAACATCTTACCCCGAGCATGGGAGTCGATCAAGGCAAGGATGCGCTCGACCAGCTGGGGCGGCAAATCGTGGCCCATTCCTTCGATGATCTCGAGCCGCGCGCCCTCGATGCGGCGCGCGACGTCCTGCCCGCAGGCCGCGGGCAGCAACGGATCGGCGGCGCCGTGGATGACGAGGGTCGGCGCCGCGATCGCCGGCAGCAGCGCGCTGCGGTCGCCGGCGGCAAGCAGCGCCAGCATCTGGCGCGCACTCCCGCCGGGGCAATAGCAGCGCCGCATCGAGCGCGTGACGCGCTTGCGCAGCTGCCGGTCCGGGGTCGGATAGGACGGGCTGCCAAGCAGCCGCAGCTGGCCGACCGCGTGGTTGATGAGGCTGTCGAGATCGGCCGGGTCGGCGGGACCGCTGGCCAGCGCCTTGCGCACGGTCGCGCTCGGTCCGGGCAGCGCCCGCCGGCCGCTGGTGGACATGATGGAGGTCAGGGTCAAGAGCCGCTGCGGGTGACGCGCGGCCAGCTGTTGGGCGACCATGCCGCCCAGCGCCGAGACGCCCACCAGGTGGGCCCGCGCCACGCCCAGCGCCGACAGCACGCCGAGGGCGTCGGCCGCCATGTCGTCGATGCCGTAGGGTGAGCGCGGCGGCCAGCCGAGGGCGGCCTTGACGCGCGCCAGCGCGAGATTCGGCGTGCCGGCCTGCTCGAACTTGGTCGACAGGCCGCTGTCGCGGTGGTCGAAACGGATCACGTAAAAGCCGAGCTCGACCAGGCCTTCGACGAATTCGTCGGGCCAGTTGGTCAGCTGCATGCCGAGGCCATGGATCAGGAGCAGCGGCGCGGCTTTCGCGTCGCCCGCGGTGTCGAAGGCGATGCGCAGACCATTGGCGTGGAGGGTAGGCATGACGGCGTTCAGGAGCGCGTGGGTGGCGCCAGCCTGGCGCCGATGCTGTTCGTGGTTCACATCCCTATGGTCGGACGGCGGTGCCGTCATCGCGACTTGAAAACAGCATAGCAGCTAATTGGCGCGCATGGCGCTTCGCCTGCTGGAATGGCGCGATTGCCCGCCCGGCCTGCCCTTACTCTAGGCTCTTAGCCGGCTTGCGCGCGGCGTTGCGGCGCTCCACGAAGAAGGCCTTGAGCAAGGCGCTCGCCTCCTCGGCCATGACGCCGCCGACCACCTCGGTGTGGTGGTTCAGCCGGTCTTCGGCGAACAGATCGACGACCGAGCCGCAGGCGCCGGTCTTGGGGTCGAGCGCCGCGTACACGACCCTGGCCAGGCGCGCATGCATCATCGCCCCCGAGCACATGATGCAGGGTTCCAGGGTCACGTACAGCTCGCAACCGGGCAGCCGGTAATTGCCCAGCTTGTCGGCCGCCGCCCGCAGGGCGACGATCTCGGCGTGGGCGGTCGGGTCGTGGCCGCTGATCGGCTGGTTGAAGCCGGTTGCGATGACCTCGCCGTCCTTGACCACGACCGCGCCGACCGGCACCTCGCCCCGCTCCCACGCCAGCCGCGCCTGGGCCAGCGCCAGCGCCATGTAGCGCCCGGCCTCGGCCGGCGCCGCGCTCGCGGCCGACACTTCCTGCGCGGCCTGGAAGGTCGACTCCGGCGTCATTGCGTGATCTCGGCCCAGCAGTTCGGGGTTTCGTGCAGCACCAGCTTGTGCAGGCGCAGCCCCGTGCCGTAGCGGTCGATGAACACGGCCTTCAGGATGTCGAACGCCACCTGGGCCAGGTTTTCGACGGTTGGAATGCGGTCGATCACGATCGTCTTGTGGTCCGGCAGCGATGCCAGGAAGTCACGTACCTTGTCATCTTTTTCGTACACGATGAAGGCATGATCCCACACATCGACCAGATGCTGCTTTGCCAGCGCCTTGACGTCGGAAAAATCCATGATCATGCCATTGTCGGAATTGCCATCGGAATCGATGACTTGGCCCGTCAGGGTAATCTCAAGGGTATAGCGGTGCCCGTGCAGGTTGCGGCACTGGCTCTTGTGGTCGGGAATCCGGTGTCCGGCATCGAATTCGAGCTTGCGGGTAATGGTCAACATGCTGCGTGTGGATCGTTAAGGAATCTGAAGAAGTTTATGGGTCTGGAGGCTGAGCTTCCATTTTGGATTGGCGCGGCAGGTCTCGATCGCCAGCCGGATGTTGCGCGCGGCCAGCGGGCCGTCCATCGCCTGCACGTAGAAGTGCTCGAAGTCGAGCCCCTCATAGGCGGCCAGGTCTTGCCCGAGCTGCGGAATGACGACCTTGATCTCGCTGCCCTTGTGCACCACCAGCGTCGAGCCCATCTTGGGGCTGACGCAGATCCAGTCCACGCCTTCGGGCACCGGCAGGGTGCCGTTGGTTTCGATGGCGATGGTGAAGCCGCGCGCATGCATGGCGTCGATCAGGGGGCGGTCGAGCTGCAGGAGCGGTTCGCCGCCGGTGAACACCACGTATTTGCTGGCTGGATGAGCGGCTGGCCACAGGCCGTCGATCTCGGCTGCCAGCAGGTCAGCGTCCCTGAACTTGCCGCCGCGCTCGCCGTCGGTGCCGACGAAATCGGTGTCGCAGAACTGGCACACGGCGCTCGCACGGTCGGCTTCGCGCCCGGTCCAGAGGTTGCAGCCGGAGAACCGACAGAACACGGCCGGCCGTCCCGCATGCGCGCCCTCGCCCTGCAAGGTATAGAAGATCTCTTTGATGCTGTAAGTCACGGTAAGCCTCTCGTCAACCTTCCATTATAACGCGCCGAGCGGCGCGCCGCTGAGGGGTTGCCTGGGTTCCACAAAAACCGGGTGCGGATTGGGTGTTTGAGAAGAAACAAGATTCCACCAGCTGCTCGGCGGTATGGTCCTACGGAATGTTCCGAATCCGTTAAGAGGCTACCCATGAAAAAGTCATCGGTTCTCCTAGCATCCCTCGCTTTCGTTTCCCACCGCGCCGTGGCCAGCGAAGCGCATGCGCTGGTGCCGCTGCCGTGGCGCGGCGCGGCGCCGGAAGTGCTGGCCTGCGTCATGGTCACGCTGGCGGCCCTGGTGCTGGCCTACATCGGCCTGCGCCGCAGCGTCGTCACCGACGAACGGGCGCGCGCGCTGCAGGACCAGCTCACGGCCGAGCGCGAGGCGCGCTGCCAGTCCGAGCAAGCGCTGGCCGACAACCACGACCTGCTGTGCCGACTGGTGCGCCAGTCCGACGGCGCGCGCGCAGGCGCAGGCGAGCAGACCCGGATCGGATCCGAATTGCAGGCCGAGCTTGGCCGACGCCTGTCGAGCTTGCGCAATGAGATGGCGAGTCTGCGCGAGTGCGCCGAGGCGACGCCCGCCCCGGTGCTATTGACTCACCTCGACCGCGTGCTGGGCGGCATCGACGGCGCGATCCATGCACTGCGCGCCGTCGGCGGCGGCCTGCGCGGCGGCGCGCATTCGGGCGACGGCCTGCGCCAGGCGCTGGAGCGCTGCCTGGCCGAGCATGCTCACCGCCACGGCCTGGGCTACCGCTTCGAGGCCGGCGTCGATCCAAGTTCGCGCGCCGGCCAGGACCGGGCGGCGCGCCTGGCCGTGTTCCGCGTGCTGCAGGACGTGCTGGCCGGCGCCGCGCGCGGGGCCGGCAATGCGGGTGTCGCACAGCGCGGGCCGGAAAGCGAACTCAGGGTGCGGCTGCTCGAAGGCGCCAGCACGCTCGGCCTCGAGATCGACGGCTGCGCCGGCACGGTGGACGACGTATCCGCCCTGCCCGTCGATCTGGTCGAGCAGATCCGCGCCATGGGCGGCGTGCTGCGGATCGCCGTCAGCGCCGGGCGGCGCGCCCGCTGGACGCTCTCGCTGCCGGTGCGCGCTGCGGCGCCAGATCCGGTGCGCGCTCCGGTGCGCGACCCGCTGCCCGATCCGGCGCCCGGCCTGCCCGCATTCACCCCGAAGGCCGCCTGACCGCTCAGCGTTGCAAAATGCCCCCTCGCCATTGTCCTTGCTTAAAATCAATGGCCCGAACAGGCGCAGGTTGCAGAATCGGTCCCTGGCGGCACCACATTGATTGCCGCTCTTCGACACCGCAACCATTCGCAGAGGACGGCTCATGAGCGCACCCAGCACCGGCACAGGCCCGACAGCCCTGGTCCAGGACGTCGCATTCGTGGGGCAGTTGATGGAAAGCCTGTCGGTGCCGGTATTCGTGCTGGACACCGATGCCCGCGTCATGATCTGGAACCGCGCCTGCGAGCAGCTGACCGGCGTGCCGGCGCCGGAAGTGCTCGGCACCGGCGACCATTGGCGCAGTTTCTACGACATCCAGCGTCCCACCCTGGCCGACATGGTGCTCAAGGGCCGGCGCGACGAGCCCCGGCCCACCATTGGCGCGGACGGCCGTTGTCCTGCTGCGCTGTCGATCGAAACCTGGTGCGACATGCCGCGCGCCGGCCGGCGCCGCTACCTGGCGGCCGACGCCAGCCCGATCTTCGATGCCAGCGGCCAGTTGTCGGCGGTGGTCGAGACCCTGCGCGATCTCACCGACGCCAAGATGGCGCAGCTCGCGCTCGAGCAACTGGCCACGCGCGACGGCTTGACGGGCCTGGCCAACCGGCGCTGCTTCGACGACACCCTGCATGCGGAATGGGCGCGCGCGCTCAGCCAGATGCAGCCGCTGTCGCTGCTGATGGTGGACGTCGACAACTTCAAGGCCTACAACGATGCCCATGGCCACCTGGGCGGCGACGAATGCCTGAAACGGGTGGCGCGCGCGGTGGCCAGCGAAATGCGGGCCAACGACCTGGTGGCGCGCTACGGCGGCGAGGAATTCGCCGTGATCCTGCCCAACCAGTCGCTGAAAGGCGCCGCCATCGTGGCCGAGCGCATCCGCTGCCGGGTCGAGCAGTTGCAGCTGCCATGCCGCTTCGCCGCCGGCCACGTGACGGTGTCGATCGGCGCCGCCACCGCCATTGCCGGGCCCGACAACCATGCCAGCCAGCTGGTCGCGATCGCCGACGCCGCCCTGTACCGCGCCAAGCACCTGGGACGCAACCGCATCAGCCTGCCGATGACGGAAGCGGCGTAAACACGGGAAGTTCCACAGCCCCGGCACCGGGGCGAGCGACGCGTTCGCGCCGGTCGAATACGACGCCAACAGGCCGCGGGCCTTGCTGAACGAGGACAGAGAGATCGGCGCGACGAAGCTGAACATCAAGCCGCAGGCGCTGACGATCGCGCCGGCGGCGCAGGTGTGAGGGATACAGGTCAGGTCCTGACCAGATATGTAGGCCTGAAAACGTCGCCCCCGCGGGAGGCGGGACCCAAGGCAAGCTTGCAGCACTGGTCCTGTCCAGTTTGCTGCACCGCTGGCTAACTTGGATCCCCGCCTGCGCGGGGACGACATGCTGGCGGCTAACCCAGGAGTGCGAGCTTATCGCAACTCCTGGAGTTCGCTTTAGCGCGCTCAGCGCATCATGCGCTCCCAGCCGTGACGCACGGCCGATTTCATCTTCTCCCAGGTCGACTGTTCGCCCGGATAGCGGGTATCCCAGTCGCTGCGCAGGTCGGTCTCGACGTCGTTCCACGGGCGGCCGCGGTACCTGTCGTTGAGCGCCATTTCCGAGCCGTAGCTGTAGGCCGGACGGTATTCGTCGTACGCCTCGCCAGTGGCGCCATACACCGAGCTCCAGTGGTTACGGTAATAGGCGTCGTTATCGCCGTCGGTCATCCGGTCCCAGCCGCGACGCACGGCGGACTTCATCTTGTCCCAGGTCGACGGCTCGTCCGGATGGCGGCGATCCCAGTCGCTGCGCAGGTCGGTCTCGACCGCGTCCCAGCTGCGCCCGCGGTACTGGTCATCACGCGCCATTTCCGAACCATAGCTGTAGGCCGGGCGGTACTCGTCGTACGAGCCGGCGGCGGCGCCGTACGTGGTGTTCCAATGATTGCGGTAGTACTCGTCGTCCTCGTCCGTCATGCGGTCCCAGCCGTGACGGACGGCGTTCTTGACGCGATCCCAGGCCGACGGCTCGCTGGCGTCGCTGCCGGTCGTGCTGAAGTCGCGCGTGCCGTCGATGCGGTTGTCCCAGCCGGTGCGCAGCGTGCCCTCGACGTCGTCCCAGGGCTGGTTGCGATACATCTCGCTGCGGCGCATCTCGCTGCCGTAGGAGTAGGCCGGTTTCAGCTCCTCGAACTTGGTGCCACTGGACGCATAGGTGCTGTCGTAGTGGCTGCGGTACAGGCCATCGTCATCGTCACGGGTCATGCGTTCCCAGCCGTGGCGCACCGCGGACTTCATCTTTTCCCAGGTCGATGGCTCGCCGCCGGCAGCGTAGCGGCGATCCCAGTCGCTGCGCAGGTCGGTTTCGATGTCGTCCCAGGCACGGTTGGTGTAGCGGCCGCTGCGCGCGGCTTCGCTGCCGTAGCTGTAGGCAGGCAGGTAGTCGTCGTAGGACGCGCCGCTGGCGCCGTAGGTGGTGTCGAAATGGTCGCGGTAGTCGCCGTCGTACGAGCCCGAGGCGCTCGATCCCGAGCCGGCGCCCAGGCCCAGCGCGGGATCGGCCTGCCCCGCCTGGCCGCGCGAGAAGATGCGCACGCCGCTGCGCTGCTTGTCCAGGTTCGCCCCTGCGCCCGCCAGCCCGCCGGTATGGCTGCCCTGGAGATCGCGCTGCAGCGAGTCGCTGCGGATCGAGCCTTCCAGGGCCGAACCCTGGATGGAAGCGGTATTGTTCGACAATGCGCCGGCCGCCGAAGCGGTCGAGCCGGTCGACGCGGTCGCAGCGGTCGAAGCGGTATTTGCACCCCGGGCCGCGATGCGGTCGTTGTCCAGTTGCGCGCTGCCGGCCGACAGGCCGCCCTGCTGGCTGCCTTCGAGCGGCGCATTCTGCACCGGGTCGTCGCGCAGCGTCGAGCTTTGCAGCGAGGTGCCGCCGGTGGCGGTCAGGCCGCTGTTGCCCATCGATTCCTGGTGGGTGCCGCCCACCGGCACGTCCTGGTTCATCGAGCGCTGCTGGAACAGCTCGCGGTCGCCGGGATTGTCGAGTTTGGGAGCCGACGCCGCTTGCGCATTGCCGAGCGCGCCCGACTGGGCCGACATCGACGACGATTGCTGCATGCCGGCGCTGCTGCCCATGCGCATGGCGCCGGCGCTGATGCCGCCCGCCGCCATGTCCGGCATGCCGCTGGAGCTCTCGTCGATGTCGGTCGGGCCATAGCGCTCGACGATGTCGGCGGCGCGTTCGACTTCCGGCAGCGAGACGGCGATCAGGGTGAGGACATGATGGCCGCGGGTCACGGCGCCTTCGTAACGGCTCACGTGTTCCGCGTGATCCGAGCCGAACAGGTCATTGAAGAAATTCTTGATGCTGGCGGTGATGCCAGTATCGCCATCGTGGCTGCGTTCTGCGCCAAGGTCGGAACGGCCGGTCTCGCTGTCGGTCTGGCCGGTCGGGTCAGCGTTCGACAGACGCACGTCGGTACGGATAAAGCCCGACGACAGCAGTTCGTTCATGGCGTTCTGCGCATCGGTGCGGTTGTCGAACACCGCGACAAGAGTGTGTTGCATGGTCGTTCCTCCAAAAAATGATCGTTCTGGCGCCAGCGGCGACGTCGCCGCACCGTATGCGCTTTGTTGTCAAGATTACTCCAATACTGATGGGGCTCGCACACCATTGACTACTGGAAAGTTAATGTCAGAACAAAGCGAAATCGCGCGTCGGCGCACAGCCGGACGGGGCTGTAGGCGCAGGACGACAAAGAGAGAAAGCGGGGAAAGGCCGGGCTGGCGCCCGGCGCGGGGAGCGCACCGGAACCGGTGCGCCGCGCTTCAAGCGAAGGGGTTGTCGATCGTCTTGATCTCGGGCGGCGGCAGCACGTCCGGCAGATCGCGCGCCTCGAGCGCCGCCACGATCTCGCCCAGCAGTGCGTGCAGGCGACGCGCCTTGTCCAGCCCTGCCAGGTCGGCGGTCAGATCGACGTCGCCCGAAATGGTGATGCGGTCGACGCGATTTTCCAGCATCAGGTCGCCGATGCCGGCGACGTCGGCCTCGTTGGCGAACGGGGCGAAGGAGGCGGGTTTCTTCTTGCTCATGGCGTTCCTTTACGATCGGTTCTTGCGCTGCTTGATCTTCGGCAGGCGCAGCATGCGTTCTTTTTGCTTCGCGGACAGGGACGGCAGCAGTTCGATGCCGACAATGCGCTCCAGTTCGGCGACCGGCACCACGTTGATCGGCGCATCGGCGCGGTTCTCGGTGAACCAGGCCGCCGCCAGCTTCTGGCGCGGACTGTACACCACCTTGTACAGGTGGGTCGGCACGATCACGTTGCCGACCTTCTTCAGGCTGGCGCCGAGGAAGGCCGGGCCGGTGATCACGTACAGTTCCCCTTCCTTCTTCGCCATGGTGCGCACCGCGCCCTCGATCGGCGCCCAGATGTGGCGGTTGTGGTCGCGGTCTTGCGGAACCATATTGGCCAGCGAAAAACTCTCGCGCTGGGTGCGGCGGTCTGGCATGTTGGCGTTCGGCGCCAGGTGGCCGCGGTCGAAGCCGCTGCGCGCATAGTCCGACAGCTCGGCGCGCTGGCCGCGCGGCAGGCGCTGCTCGGCGTGGAACTTGTCGTCGCGGTCCAGGCCCTGGGCCCGCTTGAGATTATCGGCGCGCACGTATTCGGCCGACCACAGCGGCGTGCGCGTCACGCCCGAATGCACGACCCCGAACACGCCGTAGCACAGCTCGCGCGTGGCCGTGGCCAGTTTCTTGTTCTGGATCTCGGGTGGGCGGCCGTCAAGGTAGTGGACGGGACAACTGTCGGCTTGCGCAGCGCCGGCGGACAACAGGGCGCCGGCGACGGCAAGGCGGGCAAGCAGTCTGCCCAGGGTGGAGCGAAGCATCATGGAACGGCCAGGTGAAGAAAGCGGGCATTTTAGCTGAGCAGGTGCTCTTGAGCATAAAGTTTGCGTCGATGGGTGCGCGACGCCAGCCACAATCGTGCGGATGATCGAGGCACAACGGTGCGCACAATTGTGTGAGCAATTCCACGCGGAATGTTTTAAAATTAACGCTTTCTCAATTAGATTTTCCATTTGGGAAACAAGTTCGCCACGAATGACTCACCCGTCAATACCGGAGGATCTGCGCCGTTTCGTCCTGACGAGCGTTCCTTCCGTGCCCTTCCTGGAAGCCATGCTGCTGCTGCGCGCCGACCCCACCCAGCAGTGGGAAAGCGCGATGCTGGCCAGCCGGCTCTACATCCGCGAGCGCGTGGCGGGCCAGTTGCTGATCGATTTATGCACGGCGGGCATCGCGCAGCCCTGCGATCCTCCCGCAGCCCATTGTTACCGCTACGAGCCTGCCAGCGAGGCCCTGCGCGACAGGATCGACCGCCTGGCCGACCTGTATGCCCGGCGCCTGGTGGAGGTGACCCACCTGATCCACTCCAGCCTCGAGCGACAGGCCCAGCAGTTCGCCGACGCCTTCCGGCTGCGCAAGGACGGGTGAAAGGAAACGGTGGTCAGCCTATCTGCATGCAAGACACTGAAGTAATCGGACGTAATGAGCGGGCGCCAGGCGCCGACACGAATAATGAGCATACCCTTCGGGATGATGTGATATGGGCCAATTGATCTATACCCTCTGCATGCTGACCTCGCTGACGTGCGCCGTGCTGCTGTTCGCCGGCTATCGGCGCACGCGCCACCGCCTCCTGTTCTGGAGCGGCGCCTGCTTCACGGGGATGACCCTGAATAATCTGCTGCTGTTGCTGGACAAGGTCGTGTTCCCCACCGAGATCGACCTGCTGCCGTGGCGTCAGGCCAGCGCGCTGGTGGCCTGCCTGCTGCTGCTGTACGGCCTGATCTACGAGAAGGACTGACGCGATGACCGATCTGCTGGCCGGCGCCATTGCCATGGCTTCCATCACCATCGCCCTGTTCTTCTTGCGCTTCTGGCGCGCCAGCGGCGACCGTTTCTTCCTGTATTTCGCCCTGTCGTTCGCGATCGAGGGGCTGCACCGCGTGTATGCGGCATTGCGCGACGACGGCGGCGAGTACTCGCCGCTGCACTACCTGATCCGCCTGCTGGCCTATGGCCTGATCTTGTGGGCCATCCTTGAAAAGAACTTGCCGCGTAAAAAGCGTGGCCCGTGAGCAGTCGATGCGCGCCTGACGCGCTCGTTGCTTGCAGGCGCGCGCAGGCGGCGCTGGCGTGCGCCTGACGCAGAGCCGCTGCCTCATAATCAAAACACATCCACTATGTCATGGAGTTCCTCATGAGCACTCCCGATCATTCGGACCGCAGGCAGGACGTCCCGGTTCCCGCCGGCGGCCAGGACAACCGTTCCGACAACTTGTTGCCGGGCGACGAAGGCGCGGAAGACGGCCGCTTCGACGTGGCCGAAGAAGTCAGCCTCGACCAGCAGTCCGACGAGGCGCGCCGCATCGGCCAGGCGCCATCGCAGGGGATCGCCGATGCCGTTCCCGAGGCGCTGCGCACGCCCGTTCCTTCGCAGCAGGTGCCTGACAAATCCTGACGAGAACACCGCACGGGAAGACGCAACATCGTTGACATGGCCCTGCGAGCTATTTAAATTGCCGAAATAACCATAATTCTCGGGCAACGATGTCTGTGACCGACACCCTACCGCACACCGGGGACAGGAGCATCCTGTTCATTTGCAAGCGCGCGATCGACGACCCGATCGTCACCCAGGTCTCGTGCGAACTGGACCAGGCCATCGTCCGCGCGCCCACCCAGTCCGCCGGCCTGGAACAGGCGCGCACGGGCGACTTTCCCCTGATCCTGGTCGGCTATGCGGGCGACGCCGAGGGCATCCTCGAGACCATTCGGGCGGTGCGCGCCAACCCGCGTTCCAGCCGCACCCCGATCGTGGCGCTCGGCCTGCCGCAACCCCTGCCCTTCCCACAAGAATACCTATACGACGCCGGCGCCATCGCCGTGCTCACCGAACCGCTTTCGCCGACGATCCTGCGCGCCAAGGCGCGCTTCTACACCGAGGCCTTCGACAGTCAGGTCGAAAGGCGCCGGGCCGAAACCGAACTGGAACAGACGCGCTCGCGCCTGGAACGCATCGTCGAGGCCGCCGAGCTGGGCATCTGGTCGTGGGACATCGTGGCCGACCGGCTCCGCGCCGACGCCCGCATGGCGGCGCTGTTCGGCGTGCCGCGCGAGCGGCGCCTGGACGCCCCGCTCGCCACCTACCTGGCGGCGTTTCATCCGGACGACATCGCCCCGACCATTGCGCTGATTAATTCCGCCATCGACGGCGGCGGCGCGTACGCCGCCACCTACCGCATCCGCGCGGCCGCCGGCGGCTGGCGCTGGATGATCGCGCGCGGCCACGTCGAGTACGACGACGATGGCGCGCCGTGCGAAGTGCACGGGGTGGTCATGGACGCCACGCGCCAGCGCGAGGCCGAGCAGCAGCTGCGCGCCACCGAGGAGCGCTACCGCACCGTGTTCGACTCGATCGACGAGGGCCTGTGCGTGATCGACATGATCTACGACGGCGATGGCCAGCCGTGCGACTACCTGTTCGTCGAGGCCAATCCGGCCTTCGTCAAGCACACCGGCCTCGTCGATGCGGTGGGCAAGACGATCCGCCAGCTGGTGCCCACCCATGAGCAGCACTGGTTCGAGATCTATGGCCGGGTGGCGCAAACCGGCGAGGCGGTGCGCTTCGAGAACGAGGCGCGGGGCCTGGACCGCTGGTACGACGTGCACGCAACGCGGCTGGGTCCGCCCGAGCTGCGTCGCGTCGCGGTGCTGTTCACCGACATTACCGAACGGCGCCGCTCCGAGGCCGCGCTGCGACGCATGGCGGCCGACCTGTCCGAAGCCAACCGCCTCAAGACCGAGTTCCTCGCCACCCTGGCGCACGAACTGAGAAATCCGCTGGCGCCGATTCGCAGCGGGCTGCAGTTCATCCGACGCTCGCCCGACGACCGCGAAGCGGTCGGCCGCGTGCACGGCATCATGGAGCGCCAGCTCGACCACCTGGTGAACCTGGTCGACGACCTGCTGGACGTCGCGCGCATCACGCGCGGCCAGGTCGAGCTGCGGCGCGAGCGGGTCGACCTGGCGACGGTGCTGGCAGCCGCGGTCGAGACCAGCATGCCGCTGATCGAGGCGGCGCGCCACGGTTTCGAACTGCGGTTGCCGGACGAAGCCCTGGTGCTGGAGGCCGACCCCACCCGCCTGACCCAGGTGGTGAGCAATCTGCTGAACAACGCGGCGCGCTATACGCCCAAGGGCGGACGCATCGCGCTGGAAGCCAGGCGCGATGGCGAGCAGGCGGTGGTGACGGTGACCGACAACGGGATCGGGATCGCGCCCGAGGCGCTGGAAGACGTGTTTCGCATGTTCACCCAGGTCGGTCAGGCGCAGCAGGCTGGATCCGGCGGGCTGGGCATCGGCCTGTCGCTGGTGCGCAGCCTCGTCGAGCTGCATGGCGGCAGCGTGAGCGCCGCCAGCGCCGGCGTCAACGCCGGCAGCGCCTTCACGATACGCCTGCCGCTCGTCGCCGATGCGGCGCTGCCGGCGCTCGAGGCCGGGGCGACCGGGACGGCCCTTGAGGCCGCGCCGCCAGGGCGCAGCGTGCTGGTGGTCGACGACAACCGCGACGCGGCCGACACGCTGGCCGCCCTGCTCAACATGATGGGCCACCGCGCACCGGTGGCCAACGACGGCCGCCAGGCGCTGCGCATGCTGCCCAGTCTGATGCCGGACGTGGTGTTCCTGGACCTGGGCATGCCGGGCATGTCCGGCTACGAAGTGGCGGCGGCGATCAGGCAGGACGCCCGCCTGGCGGGCATCCGGCTGGTGGCGCTCACGGGATGGGGTGGAGAAGCCGACCGGGCCAGAACCCGGGCGGCGGGCTTCGACGAGCACCTGACCAAGCCGGCGACGGTCGAGGCGATCGAACAGGTGCTCAGGAGGAGTTAGGTTGAGCCGGGCGCGCAGGCGGAGATCCGCCTGCCGGCGCGATTTTAGCCGACCTGCGCCACCGGCATCTTCTCCGCCGTCGACCGCACCGCTTCCTGGCTGTTGGCAAAGAAGCGCTCGACCTTGTTGCTCGGGACGGCGTTGCCGATCAGCTCGTGCATGCGGCTGGCGGTCAGGTCCCATGAGGTGCCGGCCACCACGTCGCGCATGCGGCTGGCCATCGCCTGGCGCTCGTCGTCGCCGAGCGCCAGCTGGCGTTCGCAGGCGGCGATGAAGTCGGCGTGGGATTCGGCGATCTCCACCACGTCGCCATACGGCACCTTGACGTCGGTGATCGGGGTCGACACGCATGGCAGCTCAACCGCCATGTATTCCAGCACCTTGGTCGGGCTGATGAACTTGGTCGAATCGTTCATCGCGAACGGCAGCAGGCAGACGTCCCAGCCGGCCAGGAACTGCGGCAGCTGGTCATAGGTGCGCTGTCCCATGTAGTGGACGTTCGGCTGCTTCGGCAGGGTCGCCGGGTCGATCTTGACGACCGGGCCGACCAGCACGATCTGCCAGTCCGGGTGGGCATCGGCCATGCTCGAGACCAGGTCGACGTCGAAGCGTTCGTCGATCACGCCATAAAAGCCCAGGCGCGGATACGCGATATGGGCCTGGTCCGGGTGCGAGATGGCGCGGTCCTGGGCCTGGCGGAAGTGCTTGGCGTCGACGCTGCTCGAGAAGCAGTGGGCGTTGGCGTGGCGGTCGCGCTTCGACTGGTACAGGCTCGGGCCGCCGGTAAAGACGACGTCGGCGATGTTCAGCAGCGCGCTTTCGCGCTGCAGCAGCTGTTTCGGCGCATTCTTGAACATGGCCAGTTCATCCATGCAGTCATAGATCACCTTCGACGGCTTGAACACCTGCAGCAGCGGCAGCGCCATCGGGGTGTAGAACCAGACGATCGGCGCCTCGTCCAGGGGCACGAGGTCGGCCAGCAGCACCTGCAGGGTCGGCAACTGGTCGTCATGGAAGCCGAACTGCTGGATCGGCGTATGCGGGCGGCAGACGGTGATGTTCGGTGCGACGGTGGTCTGTTCGAGACGTGCCTCGCCTTCGGTGTGCATCGGTTCTTCGATGAAGAGGATGTTGTAGTGTTCAGCCAGGCGGGTCATCAGGTGCTGCGGGCGCTGGAACACGAAATCCCAGCGGAGGTGGCAAAACACGATCAGGGTCGGCATGTCGATTTCCTTTCGCCTCGGCGGCGTTCTAGTAGTTTGGCAAGTAAAACCGGACCGGTCCTTATCATTCTGTTCAAGGCTGTGGCGCGCACGGGAAGCCGGTCGGACCACGGAATCGTATCATGCAATTTTCCCAATATTTTCAGTTGTGCAAAGCAACATTGCACCGAATGTAACTAAAGATTACTGGCCTACGGCTGGGCTTCATAGGGAGAGTTCGTCTATCCAGCAACTTTCTGTAAGCGGCGTCCTACACCAACACAGGCAAATCCACTACGAAAAAACGGCGAAAACTTTACGCGTTGCACTGGATTCCCTGGCCGAAAACGGTTGTTTACCGCCCCTGCGGTCGCAAATGCGCCCATATCGGGGCAGCGCACGGCGCGGGCGGCGGGACCTTACACAGGGTGATACGGCTCGGCCCCTTCGGCGTGACCGTCGGCACTGAAGCCGGCCGCGACCGATACGCCCTCCAGGCCGAGGGCCAGTAGTGCATCGCACAATTCGTCGACCTCGGCGGCCAGGTCGGCGGCCAGGTCGACGGGTTTGTCGACGCTGCCCCAGGGCTGGCCGCCGTCGAGCGCATACAGGTTGGCGCGCAGGATCACGTGCTCGCCCATGTCGAGCGGCGCCACCGCGGCGTGCACCGCGTCCGGCGCCAGGTCCTTGGCCGCCAGCAGGCGCTTGGCTTCGGCCAGCACGCCGAGCATCGCCAGTTCGGCCACGCCCTGCTCCTTGGCGCCATAGAACAGGTCCTGGTAGAGGAAGTTCAGCTCGAGGCGCTCCGGGTCGCGCGCGAGTACCCGCGCCACCAGCGGGGCGACGGCTTCGGTCCAGGCGCGGTAGCGCTCCATGCGGGCCGCGAAATAAGCGTCGCTGCCCGCTTCGTCCGGCGGCGCCTGGTAGAACGGATCGTCGGCGCGCTTGAGCGAGAAGCCGAGCAGGAAGCGCAGTTCGAGCGCGGTCTCGTCGGGCGCCACCGGCTCGCCGGTCCAGCCGCGCATGCTCGCTTCGATGGTCGGCGCCGGCTGCAGCTTCTTTTCCAGCAGCGAGGCGGCTGCTTCGCGCAGCATCTGGTGCAGCGTGCCGTAGGCGATGTGGTCGATCTCGCCCAGGTCGTAGGCATGCTGCAGCAGCACCACTTTCGCGCCCTTGCCTTCCAGGCCGTGTTCCTGGAAGCTGGCGGCGAGGCGCTCGAAGGCCTCGAGGTCCTGGAAGTTCTCGCGCCCATCGAGGCCGCCGCGGCTGCGCACGAACAGCGGCACCAGGAAGGCGTCGATCTCATATTCGGGACCGTCGTCGCGCCGGATGCGCAGGGTGGCGGCTTCTTCTTCCACGCGCGCGCGCAGCAGGCGGCAGGCCAGCGGGTCGGTGTAGCGCGCCAGTTCGATCGCCTCGTACAGCACCTCGTCATGCTTCCTGCGGATCGCCTTGCGCACCAGGCCGGCCAGGGCTTCGGCCTGCTCGTCGCCTTGCGCCGCATCGTCCTCGCGCTCGGCGATCTCGAGGGCCATGTCGGCCATCAGCCGGGCTTGTGCGTCGGTGTCGGGTTCGCGCGTGTTGTTCGAGGTGCGGGGTGCGGGACGCTTGTTCTTCGGCATAGTGTGGAAATGGATGGGCAAAATTGGGGAGGTTCGAGCCGGCATGGTAACACCGCCGCGTGGGCCGGCGTAGCGCCATGGTGCAGGCGCGGTGGCCCGGTGTTATGCTTCGGGCAAAAACCTATCCCGAAAGTCCCCCATGTTCGAACGACTCTTCAAACTCAGCGAAAACAAGACCGACATCCGCACCGAGATGATGGCCGGGCTGACCACCTTCCTGACGATGGTCTACATCATCTTCGTCAACCCCTCGATCCTGGGCGACGCCGGCATGCCGAAGGACGCGGTGTTCGTCGCCACCTGCCTGGTGGCCGCCGGGGGCACCGCCCTCATGGGCCTGTACGCCAACTATCCGATCGCGATGGCGCCCGGCATGGGCCTGAACGCCTATTTCGCCTACGCCGTGGTGCTCGGCATGGGCATCCCCTGGCAGGCGGCGCTGGGCGCCGTGTTCATCTCCGGCTGCCTGTTCATCCTGGTCACCATGGTGGGATTGCGCGCCATGATCGTGGACGGCATCCCGCGCTCGATGCGGATCGCGATCACGGTGGGCCTGGGCATGTTCCTGGCCCTGATCGCCCTCAAGAACGCCGGCATCGTGGTCGCCAACGAAGCCACCCTGGTCAAGGCCGGCGACCTGCACCAGCCGGCCGCGATCATGGCGGTGGTCGGCTTCTTCGTCATCGTGGCGCTCGACCGCCTGCGCGTGCGCGGCGCGATCCTGATCGGCATCGTGCTGGTGACTGTGCTCAGCTTCTTCTTCGGCGGGAACACCTACCAGGGCCTGTTCTCGCTGCCGCCGTCGATCGAGCCGACCCTGTTCCAGCTCGACATCGTGGGCGCCCTCGGGGCCGGCATCCTGAACGTGGTGCTGGTGTTCTTCCTGGTCGAACTGTTCGACGCCACCGGCACCCTGATGGGCGTGGCGCGCCGCGCCGGCCTCCTGGTCGAGGGCAAGATGGACCGCCTGAACAAGGCCCTGCTGGCCGACAGCGGCGCCATCGTCGCCGGCAGCGTGCTGGGCACCTCGAGCACCACCGCCTACCTGGAAAGCGCGTCCGGCGTACAGGCCGGCGGGCGCACCGGCCTTACCGCCCTGACCGTGGCCGCGCTGTTCCTGGCCTGCCTGTTCATCGCGCCGCTGGCGGCCGTGGTGCCGCCCTACGCCACCGCGCCGGCGCTGCTGTTCGTGGCCTGCCTGATGCTGTCCGACCTGGGCGACGTCGAATGGGGCGACAGCACCGAGAGCATCCCGGCCGCCATCACCGCCCTGACCATGCCGTTCACCTATTCGATCGCCGAGGGCATCGCCTTCGGTTTCATCAGCTATGCGGCGCTCAAGCTGCTGACCGGGCGCGCGCGCGAAGTCAAGCCGGTGGTGTGGGTGATCGCGGGGCTGTTCGCCTTCAAGATCGTCTACGTCGGCGCCTGAGCCGCCCGCAGAAAAAGTGACCGGTCGTTCGCGCCGGTCGCGACTAAACAGCGCCCGGTACGTGCCCGATTGCATCGCTTCGTGCTGTCCTTGCGTTACAATGTCCGCCAACTCGCGGCTACCATCACGGTCGCGCACGATCCACGAACGATGGCCGGTCGCCCTGGGTACGCCGTGCGGTAAGGCGCAACCCATGCGGCCGCTTGAAGCTGATGAAACCACTCTCGATCCTGGCGCTGGCCCTGGCTGGCATCCCGGGTGCGGCGCTCGCCGCTCCCGACCTTCCCCAAATCGGCGACGTCCACGCGCCGCTGATCGTCGCGAAGCCGGCGATTCCCGATGGCGGGTGGTTCACCTCCGCCGAGCTGGGCGCGATCACGACCTCGGGCAACACCAACGGCACGTCGGTGACGGGCAAGATCGATGCCCGCCACGAAACCTCGCGCTGGAGCCACGAATTCATCGCCAGCGGCTTCTTCAAGGAAGACGAGTACGAAGACGAGTTCGGCGAGCGCCAGAAAAGCCGCTCGGCCCAGCGCTGGGCCACCTCGGCCAAGGCTTCGCTCAAGCTGCTGGGCGACGGCCGCCGCGCCTTCGTGCTCGCTTCGCATACCGACGACAAGTTCGGCGCCTATTCGCGCTACTCGACGGTCGGCATCGGTTACGGCTCGCGCTGGTATACCGCGCCCGACAAGACGCTCGACGTCGAGATCGGTCCGGGCTATTCGGTCGGCGTGCGCGACAACGACGAAGAAGAAAAAGGCATGACGGTGCGTAGCGCCGCCCAGTTCCGCTGGCAGGTCAGCCCATCGGCCTTCTTCGCGCAGACCGTCAGCGTCGAGAAAGGCACCGGCAACACCCACTCGGTGGCCGAAACCTCGCTCAGCACCAAGATCAACGGCAGCATGCAGATGAAGGCCGGCTTCAGCGTGCGCAACGACAGCAACGTCCCGGACGACAAGAAGAACACCGATACCCAGACTTCGCTGACGATGGTCTACTCGTTCTGAGAGGCGTCGTACGCATCTGCTCTCGATCGGCGCCATTCAAGCTCCATGGCGGCGTCGTCGGCGCGCAGGAGCGTGAAGCCGAGTCCTTCGTACAGGCGGCGCGCGGCGACGTTCGCGCTGCGCACACGCAGCGCGATGCGCTCGTACTCATCCTGCAGCGCGTGCAGCAGGGATCTGGCGACACCCTTGCGCCGCGCGGCCAGCGCCACCGACAGGTCCACCACGCGCAGCGCGCCGCCCTCCCCGGCCAGCACGATGCGCGCGACCGGGCGCTCCCCATCGGTCACCAGCCACGTCTGGAGCGTGGCAAAGCGCCGCGCGTAACCGTCGGCCTGCATGGCGCGTTGATGGCGCGCGATGCCCTCGATGACGGCGCGCGGCACCGGCAGCGCCCCGAGGTCGGGACGGGAGTCGAGGTAGAGCGCGTCCAGGGAGGCCTCGTCGGCGCACGACGCAGATCGCGCTTCGAGGCTCCCGAACCTGCGTGCGCTCACCTGGCGTCGGACGGCACCAGGCTCTTGGCCAGCGCCAGGGCGACCAGGCTGACGAGCGCCGCGCCGCTCAGGTAGTAGCCGACGAATTCCAGCCCGTGATTCGTGGCCAGCCATAGCGCAATATACGGCGCCACCGAGGCGCCGAGGATGCCGGCGAAGTTGAAGGTGAGCGAGGCGCCGGTGTAGCGCACCTCGGCCGGGAACATCTCGGCCAGCAAGGTGCCGAGCGGGCCATAGGTGAAGCCCACCAGGCACATGCCGAGCACCATGAACAGGGTAACCGCGACCCAGCCGCCGGCGCCGAACAGCGGCCCGTACAGCAGTCCGAACACGGCGATCGCGGCGCTCACCAGCATCATGGCGCTGCGCCGCCCGCGGCTGTCGGCCAGGAGCGCCGACGGCGGAATCGTGAGCGCGAAAAACACGACCGCGAACAGCTGCAGCACCAGGAACTCCTGGCGCGTGTAGCCCAGCTGCGCCGTGCCCCAGGTCAGGGCGAACACCGTCATCAGGTAGAAGATGACGAAGGTCGACAGGGCGGTCAGCGTTCCGAGCACCAGCGCGCGGCGGTGGTCGCGCAGCACGGCCACCATCGGCACCTTGACCCGCGCCTTCTGGTCCAGCACCTTCTGGAAGTCGGGCGTCTCGGTGATTTTCAGGCGGATGTACAGGCCCACCGCCACCAGCAGGGCGCTGGCCAGGAAGGGAATCCGCCAGCCCCAGGCGAAGAAGGCTTCGTCGCTCATCAGCTCGCCCAGCAGCAGGAAGACGCCGCCGGACAGGAAGAAGCCGATCGGCGCGCCCAGTTGCGGGAACATGCCATACCAGGCGCGCTTGCCCGGCGGCGCATTCTCGGTGGCGAGCAGCACCGCCCCGCCCCACTCGCCGCCCAGTCCGAGCCCCTGGCCGAAGCGGCACAGCGCCAGCAGCAGCGGCGCCGCCACGCCGATCTGGGCGTAAGTGGGCAGCATGCCGATCAGGATGGTCGAGATGCCCATCGTGAGCAGGGCCGCGACCAGGGTCGCCTTGCGGCCGACGCGGTCGCCGAAGTGGCCGAACACGGCCGAGCCGACCGGGCGCGCGAAGAAGGCGATGGCGAACGTCGCCAGCGACTGCAGGGTCGCCGCGCCGGGGTCGGCGGCCGGGAAGAACAGGCGCGGAAACACCAGTACCGCGGCGGTGGCGTAGATGTAGAAATCGTAGAACTCGATCGTGGTGCCGATCAGGCTCGCAAACAGGACGGTGCGGGGCTTGTTGCCCGCGGCTTGGGTTGCCGCCTCGCTCATGCACCCGCCTGGGCCAGGGCCTGACGCACCGCGTCGGCGTCGACCGGACGCACCACGCGCGTCACCTCCTGGCCGTCCTTGAGCACCACGACCGTCGGCCACAGCTTGATGCGGAACGAGCGGCCCAGCGCCCGGCCGGGGCCGTCCTCGACCTTGACGTGCCGGGCGGTCGGATAGTCGCCCAGCGCCTGGTCGATCAGCGGCTCGGCGGCGCGGCAATAGCCGCACCAGTTGGCGCCGAAGTCGAGGGCGACCAGGCCCTGGCTGGCGTCGATGGCGCTGCGTTCGGGTTGGTTGGTAGCGTAGGGGACAGCCATGAAAACTCCTGATGTATTGCCATTCGAATACCGCAAGCGTACCTCAAAATGCGTTGCCTGGCATGGCGGCGCATTTGCCTGCCCGGATCTCGCCCCAGCGTGTGGCAGCTAACGGAAACTGCCCGACGAGACTGTCACGCTGTGACTCATCTTCTTCCACTCATCGTAAAACCGGGAGCGAATCATGTCGGATGACTTGAACAAGCGCGGCCAGCAGGACCGTTCGCGCATCAACATGCACGAAGAGCACGAAGTGCGTTACTGGACCGAGGCGCTGGGCGTGACCCGCGAGGAGCTGCAGCGCGCCGTCGACCAGGTTGGCGTGAGCGCCAGCGCGGTGCGCGAGCACCTCGGCCGCTGAAAGGCCACACAGTCGATCGCGCGGACCCGCCGCCGGCCGGTCCGCGCCCCGCTATTTTTCCCAGATATGGAGCACACGATGGATATTCCCAAGCAACAGCAACAACCGCCCGGCCGCGAAGCCGAATTGACCCCGCAAGCCGACCACGGCGAAACCAGCTACCGCGGCTCCGGCCGCCTGCAGGACAAGGCCACCGTGATCACCGGCGGGGACAGCGGCATCGGCCGCGCGGTCGCGCTGGCCTTCGCGCGCGAGGGCGCCGACGTGCTCATTTCCTACCTGAACGAGCACGACGACGCACGCGAGACCGCGCGCCTGGTCGAGGAAGCCGGCCGCCGCGCCATCCTGGTGCCGGGCGATATCGCCGAGCGCGCCCACTGCCGCGCCATCATCGACAAGGCGGTGGCCGAGTTCGGCCGCATCGACGTGCTGGTCAACAATGCCGCGTTCCAGATGTCGCACGACACGCTCGATGAGATCCCGGACGACGAGTGGGACTACACCTTCCAGGTGAACATCACCGCCATGTTCCACCTTTGCAAGGCGGCAGTGAAGCACATGGCGCCGGGCGCGTCGATCATCAACACCACCTCGATCAATTCGGACAATCCGAAGCCCACCCTGCTCGCCTATGCCGCCACCAAGGGCGCGATCGCCAATTTCAGCGCCGGCCTGGCCCAGCTGCTGGCCGAGAAAGGCATCCGCGTGAACTCGGTGGCGCCGGGCCCGATCTGGACGCCGCTGATCCCGTCGACCATGCCGCCCGAAGAAGTCGAGAACTTCGGCAGCCAGGTGCCGATGAAGCGCGCCGGCCAGCCGAAGGAAGTGGCGCCGGCGTTCGTGATGCTGGCATCAAACGAGGCGAGCTATATCTCGGGCGCGCGCATCGCGGTGACGGGCGGCACGCCGATCCTCTGAGCCAATCGCAAGGCCGGGCGGGACGCTTCAGCGGAACTTCATGATCGCCACGTGGCTCTGGTGAATGCTGCGCGTGAATTCGACGTCGCGCATGTCGAAGACTTCCCTCACCGCCTGCACCTCGCCCGGGAATTTCTGGTGCGTGAACTCGTCGAAGACGAGGACCGAGCGGCTCGTCAGGCGCGGCTTGATCTTCTCGAGCACCGCCTTGGTGGGCGCGTAGACGTCCATGTCGAAGATCGCGAGGGCGATCGTGGCGCCCGGATTGGCGTCGAGCCACGTATCGATGGTCTGCGTGGCGTCGCCCTTGATCAGCTCGAACTTGCGCTGGTGCTGGAAGGCCGAGATCGACTCGTGATAGCCCAGGATCTCGGCCAGCGTGGTCTCGTAACCGTCGACCGATGCATAGTCGCCGACCTTGGCCGCCGCGCCGTCCTTTTCGTGCACCGACGCGAAACCGGTGAAGGTGTCGAAGCCGTAGATGAAGCGTTCGACGTTATACGGCTCGTACATGTTGCGCAGGTTGAGCAGGACCGACAGGCTGGCGCCCCACTGGACGCCGAATTCGCAGATCACGCCCGGCACCGTGACGATGTCCCGGTACAGGTCGTTCAGGTACAGCACGCGCGCGAGCGCATTGCGCTTCATGACCGCCAGGCTGTGAATCGCCCAGTTCTCGCCGCTGTCGGCAATCTGCTTGAGCGCCGCCTCCTTGAAGCGGCGGTCATTCTCGAGCTGCTCCGGCGTCCTGCTGCCGACCAGTTCACCCTTGTGATTCTTGTCCATCGTGTGCTCCTTACTATCTGACCATTCAGATAGTTTACATACGGCAATACTTTCCGTCCATGGATGTTTACGCCGAATTGGGACATTTTTCATGTTCCACGCGAAGAAAGATTTTGAACATGGCTGTTTTGGCAATTTCCAGACGCATGAAGCCCGCCAGCGAAGGTCATCACCGGGGAAATAAGGCCTGGATTGGCGGTAAGCGAGCAGGTGCAGTCGGGCCGCGCCCGCATGAACGGCTGTCCCGGACATGCATGCTGTTCGCCCTTGCGGCGCCAGGAAGCGGCAACGTCGACGATGGAGCGCCGAGGCGCGTCTGGACGACTGGCTGCAATCTTCCGGTTTTCCCTGTGAAAGCGCGTGAGCGTCCCCAACTGGTTTGCATGACCACCGTCCAGCGGAGCCGCCATGACCGTTTTCCTGCGTAGCCTCTTCGTCGCCGCCATCCTCGTGCTGGGATACGGGCTGCTCGAACCCTACATCGAACGGGCCCTGTACACCATGCGCCTGGCGGCCATGCCCACGCCACTGGCGCTGCCGGTGCCGGTCGAGGGCGTGCAGCGGCGCGCCCTGCGCGACACCTGGCATGGCGCGCGCAGCGAAGGCCGCAAGCACGAGGGCATCGACATCTTCGCCAGGCGCGGCACCCCGGTCGTGTCCAGCACCGAAGGCATCGTCACGCGCGTGGGCACCAATCGCCTCGGCGGCCTGGTGGTATGGGTGCTCGGTCCCGGCGGCCAGCGCCATTATTATGCTCACCTGGACGGCTACTCGGACGTCCAGCCCGGCATGCGCATCGAGGCCGGCCGGGTGCTGGGCTATGTCGGCAACACCGGCAACGCCAAGGGCACGCCGCCGCATCTGCACTATGGCGTGTACGACACCGGCGGCGCGATCAATCCCTATCCGCTGCTCAAGGCAGATCCGGCGCTGGCGCAGGAAGCGGATCGCCCGACGGGGCCGGGAACCCGGACGGCAGCGCGCTAGGCTGCAGCGGCGGTTCGGCCGGCTCGAGCGGCTCGGGCGGCTCTACCGGCACGATCTGCTCGGGCAGCGGCGCGACCTCCATCGGTTCCGGGCCTTCTTCCGGCACCACTTCGTACGCTTCGTCGGTGAAGAATTCTTCCGGCTCTTCTTCCTCCACGTAGCGGCGCGGCGCGGGCGCGCGCCAGCCGGGCAGCGTCGCCTTGTCGTCCAGGCTGCCGGCGTCGAATGCGCCGCGGAAGAAGTCGCCCACCACCAGCGCCGCATTATGGCCGCCCTGCCCCCAGTAGCTGCTGCGGATGGTGACCCGGTTGTCGTTGAAACCGACCCAGGACCCGGCCACCAGGTGCGGATGCATCATGATGAACCAGCCGTCCTGGTTGTTCTGGCTGGTGCCGGTCTTGGCCGCCAGGTCGCCGCGGATGCCGAAGCGGTTGCGCACCCCGTTGCCGGTGCCGCGGGTGACGACGCCGCGCAGCATGTCGATCAGCGCTTCGGCCGACTCGCGCGACATCGCGCGCTCGGGCTGGCCGGCGCCGAAATCGGCGATTACATTCCCCTCGCGGTCCTCGATGGTGCGGACAAAGATCGGTTTGCGGTATTCGCCCAGGGCCGCGATGGTGGCGTAGCTGCTCACCATCTCGAGCAGGGTGACCGGGCTGGTGCCCAGGGCCAGCGAGGGCACCTCCTCCAGCCGGCTCTGGCGCACGCCCAGGCCCTGGGCCAGGCGCACGATGGGCCCGATGCCGACTTCCTGGCTCACCTGGGCGGTGATCGTGTTCTTCGAGAACACCAGGCCGTCGCGCATCGGCATCGAGCGGCCGCTGTTGCCGTCCATGTCGGTCGGGCGCCAGGTGCTGCCGTCGTCGCCCTTGAATTCCCGCACCACGTCGCGGTAAGCCTGGTCGGGCGGGATGCCGCGCTCGAGCGCGGCGCCATAGACGAAAGGCTTGAAGGTCGACCCCGGCTGGCGTGCGGCCTGGGCCACGTGGTCGTACTGGTCGCGCTCGAAGTCACGGCTGCCGACCCAGGCCTTGACCTCGCCGCTGGCCGGGTCGAGCGCGACGAAGCCGGCCTCGAGGCGCGACTTGGCGCTCTTGAGTTCATTCATGAAGCCGCGATCGGCTTTCAGGCGCTTGAGGGCGGCCGCCGGCGCTTCGCCCTCCTCGACCGCGCTGCGGTAGGCGCCGCTCTCGCGCACGAAGGCGTCCAGCACGCGCGCATTGCTGATCCAGTAGTACGAGAACGGGTCGATGTTCGGGCGGATCGCCGTATAGGTGGCGGTGGCGGTCGAACGCGGCAGGTTGGGGTTGGCCCACTCGACGTCGGCGATCGCCTGCAGGATGTCGGCCTGGCGCCGCACCGCGCGCTCGGCCGCCGCCTGCAGTTCCGGGTCGAGCGTGGTGCGCACCACCAGGCCGTCGAGCTGCAGGTTGTAGTCGTTCTCGTCGGCCCAGTCGAGCAGCCACTTGCGCACGTGGTGGGTGAAATGGTCGTCCTTGCCGCTGCGGTCGGGCAGGCGCGCGAAGCGCAGGCGCAGCGGACGCTTGACCAGTTGCGCGTAACGCTTGTCGTCGAAGGCGCCGTGCTTGCGCATCTGGCCCAGCACCACGTTGCGGCGCGCCAGCGAGCGCTTGGAATTGGCGACTGGATTGTAGTAATGGGTGCCCTTGAGCATGCCGACCAGGGTCGCCGACTCCAGCACGTCGAGCCGGGCCGCCGGCTTGCCGAAGTAGGTCCGCGCCGCCATCTCGATGCCGTAGGCGTTGTACAGGAAAGGCACCGTGTTCAGGTAGGCTTCCAGGATCTGCGTCTTGCTGTAGGTGTTCTCGATCTTGATCGCGGTGATCAGTTCCTTCATCTTGCGGCTCACGCTGCGGGCGCGGCCGATCTCTTGCGGGAACATATTGCGCGCCAGTTGCTGCGTGATGGTCGAGCCGCCCTGCGGGTCGCCCTTGAGGCTGGCCCAGAGCGCGCCGGCCACGCGCTTGAAGTCGACGCCGTGGTGCTGGTAGAAGCGGTGGTCCTCGGTCGAGATCAGCGCCTCGACCACGTGCGGCGACACCTGCGACAGCCGAACGCGTTCCTGGAGCCCTTTTTCGAACGTGCCGAGCGGGCGGCCGCCGGCGTCCAGGATCACGGTCGGGCGCGAGCGGCTGACCTGCTCGAGGTCGTCGATGCCCGGGGTGAACGGGATCAGGATCAGGAGCCAGGCCAGGATCGCCATCAGGCCGGCGGCCAGGCTCCAGAGCGACACCAGGGCCAGCTTGACCGGCAGCGGCCGGCCGTGCAGGCGCGCGCGGGCGCCGGTCTTGAGGGCGCCGGCCCGGGTCGAGGCGCCGGCCAGCAGGCGCCGGGCCAGGCGCCGGGAAACCAGCTTGAGGCGTTGCTGCACGGTGGGCGCGGCGTCCGCGTTTGCCGTGTTCTCGTCGTTCTGTTTCTGGTCCACTCGCTGTTCCTGCCCTGATCGAAGTCACAATGTGGGGCAAGTATAGCTGACCGCGTGCGCCGCCACGGGACGGGACGCGACCCGCATGGCCTCGCGCGGGCTCAGGCGGTGCTGGCGACCGGCTCCACCCGGCCGGCGCGCAGCAGCGCCTCGACCTGCGCGGCCGGCTGCGGACGGCTGTAGACATAGCCCTGCACCTCGTCGCAGCCGCAGCCGCGCAGGTAGTCGAGCTGCTCGATCGTCTCCACCCCTTCGGCGATCACCCCCATGCGCAGGCTGTGGGCCAGCGAGATGATGGCGTCGACCATGGCCGCGCCGTCCGGGTTGCCCACGATGTCTTGCACGAACGTGCGGTCGATCTTGAGCACGTCGACCGGCAGGCGCTTGAGGTATTGCAGGCTCGAATAGCCGGTGCCGAAGTCGTCGATGGACAGCTTGACGCCCATGCGCTTGAGACATTGCATGGTGTGGATGGCGGCATCGGCGTCGGCCACCATCATGCTTTCGGTGAGCTCGATCTCGAGCGAGGCCGGCGGCAGGCCGGTCTCGGCCAGCACCTGGGCCACGGTATCGACCAGGTCCGGCTCGGCGAACTGGCGCGCCGACAGGTTGACCGCGATGCGCAGCGGTCCCAGCCCGGCGCGCTGCCAGCGCCGGTTCTGGCGACAGGCCGTGCGCAGCACCCAGGCGCCGATCGGCACGATCAGGCCGGTTTCTTCGGCCAGGGCGATGAAGCGGTCCGGCCGGACCGTGCCCAGCAGCGGATGGCGCCAGCGGATCAGCGCCTCGTTGCCGACCACGCTGCCGCTGGCCAGGTCGACCTGCGGCTGGAAATGCAGCTCGAACTGGTCGTCCTGCAGCGCATGGCGCAGCGCGCTCTCCAGGGCCAGGCGGTCGAAGGCCTCGGCATTCATGTGCGGGGCATAGAACTGTACGCCGTTGCGGCCGATGGCCTTGGCGCGGTACATCGCGATCTCGGCGTGCTTGACCAGGGTGTCGGCGTCCAGCCCGTCGGCCGGGAACGCGGCCACGCCGGCGCTGCAGCTGAGCACCAGGCGCTGGCCGGCCAGGTGGATCGGTTCGCTCACCGCCTCGCGCACCTGCTGGATGCGGGCCGCGGCCTGGCGTTCGTCGGCCACGCCGACCAGCACCAGCACGAAGTCGTCGCCGCCGACCCGGGCCGCGGTGTCGGCCGGGCGCAGCGCGCCCTTGATGCGCGTGGCGAGCATGCGCAGCGCCTCGTCGCCGGCGCGCCGGCCGAGGGTGTCGTTGATCAGCTTGAAGTGGTCGAAGTCGAGCAGCACGGTCCATACCGGCGCGCCGCCGGCATTCGCGGTGGCGCGCTCGATGCGGTCGGACAGCAGGGCCCGGTTGGCCAGCCCGGTCAGCGTGTCGTAGTGGGCATGGCGTTCGAGCTCGGCCTCGTAGCGCTTGGCGGTGGTGACGTCGTAGACGGTGACCACGAAATGCCCGGCCCGGCCGTCGGCGCGGCGCACCGGCGCCACGTAGACGTCGCCGATCAGCTCCACCCCGTCGCGGGTATGGACCGTCACCAGGGCGTGCTCCTCGCGCTGCTGGTGCAGGGCGCGGCGCAGCTCCTGCAGCGCCGGCTGGTCGGCGTCCGGGCCGGCGAGCAGCTTGAGCGGCTGGCCGGCCAGCTCGTGCAACGCATAGCCGAAGGTGCGCTCGCAGGCCGGGTTGGCGTATTCGATCGGGTAGCCCGGCTGCTCGGCGTCGACCAGCAGGATCGGATTGGCGCTGGCCTCCATCGCGCGTTCGTACAGCCGCAGCGAGCCGGTGGCGCGCTCGAGCGCCGCGGTGCGCTCCTCGACCAGGGCCTCGATGCGGCGCGTGCGCGCCACCCGCTGCTGCACCAGAGCGGCGGCGGCGAAACTCAGGATCAGGCCCAGCGCCATGGCCACCAGCTCGGCCATGTGGCTGCCCAGCGCCGCCGGCCGCTCCTCGACCACCACCTGCCAGGCACTGCCGGCGATCTCGAACGCTTCGGCGTGGCGCAGGCCCAGGCCGTGCAGCAGGCGCTCCCGCCAGTCCTCGGGCGTGGCGAGCCTGCCGTGCTGATAGGCGGTGACCAGGTTGCCGAGGGCGTCCGGGCCGCGCAGCGACAGCGCGAAGTCGTCGTCGAGCAGGCGCACCGATTCGAGGGTGCCGCCAACCAGCAGGGCGACGTCGATCACCACCCCGGTGGCGCCCACCACGGCCGCGCGCCGCGCCGGCGTGTCCAGCGGCCGGGCGCCGCTGCGGTAGACCGGCAAGGCGATCAGCACCCCCTGGCGCGCCCCGCCGCCCTGCAGCAGGTCGATGATGGGGCTGGCGGCCGGCTCGCCGGTGTCGATCGCACGCTGGGTCGGGACCCGCTGCGGCGCGTTGGACCAGGCATCGTAGCCGAAGGTGGGCTCATTGCCGACGATCGGCGCCACGTAGTCGTCGACCAGGTAGCGCCAGCGCACGCCGGCCCGGACCAGGGCGGGCGCCCCGGTCCTGACGCGTTCGCGGATCTCGAAGCCGGGCCAGAACGCGCGCCGCTCGGCCTCGAAGGCGGCCCGCTCGCCCTGGCTGACGAAGCGCTGCCACACCAGCGCCTGCAGGTAGCCGTGGCGCGCCACCAGCGGCTGGGCGAAGGCGTCGAACTCTGCGCGCGTGACGTTGCTCGAAGCGCGGAAGAACAGGTTGACGGCGCGCGCGGCGTCGGTGGCCTCGGCGAAGGCGCGGGTCACGGCCGCGACCCGCACCACGGCGCGCTGGTGGAATTCGGCCTGGGCGCGGTCGACCTCCACCTTGCGCACCACGCCGCACAGCAGCGAGGTAAGCACCAGACCGAGCAGGCAGGTGCCCATCGCGGCCAGGGACAGGCCGCGCCGCGGGACACCAGGGCTGGCGGATGCGCTTCGCATGAATCGATGCTAGCGCAGAACGGGGCGTTCGGGGGAACCCGGGCGCCAAGAAAAAGCGAACGGCCCGGCCCCGCTTCGCCGGCTGTTGCATTATCATCTCGCCCATGCCGTCCGAACCCAATCGAGAATCCATGCCCGCTTCCACCGACGCGCCGCCCCAGCGCGTGCTGCGCCAGTTCCGTATCGTCTTCAATGCCGTCAAGACGCACTTTCGCCAGCTCGAGCGTGACGCCGGCCTGGGCGGGGCCCAGGTCTGGGCGCTGTCGGTGATCGAGAGCCAGCCGGGCATCGGCGCCACCAGCCTGGGGCGCGCCATGGACATCCACCAGTCGACCGCCAGCAACCTGGCGCGCGGCCTGGTCGAGCGCGGCTACGTGGCGGCGGCGCGCGAAGGCGCGGACCGGCGCAACGTCGCGCTGCGCATCTTGCCGGCAGGCCAGGAAGTGCTGCGCCGGGTCCCCGGCCCGGCGGCCGGCGTGCTGCCGAGCGCGCTGGCCACGCTGGACGAAGCCACCCTGCTGCGCCTGGAGCAGGACCTGGCGACGCTCATCGCCCGCCTCGACGCGGATGAGGCGGCGGGCAAGATCCCGCTGGGCCAAGCCTAGCGCTTATACCTCGCTGCGGAATTTCCCCAACGCCAGATTGACCATCGCCTCCACGCTGCCCTCGTGCTCGTGCACGATGCGCAGCTGTGCGGCGTCGCCGACCGCCTTCGCCATCCCCGACAGGTGGGCCAGCGCGGCGCTCGATCCGAGTCGCTCGGCGTGCGGCGCGATGCGCGCCAGGGTGGCCAGGATATCGTCGCGCAGGCTGACCTGCTGGTGTGCCTGGGGCAGCACGATATTGCCGTCCAGGCCGAAGCGGCAGGCCTGGAAGCGGTTGTAGTTGTAGACCAGGTAGTCGTCCTCGCGCGGCGGCGCTTCGTTACCCTCCAGCAGGTAGCTGCACAGCGCTTGCAGGTAGGCCGCCAGCGCCGCCGCGTGCTCGACCGTGAGCGGGGTGTCGCACACGCGCAGCTCGATGGTGCCGTATTCGGGTTTCGGCCTCAGGTCCCAATAGAAGTCCTTCATGCTGCGCACGATGCCGGTGTCTTCCATGCGCCTGAAGTAACCGCGCTCGAAGTCGGCCCATGTCAGCAGGAATGGCGCCCGGCCCGACAGCGGAAAGGCGAACACCGAGTTCAGGCGCGAGGAATGGAACTGGGTGTCGCTGCCCTGCAGGAAGGGCGACGAAGCCGACAGCGCGATGAAGTGCGGGATGTAGCGGTTCAGCGCATGCAGCAGGAACAGGGCGTTGTCGCCGCTGCCGCAGCCGATGTGCACGTGCTGGCCGAACACGGTGAACTGCTTGGCCAGGTAGCCGTACAGCGCCGAGACTTCGCGAAAACGCGGCTTTTCGTAGATGCGGCGTTCGGTCCACTGCTGGAACGGATGGGTGCCGCCGCCGCACACGCCCACGTTCAGGCGGTCGCCCGCGCGCAGCAGCGTGTCGCGGATCAGGCGCAGCTCGTCCACCAGCGGCGCGTAGCCGGTATGGATGCTGCTGTTTATCTCGATCATGCTCTCGGTGATCTCGGGCGTGACGGCGCCGGGGAACGGCGCGCGCGCCAGCAGGTCGAGCATGTCCGGCGAGGCCGGGGCCAGGTCGAAATCCGACAGGCCGACGAGCTGCAGCTCCAGCTCGACCCCCATGGTCAGCGGTTCCGAGCGCGAAAATTCAGGCAGCGGCATCCTTGTCCTCCTTCACGACGTTCTTGTATCTGGTAAAACCCGACTCGCGCGCGCCGGTCAGCGCGATCTGGGTCAGGATCGGCGCCAGCACCTCCAGGATCATGGCCATCGCCGCCAGCGGGGCCAGCGGCGCGAGGGTGTCGAACAGGTCGACGCCCGAGCGCCGGGTCTGCTCGATCAGGATGATGGCGAACACGGTCAGCGGCATGATCGCCACCCCGGTCAGGGCGCCCTTGCGCGCCGGGATGCCCGACACCCGCGCGGTGGCGGTGCAGACCCCGACCTTGACCAGGGCGCGCACCAGCAGCAGCAACAGGCCCAGCATCAGGCCCTCGGCGGTCGGCTGCCAGGCGATGGTGGTGGCCACGAAAAAGAACAGCAGCACGGTCAGGAGGTCGCCCAGGGCGCCGAAGTTGCGCTGCGCCGGACTCAGGGTGACGCGGCGGTGGCGCGCCACCAGGCCGAAAGTCAGCGCCGCCAGCACCGGCGACAGTTTCAGCACATGGGTGATCGCCACCAGCAGGAAGACGAATACCGCGAACGTGAGCGTGGAGTTGGAGCGCACATGGCTGGCCACGCGCTGCCACAGCGGCAGCAGCCAGCCCAGCGCCGCGCCCAGGCCGCTCGACGCGGCCAGCACCACCAGGCCGGTCCAGCTGGCGTGGACCACGTCGCCCGAGGTCTGGAACACGCCGAAGCCCACCGTCACGTTGAACACGAACACGGCCAGCACGCAGTTCAGCGCCGTCAGGTGCATGGCGCGCTCGGTCACCTGGCCGCCGCCGCCCTGCTCGTTGACGATGCGCAGCAGGCCGGCCGGCGAGCTGGCCATGGCCAGGGCCGCCAGCAGGCAGGCCGGGAGCACGGCCAGGCCGCAGATGCGCGAGACGTAGTACACGGCGGCCCAGGTCAGGCCGGCTTCCAGCACCGAAGTGAGCAGCAGCCAGGGATTGGTGCGCAGCCAGCGCAGGTTGATGCGGTAGCCGAGCTCGAACAGCATCAGGCCGAAACCGAGGTTGGCCAGCATCATGAAGTTGTCGGCCTGCGCCGGCGGCAGGTAGCCGCTCGACAGGTTGCCGAACACGAAACCGCACAAGCCATAGATGGAGATGCGCGGCACGTTGGCCCAGCGGTACAGCAGTTCGCCAGCCATCCAGGCCAGCGTCAGCGCCAGCGGCCAGGCCAGCGCATGCGTGAGTGAAAGCAGCTCGCTCATCCAATCCTCCGGTAGGACGCGCCAACCGGCGGCAGGGAGCCGCGCAGGCACGATGGTCCGATTCGGCGCGGGGGAGCGCCAGACGCGGCAGATGGGGAAACGCTGCGCCGCGTGTCGAAAAATGCCCCCCGGCGAACGCGGGGGGCAAAAAGAAACGGGTTGAGCCGCCTCATCGCTGATCGGGCTCCCGGACGCTACCGGTTGCCACCCAGCTATACTGCACGAAAAATATAATCGTGGCAACCCTATTTGTGCGAATGTACAGACAGGCGATATGGCGCCCTACCCGCACATTGTCGTAGGAATCCGATCGTCAGCGCATCTTGCGCGCCTTGTGCGCGCGAAAATATTGACATGGATGAAACAGATGGGGCGTATTAGAAGAAACGTTACCGGGATGGCTGCCGAGCGGATGCCGGGATTGCTGGCGGGCGCCGCGCTGCTGCCGGGCGCCTACGTCGGGTTGCGTTCCACGCTGCCGCAACGGCTAGCGATCGCCCTGCGTGGCCAGGTAGGCGACGATGTCCCCGGCCTGCTGTTCGCTCATGAAATTCATGAAGCGCATGCTGTTGCCGGGTATGACCGCGTCGGAGTCGCGGATGAAGGCGGCCAGGTTCCGTTCGTCCCATACCAGCCTGGACGCTTTCATCGCCGGCGAATAGGCGTAGCCGGCCACGCCGCCCGCCTGGCGGCCGAGCACGCCGTTGAGCTGCGGCCCGAAGATATTGCCCGCATTCGGCCCCACCTGGTGGCAACCGGCGCAGCGCGCGAACAGCTTGCGCCCGGCCTCGATCCGGGCCGCCGACGGCGCGCCGGCGGCGCCGGCCACGCCTGCCGCGGGCGCGGCAGCGTCGCGCCCGCAGCCACCCAGGGCCAGGACCAGAATCAGGACCAGGCCCGGCGCCACGCCCGGCCAGACTCGCGGCGCGCGCATCTACTTGACCCGCTGTTTTTCGAGCTTGCGCGCCAGGGTGCGCCGGTGCATGCCCAGCCGTCGCGCGGCCTCCGAGATATTGAAGTCGGTCTCGGCCAGCACGGCGTGAATGCGCTCCCATTCCAGCGTCTTGATCGAGGTCGATCGATTCGTGACCTCGACGTCGGCGCTGCCGGCCACGTGGCCGAAGGCGGCCTCGATGTCGTCGGCGTCCGACGGCTTGGCCAGGTATTGCACGGCGCCCAGCTTGATCGCCTCGACCGCGGTGGCGATGCTGGCAAAGCCCGTCAGCACCACGATCAGCATGTCCGGGTCGTGCTCGTGCAGCAGCTGCACGCAGGCCAGGCCCGAGGTATTGCCCTTGAGTTTCAGGTCGACCACGGCGTAGCCGGGGTTGTGCTGGGCCAGCAGGGCCTGGGCCTCGTCGTGGCCGGTCGCGCCCAGCACCCGGTAGCCGCGCCGCTCGAAGGAGCGGGTCAGGGTGCGGGCGAAGGCGTCGTCGTCTTCGATGATGAGCAGCAGCGGCTCAGGATTCTGCATCGTCTGTTTCCTCCAGTTCGATCGCGGCCAGGGGCAGGCGCACGGACACTTCGGCGCCGCCGCCCTCCTCCAGGCGCCGGTTGCGCGCGGTGACGGTGCCGCCGAGCTTGCGCACGACGTTCACCGCCAGGAACAGCCCGAGTCCGCCGCCGGGCTTGCCCTTGGTCGAATGATAGGGCTTGCCGAAATGGGCCAGCATGCTCGGCGCAAAGCCGGGACCGCGGTCGAATACGGTCAGCACCAGGGTGCGCTCGTCGATGTGGGCGTCCATGTAGACCCAGTCGGGCGACGCTTCGAGCGCGTTGTCGAGCAGGTTGTCGACCGTCTGGCGCAGCGCCGAGTCGCTCGCCACCGGCAGGTCGTCGGCGATCCGGTTATTGTAGATGAAGGTGCGCACCGGACGGCTGGCCTCCCAGCCTTCGGCGAGCTCGTCGAGGAACCGGCGGATGGTGGTGCGCTCGGCCGACTCGCCGCGCGCCTCGCCGGCCGACAGCAGGATGCCGCTGACGATCGCCTTGCAGCGCTTGAGCTGGGTCTGCATCTCGGTCAGCTCGCCCAGCAGCTCGGGGTCGTCGCGCAAGGCCGGCATGCGCTTCCAGTCGCCCAGGATCACCGAGACCGTCGACAGCGGCGTGCCCAGCTCGTGGGCGGCGCCGCTGGCGAGCAGGCCCATGCGCACGATGTGCTCTTCCTCGGCCGCACGCTGGCGCAGCGCGGCCAGCTGGGTCGCCTTGTCGCGCACGTTCTCAGAAATGCGCGAGATGAACATCACCAGCAGGGCGGCGTTGAGCGCGAAGCAGACCAGCAGGCCTTGCACGTACAGGCTGCCGATGCCGCGCGCATGGTCGAACGGCAGCGCGAGCGGCTGGGCGTAGACGGCGAGACCGGCCATGCAGGCGATCGTGATCAGCACGATGCTCCAGGTCCACAGCACGTCGAGCAGCACGGCCGAGACGATCACCTGCAGCAGATAGAGAAAGGCGAACGGATTGGTGGTGCCGCCCGACAGGTACAGCAGCACGGTGAGGCTGGAGACGTCGACCAGGATCGCCAGGAACATCTCGCCGTTCGACACCGGCCGCCGTTCGTGCCAGCGCAGGTGGCTGGCGACGTTGAAGGCGATCAGGCAGGCCAGCACCTGCAGCATGTGCACCAGCGGCAGCTCGATCCCGAAGATCAGGATGGCCGAGGCGATGGTGGTGATCTGGCCGATGACGGCGATCCAGCGCAGCTCGATCAGCTGCAGCATGTTCTTGTGGCCGGCCGCGAACTCCACGTTGGCGGCGGCGGCGGACGGCGAGGAGCGCGCCGCCCTGGCAAAAAAATCCAGCGGAGATTGCATCGGAATCCGTTATGTCTGTCCTGCGGCCCGCGCGCGCGGCGCGGCAGGCGTCTTAATCGTCGGCGTCGCCGCCCCGTCCGGCCCTGGCTTCGTAGCGCACGACCCACCACGCGGCGGCGGCCACCATGAGGGCCAGAGCATACCAAGTGAGCGCGTAGACGAGGTGATTATTCGGGAAAGCGATGACGGTCAGGCCGCCCACGGCGGTTTCCGGCGCGGCGGCAGGGTCCTGGCCCTTGCCGGCGTCGACGAAGAACGGCGCGACCCTGGCGAGGTCGAAGCCGCGCGCGGCGGCGATGGCGCCGACTTCGCGCGCGTACCAGCGGTTGTTGACGGGATCGTTATCGCGCAGGAAGCCGCTCTTGGGCTCGGCGATGCGCAGCAGGCCATGGAAGTCGACGCGTTCGCCGGTGGCGGCGGCGCAGGGATCGGCGCCGGCGCGACGGCCAGGATAACGGGTCGCGATGTCGCCGCTCGAGGCAATGAAGCCGCGGTTGACGAGGATGATGTGGCCGTCGTCGAGGCACAGCGGCGTGAGCAGCCAGAAACCGGCGCCGAGGTCGGACAGCGCCTGCACCGGTGTGGTCAATTCGTAGAGATAGCGGCCCGACAGGCGCACGCGCCGGTATTCGTCGGACTCTCTTGAGACTTGCGCCCATTGCGCCGCCGCGGGCGGCGCAACGGGTTGCGCATGAACGCGTGCGTCGACGCGTTCGATCAGGTCCAGTTTCCATTGCAGGCGAAACACCTGCCAGGTCCCCAGACCGGCAAACAGCACGAACAGCAGCAGGGCCGCCACCGCCAGCGCGCGCCGCACGAAGGCGGAGCGCGGAGGATGCGCCGGCGCCGCCGGCTGTTCGTGCACTACCGACATCAGGTCATGTCGTGGGTGCTGTTCGGACCCATGCCAGGCATCATATTGGTGTTCATATGATGCATGACCCAGATCGAACCGGCCAGCACGATGACCAGGATCACGACGGTCAGGATCAACGCCATCATGTTCCAGCCGCCTTCGGCCTTCGAGTTCAAGTGCAGGAAATAAACCATCTGCACGATCAGCTGCACGCCGGCGAACGCGAGGATGATCCACTTGGTCGTTTCCGGCGCCAGCACGTTGCCCATCACCAGCCAGAACGGGATGATCGTCAGGATCGCCGACAGCGCGAAGCCGATCATGTAGTCCTTGGCGCTGTAGTGCGTCACGTGGACGTCATGGCCATGATGGCCGTGGTCGTGGTGGTCGCTCATGGCAGGACTCCCATCAGGTAGACAAAGGTGAAGACGAAGATCCAGATCAGGTCCAGGAAGTGCCAGAACAGCGACAGGCACGACAGGCGACGGAAGTTTTCCGGGGTCAGGCCGTGTTTACCCAGCTGGAAGTACAGGGTCACCAGCCAGATGATGCCGAAGGTCACGTGCAGGCCGTGGGTGCCGACCAGCGCGAAGAACGCGGTCAGGAAGCCCGAACGCTGGGGACCGGCGCCCATGTGGATCAGGTGCTGGAACTCATAGATTTCCACGCACAGGAAGGCCAGGCCCAGGATGCCGGTCACGGCCAGCCACATGCGGGCCTTGGACAGGTTCTTCGCCTGCGCGGCGATCATGGCGAAGCCGAAGGTCAGCGACGACACCAGCAGGAACGCGGTGTTGAGCGCGATCAGCGGCAGCTCGAACAGCTCGGCGCCGGTCGGACCGCCGGCATACGAGCGGCCCTGCACCGCATAGGTCGCAAACAGGGACGCGAAGATGAGGCAGTCGCTCATCAGGTAGAGCCAGAAGCCCAGCAGCGTGCCCTGCTCCGGGTGGTGTTCGCGGGCGATGTAGCGCCCGCTCACGTCATCGGCGACGCTGCCGCCGGTTACAGATGCTTTAAGTTCAGACATGGCTTTCCATCATACGGGTACGCTCTGCTTCGGTACGGGCCACTTCTTCGGCCGGAATGTAGTAGTCGCGCTTGTAGTTGAAGGTATGGATGATGATCGCGGCCATCATGGCGACGAACGAAACCACGGTCAGCGCCCACATATGCCAGATGATGCCGAAGCCCACCACGCACGAAATCGCGGAGATGATGATGCCGGCGCCGGTGTTCTTCGGCATGTGGATCGCCACGAAGTCCTTCAGCGGACGACGGTAGCCGTTCTTCTTCATGTCGGCGAAGGTGTCGTTGTCGAACACCACCGGGGTGAACGCGAAGTTGTAGTCCGGCGGCGGCGACGAGGTCGCCCATTCCAGCGTACGGCCTTCCCATGGATCGCCGGTGAAGTCGCGCAGGCGAGCGGTGTTACGGTCACGGAAGCTGACATAGAACTGCATCAGCAGCGCGGCGATACCGCCGGCGATCATCAGGGTGCCCACGAACGAAATCTGGAACAGCCACTGGACCGAAGGATCGTCGAAATGGCTGACGCGACGGGTGTAGCCCATGAAGCCCAGGATGTACGGCGGGGTGAACGCGACCCAGAAGCCGATCGACCACAGCCAGAACGAGACCAGGCCCCAGAAACGGTCCAGCTTGTAACCGAAGGCTTTCGGGAACCAGTAGTTGATGCCGGCGAAGATACCGAACACGACGCCGCCGATGATCACGTTGTGGAAGTGGGCGATCAGGAACAGCGAGTTGTGCAGCACGAAGTCGGCCGCTGGAATGGCCAGCATGACGCCGGTCATGCCGCCGATCACGAAGGTCAGCATGAACGAGATCGTCCACAGCATCGGCAGTTCGAAGCGGATACGGCCGCGGTACATGGTGAACAGCCAGTTGAAGATCTTGGCGCCGGTCGGGATCGAGATGATCATCGTCGTGATGCCGAAGAACGCGTTGACGCTGGCGCCCGAGCCCATGGTGAAGAAGTGGTGCAGCCAGACCAGGTAGGACAGGACCATGATGACGCAGGTCGCGTACACCATCGAGGTGTAGCCGAACAGGCGCTTGCCGCAGAAAGTCGAGACGACTTCGGAGAAGATGCCGAACGCCGGCAGGATCAGGATGTACACCTCGGGGTGGCCCCAGATCCAGATCAGGTTCACGTACATCATCGGGTTGCCGCCACGGTCGCTCGTGAAGAACGCGGTGTCGAGCAGGCGGTCCATGCCCAGCATGGCCAGCACGGCGGTCAGGATCGGGAAGGTGACCACGATCAGGATGTTGGTGCACAGCGAGGTCCAGACGAAGACAGGCATCTTCATCAGGTCCATGCCCGGCGCGCGCATCTTGATGATGGTGACGATCAGGTTGACGCCCGAGAGGGTCGTGCCCACGCCCGCGATCTGCAGCGCCCAGATGTAGTAATCGACGCCGACGCCCGGACTTGCCAGGATGCCCGACAGCGGCGGGTACGCCAGCCAGCCGGTACGCGCGAATTCACCGACGAACAGCGACGCCATGATCAGCACGGCGCCCATGGTGGTCATCCAGAACGAGAAGTTGTTCAGGAACGGGAAGGCCACGTCGCGCGCGCCGATCTGCAGCGGCACCACATAGTTCATCAGCCCCGTCACGAACGGCATCGCCACGAAGAAGATCATGATCACGCCGTGGGCGGTGAAGATCTGGTCGTAGTGGTGCGGCGGCAGGAAGCCGGCGTTGTCGCCGAAGGCGATCGCCTGCTGGGCGCGCATCATCAGTGCGTCGGCAAAGCCGCGCAGCAGCATGATCAGGCCCAGGATCATGTACATGATCCCGATTTTCTTGTGGTCGATACTGGTGATCCAGTCTTTCCACAAGGTGCCCCACAGGCGGAAGTACGACAGGATGGCCACGAGGGCCAGGCCGCCGACGATCACGCCTGCGAAGGTAGCGAGCAGAATCGGCTCATGGAGCGGGATCGCGTCCCAGCCCAGCCGACCGAAGATGAACTTCGTCAAGTCGAATGATTCTTGCATGATTACTTCATCAAGGTATTAATAGGAGCGACGCACATTTCCAGCGCTTCCGCCAGCTGCGACTTACCGCCCAGCGATTGCTGGCGGATGGCGGCGGCCATCTGGTTGCGCTTCTCGTCTTCGTGCATCTGCTGGTTCATGCACATGCTGCCTTCCGCCACGCAGCGGTTGACGACGCGGTTGAACAGCGCAGGCTCGACCTGGCCGTAGTGGCGCACGGCCTCCTTGGCGGTCGGCTTTTCCAGCACCAGGTAGTCGGCGCGATCCAGCACGGCTGGATTGGCCTTCATTTCCTGCACCCAGGTGTTGAACTCTTCGTTGGTGACACCCTTGTAGGCGAACTTCATGTGCGAGAAACCGTCGCCGCTGAAGTTGGCCGACAGACCGTGGTAGTCACCGGTCTTGTTCAGGACCGCGTTCAGCTCCGTCTCCATGCCCGGCATCGCGTAGATCATGCCTGCCAGGGTCGGGATGTAGAACGTGTTCATCACGGTCGAGGCGGTGATCTTGAAGCGCACCGGGGTGTCGATCGGGGTCACCAGCTGGTTGACCGAGGCGACGCCCTGTTCCGGATAGATGAACAGCCATTTCCAGTCCAGCGCCACGACCTGCACTTCGAGCGGCTTGGTCGAGGCCGGGATCGGACGGTGTTCGTCCAGGCGTTCGAGCGGACGGTAAGGATCGAGCTTGTGGGTGCTGACCCAGGTGATCAGGCCAAGGACGATGATGATCAGGAGCGGAGCGCCCCAGATGATGAGCTCGAGCTTGGTCGAGTGGTCCCAATCGGGTTCGTACTTCGCGTTGGCGTTCTTGCGATAGCGCCAGGCGAACAGGACAGTCAGGATCATCACGGGGACGATGATCAACAACATCAGCACTACCGATATGGTGATCAGATCGGCCTGCTGCTTCGCAATATCACCGGTGGGATTCATGACGACCGTGTTGCAGCCGGCCAGCGCTGCGAGCGGAAGTAATGGGAGTCCGCGGCGGACAATTTTAGGAATCATGCTAGGTATCTAACGTTACATGGAATAAGAACATGCTACTGTAATGCCAACGGTCGCCAAAGAACATTGGACACATTGTCCCACCTTTGCCAAAATGCAATTTCAACAACAGTGGCGGCCGTCGACTTCTCTGGAGAACACAATATGCCAAGCACGACGACGTACGGCGGCGCCGGGGCCGCTCCGATCACACACCCCAATAGCGGGGCTCGCAACATCAATGCCAGGGATGCACACGTCGATCCGGGCGACATCGCCGTCGGCGTGGTGATCGGCCGTTCGGCCGAATACTTCGAGTTCTTCACGTACGCCATCGCGTCGGCCCTCGTCTTCCCCGCCATTTTCTTCCCGTGGGCCGACCGGCTCGAGGGCACCCTGTATTCGTTCGCCATCTTCGCCCTCGCCTTCATTGCGCGTCCGATCGGCACGGTCGTGTTCATGGCGATCCAGAAGCGCTGGAGCCGCGACATGAAACTCGGCATCTCGCTGCTCATGATGGGAACCAGCACCGTCGTGATCGCCATGCTTCCGGCCTATAGTGAAATCGGCGCCGCCGCGATCATCCTGCTGGCGGCCCTGCGCATCGCCCAGGGTTTCGCCCAGGGTGGCTCGTGGGATGGGTTGCCTTCGCTGCTGGCGCTCAGTGCCCCGGAGAACAAGCGCGGATGGTACGCCATGCTCGGACAATTGAGCGCACCGCTAGGCTTCGTGATCGCGGCCGGCATCTTCGCCTTCCTGATCACCTATACGTCCGAAGAAGACTTCCTGACCTGGGGCTGGCGCTTCCCGTTCTTCGTGGCCTTCGCCATCAACGTGGTCGGCACCTTCGCACGCCTGCGCCTGGCCAGCACGCCCGAGTATTCGCGCCTGCTCGACTCGCACCACCTCGATCCGGCCCCGGTCGGCGAGCTGGTGAGCAAGCAAGGCAGCAATATCGTGATCGGCGCCATGGCCGCCCTGGCCAGCTATGCCCTGTTCCACCTGGTGACCGTGTTCCCGCTGTCGTGGATCCAGCTGTACGATACCCGTCCGATGGACGAGTTCCTGCACGTCCAGATGTGGGGCGCCGGGCTGGCGGCCGGGGCCATGCTGATCTCGGGCGTCGTCGCCGACAAGCTGGGCCGCCGCACCACCCTCGGCACCGCCGCGGCCCTGATCGCCCTGTACTCGGCCTCGATCCCGTTCCTGATCAATAGCGGCACCGCCGGCCAGAACGCCTTCATCCTGATCGGCTTCACCCTGCTCGGCTTCTCGTATGGCCAGGCTGCGGGCGCCACCACCTCGAACTTCCTGAAGCAGTTCCGCTACACCGGCGCGGCCCTGACCTCGGACCTCGCCTGGCTGGTCGGCGCGGCCTTCGCCCCGCTGGTCGCCCTCGGCCTGTCGGCCCACTTCGGCCTGGGCTACGTCAGCCTGTACCTGCTGTCGGGCGCCGTGGCCTCGCTGGCGGCGCTGAGCCTGAACCGCAAGCTGGAGATTCGCGACTGATGCCTGTCGCCTGACGTGACATGACGGCGGCCCCGCGGGGCCGCCTTTTTTTTTGGGCTCGGCTTTGGGCTCGGCTTTGGGCTCTGCTTTTCAGCTCTGCTTTTCAACCCTGCTTTTCAACCCTGTATATCGCACCTGGTCGCGCGCCGTGCGCCATTGCCGGGGATTGGCCGACTGCTCGTGTTCGTGGCCACGGTTCGTAATGCGCTGCTTGCCGTGCTATTCGACCATGGCGATGCTGGCGGCGGGCGATTCTCCGCGCCGGAATAGATGCCGAGCGCCGTCAGGACGCGAAAGCGGCGCGCGCCGGCCCCGCCATCGCTCATCGGCTTGACGATACTGGCGGTCGTCGGCTCGGGGGCATGCGGCGCGAGTCCAGCCGGCGCCGGGCGGCGATTTGTGCACACATTGTCGCGGCTGGCCCCGGTGTCAATGCCCGGCATGCTCGACAGCCCGGACTTCACCGCCTGCGTCACTTTGGCGCTCATGACTTCGTGCGCGCCCGCGTCCAGCGCCGCGTAGCCGCATAGCCGCATAGCCGCATAGCCGCGTTTAGCGGCCGTGGACGGCGCCCGCCTGGGGAGGAAGATCTCCCGCGTCGGGTCGGTGTCGATGGCGCGCACGCGCAAGGCGAGCACCTGCGTGCCCTGCGCGCGCCGCGACGTCGAGCATGCGCTGACGGGTGTGTTCCGTTTGGAGGGGATGGTCATGCGGTGGTGGCAAGCATGGGATGATCGTCAATGCGACCATCCCGCCATGCCGGTCACCGGGATGTCACGACAGCGCCGTGTCGAGCACCGTCATCAGGATGAAGCCGAAGACCAGTGCGATGCTGGCCTGGGTGCCGTTGCCCGACTGGCGCGACTCGGGGATCACGTCGTTGACGATCACCAGCAGCATGGCGCCGGCGGCGGCGGCCAGCGCATACGGCAGCAGGCCGGCCGAGATGCCGATGAGGGCCACGCCGAACACGGCGGCGATCGGCTCGACCAGGCCCGAGGCCACGCCCATGCCGACCGCGGCCAGGCGGCTGTAGCCGACTGCGTGCAGCGCGAGCGCCACCACCAGACCTTCGGGCACGTCCTGGATCGACACGCCGGTAGCGAGCGAGGTGGCTTTCTCGAGGTCGATGCCGGCGAAGGCCACGCCGATGGCCAGGCCTTCCGGCAGGTTGTGCAGGGCCACGGCCCACACGAACAGCCAGGCGCGCCGCACCGACACTTTGTCGGGCTCGTTGGACAGGATGCCCTCGGTGCGCACCGCGCGCCCGAGCAGCAGGATGGCGCCGGCGCCGAACATGATGCCGGCGCCGACCATGAGACTCGATTCCCAGTTGCCCGCCCCTGCCGTCTTGGCGGCCGACAGCGCCGGGATCACCAGCGAAAACGCGGTGGCGCCGAGCATGACGCCGGCACCGAAGCCGAGGAAGCAATCGTAGGTGCGCTTGGTGAAATTTTGTGCGAACAGGACCGGCAAGGTGCCCAGGGCAGTTGCCGCCGCCGCGGTGCTGCCGCCCGCCAGGGCCGCCAGCATCTTGGGATTGGCGTTGATGATCTGCTCGACCATGCTGCCGAGCAGGACGAGAAAGCCGATGGCGCAGATGCCGAAACCGATGGCGCGGCGTGGGGTCAGCCAGCGGGCAAGGCCACGAGGGTCGTTGCTCTTGTCGGTTTGGAGTTGCATGCCTGTTCCTGTCAAAGACCGCGCCAGGCCGCCCCGCACCACGCGTGGGGCGGCGACCGGCACGGCGGGGATCACTTCTGCGGCTTGGCGCCGCGCTTCGGTTTGCCGGCGCCGGTATCGTCGAGCGGACCGCCCTTGGAGCCGACGTTGGCGTCGCCCATCGCATTGCCGCCCGATCCACCCATCGTACCACCAGTTGCCGATTGCATCATGCCCAATTCGGAACCGGTCCGTGGCGTGGCCGTGGGATCGGACATCGTGCGCATCGCCATATTGCGCAGGACATCGATGTCATCGGTCGGCAGGGCCACTTCGGCCTCGCCCGAGCCGCCGTCGACGGCCATCTGCTTCTCGCGGTCGCTGATGAAGTCCCAGTCGGCGCCCTGGTTCCAGGCGCCGCGCACCTCGCCCGCGCCTTGCGACATATTGTAGTAAACGCTGGCGAAGGCCGGGATCACCGGCATCTTGCCCGGTGGGAAGTTGGGCTCCATCGCATACAGCGCCTTCTCGAACGACTTCATGTGCGCCACTTCGCGCGTCATCAGGAAGCCCAGCGCCTCTTTCACCCCCGGGTCGTCGGTCAGCGCGATCAGGCGCTCGTAGACGATCTTGGCGCGCGCCTCGGCGGCGATGTTCGAGCGCAGGTCGGCGGTCGGCTCGGTGATCGAGTCGATGTAGGCGGCGGTCCACGGCACGCCGGCCGAGTTGGTCAGCGGCGCGCCGGCCCCGTACAGCACTTGCGTGATATGGCTGTCGTTGCCCGGACCGGTGATGGCGCGGTACATGTCGGCCTCGGTGTCGATGGCTTCGGCCAGGCGGCCCTTGGCCCCCTTGTTCAGCATGGCGACGATGTTGCCGATCACCTCCAGGTGGCTCAGCTCCTCGGTCGCGATGTCGAACAGCATGTCCTTGCGGCCTGGATCGTCTTCGGCGACGGCCTGGGTGAAGTACCGCATGGCCGCAGCCAGCTCGCCCTGCGGTCCCCCGAACTGTTCGAGCATGAGGTTCGCCAGGGCCGGGTTGGGCCCGCTGACGCGGACTGTATATTGCAAGCGCTTGTTGTGTGCAAACATGTCAGGATTCTCCGTTGAGGTGGAACTCCGGCACCCACGCGAGCTGCGTGCCCTGCCGTTAAAGAGGCTGCCGCCGGGACCGGCAGCTCGAACACCCATGTTCGCAGGTCGGCAGTGAACTGACAGTCAGGAGTCGTCCCGTGTCCATGTAGGACATATGTGACATGCAATTGTTTCAGTTCAACATTCCTCTTCAACATCGCGCTTCGATATTCCGCGTCACCATTCCTGGTCCGCGTGTATCTGCCATCCGAAGCGCGCGCCCGGCTGGGCCGGTGGCCGACAAGCCACCGGCGCGCGCGCCTACAGTCTTCCCGCGCCGACCCGGCCTACCATATTGTTCAAACAATCACGAACGGGGGTACTACCATGAATCTCAAACGACTGAGCCCAAGTATTACCGACATGATCCGCTTCGACCATTCGCATGTGATGGTCACCTTCCACCAGTATTCCAAGGACAAGAGCCCAACCGTCAAGAAGGCGCTGGCCGACACCATCTGCGACGGCCTGGAAATCCACGCCACGCTTGAGGAAGAGATCTTCTATCCGGTGATGCGGCAGCGCGACGGCGGCGAGCCGTTCATCCACGAGGCCGAGCCCGAGCACGATGACATGCGCCGCCTGATCGCCGAGCTGCGCGCCACGTCCGGCGCCGACCCGCGCCACGATGCGCTGGTGATGGAATTGATGCGTGACGTGATGCACCATGTCGCCGAGGAAGAAACCAAGCTGCTGCCGGACGCCGAGGCGATCCTCGGCAAAGAGCGCCTGGCCGAGATGGGCGCCGAGATGACGCGCCGCCGCATGCAGCTGGTGGGGCCGAAGGCCGGAAAGCTGGCCAAGGAACACCTGGTCGGCTTCTCGGGCAGCACGGCGGCGATGGTGATCGGCGTGGCCGGCGCCCTGCTGGCCGCGTTCGCGCTCAAGCCGAAGAAAACTGCATGGAAGTCGCAGCCGGCCAATACCTGACCGCGCTTTACTGCTAACGACCACGCCGCCGCTCGCAAGACCGGCGGCGTATTGCGTTCTTCTTACCTTAGACTTGGTCGGGGAAGAACACGGGCATCGGGTCAAGCGTGGACTTGACCCCGAGATGGGCGCCCTGCTCCTTCAGCCAGCGGTCGGCCGTCTTGACGCCCTGGTCGTGCAGCAGCTGGAGGAAGGGCATCTCGGCATTCATCTTGGCCGAGATGCCGTGATCCTGCAGGAACTCGTTGCCGCTGATGAGGTGCAGGTGCATGCCCTTGGGCGTCGCCCCGGCGCCGCGGCGTTCGTCGGGCAAGCCGTCCAGGTAGCGCAGCGCGCTGATTTCGCGCACGAAACTGATGTTGAACGCGATCTCGTTGGACCGATTGGCGATGTCGGCCATATTGGTCGGCATGTCGCCGCGCGCGATCGGATTGTTCTGGATGATGATCAGGTCGCTCGCGGCCGAGTGCCGCATCAGCGGCTCCAGGGGCGGATTGGCGACATAGCTGCCGTCCCAGTACATCTCGCCCTCGACCTCGACCGCCGCGAACACCGTCGGCAGGCAGCACGAGGCCACCAGGCGCTGCACGTCCATCTCTTCGCGCCGGAACAGCTTGCCGGTTCCGGTGCGCACGTTGGTGGCGGCGATGAACACCTGCAGTTCCTCGCAGTCGCGCACCCGGTCGAAGTCGATCATGGTGGCGAGGAAGTTGCGTAAGGGATTGAGGGTGAGCGGACCTTCGCGCACCGGCCCCATCAGGGCGCCCATCAGTTCGAGCAGGTGGTAGGCCGGCGAGAACGCCATCGTGAAGGTGGGCGCCATGCGGTCGAGCGGCGTGCGCTGCAGCGGGCTCAGGGCCGCCGCGCTGCCGAGCGTGCGCCAGAACTTGTCGAGCGCCCGGCGCGCGCCCTCGCGTCCGCCGCCGCGCGCGTAGCCGTCGGCCACCACCACGGCATTGAGCGCGCCGGCGCTCGAGCCGCTCAATGCGTCGATGACCAGGTCCGGCTCTTGCAACAGGCGGTCGAGGACACCCCAGCCGAATGCGCCGTAGGTGCCCCCACCCTGGATGGCGAGGCTGATCGTTTTATAGTTGGTCAAAATCTGCTCCGTCATGAATGAATTGGAAACAGATTAGCCCGGCTGTCGATTGTGCGGGGCAGCGGTGCCCTACTGCATCCACCTCATCACGAGGGGCACCAGCCAGGGCGCCAGCAGCGCCGTCAGCGCGCCGTTCAGGCCCATCGCCAGGCCGGCGAAGGCGCCCATCCCGGGGCTGACCTGGAACGCGCGCGCGGTGCCGATGCCGTGCGAGGCCAGGCCCAGCGCGAAGCCGCAGGCGGCCTCCGAGCGCACGCCCAGCAGCATGAAGACGTAGCGGCCGAACACGGCGCCGAAGATGCCGGTGCCGATCACCAGCGCCGCGGTCAGCGCCGGGATGCCGCCGAGCCGCTCGGACACCGCCATCGCGATCGGCGAGGTGGCCGATTTCGGCCCCAGCGTGTATGCCAGCTCCGGCGTCGCGCCGAGCAGCAGCGCCACCACCACCGCCGACACGATGGCCGTCACGCTGCCGGCCAGCAGCGCCGCGCCCAGCGGCAAGGCGGCGCGGCGCAGGCGCGGCAGCTGGCGCACCAGCGGCACCGCCAGCGCCACCGTGGCCGGCCCGAGCAGGAAGTGGACGAATTGGGCGCCGCTGAAATACCGCTCATAGGACATGCCGGTGAGCCACAGCACGGCCACGATCAGTGCGACCGCGATCGCCACCGGATTGGCCAGCGGCGACGCATTGCACAGGGCGAAGATACGCTGCGCCGCCAGGTAGGCACACAGGGTGAGGGTCAGTCCCAGCAGGGGTGAGGCGGAAAGATAGACCCAGAAATGGCTGAATCCGGCGAAATCAGGCATCGCCGCCCTCCGTCGCATTACCCATCCCGCGCAGGATCAGGCCGGTGACGGCCAGGGCCAGCACGGTGCTGACCACGAGCGAAGCCAGGATCGCGAACCAGTGGCCGCTGCCGCTGCTGGCGGCGACCACGATGCCCACGCCGGCCGGCACGAACAGCAGCGACAGGTGCGACAGCAGCGTATTGGCGGCCCCCTCGACCAGCGCCTTCAGCTTCGGCATGGCCAGCAGCGCCCCCATGAGCAGCAGCATGCCGGCGACCGGCCCCGGCAAGGGCAGCTGGAACACGAATACGACGCCTTCGCCCAGGCACTGGAACAACAACAGGACCGCGAACGCAGCCAGCATACCTCTACTCCCGACACGAGACGGCGGCCGGGCCCGTTGCCCGTCCGCCAAAAAGTGTACAGGATAGCAAATCCGGCCGTGCGCCGTGCGAACGCCGGCTGCCGGCCCGGCCCGGGATCAGGCTGCGGCCGTCGCCTGCGCTCCTTCGATCGCGCCGCGCTTGACCTGGTCGCGCTCGATCGACTCGAACAGGGCCTTGAAGTTGCCTTCACCGAAACCGTCGTCGCCCTTGCGCTGGATGAACTCGAAGAACACCGGGCCCAGTTGCGGCACCCCGAAGATCTGCACCAGGAGGCGCGCATGGCCGTCCTTCACGGCGCCGTCGAGCAGCAGGCCGCGCACCTTCAATGCCTCGGCATCCTGGCCGTGGCCCGGGATGCGCTCGTCCAGCATCTCGTAATACGTGTCCGGCGGCGGCGCCATCAGGGGCACGCCGGCCGCGCGCAGCCTGTCGACGGTCGCGATCAGGTCGTCGGTGAGCAGCGCGATGTGCTGGATGCCTTCGCCGTTGAACTGCATCAGGAATTCCTCGATCTGGCCGCCGCCGGCCTTGCCTTCCTCGTTCAGCGGAATGCGGATCATGCCGTCCGGCGCCGTCATCGCCTTCGAGGTCAGGCCAGTGTACTCGCCCTTGATGTCGAAGTAGCGGATCTCGCGGAAGTTGAACAGTTTCTCGTAGAAGCAGGCCCAGTAGGACATGCGGCCGCGGTAGACGTTGTGGGTCAGGTGGTCGATGATCGCCAGGCCGTGGCCCACCGGGTGACGCTCGACGCCTTCGATGAACTCGAAGTCGATGTCATAGATCGACTTGCCCTCTTCGAAGCGGTCGATCAGGTACAGCGGCGCGCCGCCGATGCCCTTGATGGCCGGCAGGCGCAGCTCCATGGGACCAGTCGGGATCTCGACCGCCTGGGCGCCCAGCGCCAAGCAGCGCGCATAGGCCTTGTGCGCGTCCTTGACACGGAAGGCCATGCCGCAGGCCGACGGCCCGTGCTCGGCCGCGAAATACGCGGCGTAGCTTTTGGGCTCGTTGTTGATGATGAAGTTGATGCCGCCCTGGCGGAACAATGCCACGTCCTTGGAGCGATGGGTCGCCACCCTGGTAAAGCCCAGCGCCTCGAACACCGGCTCCAGCACGCCCGGCGTGGGCGACGCGAACTCGACGAACTCGAAGCCCATCAGGCCCATCGGATTTTCGAACAGGTCTGCCATTGTCTCTTCCTTTATCTAGCTAGCGATCGTTGACTGTTGCTCTTTACTACTGACTCAGGTTTCCGCGAACACGTCGGCCAGGAGTCCCCGCAGCCACTGGCTGCCCGGATCCTGGTTGAAGCGGCGGTGCCAGAAAATATTCGTCTGCAGCGGCGGCAGGTCGAGCGGCGGCGTCGCCCATTCGAGCCCGAACGGCGCGGCCGCGCGCTCGGCCAGTTTTTGCGGCACCGTCACCACCAGGTCGCTGGTGCTCACGATATACGGCACCGCCGTGAAATGCGGCACCCTGTAGCGTATCCCGGGCCCGTGCGCCGCCTGCCCGACACCGGCCCTGGCCAGCGCCGCGTTCACCCGGTCGTACGGACTGTCGGCGGCGTCCACCAGCAGGTGCTCGGCCGCGACGAAGCGCTCCAGCGTCAGCTCGCCGCGCGCCAGCGGGTGCCCCTTGCGGAACATCGCCACGAACGGCTGGCGGAACAGGTGGCGCTGGTACAGCGCCTCGGAGACGTCCTCGAACGGCCCGACCGCCAGGTCGACCCGCCCGCCTTCCATCTCTTCCTTGAGCGACAGCGTGGCCACCCGCACCGAGCTGATCTCGACGTGGGGCGCCAGCTGGCGGCAGCGCTCGATCAGGGTCGGCATGAAATACACTTCGCCGACGTCGGTCATGGCCAGCATGAAGCGCCGGTTGCTGGACCCTGGCTCGAAGCGGCTGCGCTGGTTCAGGGCCAGCGCCACCTGCACCATCGCCGCCCCGATCGGCTCGGCCATCTGGCTCGCCAGCGGGGTGGGCTGCATGCCGCTGGCGGTGCGCACGAACAGCTCGTCGCCGAAGCTGCGGCGCAGCCGCGCGAGCGCGTTGCTCACGGCCGACTGCGACAGCCCCAGGCGCCGGGCGGCCGACGAGATCTGGCGCTCCCGGTAGACCTCGTGGAATACCGAGAGCAGGTTCAGGTCGATATCGTGTGCTTCGATCATGTACCGTGTGCTTCGTTCATGGATTTCCCCGGCTGCCGGCCGCACCGGCGACTGACATGCATTGTCCACGCCAGGGCCGTGGCCCGAACAGTAATATTTATGATATGAATAGTCTACATTCTTCTATTCATCTCGTAAAAGATGGCGGAGTATTCTAGAGTGGCGCCATCGACGACACGACCCACCATCCAGGAGACCCCATGCGCCACGAGCCCGGCCATCCGTCCGCCTACATGAGCGGTTTCGGTAACGAGTTCGCCACCGAAGCCCTGCCCGGCGCCCTGCCCCGGCACCGCAATTCGCCGCAGCGCGTGGCTTATGGCCTGTACGCCGAGCAGCTGTCCGGCACCGCCTTCACCGCCCCGCGCAGCCAGAACCGGCGCTCGTGGCTGTACCGCATCCGTCCGGCGGCGGTGCACGGCAGCTTTGTGCCCCTGGACGCCCCGCGCCTGGCGGCCCGCTTCGACACGCCCGCGCCGCCGAACCAGCTGCGCTGGAGCCCGCTGCCGATGCCCCATGCACCGACCGACTTCATCGACGGCTGGGTGACCATGGCCGGCAACGGGTCGCCGGATGCGATGAGCGGCTGCGCCATCCATCTGTACGCGGCGAATCGCGCGATGGAGGGCCGCTATTTCTATGACGCGGACGGCGAACTCCTGATCGTGCCGCAGCTGGGCCGGCTGTCGATCGCGACCGAGCTGGGCCTGCTGGAGGTAGAGCCGCAGGAAATCGCCGTGATCCCGCGCGGCGTGCGCTTCCAGGTGCTGCTGCCCGACGGCGCGGCGCGCGGCTACATCTGCGAGAACTTCGGCGCCCTGCTGCGCTTACCCGACCTGGGCCCGCTCGGCTCGAACGGCCTGGCCAACCCGCGCGACTTCCTCACGCCGAGCGCGCGCTACGAAGACCTGGAGGGCGAATTCGAGCTGGTGACCAAGTTCGGCGGGCGCCTGTGGCGCGCCCCGATCGGTCACTCGCCGCTGGACGTGGTGGCCTGGCACGGCAACTACGTCCCCTATAAATACGACCTGCGCCACTTCAATGCGATCGGCTCGATCAGCTACGACCATCCCGACCCATCGATCTTCCTGGTGCTGCACGCGCCGTCGGACACGCCGGGCGTGGACACGCTCGACTTCGTGATCTTCCCGCCGCGCTGGCTGGTGGCCGAGGACACCTTCCGCCCACCCTGGTTCCACCGCAACGTCGCCAGCGAATTCATGGGGCTGATCCACGGCGCCTACGACGCCAAGGCCGAAGGCTTCGTGCCGGGCGGCGCCAGCATCCACAACTGCATGAGCGGGCATGGGCCTGACGCCGCCACCTTCGACAAGGCCAGCAGTCTCGATACCAGCCGCCCGCAGAAGGTGGGCGACACCATGGCCTTCATGTTCGAGACCCGCGCCGTCCTGGCGCCGACGGCGCAGGCGCTGGCTTCGCCCCAGCTGCAGGACGACTACCAGCAGTGCTGGGCCGGCATCCGCAAGCAGTTCCGGCTCACGCCCTGAATCGCCTGCGCACGCTGCGGTCTTCCGGGATTTTGTCATTTATGCCATGATTCGCCGGCAGGCCATGGTGGCCTGCCCGGTCACGGCCCGGCATGACCGGTCATGGGGCAAGAGCCCAGCATGTCAGACATATTGATCATCCTCGTCCTGATCCTGTTGAACGGGGTATTTGCGATGAGCGAACTCGCGCTGGTCTCCGCCAAGCGCATGCGCCTCGAACGACGCGCCGAAGAAGGCAGCCGCGGCGCCCGCACCGCCATCGCGCTGGCCGACAATCCCAGCCATTTCCTGTCCACCGTCCAGGTGGGCATCACCCTGATCGGCATCTTCACCGGCGCCTTCGGCGAAGCCTCGCTGGTGTCGCGCCTGACCCCGCAGATCGAAACCGTCACCGTGCTCGCGCCGTATGCGTACGAGATCGCGCTGTTCATCGTGGTGCTGGCGATTACCTTCGTCTCGATCGTCCTGGGCGAGCTGGTCCCGAAACGCATCGCCATGCGCCATCCCGAGACCATGGCCACGCTGATCGCGCCGCCGCTGAACATGCTGTCGCTGATCATGTCGCCGTTCGTCAAGGTGCTGTCGCTCACCACCGAAGCGATCGTGCGCCTGTTCGGCATCCACGACGCCAAGGAAGACGCGCCGACCGAGGAAGACATCACCGGCATGTTCAAGGAGGGCACCGACGCCGGCCTGTTCGAGAAGACCGAATACGACATCGTCTCGCGCGCGCTGCGCCTGGACGACCGCCACCTGAAGGCCCTCATGACGCCGCGGGTCGACCTGGTCATGATCGACCTCGACGCCGAGCGGCGCGACATACTGGAGCTCATCAGCTGCCACAGCTACAGCCGCTTTCCCGTCTACCGCGGCGACCGCGCCCAGATCCTGGGCTACGTGAAAGTGCGCGACCTGCTGGTCCAGGCGGTGCGCCATGGCTCGCTCGAGGCGATCAACATCGAGCACGCGGTTTCCGACGTCCTGTTCGTGCCCGAGACCGTGAGCGCCATGGTGCTGCTCGAGCTGTTCAAGAAGAACCGCGCCGAACTGGCCCTGATCGTCGACGAGTACGGCGACATCCAGGGCATGGTCACCCTGTCCGACGTGATGAGCGCGCTGGTGGGCGACGTCACCGTGATCGGCGAAGAGAACGACCCGGACGCCGTGCAGCGCCAGGACGGCAGCTGGCTGATCGACGGCGGCGTGGACCTCGACCGCTTCCGCGACCTGATGAACACCGACGTGCGCTTCCCGGACGAAGGCACCGGGGCCTACCACACGCTGGCCGGCTTCGTGCTGTACCATTTCGGCTACATTCCCAAGACGTCCGAATTCTTCGAATGGGACGGCTACCGGATCGAGGTGGTCGACATGGACGGCAACCGCATCGACCGCATCCTGGTGCAGCAATTGCCCGAGCCGCCGCCGGTCGTCGACGAAGCCTGACCCGGCCGCCCGCGCACCATGGACGCCGTCAGGCTCGGTTCCCTCGTCATTCCGCTGTCGGCCATGCTGGTGGTGCTGGCCCTGCTGGCGGCCACCACCAGCGCCGACTGGCTGCGCCGCCGGCGCGGCGTCGACGCCGGCGCAGTGCTGTGGCGCATGATCGTGACGGGCTTTCTGGCCGCGCGCGCCGTTTTCGTCCTCAAGCACCACGACATCTATCTGAAGGCGCCATGGAGCGCGCTGGACATCCGCGACGGCGGCTTCGAGCCGGTGGCCGGCCTGATCGTCGCCGGCGTGGTCGGCGCCGAACTGACCCGGCGTCACGCCGCGCTGCGCCGCCCGCTGCTGGCCAGCATACTGGCCGGCGGCGCGGTCTGGATCGGCGGCCTGCTGGCGGCCCAGGCGCTGGCGCCGCCGCGCCCGCCCTTGCCGGACCTGATGGTGCGCCAGCTCGATGGCGCCGAGGTGCCGCTACGCAGCCTGGGCGGCCCCGCCCCCCGTCCGCTGGTGATCAACCTGTGGGCCACCTGGTGTCCCCCCTGCCGGCGCGAGATGCCCGCCATGCAGGCCGCGCAGGCGGCCAACCCGGACATCGGCTTCGTGTTCGTCAATCAGGGTGAATCGGGCGTGGCGGTGCGCCGCTTCCTGGCCACCCAAGAGCTGCGCCTGCAGAACGTCGTGATCGATCCCGCCGGCCAACTCGCGGCGCGCACCGGCGCCGTCGGCTACCCCACCACCCTGTTCTACGATGCCGACGGCAAGCTGCGCCTGCGTCACGTCGGCGAGCTGTCGGAAGCGACGCTGCGCGACAAGCTGGCCAGCCTGCGCTGAACGGCCTCCCCGCCGCCAGCGACTTGTGGTACAACGGACGGGGCAACCGAGGAAATATCCATGCAAGTCAATCCGATCCAGCTGTTCGACGCCGAATCGTCGACCTTTACCTATATCCTGGCCGCGCCCGGCAGCTACGACGCCGTCATCATCGACCCGGTCGACCGCCATTTCACGCGCGACCTGGCGCATGTCGAGCGACTCGGCCTGCGCCTGACCCACGTGCTGGAAACCCACGCCCACGCCGACCACGTGACCTCGGCCGGCCGCCTGCGCGAGCGCACCGGCGCCACGGCCTGCGTGCCGAGCGGATGCGACATCCCGCCGGCCGAAGTGCAGCTGCAGGACGGCGACCAGATCCGCTTCGGCCTGCACGAGCACATCGCCGTGATCCACACGCCCGGCCATACCGCCGGCAGCATGTGCTATCTGTGGCGCGGCAACCTGTTCACCGGCGACACCCTGCTGATCGACGGCTGCGGCCGCACCGACTTCCAGAGCGGCAGCGCCGGGCGCCTGTACGACAGCGTCACCCGCAAGCTGTTCGCGCTGGACGACCATGTGCGGGTGTGGCCGGGCCACGACTACAAGGGCCAGTCGGTATCGACCATCGGCTGGGAGCGGCGCCACAATGCGCGCCTGGCCAACCGCAGCCGCGACGATTTTTTGGCCCTCATGGGCGCGCTCGACCTGCCGCATCCGCGGATGATCGACGTCGCCGTGCCGGCAAACCGCAATCTCGGCCTGCCGCACGGCGTGTGACAGCGCAGAACCTACCGGGATAGGTTCTTAGTAGCGCCAGGTGCGCTTGGGCGCCGGCGGGCGCTTCAGCACCTTCGTTTGAAACTGTTTCCAGATCAGCCCTGCCAGGGCCATCATGATCATCTTGCGCATGGTTTCTCCTCGGTAGTCGTCGGCGGCTTGCCGTCAGCCCCAGCATAGCGCGAGCCTCGACTTGGCGGCGCAGGTTTGCCTGGCCCGGAGGATGCAGTAGAATCCCTGTCTTTCTGGCAAGACCAAGAGACGGACCATGGCCGACGGGCACAACGAACTCAAGCGCGGGCTGAAGAACCGCCACATCCAGCTGATCGCGCTTGGCGGCGCCATCGGCACCGGCCTCTTCCTCGGCATCGCCTCGACCATCCAGATGGCCGGCCCCTCGGTGCTGCTGGGCTATGCGATCGCCGGCGCGGTGGCCTTCCTGATCATGCGCCAGCTCGGCGAGATGATCGTCGAGGAACCGGTGGCCGGCTCGTTCAGCCACTTCGCCGACAAGTATTGCGGGCGCTGGGCCGGCTTCGTCTCGGGCTGGAACTACTGGGTCATGTACATCCTGGTCAGCCTGGCCGAGCTGACCGCGCTCGGCATCTACATGCAGTACTGGTTCCCTGACCTGCCGACCTGGGTCTCGGCGCTCGGCTTCTTCATGCTGGTCAACGCCATCAGCCTGCTCAACGTGAAGGCGTTCGGCGAAATGGAATTCTGGTTCGCCGTGATCAAGGTGGTCGCGGTGGTCGGCATGATCGTGTTCGGGGTGTACCTGCTGGTGGGTGGCGGCGCCGGTCCCGAGGCGGGCGTGGCCAATCTGTGGCGGCACGGCGGCTTCTTCCCGCACGGCGTGGCCGGCCTCGCGATGGCGATGGCGGTGATCATGTTCTCGTTCGGTGGCCTGGAACTGATCGGCATCACCGCCGCCGAGGCGGACGATCCGGCGCGCACGATCCCGCGCGCCACCAACAACGCCTTGTACCGGATCCTGATCTTCTACATCGGCGCGCTGGCCGTGCTCCTGATGCTGTATCCGTGGCAGAAAGTGGTGACGGGCGGCAGCCCCTTCGTGCTGATCTTCCAGGCGCTCGACAGTGGCTGGGTCGCCAACGTCCTCAACCTGGTCGTGCTGACCGCCGCGCTGTCGGTGTATAACGGCTGCGTGTATGCCAACAGCCGCATGCTGTTCGGCCTGGCCGAACAGGGCAATGCGCCGGCCTCGTTCAAATACACCAACCGGCGCGGCGTGCCGCTGGTGGCCCTGGGCGTGTCGGCGCTGGCCACCGGATCGGCGATCGCGATCAATTATTTCCTGCCGCGCGAGGCGCTGGGCATGGTCATGGCCCTGGCCACGGCCGCCCTGGTGCTCAACTGGGCGATGATCTCGTGGAGCCACCTGCGCTTTCGCCGCTACAAGGACAGCCGGGGGGAGCGCGCGAGCTTTCGCAGTCCGTGGTTCCCGCTGTCGAACTACGTGTGCCTGGGCTTCGTCGCGCTGCTCCTGCTCGTGATGCTGCTGACGCCGGGCCTGCGCATCTCGGTGCTCCTGATTCCGGTGTGGCTGGCGGTGCTGGGCTGCGGCTACTGGCTGCGCGAGCGGCGAGCGGCGGCCCGGGCGGCTCAGGCAGCGACGACCGCGGGCCGCCTTTAATGGCGCACGGGGCCGGTCGTCTCGAGCAGTGCGCCCGGCCGGCCCCCGGCCGGGGGGGCCAGGATGAAACGCGGTAGCGTGATCGCGAGGCCGGAATGCGGCAGTCTGGCGTCGCGCACGCCACCGGACTGGGTCTGGCGGGCGGCGCCGCCGGCGCCCACCAGCGTGGCGAAACCGAAATCGCGCATGACGTTGGCGAACAGGACGGCCGACGAATAGGTGCCGGGACCGATCCGGACCTCGGTCCGGCCCTGGAAACGCAGGGGATTGGCGGGCTGAGGTTGGCGCCAGGTCGCGATCTCGCCGCGCATGGGCTGGGCGGGGGAACCCGCCGGGGCGCGCGCCAACCCGCGGTAGGTGGAGCCGGTCCGGTACGGCCGCGTGGCCAGATAGGGCATCAGGCCATCGATCCAGACCGCGTCGTCGCCCCCACCGTTCCTGCTGATGTCGATCACCAGGCTGGTCACGCCCTGCGCGCGCATCCGGGCGAAGGCCTCGCGCGTAAACGCCATGAATAGCGCGGGATCGGGCAGGCTGAAGGTGTCGACCGTCAGCACCGCGCGGCGGTCCGGGCCGATGGCCAGGTCGAAAGCCCGCCGCGCCTCCTGCGCCAGGATGCGCGGCAGCCTGCGTCGGGCGGGAATGGCGACCGTGCGCCGCACACCTTCCTGTTCCAGCTCCAGTTCGTAGGTATCGGGCGCGCCGAACATCTTCCAGTAGTACCACCACCAGCGCTGGCCCAGCAGGTTCGCCCGGAAGCGCGGCGTATCGCCGTGCACCATCGACGACAGCGTCGTCACGAGTTCCTTCGCGGCCACGCCATTGACGGACAGGACCCGGGCCGGCCCGGCGTCGGCCTCGGCAAACAGCGACGGCGCCCCATCCGGATCGACGCTCACTTCGAACGGAAACAGGCTGCCGCCCGCCGCCAGCCAGGCGCGCGTTTCCTGGCGCCAGTCCGGATAGCCAATAAAGAAATGCCCGTCTGCCAGCAGCGCGTTGACCGACGCCAGGCGTCGCCAGGCTTCGTCGCGCGTGAGCGTGGGCGGCAACCCGTGCCCCCCTTGCGCGATCCGGTCCAGTGCAACGTGCATGGCGGGCGCGTCGGTCGAAAATGCCGGGTCGGGGTGCATGCGGGCAATCATGGCGCGCACGAAGGCGACATCTTCGCGAAATTGCGCTGCCGTGATCCGCTCCGGGCCGCCGCCCGCAGCCGCCATGTCCGCGCACAGCAGCAGGCACGCCGCCAGACCTGCGCGCGCCAGGGACATGAAAGACCGGGGACATTGATGCATGCGCGCTCCAGGACGTTGCCAGATACCTCATTAGTCATGGAACGCATCCTCGCACCGCGCGGGCTGGACGACACGCGGTTTGCGACGAAACGCAACATCGTGCGACGAGCGCAGGTAAACGCGGTTCAGGGCCGGTCGTTCATCCATTCACTTAGCCCTGCCCAACAAGCGCGCTGCCCCGATGCGCTATCGTCGCCGCTGAGCCCGCGGTGTGCGGCGCACCCATGGCGCATGGCTTGCCGCGGGCGCGCCAGTCCGGGCGTTTCGCGCCCAACGGCGAAGTGCGGGCACGGCGCGGCGCCCGCCTATGCTGCACAGCAATATGAAAATAGTTACGCGCAGTTGACGTAAACGTCAACTAAGGGTCTATGATGCCTCTTGCTGCAAAACACCTCAAAAGGGAAAGCATATCTATGAGCCAGAGCAAACCTCTGTCGCTGCACGTACCGGAGCCTACCGGCCGCCCGGGCTGCAAGACCGATTTTTCGTTTCTCCAGGTGAGCGCTGCCGGTTCGGTCCGGCGTCCACCGATCGATGTCGCGCCGTTGGAGACCAGCGACATCGCCCAGCAACTGATCCGCGTGCTCGACGAGCACGGCAACGCCGTCGGCCCGTGGGCCGAGGAGCCCGACCGCGAGCTGCTGCGCTTTGGCCTGCGCACCATGATGAAGACCCGCGTGTTCGATGCGCGCATGGTGATCGCCCAGCGCCAGAAGAAGATGTCGTTCTACATGATCTCGCTCGGCGAGGAAGCGATCGGCACCGCCCACGCCCTCGCGCTGCAGGACGGCGACATGAATTTCCCCACCTACCGCCAGCAAAGCCTCCTGATGGCGCGCCAGGTGCCCATGGTCGACATGATCTGCCAGCTGCTGTCCAACGAGCGCGATCCTCTCAAGGGCCGCCAGCTGCCCGTGATGTACTCGGTGCGCCAGGCCGGCTTCTTCACCATTTCCGGCAACCTCGCCACCCAGTACCCGCAAGCGGTGGGCTGGGCGATGGCGTCCGCCATCAAGGGCGACACAAAAATCGCCTCGGCCTGGATCGGCGACGGCGCCACCGCGGAATCCGATTTCTCGACCGCCCTCACCTTTGCCCATGTGTACCGCGCGCCGGTCATCCTCAACGTGGTCAACAACCAGTGGGCGATCTCGAGCTTCCAGGCGATCGCCGGCGGCGAGAGCGTGACCTTCGCCACGCGCGGCATCGGCAGCGGCATCGCCTCGCTGCGTGTGGACGGCAACGACTTCCTGGCCGTGCTGGCGGTCTCGCGCTGGGCCGCCGAGCGGGCGCGCAGCAATCTCGGCCCCACCCTGATCGAATGGGTCACCTACCGCGCCGGCCCGCACTCGACCTCGGACGATCCTTCGCGCTACCGCCCGGCCGACGACTACGCCCGCTTCCCGCTGGGCGACCCGATCGCCCGCCTGCGCCAGTACCTGACCAACCTGGGCTGGTGGTCGGACGCCGAGCACGAAGCCGTGCAGGCCGAACTCGAGGCCGAAGTGCTGGCCGCGCAGAAGGAAGCCGAGAGCTACGGCACCCTGGGCGACGAGCGCGCGCCGAGCGCCGCGACCATGTTCGAGGACGTCTACAAGGACATGCCGGAGCACCTGCGCCGTCAGCGTCAGCAGCTGGGAGTATGAAGATGGCACGAGACGATCAACCGAAAGAAACGGCGAATCTGCCACAGACGATGCCGATGACCATGATCCAGGCGCTGCGCTCGGCCATGGACGTGATGATGGAACGCGACGGCAACGTCGTGGTGTACGGCCAGGACGTCGGCTACTTCGGCGGCGTGTTCCGCGTCACCGACGGGCTGCAGGCGAAGTACGGCAAGTCGCGCGTGTTCGACGCGCCGATCTCGGAAGGCGGCATCGTCGGCACCGCGGTCGGCATGGCCGCCTATGGCCTGCGCCCCGTGGTCGAGATCCAGTTCGCCGACTATTTTTATCCGGCCACCGACCAGATCGTGTCCGAGGCGGCGCGCCTGCGCTACCGCTCGGCCGGCGAATTCACCGCCTCGATGGTGATCCGCATGCCCTGCGGCGGCGGCATCTATGGCGGCCAGACCCACAGCCAGAGCCCCGAAGCCTTCTTCACCCACGTGTGCGGCCTGCGCACCGTGATGCCGTCGAACCCGTACGACGCCAAGGGTCTCCTGATCGCCTCGATCGAGAACGACGATCCGGTGATCTTCCTGGAGCCCAAGCGTCTCTACAACGGCCCGTTCGACGGCCACCACGACCGGCCGGTCGTGCCCTGGTCCGGCCATCCGAAGGGCGAAGTCCCGCCCGGCTACTACACCGTCGACCTCGACAAGGCGGCGATCGTCCGCCCCGGCAACGACGTCACCGTGCTGGCCTACGGCACCATGGTCTGGGTCGCCGAGGCGGCGGCGCGCGAGTCCGGCGTCGACGCCGAGGTGATCGACCTGCGCAGCATCTGGCCGCTCGACCTCGACACCATCGTCGACTCGGTCAAGAAGACCGGCCGCTGCGTGATCGTGCACGAAGCGACGCAGACCAGCGGCTTCGGCGCCGAACTGGCGGCGCTGGTGCAAGAGCACTGCTTCTACCAGCTGGAGGCGCCGATCGGGCGCGTCGCCGGCTGGGACACCCCGTATCCGCATGCGCAGGAATGGGCTTATTTCCCGGGGCCCGACCGCGTCGGCGCGGCCCTGAAACGCGTGATGGAGGGTTGAGGCAATGGGTATTCACGTCATCAAGATGCCCGACCTCGGCGAAGGCATCGCCGAAGTCGAAGTGGTGGCCTGGCACGTGCAGCCGGGCGATGTGGTCAGGGAAGACCAGGTGCTGGCCGACGTCATGACCGACAAGGCGACGGTCGAGATCCCGTCGCCGGTCGCGGGCACCATCGCCAGCCTGGGCGGCGCGATCGGCCAGTCGCTGGCCGTGGGCGCCGAACTGATCCGCCTCGACGTCGAAGGCGCCGGCAACCTGAAGGACCACGGCGGGCCCAAGGCCAGCCAGGAACCGGTCAGGACGGCCGCCGCCGCCGCGCCGGCCGAGGAAGTGGCCGAACCGCAGCTCGAGGCCGTCGCGGGCGGCGCGGCCGGCGACTCAGCGGCGCCGGCCGCTTCTGCAGCCCCTTCTGCAGCCCCTTCTCCAGCCCCTGCGCCGGCCCCGACCTCCAGGCCGGCGCCGAGCGCACGTCCGGCCTTGGCGTCCAGGGGCGCGCCCCAGCTGCGCGCCGAAGGCGACAAGCCCCTGGCGGCGCCAGCCGTGCGCCAGCGCGCCTGGGACCTGGGCATCGAGTTGCAGTTCGTGGCCGGCAGCGGCCCGGCGGGCCGCATCACCCACGCCGACCTCGACGCCCACGTGGCGGGTCGCCGCGGCGGCGCGGCCAATGGCGGCCCTGACGAGCGCTATGCCGAGCAGCATGGCGAACACGCGACCCAGGTGATCGGCCTGCGCCGCAAGATCGCCGAGAAGATGCAGGAAGCCAAGCGCAACATCCCGCACTTCACCTATGTCGAAGAAGTCGACGTCACCGAACTGGAAGCGCTGCGCCTGCAGCTCAACGCGCGCTACGGCGCCGAGCGCGGCAAGCTGACCCTGCTGCCGCTCCTGATGCGCGCCGTGGTGCTGGCCCTGCGCGAGTTTCCGATGATGAGCGCGCGCTACGACGACCAGCACAACCTGCTCACCACCTACGACGCGGCCCACATCGGCATCGCGGCCCAGACCGAGCACGGCCTGATGGTGCCGGTGGTGCGCCATGCCGAATCGCGCGACCCGTGGTCGAGCGCGACCGAGATCGCGCGCCTGGCCGAGGCCGCGCGCGCTGGCCGCGCCACGCGCGAGGAGCTCACCGGCTCCACCATCACGATCACCAGCCTCGGCGCGCTGGGCGGCATCGTCACCACGCCGGTGATCAACCGCCCGGAAGTCGCCATCGTCGGCGTCAACCGCATCGTCGACCGTCCGGTGATCAGGGATGGCGCCATGGTGGCGCGCAAGATGATGAACCTGTCGTCCTCGTTCGACCACCGCGTGATCGACGGCATGGTGGCGGCCCAGTTCGTGCAGGCGATCCGCGGCTACCTCGAATTTCCCGCAACCCTGTTCGTGGAGTGAGCCGATGGAGACGATCAACACCACCTTGCTCATCATCGGCGGCGGCCCCGGCGGCTACGTGGCCGGCATCCGCGCCGGGCAGCTGGGGATCCCGGCCATCGTGGTCGAGGGCGCGACCCCCGGCGGCACCTGCCTGAACATCGGCTGCATTCCGTCGAAGGCGCTGATCCACGCGGCCGACGAGTATCACAAGGGCGCCACCTATGCGGCCCAGGAGTCGCCGCTCGGCATCAGCGTCGAGTCGCTGCGGATCGACCTGGCGCGCACCGTGGCGTGGAAGGACGGCATCGTCAAGCGCCTCACCGGCGGCGTCGGCTCCCTGCTCAAGAAACAGGGCGTGCGCGTGGTGCGCGGCTGGGCGCGGATCCTGGACGGCAAGACCGTCGAAGTCGAGGCCGATGGCCAGGAAACGCTGCGCATCCGCTGCGAACACCTGCTGCTGGCCAGCGGTTCGCAGCCCGTCGAGCTGCCGTTCATGCCGTTCAGCCACGATGGCGGCCCGGTGATCTCGTCGACCGAGGCGCTGGCGCAAGACAGCGTGCCGCGCCGCCTGGTGGTGGTCGGCGCCGGCTACATCGGCCTGGAGCTGGGCACGGCTTACCGCAAGCTGGGCAGTCAGGTGACGGTGGTCGAAGCGGCTGACCGCATCCTGCCGGCCTACGACGCCGACCTGGTGAAACCGGTGGCCAGGTCGCTCGAACGGCTTGGCGTCGAGCTGCGCCTGGCGACGCAGGTACTGGGCATGGAAGACGGAGTGGAAAGCGGCGTGGACGCGGCGCGCGTGAAAGTGCGCGACGCATCCGGCGTCGAGGCCTACCTGGAAGCCGACAAGGTGCTGGTGGCGGTCGGCCGCAGGCCCGCGACCACCGGCTGGGGCCTGGAGAACCTGATGCTCGACATGGCGGGCCGCGCGATCAAGGTCGACGAGCAGTGCCGCACCTCGATGCGCAATGTGTGGGCAATCGGCGACCTCACGGGCGAGCCGATGCTGGCCCACCGCGCCATGGCCCAGGGCGAGATGGTGGCCGAGATCATCGCCGGCAAGCGCCGCTGGTTCCAGCCCTCGGCGATTCCCGCAGTGTGCTACACCGATCCCGAGATCGTCGTGGCGGGGATGTCGCCCTCCGAGGCGCAGGCCGCCGGCATCGACGCCATCCAGGCCAGCTTCCCGTTCAGCGCCAACGGCCGCGCAATGACGATCGAGGGCACGGATGGTTTCGTGCGCGTGGTCGCGCGCAAGGACAACCACCTGATCCTCGGCTGGCAGGCGGTCGGCGTCGGGGTGTCGGAACTGGCCGCGGGCTTTACCCAGTCGATCGAGCTGGGCGCCCAGCTGGAAGACGTCGCCCGCACGATCCACGCCCATCCGACCCTGGGCGAGGCGGTGCAGGAAGCCGCGCTGCGCGCGCTCGGCCACGCCCTGCACGTCTGAACCTGCGCCACCCCGGGGGTGGCTTTCCCGCCCATGCCGGGCGGCTTTCCCACCTGTGCCGGACCGGCGTACCCGCCTACCCCGGTGGGGCGGACGTGCGCGGCGGCGCGACCAGCGCCGCGCCCAGGCGCAGCGCCGCCTCGACCGCCTGCTCGATCGGCGGCTGGTAGCCGTCTTCGATCCAGCGCAGGGCAATGTGAATCACACCGCCGATCACCCCCGCCTGCAGCAGCTCATCGTCCGCCCCGGCGGCCAGCGCGTGCGCGACCTGGCGGCCGATGGCGCGCAACGAAGCGTCGAACGCCTGGTCCACGGCGCGGCTCACGCCCCGGATCTCGACCAGGAACACGCGCGCCGACTGTGGCGCGCGCTGCAGGGCTGTGAAATACGCGTGCAGCATCGCACGCGCGCGCGCCGCCTGGCCGCGCCCGGCGGCTTCGCCCGCAGCCATGATCTCGGCCAGTACCGCATTCGTGACGGCATGGTAAGAATCGATCAGCAGCGCTTCGCTGTTGGCGAACGACTCGTAGAAGTACCGTTCGGTCAGGCCGGCCGCTTCGCACACCGCCTTCACCGTGGCCTGGTGATAGCCGCGCTCGCCGTAGACGGCGATGGCGCCCGCGATCAGGCGGTGGCGGCGCTCGGCGCGACGCTGCTCCTGCGATTGGCCGCGGTAGGAGCGCGTCAGCGCGGGCGGTTTGGAAAACTTGTCATTCATCGCCACATTCTGACACAAACTTGCCGCCGGTCATCAAAATTGCGGCGTGTGCGTGCGCGCAGGCGGGTCGGGACCGGCTGTGGTGCTCCTGCGCCATGCAGTGCCAGCTGAAACCGGCGCTATGCGCCCACCGCCTTCTGGGTGCAGGCGGCTAAGGCTGGCGCCGCGCCGTCCCCTGGTCGTACTCGTCGTCGGCGGCATCGGCCGCGCCTGCCCCAGCCCGACGCTCGGTCCGATGTTCAATTTGACGTTCAGTCCGATAATTTCCAGCAATGCCCGACTGGCGGTTGGCGCCACTCCGGAATCCCTCGTCGGACTGCTCGTCGTTCGAACCGCCGGCCAGCAGGTCGTCGGTGCGACCGGCCTGACTGCCTTGCCCGCCTTGCTGCATCGCACCATCACCCTGGCGCCGGGCCGGATCGTTGCGCTCGGCGCTGGCGCCGACTTCCCCGGTCGCCCCGGCGCCCATGGTTGCCGCGCTGGTGGTGCCCCCGGTGACCTGGTCCCAGCTGCGTCCCTTCACGTCCTTGCCTTCGTCTTGCGTCGCCATGGCATTCTCCCGATGTTCAATAACATGTTGCCCATCCTAGCCGCTGCACGCCTGAAGACAATAGGCGGGCGTCCTCGCCTGCTGTAGGACTGGGCGCGCATGGCATCCAGGCCGATCGGCTCGGGAATTTTGCTGCAAGGCAACACCATTTCATTATTGCGATACACTATCGGTTATCGCATCTCGATTGATGCTTGTTATGTACCGGCCCCGCTGTCGTCTTGCCTTGCGCACGCACGCCGGCGGTCGCGCCGCCAACCAAGAGAGAATATCCAGTGAAAAACCTGAAGATCGGCGCCCGACTCGGGCTCGCCTTTGCCGTCGTCCTTGCCCTGCTGCTGGCCATGGCCGCCACCGCCCTCACCCGCATGCAGACGGCGGGCGACCTGACTTACCGTCTCGTCAATACCAGCACCAAGAACCAGCTGACGGTGGCCGAATGGCGCAAGGCGATCGAGGTGAGCGACACCATGATCGACGCCGTCTACCATGGGGGCGACGCCGGCGTGGTGGCGCAGCTCACGCCGCGCCTGCGCGCGACCATCCGCCAGGCCGAGGCCCTGCAGGCCGACGTCGACGCCAACCTGCTCAACAAGAAGGTGCGCGTCTTCCTGGACCGCGCCAAGGAACTGCGCGCCGGCTATGACGGCGCGCGCGAAGCCGTGCTCGAGGCCAAGCTGGCGGGCGACCCGGTCCGCCTGGAGCAGGCCTATCACCGTGACTTCGTGCCACGCGCCCGCGCCTTCGAGGACGCGCTGACGGAATTCGCCGCGCGCCAGAGCACCGCCACCGCCGGCGTCGGCACCACCATCCTGACTTCGTATGCCGAGACCCGCATCATCCTGCTGGTGCTGGCCGTGGCTGCGGTCGCGCTTGGCGCCGCCTTCGCCTGGTTCATCACCCGTTCGATCACCGCGCCGCTGCGCCAGGCGGTCGAGGTGGCCGAGCGCGTCGCCGACGGCGACCTTGGCAGCCGGGTCGAGGCGCACGGCCGCGACGAGGTGGCCCAGCTGATGGAAGCGCTGGGTCGCATGAACGTCAACCTGGCCGCGATCGTCGGCCAGGTGCGCGACGGCAGCGCGGCAATCGCGCAGGCCTCGGGCGAGATCGCCAGCGGCAACCAGGACCTGTCGCGCCGCACCGAGCAGCAGGCCGGCTCGCTGGAAGAAACCGCCGCCTCGATGGAAGAACTCACGACCACCGTGCGCCAGAACACCGAGCACGCGCGCCGCGCCAACGGCCTGGCCGCCGGCGCTGCCGGCGTGGCCGGCGAAGGCGGGCGCATGGTGAACGAGGTGGTCGGCACCATGGGCCGCATCGACGCCGCATCGCAGCGCATCGTCGACATCATCGGCGTCATCGACGGCATCGCCTTCCAGACCAATATCCTGGCCCTGAACGCGGCGGTGGAAGCAGCGCGCGCCGGCGAGCAGGGCCGCGGCTTCGCGGTCGTCGCCGGCGAGGTGCGCACCCTGGCCCACCGCTCGGCCGCCGCGGCCAAGGAAATCAAGGGCCTGATCGACGACTCGGTGAACCAGGTGCAGCAGGGCACGCAGCAGGTCGCCCGCGCCGGCGCCACCATGGAACAGATCGTGCAGGGCATCGCCCAGGTCACCGCGATCATGGGCGAGATCGCCGCCGCCAGCGAAGAGCAGAGCGCCGGCATCGAGCAGGTCAACACGGCCATCGTCGAGATGGACCGCGTGACCCAGCAGAACGCGGCCCTGGTCGAACAGGCCGCGGCGGCGGCCGATGCGATGCGCGAGCAGGCCGGGCAACTGTCGGCCGTGGTCGGCACCTTCCGCCTTGGACAGGGCGAACCTGCCAGAACCGCGCCGCGCCAGCAGCAGGTGCGCGCCGCCCTGCCGGCTTGAGCAGGGTGCAGGCTGGCCGGTCGGGACGCACGGCCGGCCGGGCCGGCGCGTTAAATTGCAACATGGGATTCTCCACATATTGAAAATTTGCCGCTTGGAAATCCAGTTACTGAATTTGCCAGTTATACTCGGGCCTCGATCCGGCGGTGCCCGCGGCGTTCCTCACAGGAGCCTGCGCGGCGCCAGTCCGGTCCGGCCGTCCGCGGTCCTCCTGCAGATTACAGCAGCCTGGAAACCACCCTCGTGAAAAAACTGAATATCGGCGCCCGCCTGGGCATTGGCTTCGCTACCGTTCTCATCCTCTTGCTCGCCATGAGCGCCACGGCCCTGACCCGCATGCAGTCCGCGGCGGACCTGACCGACCGTATGGTCAACAGCAGCATGCAGAACCAGCGCAGCGTCGCCGAATGGCGCCGCAACATCGAGATCAACAGCTCCATCAACGAAACCGTCTATTACGGCGCCGACGCCGGCATCCTCGACGTGATCGGCCCGCGCCGCCAGGCGATCACCACCCGCTCCAATGCGCTGCAGAAGGAAATCGAAGCGTCGCTGCGCAACCCCGACGTGCGTGAGCAGTTCAAGCTGGTGACGGTAGAACGGCTGGGCTACATGGCCGCGCGCGACGCCCTGTTCCAGGCCAAGCGCGAAGGCGACCAGTCCCAGCTCGACCAGATCTACCGCGAGCAGCTGACGCCGCGCACCGTGTCCTACCTGGCAGCCGTCGACAAGCTTGCCACCCTGCAGATCGCCTCCACCGATGGCGTGGCCCGGTCGATCCTGGCGTCCTACGCCAGCACCCGTGTGATCCTGTTCACGCTGGGCGGCGCGGCCCTGCTGCTGGGCGCCGCCTGCGCCTGGTTCATCAGCCGCTCGATCACGGCGCCGCTGCGCCAGGCGGTCGAAGTCGCCGAACGCGTGGCCGGCGGCGACCTGACCAGCCGCTTCGAGCGCGAGGTGCTCGAGCGCGGCGACGAAGTCGGCCAGTTGATGGCGGCGCTGTCGCGCATGAACGTCAATCTGGCGGCCATCGTCGGCCAGGTGCGCGACGGCACCGCAACAATCGCGCAGGCGTCCGGCGAGATCGCCAGCGGCAACCAGGACCTGTCGAGCCGCACCGAGCAGCAGGCCAGCTCGCTGGAAGAAACCGCCGCCTCGATGGAAGAACTCACGACCACCGTGCGCCAGAACACCGAGCACGCGCGCCGCGCCAACGGCCTGGCCGCCAGCGCCGCCGGCGTGGCCGGCGAAGGCGGCCGCATGGTGAACGAGGTGGTCGGTACCATGGGCCGCATCGACGCCGCATCGCAGCGCATCGTCGACATCATCGGCGTCATCGACGGCATCGCCTTCCAGACCAATATCCTGGCCCTGAACGCGGCGGTGGAAGCGGCGCGCGCCGGCGAGCAAGGCCGCGGCTTCGCGGTCGTCGCCAGCGAGGTGCGCACCCTGGCCCACCGCTCGGCCGCCGCGGCCAAGGAGATCAAGGGCCTGATCGACGACTCGGTGAACCAGGTGCAGCAGGGCACGCAGCAGGTCGCCCGCGCCGGCGCGACCATGGAGCAGATCGTGCAGGGCATCGCGCAGGTCACCGCGATCATGGGCGAGATCGCCACTGCCAGTGAAGAACAGAGCGCCGGCATCGAGCAGGTCAACACCGCCATCGTCGAGATGGACCGCGTGACCCAGCAGAACGCGGCCCTGGTCGAACAGGCCGCGGCGGCGGCCGATGCGATGCGCGAGCAGGCCGGACAGCTGTCGGCCGTGGTCGGCACCTTCCGCCTCGAACACGGCGCGGCCAGCGCCGCGCCAGGCCGTCGCGCGGCGCCGGCCATGCGCCCTGCCCTGGCGGCCTGACCCGGGCCAGCGGTCGGTCGGCGGCGCTGCCGCGACCGACCGCGCGATGAACCCTGCGCAAGACCGCGCCGCGCACCGCGTTAATGTTGGCGCTGTACCCATAAGCTGTTGATGACCCCGAATGCAATGCGCAGCAATTGCTCGATAGATGGTACTCGCCCGCCATCGAGCGCCCAATGCCAGCCCAGGTAGTTGGGCAGCCAGCGCGACGCCACGCCATGAAAGCGCGACAGCCATTCCTTGAAGCGCCGGTGATAGGCGTTGACATGTTGAACATGGATGGCGCCCTCGGCGCCCTTGCGCACCCGTTCGCCGGCACTGACATTGACCGCTTGATGCGCGACGCCGTGGGCGCGGGCGAAGGGGGCATAGGCGGCGTTGGCGTCCGTCACCAGCAGCGCCTGGGGATCGAGTTTCGGCAACAGGTGCCTGACCAGCCGGGCCAATTTTAACGCGCCGCGTCCGGTCACGGCGTCGATGGTCTGGCCGCTGCGGTCGCGCGCCACCAGGATGCAGTCGAGGTGGTGCGAGATTCCGCGCAGGGCGGCCTTGCCGCCGCGCTGGCGCGGCTGGCGATCGAGCTTGCGTGATCCCTTTTGCGATTCGAGCAGGAACATTTCGTCGGCCTCGACGATGCCTGAAAGACGCGCCGGGCGGTCGTCCTTGACCCGGTCGAGAAAGCGATGACGCCAGCGAAAGGCCGTATTGCGGTGCACGCCGACACGCTTGGCCGCAGAGCGGACCGAGCGGGAGTCAAACACCGTTTCCAGATAGGCGAGCCACTTGCCCTTGAGCCTGAGCCGCGCCAGCGGCGTGCCGGTCAGGTCGTTGAAAGTCCGGCCGCATGCGCAGCAGCGGTAGCGTTGCAGGCCGTTGGCCTGGCCATGCCGGTGGCAGCGCTGGCAGGCGCAGTGCGGACAGCGCCTCCCGGTTGACCGGATCTCGCCGATGAGGGCGATCACCCGGTCCAGTCCGGCTGCCGGATGCAGGGCGGCGAGCACCTTCTGGCGCTGAGGCTGGTTTAGCTCTGGCAGCTGGGCGAACAGTTGCGCGAACTGTGGCGCTTTCATCGTACGCTCCCGATCGATGACGACCGGGATTGGACCGCGGGTCAGCTCAGCAGTTCAGTGCTCATCCACAGCTAGCGGTGACAGCGCCTTAATGTTTCAACCACGATCCAGATTGCCTGGCGTTGCATTCCGTCGTATTTTGTTCAATAACTTCCCCATAGACTATTGCCTGTAGTCACGAGCTGTTAGACTCGCAGACTCGCATAATACGGCGCAATTTTATTTGCCCGAGCAGAACAATCGAGGTGATCTTGCCCAGTGCGGGCAAGTATCGGTCCAGACGGGGATTTATTTACATGAAAGCAATTCAGGCCCGGCGAGCCCGGCAGCTGCTGGTCGCGGCGGTGTCGGGACTCGTGGGCGGCGTCGCCCACGCCCAGCAGATTCCCCCTGGCCAGGACGATGGCGCGGCCGTGCCGGAAGTCGTGGTCACCGCCCAGCGCACCGCATCGCTGGCCTCGCGCACCCCGGTCGCGGTCAGCGTCGTCAGCGGCGAGCAGCTGCGCGACCTCGGCGCCATCAGCCCGGCCGACCTCGGCCCGCGCCTGCCGAACGTGCACATCGACCAGGCCTTTTCGGGCCTGCGCGTGACGATCCGCGGCATCGGCAACAACGACACCACCGACAAGGGCGATCCGTCGGCCGCCTTCATGCTCGACGGCGTCTACATCGCCCGCCCCGCCGGCCAGAGCGCCAACCTGCTCGACGTCGACCGCATCGAAGTGCTGCGCGGCCCGCAGGGCACGCTGTACGGACGCAACACCACCGCCGGCCTGGTCAATGTGATCTCGAACGCCCCGACCGACCGCCTGGAAGGCGCGCTCGGCCTCGAGGCCGGCACCTACGGCCGGCGCAAGGTCGACGGCGTCGTCAACGTCCCCGTCAACGACGCGCTGGCGCTGCGCGCCGCGCTCAGCCAGCTGCGCCAGGACCCGTTCCTGAAGAACGGCCAGGGCACGCCGCACCGTCCCGGCATGGACCGCGACGAACGCGATGCGCGCCTGAGCGCCAGGATCAGGTTCGACCGCGACGCCACCCTGGTGATGCGCTACGACTACGGCGAGACCGGGGGCAATAACGACCGCATCGTGCCGGACACCAACTTCTTCGACGGCGTGGCGAGCGGCCGGCCGGTGTGGCGCGACAGCACCACCGACGCGCGCCTGACGAACGGCTTCCGACCGCCGAACATGACCCCGGCGCAGGGCTGGCACGACCGCCGCGTGCGCGGCCTGTCGGCCGACCTGAGCTGGAACCTGGGTCCGGCGACCGTGCATTACCTGGGCGCGCACCGCAAGCTGGACCAGGCAATCCGCCAGAACTATCATTACCGCGTGGCCCCGACGCTCGCCCTCGGCGTGATCAACGACTACGATGGCCACAACGCGCAGGATTCGCACGAGCTGCGCATCGCCACCCATGGCGGCGGTCGGCTCGATGGGCAGGCCGGCCTCTACTATTTCAGCGAAGACTCGCACACCTCGTACGCCTTCCAGGGCCTGCGGCGCGTCGGCCTGCCCCCGTACTACGCCTTCCCGCTGCACACCCGGGCGCACAGCCGCGCGGTCTTTGGCCAGCTGACCTGGCGCGTGCTGGACGCGCTGCGCCTGACGGCCGGCGCGCGGCGCACTGCCGACGACAAGGACCGCGTCGGCTCGACCGATTTCCAGCAGGGACCGGCGTTCAATCCGGCCACCGACCGCCGCCTGCCGAACGCCGCCGCGCTGTCCACCACGCGCACCACCTGGCGCCTGGGCCTTGACGTCGACCTGGCGCCGGGTACGCTGCTGTACGCCAGCCTGGCCACCGGCTACAAGGCCGGCGGCTTCAACGACGGCTGCGTGGCCGGCGCCGACATCGGCGGCGTCACCTGCCCGGCGGCGGCCGCGGTCGCGCCGGACTACCTGTATTACCAGCCCGAGGAATTGCGCGCCTGGGAGGCCGGTCTCAAGTCGCGCCTGCTCGACGGGCGGGTCAGCTTCAATGCCGCCGCCTTCTACTACGACTACGCCAATCTGCAGCTGAGCAGCAATGCGATCGTCTCGGGCGCGCCACGCCTGCTGACCGGCAATGCCGGCCAGGCCCGCTCGCGCGGCCTGGAGCTCGACGGCGAGCTGCGGGTCGGCGCCAACGGCCGCCTGCGCTACGGCGCCACCTTCCTCGACGCCCATTACGCGGTCTACCGGCCGAACGTCGGCGTGTCCTGGGCCGGCCGCAAGCTGGACCGGGCGCCGGGCCATGTCTACACCCTGGGCTACGAGCACCGCTTCCATGCGCTGGACGGACAGCTGCACGCCGGCGTGTTCTCGCGCCGCAGCGCCGATTACGCGATCACGATCCCGAGCAACGCTCTGGAATACCGGATCCCGGCGCATACCACGACCGACGCCACCCTGCGCTACCAGCCGGCGCACGCCAGCTGGAGCCTCCTGGCGCGGGTGCGCAATCTCGAGAACGCGGTGCGGCCGACGCTGATCGACAGCTTCGGCATGGCCACGCCGAGCGCGCCGCGCAGCGCCGACCTGCGCCTGGCTCTGCGCTTCTGACCCGAGCCGCTTTTCGACGATTCCCGACGCTTCCCACCGCCGTACCAGGAGACCGTATGCACCGCGACGCACCCCATCCGCCGTTCACGCCGGCCCCGTCCATGCGCGCCGATCCGCCTGCCGATCTCGCCGTCGCCGCCATGCTGGCCGGCGCCGACGGTCCGCAGCAGCTGGCCGAACGCATCGCCGCGGTCAATCGCGAGCTGGCGCGCTGGGACAGCAACGGCGCCCTGGCGCACTGGCAGCCGGGGCCGGGCCTCGATCCGCGCGCCGCCGCGGCGCTGAACGACTACCTGGCCGCCTGCCGCGCCCTGCCCGGGTGGGCCGACCCGGAGCGCATCGCGCGCGCGGAAGGCCTGTTCATGGACATGAGCATGCTGTCGTGCACCCTGCTGTTCTGCGCCAGCCTGCCCGAATGCTACGTGCTGCCGGATCTTTCCGCCGTGCTGCACGCGGCCGGCCAGCTCGAGGCGCACACCGACTACCGGGTGCGCTCCACCGCCGCCATGATCTTCCCGGTCATGCTCGCCGGGGGAATGACCGCCAGCCAGGGCGCCGGCGTGGCGCAGGCGTTGAAGGTCAGGCTGATCCACGCCACCATCCGCCACCTGATCCTGCGCGGCTCGCCCGACGACTCGCTGGGCGCCGGTCCCGTGCGGCCGCTGCTGCCCGCCGGCGGCGGTATCTACCACACGCTGTATGCCCATGGCTGGAACACCGCGCAAAGCGGCCTGCCGTGCAACCAGGAAGAGCTGGCCTATACCCTGCTGACCTTCCACTACGTGTTCCTGCGCAGCCTGCGCAAGCTCGGCCTGGGCCTCGCGCGCCGGGACGAGGAAGACTACCTGCATGCCTGGAACGTGCTGGGGCACCTGCTCGGCATCGAACGCTCCCTGATGCCCGACACCATGGCGCAGGCGCAGCAGGCGTTCCACGACATCCAGGCGCGCGGCCGAGAATTGGTGCGCGCTCCCGATCCGCGCCCGGCACTGGCGGCGGCCCTGATGGGCGCGATGGAGGGCGAGATTGCGCTGCGCCTGTTCAAGCCCTTCCCGACCCTGCTCACGCGCTACCTGTGCGGGCGCGACGCCAGCGCCGACCTCGGGCTGAACCGGCGCCAGCCGCTGTCGTCGCGGCTCGTGTTCGCGGGCGGCCTGGCCCTGGTGCGCGCCACCGACGCCGTCGTGCGCCTGGCTGTGCCGGGCTTCTCGATCAGCCGCATGCTCACGCGCGCCTTCGGCTACCGGCTGGTCACGCGCTTCCTGATGGACCAGACCCGTCCCCTGCGCCTGCCCGACGCGCTGCTGGGCCAGGTGCGCGACGCGCTCGGCCAGTGGCGCCACGACCCGCGCGCGCCGCGCTGGCTGGGCCGCCTCGAAGCCAGGCTGGCCGGGCATGGCGAAGCGGCCGCTGCCAGCGGCAGCGCCGACGTGGATGCGGACAAACGGGCGGCTTGACCATGCGCGCCCTGTCCATCCTGCTCGGCCTGGCGCTCTGCCTGTTGCTGTCCGCGCGCGCGGCGGGCGCCGCCCCGGCGGTCCTGGCCGCCGACACCCCGGCGGTCGAAGGCTGGCCAGCGGCGCGCCTGCTGCGCGACCCCGGCAAGAGCCTGGACGTGGCCGGCGCCCTGGCCGCGCAGGATCGCTTCACGGCGCCCGACAAGGCGTATGGCACCCTGGGCCTGAACCCGGCGCCGAGCTGGATCCGGATCCCGTTCCGGGTCGCGCCCGACGCCCCTGCGCACTGGGTGGTGCAGTTCGACGTCGCCCTGCTGGAATACCTCGACGTCTACCTGGTCGAGGGCGGCGCGCTGCGCAAGCTGGCCGCCACCGGCCGGCGCCAGGACATGAAGGGCGCACTCAAGGGCCGGGTGCCGGCGGTCGCGCTCGAACTCACCCCGGGCCGCGACTACACCTTGCTGGTGCGGGTCCAGTCGCGCGGTCCGAAGCTGCTGCCGGTGACCTTCTTCCAGCAGGACGCCTTCCATCGCGCCGCGCTCGGGGAACAGATGCTGCAAGGGCTGCTGTTCGGCATCGCCGCCTGCCTGGTGCTCTACAGCCTGGGACAGTGGGTCGCGCTGCGCGATGCGCTGTTCTTCAAGTATGCGCTGTTCATCGGCGGCCTGACCGTCTACCTCACGATCTGGCACGGCACGGCCGAGCAGTTCCTGTGGCGCGACCACCTGTGGCTCAGCGAGCACATGATGGGGCTCTCGTCGATGGTCGGCTCGGTCGGCGCCTACCTGTTCGTCGAGCAGATCATGGCGCGGCCCGGGCGCGACCGCAGGTTCCGGATCGTCATGCGCAGCGGCGCGGCGATCTGCGCGCTGACCGGTGTGGCCTGGGCCTTCGACCTGATCACGCACCTGCCGATGATCGCCATCACTTCCACCGTGGGCGCGGTGCCGATGTTGCTCGGGGTGCCGGCGGCATTCCGGCGCATGCGCGAGCGCGACGCGATCGGCACCTACTTCCTGATCAGCTGGGTGGCCAGCTACGGCGGCACGATCACCCAGGGCCTGCTTGCCGCCGGCGAGGTGCCGGTCAATTTCTGGACCAACCACTCGCTGCAGCTGGGGATCACCTTCGACATGCTGGTCTTCATGCACATCCTGAGCCTGCGCGCCAAGACGCTGCGCGCGGCGATGCAGCGCGCCGAATCCGAGGCGCGCATGAAGTCCGAGTTTCTGGCCAATATGAGCCATGAGATCCGCACCCCGATGAACGCCATCATCGGCATGAGCCGGCTGGCCTTGACCGCCGATCCGAATCCCCGGCTGCGCAACTACGTCTCCGGGATCCTGGGCGCCGGCGAACACCTGCTGGGCATCATCAACGACATCCTCGACCACTCGAAGATCGTGGCCGGCAAGATGTCGCTGGAGGCGGCGCCGTTCGCGCTCGACGAGATGCTCGAGCAGCTGTCGAACCTGGTCGGGATGAAAACCGAGGCCAAGGGCATCGAGCTGGTGTTCCGGGTCGGGCCCGGCGTGCCGCAACGGCTGGTGGGCGATCCGCTGCGCCTGGGCCAGGTGCTGATCAACCTGACCGGCAACGCGGTCAAGTTCACCGAGCGCGGCGAGATCGTGGTCGCGGTCGAAGCCCAACCGGGTGCGGCCGGCGACGGCCGGATCATGCTGGCGTTCTCGGTCAGCGATACCGGCATCGGCATGAACGCGGGACAGCTCGAACGCCTGTTCGACGCCTTCACCCAGGCCGACAGCTCCACCACCCGGCAATACGGCGGCACCGGCCTGGGCCTGTCGATCTCGCGCCAGCTGGTCGAGCTGATGGGCGGGCGCATCTCGGTCCAGAGCACGCCCGGCGCCGGCAGCTGTTTCACTTTCACCGTCCCGCTCGGGCTCGACGACGGCCAGCCTGGCGCCGGCGCGCTGCGCCCGGCGATCCTGACCGACCTGCGCGCGCTGGTGGTCGACGACAGCGCCAGCGCGCGCGCCGCGCTGGCCGGCATGCTGGACACCTTCGGCGCGCGGTCCGACAGCGCCGCCTCGGGCCAGGAGTGCCTGCGCATGCTGGCCGCGGCGCAGGCCGAAGGCCGCCCCTACCAGATCGTGCTGATGGATTACCTGATGCCCGGCCTGGATGGCGTCGAGACCATCCGTCGCATCCCCGCCCACGTCGCCGGCGCCACGCCGCCGGCGATCCTGATGGTGTCGGCCGTCGGCCGCGAGGCGGTGCTGGAGAGCGCCGGGGAACTGCCGGTCGACGCCTTCCTCGACAAGCCGGTCGGCCCGGCGCTGCTGTACGACAGCGTGCTGCAGGTACTGCATCCGCACGCCGCGCCGGCGCAGGACGGCGGCGACGCGCGCGCCGCGCATACGCCACCGGCCATCATGGCCGACCTGCCGCGCCTGGACGGCGCGCGCATCCTGCTGGCCGAGGACAACGCCAACAACCGCGAGGTCGCGCTCGACTTCATGGCGGCCGCGCGCACGCAGGTCGATGTCGCCTTCAACGGCGAGGAAGCGGTGCGCATGGCGCGCGCGGGCGACTACGACCTGGTGCTGATGGACATCCAGATGCCGGAGCTGGACGGCCACGCCGCCACGCGCGCGATCCGCCTCGATCCGCGCCTGCGCACGCTGCCGATCGTGGCCATGACGGCGCACGCCATGGCCAGCGACCGCGAGCAGAGCCGGCTGGCCGGCATGAACGACCACGTGACCAAGCCGATCGACCCCGACCTGCTGTTCTGCACCCTGCTCAAGTGGATCGACCCGGCCCGCCTTGACGGCCGCTCCCTGCCAGCGGACGAACGACCAGCGGCGGTGTCGGCGGAATCGGTGCAATCGACGGGATCGGCGGAATCGGCGGCAGCCATCGCGCGCGCCCTGCCGGCGGTGCCCGGCATCGACTGGGGCCTGGCCCTGGACCATGTCGACGGCCAGCGCAGCCGGCTCGAGAAGCGCGCCGGCAGTTTCGTGCGCGAGTACGGCGATGCGCCCGCCATCCTGCGCGAGGCGCTGGGCGGCGGCGACCATGCGCGCATGCAGTCGCTGGCGCACAACCTCAAGTCGAGCGCGGCCTATGTCGGCGCCTTCGCGCTGTCGGCCGCCGCCGGCCGCCTGGACCAGGACCTGCGCGCCGGACGGCATGAACGGATCGGGGTCCAGGTGCCCGCGCTGATCGCCGCCGCCGAGCCGGTGCTGGCCGGCCTGGCCCGGGTGGCGGCCTTCGGCCGGCCGCCACCGGCTGCCGCGCCGGCGCTGGCCGAGGTGGTGGCCCGTCTCGACGGCTGGCTGCGCACCGACGACGCCTGCGCCGAGGACGCGCTCGATCAGCTCGAGGCGCTGCTGGCCGGCGGCCAGCGCGCGCCGCAACTGGCCCTGCTGCGGCGCGCGATCGACGACCTGGACTACGGCGCCGCGCTGGCGCCGCTGTCGGCGCTGGCGGCGCAGCTCGGCCTGAGTCACGGCCTGAATCACGGCTTCAGTCAAGGCGTTAGTCACAGCGTCGCCCTGGAAGGTAACAGATGAACCTGGTGGAAACCCAAAAAGTCCTGGTGGCGGACGACGACGCCATCAACCGCGAAGTGCTGGGCGAACTGCTCAAGCCCGAATACACGGTGCTGCTGGCCCGCAACGGCGCCCAGACCCTGGAGCGCGCCGCGCGCCACCTGCCGGACCTGATCCTGCTCGACGTGATGATGCCCGACGTGGACGGCTACGAGGTGCTGCGCCGCCTGCGCGCTGCGCCGCGCACGGCCCACATCGCGGTGATTTTCATCTCGGGCCTGAACCGCCCCGAGGACGAGGCAAACGGCCTCAGGATGGGCGCCTCGGACTACATCGTCAAGCCCTTCAACCACACCGTGGTGATGGCGCGCGTGGCGCTGCACCTGCAGGTGGTGCGCCAGCGCCGGATGCTGGAGCGGCTCGCCAACATCGACGGCCTGACCGAACTGGCCAACCGCCGCCGCTTCGACGAAATGTACGACCTCGAATGGCAGCGCGCACGGCGCTCGGGGCGCCCGCTGTCGCTGGCACTGCTCGACATCGACGCCTTCAAGCAGTTCAACGACCGCTACGGCCACCCGGCCGGCGACCGCGCGCTGCGCTCGGTGGCGCGGGTGACCGGCGCCGCCTTGCGCCGCCCGGGCGACCTGGCGGCGCGCTACGGCGGCGAGGAATTGCTGCTCCTGATGCCCGACACCGACGCGTTTGATGCGCGCCGGGTAGCCGAAGGGGTGCGCGAGGCGGTCACCGCTCTGGGCATCGCGCACGAGGCGTCGAGCGTGGCGCCGCTATTAACGGTCAGCATCGGCGGCGCCACCCTCGATCCTGGCGGCGACGAGCAGCAAGCCGGGCTGTTCGAAGCGGCCGACGCCCATCTGTACCGCGCCAAGCAGAACGGACGCAACCAGGTCTGGTGGCGCGCCGGCTCTACTATCCCCGAGGCGTCCCGGCCGTCCTGAGGTGAGTACTTTAGGACTCCTGCGCCTTGGCGCGCTTCTTGAAGGTCGCCACCCGGTACAGGTACCAGCCGAGCAGGCCGATCAGCACCGCCTTCGAGACCGGATCGACGTATTGCGCCACCCGTTCGTACTGGCTCTCGAGCATGTAGCCGGCGCCGGTCAGGATGCCGGTCCAGACCAGCGAGCCCACCGTCGAGTACAGCAAAAACTGTCCCATCGGCATGCCGGCGAGGCCGGCCGGGACCGAGATCAGCGTGCGGATCGCCGGAATCAACCGTCCGAACAGCACGACCTTGCGTCCATGCTTCTCGAATGAATCCATCGCATGCTCGATGTCGCCATGGGTGACGGTCATCCAGCGCGCATGCTTGTCGGCAAATTTTTCCAGGCGTTCTTTGCCATAGACCTTGCCGGCGTAGTACCAGGGCAAGGCCCCGGCCACCGAACCGGCGGTGCCGGCAAGCAGCACACCGACCACGTGCAGGTCGCCGCGCGCGGCGACGAAGCCGGCGAACGGCATGATCAGCTCGGACGGAATCGGCGGGAAAATATTTTCCAACGCCATCAGGGCGAACACGGCCAGGTAGCCGCCGCTCTGCATGAACTCGGTGATGAAGTCGAACACGGGGCGCTCCCACTGGTTAGGCAGCCTCCACCATATCCCGTCCGATGGTGCGCTTCTGTTCGCTTTCGTACGGATCGGCCGCGCGGCCCGGCCGGTGCAGGCAGCGCCAGACGTGGGGCGACAGGCCGGCCACCTCGTGGAAGGTGCGGGTGAAACGCGACTGGTCGCAGAAACCGTGGGCGTGGGATGCCGTTCAGGTGCGGTGGCGTCCAGTCACGGCTTACCGCGTTCGTTCCGGTTCGGCGCCAGCCACAGCGCCGCCAGCAGCACGTGAATCAGCGCCGCCATCAACGGTTGCCACAGCGACACCCCCACCGCCAGTGCGTAGATGGCCAGCGACAGCCGGTTCTTGCCGTTCTGCCAGGTGTGGGCGTGATCCAGGCCGGCAAGCGCGCCCAGGCGCCACGCCAGCAGCATGAAGGACACCGAGCACAGGAACAGCACCACGCCGTACAGGGCCACCGGGGCCGGCGCCAGCGGGTGTTCGGCGGCCCAGGCGGTCACGAACGGGATCAGCGACATCCAGAACAACAGGTGCAGGTTGGCCCACAGCGTGGCCCAGTCGACCCGCTCCACGCGCTCGAACAGCGCATGATGGTTGACCCAGTAGATGCCGATGTAGACGAAACTCAGGGCGTAGCGCAACCAGCCCGGGACGACCGCCAGCATGTCGCCGAACGCCGCGTCGTGCGGCGGCGTCAGCTCCAGCACCATGATGGTGAGGATGACGGCAATCACGCCGTCGCTGAACGCCTCCAGGCGGTTCTTGGTCATTGGAATGTCCTACGCCTGAATGTCCTACGCCTGGCCGAGGCCGGGCTTGACCAGGTGCAGGCACAGGATCGCCACCGGGACGATCAGCGCCACGAAGCCGGCCGCCAGGAACAGGAAGGCGCCCGCCGCGCAGCCGAGCGCGAAGCCGAACAGCGGCCAGAAGAACTTGCTGCAGCGCGCCGTGGTGGCGGCGTCGCCGGCCCCGCGCAGGTGGTCCACGGTATCGATCACCAGCTGGGTCACGTTCCCGGTCATCATCGAGGTCGGCGCCAGGTGGGCCAGCAGCAGCTTGCTGGCCGCGCTGTGCGCCCCCATCGCCGCGGTGCCGAGCAGGCCCGCCGCCATGGCCAGCGCCGACATGTCGCGCGTGACCGGCTCGGCCAGCATGCCGCAGGCCATGAAGCCGATCAGCAGCACCAGCTGCAGCAGGTATGACGGCCGCTGCGCATCCCTGCCGCGCCGCTCGCACCACGCCACCAGCAGGCGCGCCGCGGCGATGCCGAGGATAAACGCCGGAAAGGCCAGGATCTTCAACAGCGACGGGATGTTCGCCGGGTCGGCCAGCGAGGCGCCGAGCAGCACGAAGTTGCCGGTGACGTGGGCCGTGAACAGGCCGAACAAGCCGATGAAGCCCAGGGTGTCGACGTAGCCGCCGAGAAAGCCCATGTCGAAACCCTGCAGGCGCGATGGAGCGGCAGGCACAGTCGCAGGGGCAGGAGCAGGGGCAGGAGCGGCCATCGTCAGAACGCGAAGCAGCTGCAACCGAGCGCGCCCCAGAAGCCGCCGACATCCGACACCGGCACGTTCGCGCGACGCGCGGCGTCGTGGCCGTGGGCATGCACGCCGCACGGGCCGCTGCACTGGTGCGGCAGCGCCTGCCGTGGCAGGTTCGGCTGGGCGCGCGCTTCGGCCGCGTTGGCCCGTCTCCAGTGGCCCGCCACCTGCGTCACCGGCGACCAGTCGGGCAGCACCGGAATCGGCGGCGGTCCCAGGCTGCTGAACTCGGCGGCGCCATGCACGATGCGCCCACCGACCACGGTCAGCACCGATTCGATCGCCTTGATCTGTTCGGCGTCGATGCTGAAGAAGTCCTCCGACAGCACCGCGAGGTCGGCCAGCATCCCCTCGCGGATGCGGCCCTTCTTCTGCTGCTCATTGGAGAACCAGGCGCTGCCCGCGGTCCACAGTTCCAGCGCCACCTGGCGCGGCAGGTGGCCGGCGCTGCCGTACAGCGGCAGGCCGCCCACGGTGCGGCCCGTCACCAGCCAGTACAGCGAGGTCCACGGGTTGTAGCTGGCCACGCGGGTGGCGTCGGTGCCGGCGCCGACCGGCACGCCAGTCTGCAGCATCCGTTTCACCGGTGGGGTGGACTGCGCCGCCGCGCTGCCGTAGCGCTCGATGAAGTATTCGCCCTGGAACGCCATCCGATGCTGGATCGCGATACCGCCCCCGAGCGCGGCGACGCGGTCGATATTGCGCTGGGTGATGGTCTCGCAGTGGTCGAACATCCAGTGCAGGCCGTCGAACGGGATGTCGCGGTCGACCTTCTCGAACACGTCGAGCATGCGCGAAATCGATTCGTCGTAGGTGGCGTGCAGGCGAAACGGCCAGCGCTGGGCCACCAGGTGGCGCACCACGCGTTCCAGTTCGTCTTCCATGCCGGGGGCGAGCTCGGGGCGCGGCTCCAGGAAATCCTCGAAGTCGGCCGCCGAGAACACCAGCATCTCGCCGGCGCCGTTGTGGCGGTAGTAGTCGCTGCCCTGCCCCGGCGTCACCATGCCGGTCCAGCGCCGAAGTCTTCCAGCTCCTTGCCCTTGCTCTGGGTGAACAGGTTGTAGGCGATGCGGATGGTGAGCTGGCCGGCCTTGTCGAGTTCCTCGATGACGGCGTAGTCGTCGGGGTAGTTCTGGAAGCCGCCGCCGGCGTCGATCGCGCTGGTCAGGCCCAGGCGGTTCAGTTCGCGCATGAATTGCCGGGTCGAGTTCACCTGCAGGTCGTAGGGCAATTTCGGCCCCCTGGCCAGGGTCGCATACAGGATCATCGCGTTCGGACGCGCGACCAGCATGCCGGTCGGGTTGCCGGCGCCGTCGCGCACGATCTCGCCGCCCGGGGGATCCGGCGTGTCCTTCGTGTAGCCGACCGCGCGCAGGGCCGCGCGATTGAGCAGGGCGCGGTCGTACAGGTGCAGGACGAACACCGGCGTATCCGGCGCGGCGGCGTTGATCTCGTCCAGGGTCGGCATGCGGCGCTCGGCGAACTGGAATTCGGTCCAGCCGCCCACCACCCTGACCCATTGCGGATTGGGCGTGCGATCGGCCTGCTCCTTGAGCATGCGCAGGGCGTCAGCCAGCGACGGCACGCCTTCCCAGCGCAGCTCGAGGTTGTAGTTGAGGCCTCCGCGGATCAGGTGCAGGTGCGAGTCGTTCAGGCCCGGCACCACGGTGCGGCCGTTCAGGTCGATCACCTGGCTGCCGTCGCGGCGGTGGCGCATCACGTCGTCGGTGTCCCCCACGGCCAGAAAGCGCCCGTCGTGGATGGCGACCGCGCTGGCCTGGGGCTGTTCGCGGTCGACCGTCGCGAAGCACCCGTTGATCAGGATGAGCGGCGGGGCCGATTGCGCGCCCGCGCTGGACTGTGCTTGGTTCATGCGTGTACTCCCGATAGCGCCTGGCGCGGCTCGCCCGGCGGGTTTGCGGTGGCGAAAACGCCGGTCGCTTCCGGCGTGTCGGTCGGCGTGTTGGCCGGCATGTTGGTCGGCGCGCCGATCAACGGGCAGGATGGGCAGGAACCGGCGCCAGCATCTCGTGCGTACCCTGGGCGCGCGCCGCGGCCTTGTGCACCATGGTGTAGGCGTAGTCCACGCCCATGCCGTAGGCGCCCGAGTGCTCGGTGACGATCTTCATCACCGCCTCGTAGGTGTCGCGTCGGGCCCAGTCGCGCTGCCACTCGAGCAGCACCTGCTGCCAGGTCACCGGCACCGCGCCGGCCTGCACCATGCGCAGCATGGCCATGTCGTGCGCTTCCCTGGTGGTGCCGCCCGAGGCGTCCGACACCATGTAGATCTCGTAGCCGCCTTCGAGCATCGCGCACAGGGCGAAGGTGGTGTTGCACACCTCGGTCCACAGGCCGGCCACGACGACCTTCCTGCGGCCGTTGCTGGCAAGCGCGTCGCGCACCTTCTGGTCGTCCCACGAATTCATCGAGGTGCGCTCCAGGATCGGCTGGCCCGGGAACACGTCCAGCAGTTCGGGGTAGGTGTTGCCCGAGAACGACTCTGTCTCGACCGTGGTGATCGTGGTCGGGATGTTGAACACCCTGGCCGCCTTGGCCAGGCCCACGACGTTGTTCTTGAGGGTCTGGCGGTCGATCGACTGCACGCCGAACGCCATTTGCGGCTGGTGGTCGATGACGATCAGCTGCGAATTCTGCGGGGTCAGGACTTCGAGTTTTGGATTGCTCACGATGTTCTCCGTGGGTTGAAAAACGCGCTGGCTGGTGAAATCCGCGGATCAGCCCTGGTGCGGACCGTCCGGTTCCTGCGCATGGGCTTGCGGCGGCTTGGCTACGCCCGTGATCTTGGGCTGGCATTCGCTGGCGAACCAGCTGGCGGTGACCGGGCGGCCGTCGATCAGGCGCTTGGCCACCGGGACGATCTGTTCGCCGATCAGCATGCCCAGCAGGCCAACCAGGGCAATGGCCGGCGGCGCCGGCGAGCGCACGTTGATCAGGCCATACAGCAGGCCGGCCAGGATGCCGGCGCCCAATGAAATCAGATACATGTTCAGCTCCTTCTTGCAGGCGACGCCCGATCGGCGCCCGGTCGATGAAGTATCGTTAGACCAGCGCCACGGCGATAGAATCAGATTGCCATGTTGAGCAAGCCAATACTTGGTGCGGGCCGGTGCTTGGCGCTACCATGGCGCCATCACCCAACGTGGGAAATACAATTGCTCAAGCTCAGCCTCGACGCCCTCCAGATCATCGAAACCATCGCCCGTCGCGGTTCCTTCGCCGGGGCGGCGAAGGAACTGTTTCGCGTGCCATCGACCATCTCGTATACCGTCTCCAAGCTCGAGGACGACCTGGGCGTGCGGCTGTTCGAACGCTTCGGCCCCAAGGTGACGCTCACCGCGGCCGGCCAGGAACTGCTCAGGGAAGGCCGCTACCTGCTGCGCGCCGCCGGCGACCTCGAATCGCGGGTGCGGCGGGTGGCCTCGGGCTGGGAGACCGAGATCGCCCTGGGCATGGATTCGGTGTTATCGAGCGGGGCGCTGCAGCCGGACATCGAAGCCTTCTATGAGGTGGCCGACCAGACCCGGTTGCGCATCGTCCGCGAGTCGCTGTCGGGCACCTGGGACGCCCTGCTCGACCGCCGCGTCGACCTGCTGGTAGGCGCGGCCGGCGAAGGCCCTTCGGGCGGCGGCTATACCGCCGAACCGCTCGGCAGCAGCGCCTTCGTGTTCACGGTCGCCCCGCACCATCCGCTGGCGCGGATAGCGCATCCGCTCGACAAGACCGACCTGCTGCCCTACCGGGCGATCTCGGTCTCGGACTCGGCGCGCGTGCTCGGCGCGCGCACCGTCGGCCTGCTGTTCGGGCAAGACACGCTGGCGGTGCCCGACATGCGCACCAAGTACGAGTTCCAGGTCCAGGGGCTCGGCTTCGGTTTCCTGCCGGAAGCATGGGCGCGACCGGCCATCGACCAGGGATTGCTGGTCGAGAAACAGGTGGTGGAACCGAAGGCGGACGAGACTTTCTATCTCGCCTGGCGCAGCGGCGAGGATGGCGCCGCGCTCAAGTGGTGGATCGCGCGCATGCGCACCGGGGCGGCCTTCGCGCGCATGCTGCCCGACCCCTGCGCGGGCCCAGCCTAGATCGCGTCGGTCAGGATCCGGATCGGGCCTGACAGGGTCTTGTGGACCGGGCACTTGTTGGCGATGTCGAGCAGACGGGCGCGTTCCTCCGCGCTCAGCCGGCCGACCAATTCGATGCTGCAGCGAAACACGTAGGCGTCGTCCTGCTGGCCATGGTCGATGGCGACCCGCACGTCGTCGAGTTGCATGCCCTTGCGCCTGGCATACATCGTCACGGTCAGCGCGGTGCAGGCCGCCAGGGAGGCGGCCAGGAGATCGTGCGGCGCGGGACCGCTGTCGTCGCCGCCCAGGGCTTCGGGGGCGTCGGCGATCAGCTCATGCTTGCCGATCCGGATCTTGTATTGCAGCTTGTCGTTGCCGCGCGTAGTGGTCACTTGCATGGCGGTCTCCCGTTATCGTCGCCAACTTCGTCATGTGCCGGGGGCCGCCCCTCCTGGGGGCGGCGAGCGCGGCGGCTCCTTATTGCGGCAGGTCGAACAGCAAGACCTCGGCGCCGGCCGCCTGCGCCAGGGTCACCGCGTCCTCGGCGGTCACTTTCAGCGCGTCGCCGCCGTCCAGCGCGATCCCGTTGACCGTCACCCGGCCGCGGACCACGTGGACGTAGGCCTGGCGGCCGGCGGCCAGGGCGTGCTCCACCCGATCGTCGCCATCCAGGATGGTCGCATACAATGCGGCGTCCTGGCGCATCGACACCGATCCCTCGCGGCCGTCGTTTGAAGCGATCAGGCGCAGCTTGCCGGTCTTGTCGGCCGCGTCGAAGTGCTTTTCTTCGTAGCGCGGCTCGGCGCCGCCCACGTTCGGCATGATCCAGATCTGCAGGAAGTGAACGCCCTCGGTCTTCGAGTGGTTGTATTCGCTGTGCACCACGCCCGAGCCCGCGCTCATGAGCTGCACGTCGCCGTAGCGCAGCACCGAGCCGTTGCCCATGCTGTCCTTGTGCTCCAGCGCGCCGTCGAGCACATACGAGATGATTTCCATGTCGCGGTGGCCGTGCGAATCGAAACCACGGCCGGGCTCCACCTTGTCCTCGTTGATGACGCGCAGCGGACCGAAGCCCATGTGCTTCGGATCATGGTAGTGGCCGAAGGAAAAGGTGTGCTTCGAGTCGAGCCAGCCGAAACTGGCGCCGCCGCGTTCATTGCTTTTACGTACGTTCAACATGGTGTCATCCTTTCGTAATGGGTAATCATCGATCCACTCGATCGCCGGGGCGGAGAAATCCGCAGGTCTTTCCGGCTTGTGTTCGACGCGATGGAGTCATTATGCTCGCACGACGAGGACTTGAAAAACGGATAATCTCACCGCCTTTCATCGAAATTTTCGAACATGGCGCCGACGTCAGCGCCGCCGTTGATGCCGAAGGGAGAGAACGCCGGGGAGATCGGGAGGAGCATGGGCGGGGCCTGTCGTCCAGGCGCCGCGCCCGTATGGGAGGACCGCGCCGGTAGCCCGGCATGGTCGATGTGCGGCGCCGGACGGCGCCGCCGGTGGGTCATTTCTGCGCCAGGATCCACTTGGCCAGGGTTTTCGCCTCGGCGTCGCTGACCTGCGGGTTGGCCGGCATCGGCACCGGACCCCACGTGCCGCTGCTGCCCTTCTGGATCTTCAACGCCAGGCGCGCTTCGGCGCCGGCGTCCTTCGCATACTTGGTGGCGACGTCCTTGTACGACGGACCGACGAGTTTGCTCGCAACGGCGTGGCAGGCCATGCAGGCCTTGGCCTTGGCCAGGTCGGCGCTGGCATGGGCCGAAGGGATGGCGGCGGCGGCGGCAAGGCTCGCGGCCAGGATCATGGTCTTCTTCATGTGTACTCCTCAGGGGGCTGTAATGACAATGGGGCGCTGGCCGGGACCGACAGCCTCGTCCCTGGCGCACCCGGCATGATAGCCGACAACCTGCCGCCCTAGCGACCAATGGCCGAGTTCGGAGGCGCCCGGCCCCCTCATCGATGCCACATTTCTACAAATAAGAATAGGAATGATTCGTATTTGTGTTTAGAATATGAGCAACCTGATCTTTACATCGCTTTACATCTGTATCTACACGCTCTTAATTAAAACCACGGAAAAATGATGCCTACCCCAGTTCTTCACGCCCCGCTGCTGCGCCGTTCGCTCCTGAGTCTGGCCATCGGCGCCCTGCCCGTCGCCGCGCATGCCGACGCCGTCCCGGCCGACATGGCGACCGTCGTCGTCTCGGCCTCGGGCTTCGAGCAGACCATCCGCGAAGCGCCCGCCTCGATCACCGTGCTGACCCGCGACCAGCTCGAGAAAGAGCGCTTCGGCAACCTGGCCCAGGCCCTGGAAAGCGTGGAAGGCATCGACGTGGCCGCCGCCGGCGACAAGACCGGTGGGATGAACATCAGCGTGCGCGGCATGCCGAGCGATTACACCCTGCTCCTGATCGACGGCCGGCGCCAGAACGCGGCCGGCAACGTCACGCCGAACGGCTTCGGCGGCACCTCGACCAGTTTCATGCCGCCGGTGAGCGCGATCGAGCGCATCGAAATCATCCGCGGACCGATGTCGACCCTGTACGGTTCGGACGCGATGGGCGGCGTGGTCAACATCATCACGCGCAAGGTCGGCAAGCAGTGGAACGGCTCGGTCTCGGCCGACTACACGGTGCAGGAAGAATCGGCATTCGGCGACGTCAAGGCCGGCAAGTTCTACCTGAGCGGCCCGATCGCGAGCGAGGTGCTGGGCCTGGCCCTGCGCGGCAGCGCCCAGCGGCGCGACGCCGCCAGCATCACCTACGAGGGCCAGACCAACGGCCTGAACATGGGCGCCAATCCGGTTGAATCCACCGTGCGCAATCTCGGCGCGCGCCTGGCCTTCACGCCTCATCGCAACCACGAGGTGACGCTTGACGCCGACGCCACGCGCCAGAAGTACGACAATTCGACCGGACTACTCGGCACCCTGGGCGTGCAGGGCGGCTACGGCCCGGAGCAGCAGTACAACCGCAACCAGTACACCGCCGCCTACAAGGCACGCCTGCCGTTCGGCACCTGGGACAGCAGCTATATGGTCAACCAGACCGAGACCAATGGCCGCACCATTCCGCCGGGGACGCCGGGCGCGGCGGCCGGCTCCCCGCGCACGCTGGAAGTCGAGAGCAAGGTGTTCGACACGAAGCTCCTGGTCCCATGGGGCAATCACCTGACCACCATCGGCGCCCAGCACTGGGATGCCGAGATGGTCGACGGCGTCGCGCCCGAGGTGTTCGCGTTCACCCAGAAGGCGCTGTTCCTGGAAGACGAATGGCGGCTGCACGAGCGCCTGGCCCTGACCCTGGGCGCGCGCTACGACGACCACAGCATCTTCGGTGGCCAGACCAGCCCGCGCGCCTACCTGGTGTGGACGACGTCGCCGCGCTGGACCTTCAAGGGCGGCGTCAGCAAGGGCTATAAAACGCCGCGCGTCGAGCAGCTTTCGCCCGGCATCATCGGCTTCGGCGGCCAGGGCACGATTCCCCTGGTCGGCAGCCCGGGCTTGACGCCCGAGACCAGCGTGACGACCGAGCTGGGCGCTTATTTCGACAACGGCGCCGGCTGGACCGGCAACGTCACCGTGTTCAACAACGAGTTCCAGGACAAGATCACCAGCGGCACCGGCCTGCTGAACTGCGCCTACCGCCTGGCGCCGGACCGCCCTGGCTGCGTCAGCTTCGGCAACTGGCCGAACGTCGATGCCTTCAGCCAGTCGATCAACGTCGACGAGGCAGTGACGCGCGGCGTGGAACTGGCGACCCGCTTCCCGCTGGCCGCCGGCTGGGTCGCCAGCGCGAACTACACCTATACCGAGAGCGAGCAGAAAAGCGGCGCCAACGCCGGCAAGCCGTTGTCCGACACGCCCGAGCACGCGCTCAATGCGCGCCTGACCTGGGACATCTCGCAGCAGTGGAACGCGTGGCTGCGCGCCGAGTACCGCAGCGAGCGCTATCGCGATCCGGGCGTCTCGGCCGTCACCCGCGCCGCCAAGGCGACGCTGGGCGACTACAAGGGCTATGGCATGCTGCACCTGGGCACCGCCTACCAGCTCAGCCCGACCATCTCGATCAATGCCGCGATCTACAACCTGCTCAACAAGGACTTCGTCGACTACCGTCCTTACCAGTCGACCCCGACCGCGGCGCCGACCTATGGCAGCGTGTACGTCAACAATATGGACGGTCGTCGCCTGTGGGTGTCGATGAACGTCGACTTCTGACCATCCTCGCTCAGCGCTTCTTCTTGCCCGGCGGTGGGCAGGGAAAGCGCCGGCGCAGCTCGGCCAGCACCAGCGGCGCCGCGTTGCGTTTCAGTTCGGCCGGCTTGCGCGTCGCCTTCAGGCGGCGCACGACGGCCACGTTCAGTTCCTGCGGCAGCACGGGCCTGGCCAGGCACCATTCGCGGCCATGGCCCGCATCCTTGATGCCGTTCAGGTAGGCGTCCACCCGTCCCACCTTCTTGCGGTTGATGTAGTCGAGCTAAGTCCTGGGCTCCTTGAGGCGATGCTCGATCACTTCCTGGCCGGTCATCGCATTGAACGGATACACATAGGGAATCGAGGCCAGCGCGCCGGCCGGCATGCAGGCCGCGAGCGCCATCCAGGTGCCGGCTTTCATGGGCTCTCCTGTGGAACAATCGGCGTCCCATGGTGCGGCGGCGGCGCCCGGCGCCGCTTGCGGACCCTCAATCGTGCGCCAGCCGCAGGTCCGGCTCGGCCTCGAACACCCCCCGTCAGCTGGCGTGCGGCGACTGCGTGGCGGCGCCGGATGTGATCTAATCAACCATCGCACCGACACAGGACCCCGCATGCAAGCCAATGAATCCACCCTGCCGGCCACGCCGGCGGAACTCGACGAAGCCACCCTCGCATGGTTGCGCGAGGTGTTCCAGTACGCCCGCAAGGGCGACGCCGAACCGCTCGGCGCGCTGCTGGCCAAGGGCTTGCCGCCCAATCTGCGCAACGAGCGCGGCGACAGTCTCCTGATGCTGGCCTGCTACCACGGCCACCTCGACGCCGCGCGCGTGCTGCTGGAGCACGGCGCCGATCCGCAACTGTTGAACGACGCCTCCCAGGCGCCGCTGCACGGCGCCGCCTTCAAGGGCGACCTGGCGGTAACGACGCTCCTGCTGGACCACGGTGCCATCGCCGACCATGCGGGACCGTCCGGCAGGACCGCGCTGATGTTCGCCGCCATGTTCAACCGGGTCGACATCGCCCGCCTGCTGATCGAGCGCGGCGCCGACCCGGCGCTGCGCGATGCCGGCGGCGTCAGCGCCCACGATGCGGCGCTGCGCATGGGCGCGCCCGACACCGCGGCGCTGCTGGCGCCGGCTGCCTGATTACGCGCCTGTCAATCCCGGCGCGCCCGCCGCCGGCGCGCGAACCCGATGGCCGCCAGGCCCAGGCCGGCGAGCAGCACGCTCGACGGTTCCGGCACCTCGCCTTCGATCGACGCGCCCGCCAGGTAGCCGGTCGAACCCGAGCAGGGATCGGAGAAGTAGTTGCACCCGAATGGTTCGTCGCTGTGCGCATTCACGACCGTGAACAGGCCGCCGAGGCTCGCGATCTCGACGTGCGAGTTGCCGTCATTGGCGTAGATGTATCCGTCCAGCAGGCCGCCGGGCAGGAAGGTCAGGTTCAGCCGGATTCGATCGAAATAGTGCGCGGGCAGCTTGCGGTGGCCATAATCGATGTAATTCGCACGACCTTCGTCCGCCCACGGCTCTGCATACCAGTAGCGCAGCGACAGCAGGCTGTCCTGCCCATCGAGGCAAGGCTCGCCCAGGTCGCACATGTTCACGAAATCGAGTTCCAGCTTGCCCTGCGCGACCGCGTCGTCCGAAAACACGAGTTCCATGTTCAGGCCCGGCGGCGAGATTGGCGAAGTGCCGACCTCGTGCCAGGAATAGGTGACCGCGGCCTGCGCCGGCTGGGCCAGCAGCGCGGCCGCGAACAGGTAGGGGATGATGGGCGCCATCGACATGCTCCTTGTGGTTATTCACCTCGGGTGAGCAAATAGATGAGCAAGAAGCGGGCCAAATATGGTCGGAATGGCAACTCTTTGATTCTACGAAATATTTCCGCAGCCGCGTCAATACGTCGGCGAACCGTGTTAAATTTTTCGACAGCGCCCTCTTACGCCCAGGCGCGATCCGTCCGGCGCGACCGCCCCGGCTGAAGTGCGCCTCGCTCAGGCGGGCGTGTACCTGCGCACCACCACCGGGCGGTCGACCAGCGCCGGCAGGTCGGCCACCAGGGCGGCCATGTGGGCGCTGGCGTCGTGCAGTGCTATCGCCTCGGCATCGCGCCAGTATTCCACCATGATGAACTCGCGCGGGTCCTCGTCCGAGCGCTGCAGCTCGTACAGGATGCAGCCGGCTTCCTTGCGGGTGGCGTCGATCATCTCGTGCATGCGCGCCGCGAGCGCGGCTTCCTGGCCGGCCTTCGCGTAGAGGGTGGCGATGATCGTCACTTGCTGGCCTGGGGTGTCGTTCGGTTGCTGATCCATGATCTTCCTTGGTTTGGGATGGCGCGCCACGGTCTGGAGGTGCCTGGCGTCGCAGCAGTATAGAACGTCCCGCGCGCGGCTGCCGGCCGGCCCACGATTTCCCTTCATGCATCGGCATCCCCTATAATCGTAGCCGCCCAGGGGCGCGCCCGCGGGCAAGCTTCCACCTTTACCTAGGATTCCGATGAAAGCCCTGCCTCTTGCCGCTCTGCCTCTTGCCGCACTGCCTCTTGCCGCACTGCCCCTTGCCGTATTGCTGCTCGCCTCCGGCTCCGCGCTCGCCAATGCCAGCCCTGGCGATGCGGCGCTCCTGACCTGCCGCGCCATGACCGATGTCGCATCGCGCGTGGCCTGCTATGACGCGATCCCCGTCGGTGTGGCGAGCCCGGCGACGGCGGCCCGGGCGGCAAGCGCGCCGGCCCCGGCCGGCGCCGAGGACAATTTCGGCATGGAGGCGGTGAAGCAGCGCGAGACGCAGCCCAGCTCGGTCCAGAGCACGGTCGTCGGCAGGTTCGAGGGCTGGGGCCCGGGTTCGCGGATCCGCCTGGCCAACGGCCAGGTGTGGCGCGTCGTCGACGGCAGCGACGCGGTCCTGGCCCCGCGCGACGACGCCAAGGTCAGCATCGAACGCAATCTGTTCGGCACCATCTTCATGCGCGTGGAAGGCAGCAACGCCTCGGCCAAGGTGCGCCGCGTCGAATGATCCGTCCAGCAAATTAAGTGAGCGGGCGCGCCATATGGACGGCGCCCGCCGGATACGTGAGCAGGCCCGCATCGCCGGTCGAGCGCTCCTTGAAGCCGAGGCCGCTCCAGAAGCGCGTGCTGTCCTGCACCGAGACCAGCGCCGCATGGGTCAAGCCCCGGGACGAATCCAGGCGTCGGCCGCGGCCCAGCAGATGCGCCACCAGCGCGCGCGCCAGTCCGCGCCCGTGCGCGCGCGGATCGACCGCCAGGTCGTGCAGGTACAGGGTGTCGGCGTCCGGCGCGATCTCGAACGGCGCGCCCAGGGCGGTGACCCGTCCCAGGCGCGACGGGTAGGCGAACAGGTAGCCGCACACGCCGCCGGCATCGCACGCGGCCAGGCAGGTGGCGGCGGCCGCATCCAGCCGCGCCTTCACCACCGCCGCCGCTTCCTGCATCGCCGGCGGATAGCAGGCCGCCTGCACGCGCAGCACGGCGTCCAGGTCGGCGGGCAGCAGCGGACGGATGCGCATCGAGGTCGGGATCGGCATGGCGGGACGGTCAAAAGCGCGCATGGTAGCATGCCTGACCTGGATGCTTGACGGCGTCGGCCGCATCCCTCATTCTATATATTCTGACAACATCGCCTTGCCAGCGTCGCCGACCCGGCGGCGCCGGATACCAGAGCTGCCGCCGGCCCACCTGGCCGGTGTCGCGTGACGGACGACTACATTGCAATTTGCCCCTAACCGACAGGAATCACTCATGAGCAGCATCGCCCCGGCGCCAGCCGGCCGCATCGAATACATCCTCAACGCCAGCTGTCCGGCCGGCACCGGCATCGTCGCCGCCGTCGCGACCTTCCTCGCCGAGCGCGACTGCTATATCTGCGCGCTGGAACAGTTCGACGACGATTCGACCGCGCGCTTCTTCATGCGCGCCGTGTTTCGCCAGCAAGAAAATTCACCACCGATCGACCGTATCCGCAGCGAATTCGCCGACCTCGTCGCCGGCCGCCTCGAGATGCAGTGGAAGATGTTCGACCCGCTCGACCCGGTACGCACCGTGATCATGGTCTCCAAGACCGACCACTGCCTGGACGACCTGCTGTACCGCCGCCGCAATGGCGAACTGAACATGCAGATCACGGCGGTGGTGTCGAACCACCTCGACCTGCGCCCGATGGTCGAGCGCGAAGGCATCCGCTTCGTATTCCTGCCGGTAACCAAGGACAACAAGGCGCAGCAAGAGGCGCGCCTGCTCGAGATTGTCGAGGAGACCGGTTCCGAGCTGGTGATCCTGGCGCGCTATATGCAGATCCTGTCGGACGAGCTGGCGCGGCGCCTGGCCGGCAAGTGCATCAACATCCACCACTCCTTCCTGCCCGGCTTCAAGGGCGCCAATCCCTACCAGCAAGCCTTCGACCGCGGGGTCAAGCTGATCGGCGCCACCGCCCACTACGCCACGCCCGACCTCGACGAAGGCCCAATCATCGAACAGGTGCTGACCCGGGTCGACCACAACTACCGGGTCGACCAGCTGACCCGCGTCGGCCGCGACAACGAGTGCCTGGCGCTGGCGGCGGCGGTCAAGTTCCATATCGAGCGCCGTGTGTTTGTCGACGGCAACAAGACGGTGGTCTTCCGCGGTCCCTGAGCAAATTGGCAAGCAACCTCGGGAATAGGTGCGTCACCTAACCGTGACGCACCACCTGCACGGGTAAGGTCATGGCTTCTCATAGAGAGGAATGACCATGGAACTTCACCAGCAGTATCCGGTCCGCCTGCGTATCAACGGGCAAGACCGCGAATTCAACGTCGAGTCCTGGGTGACCTTGCTTGACCTGTTGCGCGAGCGCGCAGGCATGACCGGCACCAAGAAGGGTTGCGACCAGGGACAATGCGGCGCATGCACGGTGCTGGTGGACGGCAAGCGCATCAATTCCTGCCTGACCCTGGCGGTCATGCAGAACGGCAAGGAAATCACGACGGTCGAGGGCCTTGCCAACGGTGAAGACCTGCACCCGCTTCAGCAAGCCTTCATCGAGTGCGACGCTTTCCAGTGCGGCTACTGTACCCCGGGACAGCTGTGTTCGGCCGTGGGCCTGATGAACGAGGGCCAGGCCAGGTCGCGCGACGACGTGCGCGAACTCATGAGCGGCAATATCTGCCGCTGCGGCGCCTATCCGCAGATCGCGGACGCCGTGGTCCAGGTGATGGAGCTGCGCCGCGGCGAGCACGCGCGCGATGACGGCGACAAGCCGGCCTTTACCACCGGGGCGGTGCTGGCATGAATCCCTTCACCTTCACCCAATCGAAAGACCTCGACGCCGTGCTGGCGGCCCTGAGCGGCGGCCAGGCGCGCCCGATCGCGGGCGGCACCAACCTGCTCGACCTGATGAAGGAAGGCGTGATGCGTCCTTCGCAGCTGGTCGACATCAACGGGCTCAGGGTCGAGGGCCTGGCCCTGGACCAGGTCGCGCGTGATGCCGACGGCGGCCTGCTGCTGGGCGCCCTCGCCCGCAACGCCGACACCGCCTACGACCCGCTGGTGCGCGAGCGCTATCCGCTGCTGTCGAGCGCGATCCTGGCCGGCGCCTCGCCCCAGTTGCGCAATATGGCGAGCAACGGCGGCAACCTGATGCAGCGCACCCGCTGCGTCTACTTCTACGACGTCGGCACCGCCTGCAACAAGCGCGAGCCCGGCACCGGCTGCCCGGCCAGGGACGGCGTCAATCGCCAGCACGCGATCCTGGGCACGAGCGAAGCCTGCATCGCGACCCACCCGTCCGACATGTGCGTGGCCCTGCGCGCGCTGGATGCCACGGTGCACGTCCAGTCCAGCAGCGGCAAGCGGCAAATCCCCTTCGCCGACTTCCACCGCCTGCCGGAAGACCGTCCCGAGGTCGACAACACCCTGCAGCCGGGCGAACTGATCACCCATATCACGGTCCCGCAGGCCGACCGCTTCATCGCCCACAGCGCCTACATCAAGGTGCGCGACCGCCTGTCCTATGCCTTCGCGCTGGTGTCGGTGGCGGCCGCCCTCGACCTCGAGGCCGGCGGCGCCATCAAGGCCGCGCGCATCGCGCTGGGCGGCGTGGCCCACAAGCCGTGGCGCATCGAAGCAGCCGAACAGCAACTGGTGGGCAAGGCGGCCGGCGAGGAAGCCTTCGCCGCCGCGGCCGACGCCATCCTGCAGGGCGCGCGCGGCTACGGCCACAACGACTTCAAGCTGACGCTGGCGAAGAACGCCATCGTCCAGGCCTTGACCAGCGCCGCGCGCGGCACCGATATCGCCAGCGGCGCAGCGCAGCCCCAGGCCCGACATCCAGAGGGAGACCGAGCATGACCGACCTGATTCCAGAATTGCGCGCCCCGAGCGCGCCGGCCGGCACCGGCCGCGTCAAGAGCGGCATGTCCGTCTCGCGCGTCGACGGCCGCGCCAAGGTGACCGGCCAGGCCCAGTACGCGGCCGAAGTGTTCGCGCCCGACCTGTGCTACGGCGTAGTCGTCAGCAGCACCGTGGCCAAGGGCCGCATCACCCGCATCGACACCGTCGACGCCCTCACCGCGCATGGCGTGATCTCGGTGATGACCCACGAGAACCGCCCCAAGATGCGCTCCTTCGACATCGCCTGGAAGGACATGACCGCTCCCGCCGGCTCGCCGTTCCGGCCGCTGTTTTCGGACCAGATCTTCTACAGCGGCCAGCCGGTCGCGCTGGTGATCGCCGACACCTTCGAGGCCGCGCGCCACGCGGCCCAGCTGGTGCGCGTGCACTACGACGTCGAGGCGCACGAGACCAACCACCTCGAACGCCTCGACCAGGCCTATGAGCCGAAGAAGATGAAGGCCGGCTTCACGCCGCCGAGCTCCACCGGCGACGGCGAGAAGGCGTTCGCCGAGGCCCCGGTCAAGATCGACTCGCAGTACTACAACGGGGTCGAGCACCACAATCCGATGGAGATGTTCGCCTCGACCGTGATCTACGGCGAGGACGGCCACCTGACCATCTACGACAAGACCCAGAGCTCGCAGAACAGCCGCTGGTACGTGTCGCACGGCTTCGGCATCTCGAAGGACAAGGTCACGGTGCGCAATCCCTACGTCGGCGGCGCGTTCGGATCCGGCCTGCGTCCGCAATACCAGCTGCCGCTGGCGGTGATGGGCGCGCTGCAGCTGAAACGCTCGGTGCGCGTGGTGCTCACGCGCCAGCAGATGTTCAGCTTCGGCCACCGTCCCGAGACCTGGCACCGCATCCGCCTCGGCGCCGACCGTGACGGCACGCTCAAGGCGATCTGGCACGAGGCGATCCAGGAAACCTCGCGGCTCGAGGACTACGTGGAAGTGATCGTCAACTGGTCCGGGCAGCTGTACGCCTGCCCCGACGTCAAGCTCGGCTACCAGGTGGTGGCGCATGACCGCTTCACGCCGCTGGACATGCGCGCGCCCGGCGCCACCCACGGCGTGCACGCGCTCGAGGTGGCGATGGACGAGCTGGCATACGAACTCAAGATGGACCCGCTGGCCCTGCGCCTGAAGAACTACACCGACGTCTCGCCGATCGAGGACAAGCCGTACTCGACCAAGGAGCTGCGCGAATGCTACCGCCAGGGCGCCGAGCGCTTCGGGTGGGACAAGCGTGCGCTCGAGCCGCGCTCGATGGTGGATGGCGACGAGCTGGTGGGCTGGGGCATGGCGACCGGCATCTGGGATGCGCTGGTGATGGTGGCGCGCGTCTCGGCCGTGCTGCACGTCGACGGGCGCCTGGTGGTGAGCAGCGCGGCGACCGACATCGGCACCGGGACCTATACCGCGATGTCGATCGTCGCCGCCGAGCAGCTTGGCCTGCCGCTGGAGCAGGTGACCTTCCAGCTGGGCGACTCGACGCTGCCGATGGCGCCGATCGAAGGCGGCTCGTCGCACATGGCCACCGTTGGCTCGGGCGTGCACGGCGCCTGCGAAAAGCTCAAGAACCAGCTGCTCAAGATGGCCTCGGCAATGCAGGACTCGCCACTGGCCAAGGCGCGCATGCGCGACGTGGAGTTCGGCGACGGCGCGGTGTTCCTGAAAACGGACCCGGCGCGCCGGATCGAGCTGGCCGCCGTGCTGCGCGACGCGGGCCTGGACCGCCTGGAAGAAAAATTCTTCATGACGCCGCAGATGCTCAAGCAGCGCAAGTACGCGCGCGCGGTGCACTCGGCCGTGTTCTGCGAAGTGCGCGTCAACGAGAAGCTGGGCATGGTGCGCGTGACCCGCGTGGTCAGCGCGGTCGCGGCCGGACGCATCATCAGCGCCAAGACCGCGGCCAGCCAGATCAGCGGCGCGGTGGTCTGGGGCATCAGCCAGGCCCTGCATGAAGAAACCCATACCGACGAAAAGTACGGGCGCTTCATGAACCACAATTACGCCGAGTACCACGTGGCGGTGAACGCCGACATCCACGACATCGACGTGATCTTCGTGGAAGAGGACGACCGCATCGTGAGCAAGCAGCTCGGCGTCAAGGGCGTGGGCGAGATCGGGATCGTCGGCGTGGCCGCGGCGGTATCGAACGCCATCTTCCATGCGACCGGCAAGCGCCTGCGCACCACGCCGATGACTCCAGCCAAGATGCTGCTGGGCGACCGTGAACTGCCGGTGAATCCGCCGGTGTAAGCGCCGGTCTGAGCGCCTTTGCTGGCGCCGCTGCAGGTGCAGTTTCGCGCGCGAAACGGGCGGCGTTTTCACGTCGCCCTGATGTCGTTCTTACGCCGACAGCGCCCGCTGTCGGCGTCATATTTACCGAATTCCCGTCAGTATTTGTGTCCCGCGCCATATCGCTTTTGCTGACCCTCGTCACAGCTATGCGACATACGTATTTCCACGTAGTTGCATATCAATATGTTTACTGGTACAACCCTAGCTGCGTAAGACAACGCTAGAGCGCAGCAGCGCACCGCAAGGTGCGGTGCCGCCATCCCATACCAAGAACGAGATTTACGAGGACGACAAACATGAAGCTCAAGATGCTGTGCGCTGTCGCGTGCCTGACCGCTTTCGGCAGCGGCCTGGCCCAGGCCCAGAACTATCCCAACAAGACCATCACCATGATCGTGCCGTTCGCGGCCGGCGGTCCGACCGACACCGTGGCGCGCCTGGTGGCGCAGTCGATGGGCACCACCCTCAAGCAGCAGATCATCATCGAGAACGTCGGCGGCGCCGGCGGCACGATCGGCGCGGCGCGCGCGGCCAAGGCCGCACCCGACGGCTACACCGTGTTCCTGCACCACATCGGCCAGTCGACCGCCCCTGCCCTGTACCGCAAGCTGCCGTACAACGCGATCGACAGCTTCGAGCCGATCGGCCTGATCACTGACGTGCCGATGACCGTCGTCGCGCGCGCCAACTTCCCGGCCAAGGACATGAAGGAGCTGATCACCTACGTCAAGGCCAACAAGGACAAGGTCACCTACGCCCACGCCGGCCTGGGTTCGGCCTCGCACCTGTGCGGCATGCTGCTGCAGACCGCGATGGGCGTCGAGCTGACCACCGTGCCCTACAAGGGCACCGGCCCGGCGATGAACGACCTGCTGGGCGGCCAGGTGGACTTCATGTGCGACCAGACCACAAATACCACCAGCCAGATCAAGAGCGGCAAGATCAAGGCCTATGGCGTGACCACCAAGACGGTCGTGCCGTCGCTGCCCAACCTGCCGACCCTGGCCTCCGGCGCCCTGCCGAACTTCGAGGTCGGCGTCTGGCACGGCCTGTACGCGCCGAAGGGCACGCCGAAGCCGGTCGTGGACGCGCTGGCGAGCGCCCTGCGCGCCTCGCTGCGCGACCCGAACGTGATCAAGCGCTTCAACGACCTGGGCACCGAGCCGGTCCCGACCAACCAGGCGACGCCGGAAGCCCTGCGCACCCACCTCAAGCAGCAGATCGACCTGTGGGGTCCGATCATCAAGAAAGCCGGCGCCTTCGCCGACTGAGCATGAGGAATTGACACTGCGCACCGCGCCGGGTTCGCCGGGCGGTGCGTTTTGTTGTACCTGCCGTAGCCACGGCGCCGTCGCTGAAATACACTTCGAACCACTGCATCTGTAATACCGCATTTGCATCACAAAAAAAGGGGACCATCACGTGCCAGCATTCATACGCCACCCAAAGGATTTTTGGAGTGGCATCGTCTTTCTCTTCTTTGGCCTTTCCGCCATCATCATCGGCCAGGACTATGAAATGGGGACGGCCGGCCGCATGGGTCCGGCCTACTTCCCGACGGTCCTCGGCGGCATGTTGTCGCTGGTCGGCGCAGGCTCGCTGATTCGCTCCTTCTTCCGACAGGGCGAACCGGTCGGCCGCCTCTACTGGAAGGAACTGCTGCTGGTGCTGGTCGCCGTGCTGCTGTTCGGCTTCCTGATGCGCAACGCGGGCCTGGTGCCGGCGACGCTCCTGCTGATCATGATCAGCAGCTATGCCGGCCGCAAATTCAACCTGGCCAAGGCCGTGGCCCTGGCCGTGGGCGCGACGCTGTTCGCCGTGGGCCTGTTCGTCAAGTTGCTCGGTTTGCCGATGCCTATCTTCGGTCCATGGTTCGGTGGGAATTAAAACAATATGGAAATCTTCAGCAATCTCGCACTCGGCCTGGAAACGGCCTTTACCCTCCAGAACCTGTTCTACTGCCTGGTCGGCGTGTTCGTCGGCACCGCCGTCGGCGTGCTGCCGGGCCTGGGTCCGGTCGCCACCATCGCCATGCTGCTGCCGGCGACCTTCGGCCTGCCGCCGGAATCGGCCCTGATCATGCTGGCCGGTATCTACTACGGCGCCCAGTACGGCGGCTCGACCACCGCGATCCTGGTCAACCTGCCCGGGGAGTCATCCTCGGTGGTCACGGCCCTGGACGGCTACCAGATGGCGCGCAACGGCAACGCCGGCAAGGCGCTGGCCACGGCGGCGATCGCCTCGTTCTTCGCCGGCTCGGTCGCCACCGTGCTGCTGGCGCTGTTCGCGCCGCCGCTGGCCGATGTCGCGCTCCAATTCGGCCCGGCCGAATACTTCTCGCTGATGGTGCTCGGCCTGGTCGCCTCGGTGGTCCTGGCCAGCGGCTCGCTGCTCAAGGCGATCGGCATGGTGCTGCTCGGCCTGCTGCTGGGCGTGGTCGGCACCGACGTCAACTCGGGCTCGGCGCGCTACACCTTCGACCTGCCGGAACTGGCCGATGGCATCAACTTCGTGATCGTGGCGATGGGCATGTTCGGCATCGGCGAAATCATCCGCAATCTGGAACACGACGAAAGCCGCAACCTGGTCATGAAGAAGGTCCAGGGCCTGATGCTGAGCAAGGACGACTTCAAGCGCATCATCGCGCCGGTGCTGCGCGCGACCGGCCTCGGCTCGGTGCTGGGTATCCTGCCGGGAGGCGGCGCGATGCTGGCCTCGTTCGCCTCGTACTCGCTCGAGAAGAAGGTGTCGAAGAACGCGGCGCAGTTCGGCAAGGGCGCGATCGAAGGCGTGGCGGCGCCGGAAGCGGCCAACAACGCCGGCGCCCAGACCTCGTTCATCCCGATGCTGACCCTCGGCATCCCGTCGAACCCGGTGATGGCGCTGATGATCGGCGCGATGATCATCCAGGGCATCCAGCCGGGTCCGGCCGTGATGACCGAGCAGCCCGCCCTGTTCTGGGGCCTGATCGTCTCGATGTGGATCGGTAACCTGTTCCTGGTCGTGCTGAACCTGCCGATGATCGGCCTCTGGGTGCGCATGATCATGGTGCCTTACCAAATGCTGTATCCGGCCATCCTGATGTTCTGCGCGATCGGCGTGTTCAGCCTGAACAACAGCACCTTCGACGTCTACCTGATGGCCCTGTTCGGGCTGCTGGGCTACCTGTGCGCGAAGCTGGAACTGGAACCGGCGCCGATGCTGCTCGGCTTCATCATCGGCCCGATGATGGAAGAGTACCTGCGCCGCGCCCTGCTGCTGTCGCGCAGCGATCCGATGGTGTTCATCGAGCGTCCGATCTCGGGCGTGATGCTGGGCCTGGCCGCGGCGGCGATGATCGTCGTGATGCTGCCGTCGCTGCGCAAGAAGCGCGAAGAGGCGTTCCAGGAAGACTGATGCACTGAAAGCGGTATCCACACCCGCGCGCCGCCCGGCGCCGGCCTTTGCAGGCTGGCGCCGGGCGTTGTCTTTTCGGGGTGCAATCCGGGCCACCTCCGGGCGTCGCCGGACCAAGCCGGCGACCAGGGCCAGGGCCGCGAACGACGCCACCGTCGGGGTTCAATCGAACCTGCGCTGCATGGCCAGCAACACGGCGCCGGCCAGGCCCACCCACATCACGATCCAGAACAGGTCCTGGCCCGCCAGCAGGCCGGCCTGGCGCGCCAACTCCAGGCCGCCGTCCCCGATCGCGCCGGCCTTCTCGGCCAGCCGCGACGCATGCAGGGCGGTGCGTTCCTGCAGCGCGACATTGGTCACGCCAACGCCCAGCGCCAGGCCCACCTGGCCCAGCATGTTCTTCAGTTGCTGGCCGTGCGCGAAGACCACGTTGTCGGCCTGCAGATCCTTGAACGAGTGGATCGCCGCGGTCGCCATGCCGAGGGTCAGGAAGCCGCCGAACAGGCCCAGCCACAGCATCACCGTGTCCCAGGCGTCGGCGCGCGGATCGAGGGTGGCGAAACGCCAGCCCAGCGCCGCCAGCATCAGGAAGCCGGTCACGAAGAACCTGGTCGGATGCGGATTGCGCTTGACCATCTGCAGCATCACCACGAACACGACGAAGGTCGACAGCAGGCCGATGCCTTGCAGGACTCCAGCTTGCTCCAGTCCCATGCCCAGGCCCTTCTGCACCGCCTGCGGCAACAGGGTGTTGACCATCCCCAGCACCGCGTAGCAGACCGCGAAGATGACCAGGCCCAGCCGATAGCGCGCGCTGGCCAGGATGTTCAGGTGCAGGAAGGGTTCGCGGCGGCGCGCCTTGACGAGGCCAAAGGCCAGCAGCAGCGCGAGGCCCAGCGCCAGGTGGCCGAGCAGCGCGCCGCGCTCGCCGCCATGCCAGTCGTACGTCAGGTGCTGCAGGGCGAACAGCGTGATGGCGGCGCCGCCGCCGAGCAGGATCGCATCCGGTACATGCAGGCGCGTCGGCGTGCCGTCCAGCGTGTCGGCGCCGAGCGGCAGCCAGCGCGCCGCGATGCCGGCGCCGATCACGGCCAGCGCCGCCAGCAGCAGGAACATCCCGCCAGAGGCTTCGTGCCCGATGAATTTCGCCGCGGCCAGCGGGCCGAGCGCCAGGCCAAGCGAGAGCGCGCCGCCGAAGGCCGCGATGCCCTGCAGGCGCTGGGGCGAAGGCGGAATCAGGTTGACCATCATGCGCGAGGCCGTCATGAACACGCCGCCACCCATTGCCATCAGGAGCCGGCCGCCGGCGAAGGCGGCGACGCTGCCGCTGCCGGCGCAGATCCAGGCGCCGACCAGGTAGAACAGCACGCCGCCGAGCAGGTAGTTGCGCCAGCCCAGGCGCTGCACCAGCACCGTCAGCTGCGAGATCGACAGCACCGCCACCGCCGCGTACAGCGCCGAGACGGTGGCGTATTCCTCGGGCGAGGCGCCGACGTGGCCCATGATGGCCGGCGCCGCGAACACCGTCATGCCGGTCGCCAGGAATTCGATGAAGTTGAAGACGAAGATCGCGGCCAGCAAGGCCGGACGCGGAATCGAAAGCGGAGCAGCTGGTCTAGCAAGGGCGTTCATCGCCTGCCCTTTCCATCAACGCGACGCTACCGCGCCCGGGCGGCCGAGCGCGCGCCGGATCGCCTCCTCGGCGCCATGCGACTCGGTCTCGAACACGACGGTCTGGTACTGCTGGCGCGCGGCGCCGGCCTGCATCAGGCTCGGGCCCTGCTTGCTGCTGGTGTCGATCGCCACCTTCATCGACAGGCCCAGGCGCAGCGGATGGCGCACCAGGTCGGCCGGGTCGAGCGCGATGCGCACCGGCACCCGCTGCACCACCTTGATCCAGTTGCCGGTCGCGTTCTGCGCCGGCACCGCGGCGAAGGCGCTGCCGGTGCCGGCTTCCTGGCCGGCCACGCGGCCGTGGAACACGACCTCCTTGCCGTACACGTCGGCCGTCACCGCCACCGGCTGGCCGATGCGCACGTCCTTGAGCTGGGTTTCCTTCAGGTTGGCGGTGACCCACATCTGGTCCAGCGGCACGATCGCCATCAGGGGCGCGCCCTGCGCCACGCGCTGGCCGATCTGGACGTTGCGGCGGGCGACGATGCCGCCCACCGGCGCGGCCAGCGTGGTGCGCGCCAGGCCCAGCGACGCGTCGCGCAGCTGCGCGATCGCAAAGCGCACGTCGGGATGGCTCTCGACCGTGGTGCCGTCGACCATGGCCAGCGCCGAGCCGGCCTGCTGGCGCGCGGCGGCGAGCCCCGCCCGGGCCGCGGCCACGGCGTCTTCGGCGTGGCGGATGTCCTCGCCCGACACGGCGCCGGTGCCGGCCAGCCCGCGCCGGCGTGCCAGGTCGCTGGCGGCCTTGCCGAGATCGGCTTCGCGCTGGGCGACCGTCGCGCGCAACTGCTCGACGCCGGCAAACTGGGCCCGCACCTGGCGCGCCGCCTTGGCCAGCGCCGCCTCGGCGCGCTCCTGGGCCAGGCGGGCGTCGACCTCGTTCAGCTGCACCAGCACGTCGCCGGGGCGCACGAAATCGGTGTTGTCGGCCGCGATGCGGGTCACGGTGCCGCCGACCTGTGGCGTCACCTGCACCAGGTTGCCCTCGACGTAGGCGTCTTCGGTGTGCTGACTGTTCCAGCCGATGCCCAGCACCTCGGGCGAGGACCAGGCGATGCCGCCGGCGGCGGCGAACACCGCGACCGTCAGGCCCAGCGCGAGCCTGCGGCGGCCCTGGGGAGCAGGATTCGTATTGTTCGTATTGTTGGTGTCCATGGCGTTCTCTCGATTCTTCAATGCGCGCCCAGGGCGGGAGGCGCGGCGGCTGCCCGGTAGCCGCCACCCAGGGCGCGCACCAGGTTCACGTCCAGCTCGTAGGCGCGGGCGTCCAGGTCGGCCTGGGCGCGGCGCTGGGCCACGACCTGGGTTTCGGCGATCAAGACCTGCACGAAGTTGCCCAGCCCCGCGCGGTAGCGCTGTTCGGCCAGCGCATGGGCCTCTTCGGCCGCCGCCAGCGCCTGGTCCTGCTCGCGCACCCGTTCGCCCAGCCAGCGCAGCGACGTCAGCTGCGCCGTCACGTCGCGCAGCGCGTCGATCACGGCGGCGTTGTAGTTCTCGACCGCGACGTCGAATTCGGCGCTGCGCGCCGCGAGGTTGCCGCGCAGCCGGCCGCCGTCGAGCAGCGGCAGGGTTATCAGCGGGCCGGCGGCAAAGCTGCGGCTGCCGCCCTGCAGCAGGCGCTCGAACCCCAGGCTGGCCAGGCCAGCGGAGACGCCCAGGTTCACGGTTGGATAGAACTGCGCCCTGGCGACGTCGATCTCGCCGCTGGCCGCTTCGACCTGCCAGCGCAGCGCGACGAGCTCCGGCCGGCGGCCCAGCAGCGCGGCCGGAATGTCGGCGCTCGCCGCGGCCGGGCGGTAGAGGCGCAGTTGCGGGCGGGCGATCGCCCCGGCCGCATCCTGGCCCTGCCCCCCCAGGGCCGCGATCTGGCCGCGGGTCAGCGCGATCGCCTCGTCCAGCGCCGCGATCTGGCCGCGCACGGCCGGCACGCCGATCTCGGCCTGCTTCAGCTCCGCCTTGCTGTCGAGCTGGGCGGAGACGCGCTGCTGCACCAGCTCGAGAATGCGACTGCGCTGGCGCAGCTCCCGGCCAGCCAGGTCGCGTTGGGCGTACAGGTGGTCCAGGCGCAGGTAGGCCTGCACCACGGCGCTCGACACGGCCAGGCGCGCGGCCTGGGCTTCGGCCTGGCGCGCATTGACGCGGCCGGCGGCGGCGGCCACGCTGGCGGCGTTCTTGCCCCAGAAATCGAGTTCATAGCCCAGGTTGACGCCGGCGTCGGCGGCCCACTCCCAGCTGCCGGCCAACGGCTTGGGCACGCTGCCATGTTCGCTGTAGCGCTGGCGCGCGGTGTGGACCGACGCACTGGCTTGCGGCCCCAGGCTGGCCGCGGCCAGGCCCTCGAGGGCCGCCGCCTGGCGCACCCGTGCGAGCGCAGCGGCGATCGTCGGGCTGGCGTCGCGTGCACCCTCCACCAGCCGGTCGAGCTGGGGGTCGCCATAGGCGCGCCACCAGTCCTGGGTCGGCCAGGCGGCGGTCTCGGTCGTCAACGACCCAATAGCGCGCGATGAATTCAGGGGCGCGTCCCCGTTCAAGCGCGCCAATGGCGGCTGCGCGCCCATCGACACGCAACCGCCCAGGACGAGCATGGCAGAAACGAGCGCCAGGCGGGTCGCCGACCGGCCTGGCGCGGGGTGGAATGGAAGCATGGAGTGCCTCGGCAAAATACAGGAAGCCGAAGCATAGTTGCTGTGAGTTATTTAGGCCATGCCATAAGCGGCATGAACGTCATGCAGAATCTGCATGATGGTCGTCGCCGCCCAGCGTGTTGGTGAGGGTCGTGAGCACGAAGTCGCGCAGCCAGCGGTTGGCCGGGTCGCGATGGCTGCGCTCGTGCCAGTACAGCGCCAGCTGCAGCGGCGGCAGCTCGACCGGCATCGGCGCCAGCACCAGGCCCAGGTCGCGCGCCAGCGGCCGCGCCAGGCGCAGCGGGATGGTGGCGATGGCGTCGGTGTGCAGGGCGATATGGGCGGCCGAGGTGAAGCTCGGCACGTGGCACAGGATGCGGGTGGGCTCGAGCAGCGTTTCGAGCTTGCGGGTCACGGCCACGTTGTGATGGCTGGTGTGCTCCATCTCGATCAGCACGTGGCGGTGGGTCAGCCAGGTGTCGTGGTCGAGTTGCCCGGCCCAGGGGTGGCTGCGCCGCATCAGGCAGGCGTATTCGTCGTCCCACAGCTTGCGCTGGCGGATGTTGTTGAGCAGGTGCGGAAAGCGGCCGATGGCCAGGTCGATATGGCCGCGCTCGAGCTGGGCCTCGAGCGAGCCGGGATCGATGTGCACGCTGCGCAGCTGCAGGCCGGCAGCGCCGTTTTCCAGCCTGGCCAGGCCGTCCAGCAGTTGGGGCAGGATGTTCACCACTGCGCCGTCGACCATGTACAGGCCGAAGGAACGGGTGGCGTTGAGCGGATCGAACGCGGCCGGGCCGCCCTCGAGCTGGCGCGCCGCGTCCAGCACCGCCGCCACCGGGCCGGCCAGCTCGAGGGCGCGCACGGTCGGCTGCATGCGCTGGCCCGAACGCACGAACAGCGGGTCGCCGAAATGGCGCCGCAGTTTCGCCAGAGCACGGCTGACGGTCGGTTGGGTCATGCCGAGCAGTTCGGCGGTGCGGGTCAGGCTGCCCTCGCGCAGCAGGCTGTCGAGGATCAGTAATTGGGAAAGGTCGGGGATCACGGCCGCATCATAGCATCGCGGCAACTAGCTCATCATCCCCGGGCGCCGGATCAGCCGCCCAGCACCTTGCGCAGGGTGCGCGACAGGTCTTCGGCCGAGAACTTGGCGACGTAGGCGTCGGCGCGCACGTTCTTGACGTGCTCTTCGTTGGTGCTGCCCGACAGCGACGAGTGGATGACGACCGGCAGGTTGCCGAAGCGGTTGCTCGACTTGATGTTGCGGGTGAGCGTGAAGCCGTCCATCTCCGGCATCTCGAGGTCGGTCAGCACCATGGCCACGCGGTCGTACACGGTGCGGCCTTCGGCTTCGGCCGCCGCGGCGATCGTGCCCAGCTGGTCCCAGGCTTCCTTGCCGCTCTTGGTCATGATGTAGGGCAGGCCCATCGCTTCCAGGCCCTGCTCGATCAGTGCGCGCGCCACCACCGAATCGTCGGCCGCCAGGATCACGGCGCCCGGCTTGATCGTGATCCTGGCGCCCACGGCCTGCTCCATGTTCTCGCGCTCCTGGGTCGGGTTCAGGTTGCGCAGGATGGTCTCGACGTCGAGCACCTGGGCCAGGCGCGCCGGCTGGCCATCCTGCTCGGGCAGGCGCGCGATGCTGGTCACCATGCCGCTGCCGGCGCTGTGCTCGGCGGTCATCACCTGGCTCCAGTCCAGGCGCACGATCTCTTCCACGCTCTCGACGGCGAAGGCCTGGGTGGTGCGCGCGAACTCGGTCACCAGCATGATGTTCAGGCCTGACCTGGGCTTGACGCCGGTGATGCCCGGCAGGTCGAGCACCTGGATGATCTGGCCGCGCAGGTTGACCACGCCCAGCACGTGGCGCGGCGCGCCGGCCACCGCCGTGATCTCGGGCATGGCGACGATTTCGCGGATCTTGAAGACGTTGATGCCGAACAGCTCGTTGTGGTTGCCCTGCTCGTCACCGCCCAGGCGGAACAACAGCAATTCGAATTTGTTGGTGCCGGTCAGGTTGCTGCGCTCGTCGACTTCTTGTTGTACCGATTTCATGTTCCATCCTGGAGTAATAGTGCTGCACGGAAACCATTTCGGAAGTCATTGTAGTCGCGCGGCTGTTTCTTGGGTCAAGACACGCCACAAGCCTTGCTGATATTGCAGGAACCAGTGCAAAAAAACCACGATTTGTCACACGACGCCGAAGACGTAATAGACACCGATGACAAAGAACACGGCCGCCGTCTTGATCAGCGTAACGGCGAAGATGTCGCGGTAGGCTTCGCGATGGGTCAGGCCAGTGACCGCCAGCAGGGTGATCACGGCGCCGTTGTGCGGCAGGGTGTCCATGCCGCCGCTGGCCATCGCCACTACCCGGTGCATCACCTCGAGCGAGATCCCGGCATGCTCGGCGCCGCGAATGAAAACGTCGGACATCGCGGCCAGCGCAATGCTCATGCCGCCCGAGGCCGAGCCGGTGATGCCGGCCAGCGAGCTGACCGAGACCGCCGCGTTCACCAGCGGATCCGGAATGCTGCGCAGCGCATCGCTCACCACCAGGAAGCCCGGCAGCGCCGCGATCACGCCGCCGAAGCCATACTCCGACGCCGTATTCATCGCCGCCAGCAGCGCGCCGCCGACCGCCGCCTTGCTGCCATCGGCGAAGCGCCCGGCCACGCGCCTGAACGCGGTCGCGACCACGAACAGGATCCCCAGCCGCAGCGCCGCCTGCACCGCCCAGATCGCGGTCACGGTCTTGATCGTGGTGGTTACCGGCGTGGAGATACCCGGCAGGATCGCGGGCGGCACGGTGTGGCTGTCGGCGCCATACCAGACCGGGATCATGCGGGTGAAGACGAAGTTGGCCACGCCCACCAGCAGCAGGGGCGCCAGCGCCAGCAGCGGATGCGGCAAGCCGCCGGCATCGATATCCACCCGTTCCGGTTCGTTCACCAGCGAGGCGCCATAGCCCTCCCCCTTGCCGGCCGCCGTGCGGCGGCGCCACTCGAGGTAGCAGAGCCCAACCGCCAGGATGAACAGCGCGCCGATGGTGCCCAGGACCGGGGCCGCCCACGCGGTGGTCTGGAAGAAGGTGGTCGGTATGATGTTCTGGATCTGCGGCGTGCCGGGCAAGGCGTCCATCGTGAACGAAAAGGCCCCCAGCGCGATCGCTCCCGGCAGCAGGCGCTTGGGGATATCGCTCTGGCGATAGAGTTCGGCCGCGAACGGGTAGACCGCGAACACCACCACGAACAGCGACACACCGCCATAGGTGAGCAACGCGCACACGGCGACGATGACGGCATTGGCGCGCGCGGCGCCGATGTGGCGGATCGCGGCGGCCACGATGGACTCGGAAAAGCCCGACAGTTCGATCACCTTGCCGAACACCGCGCCGAGCATGAATACCGGGAAGTACAGCTTGACGAAACCGACCATCTTTTCCATGTAGATGCCGGAAAACACCGGGGCCACCTGCGCCGGGTCGGTCAGCAGCACCGCGCCGAGGGCGGCGACCGGCGCGAACAGGATGACGCTGTAGCCGCGGTAGGCGGCGAACATCAGGAATACCAGTGCGGCCAGGACGATCAGGAAGGACACGACGACTCCATGGTGATGGCGTGTAATGACGGGATCATTATAGAAAGGGAGCGCGGTCGCGGGCCAGCGCTTGCGACGCCGCCGCGCGCGTTCATGCGGGCGGCATCGAAACCTTGCCTTGGGGCCATGTCGTCATCGAGCGGCGGCGCCGGATCCTGCCGGCAGTCCAGCGAGCAATAGCGAAGCATGACGCGGGCGACGGTGATGCTAGAACAGCGTCTGCTGCGGGCTCGTCAGATTGGCGAAGCTGTCGCCCAGGAAGGGCAGGATGGCGTCGGCCACCGGTTCGAGCTGGCGCGTGAGATAGTGTTCGTAGTCGATGGCCCCACGGCGCGCTTCCATCGGCTCGGGGCCGTTCGAGGTCATCACGTAGCGGATCCAGCCGCCCTTGCGGTACAGCGCCGGGCGGCCCTGGCGCAGGTGGTGTTCGTCGGCCATGCGCGCGGCGCGCACGTGCGGCGGCACGTTGCGCTGGTATTCCTCCAGCGGCCGGCGCAGGCGCTTGCGGTAGACGAGGTCGTCGTCGCATTCGCCGCGCAACATGCGCGCGACCAGCTCGCGCACGTAGTCCTGGTAGGGCTGGCCCTTGAAGATGCGTTCGTAGAGCCCCTGCTGGAAGGCTTGCGCGAGCGGGGTCCAGTCGGTGCGCACCGTCTCCAGGCCCTTGTAGACCATCTCTTCGCCGCCGTCCGCGTTCGCCGCCAGTCCGGCGTAGCGCTTCTTGCTGCCTTCGTCCGACCCGCGCACGGTGGGCATCAGGAAGCGGCGAAAGTGCACGTCGTATTCCAGTTCGAGCGCGCTCTCGATGCCCAGCTCGGCCTGCAGGTGCGCACGCCACCAGCCGTTCACGTGCTCGACCAGGGCCTGCCCGATGCGGCGCGCCTCGCCTTCGGCATGCGCGCGCCCCAGCCAGACGAATGTCGAATCGGTGTCGCCATAGATCACCTGGTAGCCCTGCTCCTCGATCAGCTCGCGCGTGCGGTGCATGATGTCATGGCCGCGCATCGTGATCGACGAGGCCAGGCGCGGGTCGAAGAAGCGGCAGCCGGTGGTGCCCAGCACGCCGTAGAAGGCGTTCATGATGATCTTGAGCGCCTGCGACAGCGGCGCATTGCGCTCGCGCTTGGCGGCCTCGCGGCCGGCCCAGACCTGGGTCACGATGCCGGGCAGGCAGTGCCTGGTGCGCGAGAAGCGCCCGCCGCGGTAGCCCGGCACCGTGGCGTCCTCGGGCTCGCGCAGGCCTTCGACCAGGCCGAGCGGATCGATCAGGAAAGTGCGGATGATCGACGGATACAGGCTTTTGTAGTCCAGCACCAGCACCGAATCGTAGAGGCCCGAGCGCGAATCCATCACGAAGCCGCCGGGGCTGTCGGCGCCGGCGACGTCGCCGATGTTCGGCGCCACCCGTCCCTGGCGGTGCAGCAGCGGCATGTACAGGTGCTCGAACGCCGCCACCGAACCGCCGCTGCGGTCGGCCGCGAGCCCGGTCACGCTGGCGCGCTCCAGCAGGAAGGCCATCAGCTTCGTCTTGTCGAAGATCCGGGTGACCAGCTCGCAATCCTTGAGGTTGTACCAGGCAAGCGCCGGCTTGTCCTCGGCGAACATGCGGTCGATCTCGGCCATGCGGTCGTGCGGATTGTCGATCGCCTTGCCTTCGCCGAGCAGGGCGCGCGACACGTTCTCGAGACTGAAGGACGGGAAGCTCCAGGTGGCCGAATGCAGCGCGTCGATGCCGTCGATGACCAGGCGGCCGGCGATGCAGATGAAGTAGTGTTCCTGCTTGCCGCCATGCTCGCGCCACTCGATCGCGCTGCCGTCACGGCCCAGGCGCAGCGGGCGGTTGAAACGCTCGGCGTGCTTTTGCAGCACGCGCAGGTCGAACTGGATCAGGTTCCAGCCGATGATGGCGTCGGGGTCGTGGCGGATGATCCACTGTTCCAGGCGGTCGAGCAGTTCGAGCCGGGTGTCGCAGTAGTCGAGTTCGAAATCGCGCTCACCGTCCTGGCCATTGGGCGGACCGAGCATGTAGACCTGGCGCTGGCCGCAGCCTTCGAGCGCGATCGAGCGCAGTTCGCCCTGAAAGGTGGTCTCGATGTCGAGCGACACGGTGCGGATCGCCGGCCGGTAGCCCGGCGCCGGTTTCAGGACCGCGTCGACCAGCAGCAACGGATCGCCGTCGACCGGCGTGCCGCCAAAACTCACTGGCGCCGTGATGAAGCGCTCCATCAGGTAGCGCTCGGGCGGACGCACGTCGCCCTCGAACACGTCGAGGCCATGCTGGCGCAGCTGCTTTTCGATGCGCATCAGCTGGCGGTACTTGCGACAGTACAGGCCGGCGACCGGCCGGTGGCGAAAGTCGCGCAACTCGAGCGCACGCAGCTCCCATCCGCGCTCATCGACCAGCAGTTGTTCGACGGCGGCGCGTTGTTCCTCGGGAATGAAAGCCACGGGCGTTTGCAGCGGCAGGCGCAGGCGGCGCGGGCCGGCATCGGTGGCGAGCCAGAACTCGACCTCGCAGCCGGCGGCGGTGTCGCGCCAGTGACGCGTCAACAGGAAGCCCGTTTCCACACCCGTCTCCATCAGCGGTAGCGCTGCAGCTCGGCCTCGGTGAAGCCGGCCTGGCGCCGGCCCTCGATATTGAACGGTCCCTTGAGGACGGGCGCCTTGTAGCGCGCGGTCAGTTCATCGTAGGTGGCGATCGGCTCGAGCCCGCGTTCGCGGCACAGGCTGAAGTACCAACGATTGCCGATCTCGACGTGCCCTACTTCGTCCACCAGCAGCCGGTCGAGGATCAGGGCTGCCGCCAGGTCGCCGGCCTGGGCGATCTTCTTGCGCAGCGGCGGAATCGCATCGAGCCCGCGCGCTTCCAGGGTGCGCGGCACCAGCGCCATGCGCGCCATGACGTCGTCGCCCGTCTTGGCCACCATCTCCCACAGGCTGTCGTGGCCGGGAAAGTCGCCGTAGGCGTAACCGAGCGTGGCCAGGTGCGCGCTGAGCATCGTGAAGTGCAGCGCCTCTTCGTCGGCCACGCGCAGCCAGTCGAGGTAATACTGCGCCGGCATGCCGTGGAAACGCCACAGCGCGTCGAGCGCCAGGTTGATGGCGTTGAATTCGATGTGCGCCAGCGCGTGGATCAGCATGGCCCGGCCTTCGGGCGTGGCCATCGAACGGCGGCCGACCTGCAGCGGCGGCACCAGTTCGGGGCGCAGCGGGCGGCCGGGGATGCCGGCGGGCGCGGCGAGCGCGATGGCGGTGTCGATGCGCACGGTCCCGGCCTTGCTGGCGGCGGTCAGGGCGGCGACCGCCCGGGCCTTGGTTGCGGGATCGGTTTCGAGCAGCGCATGCAGTGCGGCGGCGCGGAGTTCCATGGTGAGGTGTGTGCTGGCAAAACCCGCATTTTACTCAATTCCAGTGCATGCTCTTGAGGGGCGCCAAACTACATTTTCGGGAGACATGGAACACTCAAACGTTGATTCGTACCAGGAGTTTCAGAATGCCCACATCGGTACTAATGAAAATTTGGAAACTCAGCAATAGCGAGAAAGTCTACTTGATGATGTACCCAGAGCATGCGGCCTCGATCGACGAGGCAGCGCGTGCTGCAACCGAAGAGACGAAGCGGCGATTCGGCAGACACGACCACAACGGCCAGGGTGACGCGTTTCGACATTGCTTCTGGTCTGCAATTCTCTGTCGCGAGATTGGGTATAACAATGCGCTCAGATACACGTCGGCGCACGAAGATTTCCCGGAGAACCCACCGGACGAAAAAGCCATGGATCTGCATAACAATGAAGTCGGTCTCAGGATTGGTCGCATTCCCACTTCGAATCAATTGCTCGGTCAACTTTGTATCAGTGCTTTACGGTCGGGCCAGTTAAAAGTAATCAGACAGTGAGATGAGCAGATGCCGACCCGAGCGCAAGTCTTATTGCTTTCGATTCTACTTTCCGGCTGCTGGAACTCAGTCGAGGATCAAGCCAAAAAACTGGGGGCGCGTGAGTTTACCACGCAGACGTGGGCAACCGCCACTGACCTGCAGCGTGGCGAGATGACTGCCTCGCTTCTTAGAAAGCATGACGTCACCAGCTTTCATCGTAAGGAAGTGGTTGCACTGCTTGGGGCGCCAACGGGATACTACGACTATGACACCAATCCAGCCTATTTTGTTGGGCCAACGACCGTCGAGAGTATGTACGGAAAAGGCTACTTGCTGGTATTTGAGACCGACAAATACGATGGGGAGGTCGACAGAGTATTCTTCCTACCCGAAGTGGAATGAAAGCTGATCGCACGCATGTCTGACAGCGTTACTGTGCTTGCCCACCTTCAGTCGGTCCGGTTGACCGCCATGCGCGTAGTCTGTCCGCTATTGCTTTCGATGCTCGGGCTAGCCGGATGTTGGCTGAACTCGGTTGAGGATCAGGCGCGCAAGCTCGGAGGGCGCGAATTCACGCCCGAAGCTTGGGCGTCTGCGTCTCAGGTGGAGCGGGCGAAAATGACCGCGTCCTTCCTCGAACAGCACGACACCAGAAATTTCACCAGAAAAGACGTGGAGGCGTTGCTCGGCACTCAGACCGCCTATTACGACTACGATACGAACCTGGCCTATGTTGTCGGGCCGGACACCGTCAGTAGCATGTACGGAAAAGGGTATCTGCTGGTCTTCGAAGCCGACAAAGACGACGGCAGGATCGACAGTGTATTTTTTGTCCCGGAAGTCGAATAAGCCACCCAGCCCCCTACATGTGTCTGAACAAGTGCGCATACACCGGGCTGACCCGCGGCTTGTCCGACCGCCCGCGCAGGTTCAGGGTCACCTTGCCCATGTCATCGCGCCCCGCGCTCAGCACGCACGCCATGTTCACCACCATGCTGCGGCTGACCTGCCGGAACTGCCCCGGATCGAGCTGCGGCAGCAAGTCCTTCAGCGGCACCCGGATCAGCGCCTCGCCGTCCGCCGTCACCACGTTCACGTACTTGTCGACCGCCTGGAAGAACACGACGTCGGCCACCGGAATCATGCGCACCACGTTGCCGACCGCCGCGCGCACCGTGCTCAAGCGCTCGCTCACCGCTGACGCCGGCAGCAGCGCCTGCAGCTGGCCGAGCAGCCGGCCCAGGGCGTCCGCATCCGTGGCGTCCACTGCCGCCGCATGCCGCGCCCCGACCAGCGCGCGCAGGCGCTCCACCGTCTTGCCGAGCCGCCCCGCGCTGACCGGCTTGAGCACGTAGTCCACCGCGGCGCGCTCGAAGGCCTCGACCGCGTAGTCGTCGAAGGCGGTCACGAACACGATGTGCGGGAGCGGCTGCGGTCCTTCCCAGCGCTCGGCCAGTTCCTCGGCCGCCTCCAGCCCGGTCTGGCCCGGCATGCGGATATCAAGGAACAGCACGTCGGGCCGCAGCGCCAGCGCCTGCTCCACCGCCGCCACGCCGTTCGGCGCCGTGCCCACGATGTCCAGCCCAGGCCACAAGTCCCGCAAGGTCCTGGCCAGGGTGGCGGCCAGGATCGGTTCGTCTTCGGCAATCAGGGCGCGGGTCATGCGGTGGTCTCCAGGGGAAGGCTCAAGCGGGCCAGCGCGCCGCGTGGCGCGGCCGGCGTCAGGAACAGCGTCGCGCGCTCGCCGTACAGGGCCTCGAGGCGTTCGCGGGTGGTCGACACCCCCACCCCGCCGCCGCGCCGGCCATGCAGCTGGCCCAGGCCAAGACCGGTGTCGCGCACCTCGATCACGAGGCTGTCGCCGGCCACGCTGGCCTTGACGACGACCTCGCCGCCATCGACCTTCGGCTCCAGACCATGCACGATCGCGTTCTCCACCAGCGGCTGCAGCAGCATCGTGGGCAGGCGCGCCGTCGCCAGCGCGGGCGGCAGGTCGAGGCGATAGGCCAGCCGCTCGCCCATGCGCACGCCCATCAAGCCCAGGTAGGCGTCCATCGCCGCGAATTCCTGCTCCAGGGTCGTGGTCTCGGCGCGCGAAACGCTCAGGGTCGCGCGCAAGTACTGGATCAGCTGGTCGAGCATCTCGCTGGCGCGGTCGGGGTCGATCGCGATCAGGCCCTGCAGGTTGGCCAGCGTGTTGAACAGCATGTGCGGCTCGATCTGCGCCTGCAGCAGGCGCAGTTGCGCCTGCAGCGCCTGGCGTTCAATGACCTCGGCGCGCAGCCGCGCCGCCGCATGCTCGTCCTCGATGCGGCGCACCCGTTCGCGGTATCTCACCAGCACCACCATCGTCATCGTTCCGAGCATGGTGAAGAGGATCATGCTCATGCGGCCGGGCGTCGGATACTCGGCCAGCGCCGGGGTCGGGATGCCGAGCATCGCGCCGCCGGCGCTCAGGCCCATGAAATGCGCCACCGGTGCCGCCGCGATCGCCAGCGCCAGGAACGGCGCCCATTCGCGCAGGCCCCAGTGCGGCCGGTCCCACCACAGCAGCCTGCCGCCATTGACGATGGTGAAGGCCACGATGCCGATCAGGATCGACACCAGCAGGTTTTCGAGGAACTGCCCGGATACCAGGCCGATGAAGGCGGCGAGCACGGCGCTGATGGCGATCGACAACGGCAGATCGGCGAGCAGGCGCCGCAGGCGCGAACGCGGGGCTGGCAGGAGGCAATGGATGGAGCTGGACATGCTGGCTCGCTTGACTGAAAGTAAAGCCATTGTGCCCAGCAGCCGGGCGACCGGCAAGATGCGCTGCGACGAACCGGAGAATGGATGGCGCGAAGCGGCTCCGGCGTCGACCGAAACGGCTTGGCGCAAGCACCGGAGCGCGGCGTTCACAAGCGATCATCACCGTCACCGACGTCGCCCGTCCGCGCGGATCGCCCTGGGGTGATCGAAGAAGGCGATCGACGAAGCCCGCGACGGACGCTCGCAATACGTGCGCCTCTCGCTCCAGCCTCGATGGACGGGTGCGCAATTTGGCGGCATGTGTCAGGCGATCAGAGGCGCGCCGCGACCGTCCCTGGGCGCTTGAGTGGCAGGCCGGGCGTGAAGCGGGCCGCCGCGAATGCGATGACTGGACCTTCGTTGGATGCCCGTGCAAGACCTCTGATACCGGGCGCAAATGCCATGCCAGACGAACCAATCAAACCATGCCAACACAACGCGCCATGAGAACGCTTGGTTTACCAGGCAATTGACCGCAGTTACCTGGCATGTCATATTGCAATTTTTTTACCCCCCAAGGAAGTCCACGCATGCGTCACCTCGTCTCTGCCCTCGGCCTCAGCCTTGCCCTCGCCGGCTGCGCGACCCAGACCGATGCGCCCCGCGCGTTCGCCCAGGATGCGCTCGCCAGCCACATCTCGGCCGACTCGCTGCGCGGCCACCTGTCCTTCCTCGCGTCCGACATGCTCGAGGGCCGCGGCACGCCCTCGCGCGGCGTCGACCTGGCCGCCGAATACATCGCCGCCCAGTTCCGCCGCGCCGGCCTGGAAGCAGCCGGCGACGACGGCTACTACCAGACCGCCAACTGGCAGTACGCCAGGCGCGGCGAGAAGGACATCACGATCACGGTGACGGCGGGCGGCAGGACGATCGAGGTCCCGGCCGGCAGCGCCTCGGCCAACTTCGTCGATCCGGTCGCCCTCGGGACCACGCCGGCCGTGTTCATGCAGTGGCAGGCGGCGCTGGACGACGAGAGCGCGGCCAATGGCAAGGTGCTGGTCGTGCCCGCGGCGGCGATTCCCGGCGCGGCCGGCGTGCTGAAAGCGAAGCTGCGCAGCAAACCCGCGCTGGTCGTGATGATCGACCGCGAACGCCGCCACGGCCGCACCCGGGATGGCTGGCTGATCGACCCGAGCCAGCCGGTGCCCAAGGACGGCCCGCCGGTCGTGCTGCTGCACGCGGCCGACGTTGCCGCCACGCTCGAACGGGGCGGCGCGAGCATGGCCGCCAGGGTGGCCGCGCCGACCGTCAGCCCGGTCAAGCTGCGCAACGTGATCGGCGTGCTGCGCGGATCGGATCCGCAACTCAAGCACACCTACGTCATGCTCAGCGCCCACTACGACCACCTGGGCATCCGCGACGGCGAGATCCATAACGGCGCCAACGACGACGGCAGCGGCACCGTATCGGTGATCGAGATCGCCGCAGCCATGGCGGCGCAGAAGGAGCGTCCACGGCGCAGCATCGTGTTCGTGGCCCTGTTCGGCGAAGAGCTGGGCCTCCTGGGGTCGCGTTACTATGCGAAGAACCCGGTGTTTCCGCTGAAGGACACCGTGATGAACCTGAACCTCGAGCAGCTGGGCCGCACCGACGACAGCGAAGGAGCGCAGGTCTCGTCCGCGACCATGACGGGCTTTGACTACTCGACCGTGGGCACGACCATGCAGCGCGCCGCCGAGCGCACCGGCATCCGTTTCTGGAAGCATCCGACCAACAGCGACCGCTATTTCGCGCGCAGCGACAACCAGGCCCTGGCCAACGCCGGCGTGCCGGCCCACACGCTGGCGGTGGCCTTCGGCTTTCCCGACTACCACGGCAAGGACGACACCTGGGACAAGATCGACTACGACAATATGGCGCGCGTGAACCGCATGATCGCCGTCGCCGTGCAGGACATCGCCAACGACCCGGCCAAGCCGGCCTGGACCGACGTGCCGAATGCCGCCAGGTACCGCGAGGCGGCGCGCGCGTTGCACGCCGCCCCATGACGTCAGCACCCGCCAGGTGATCGCCGACCTGTCGATCCGCCCGGCCGGCGCACCCGCGCCGGTGCGGGTCGACGCCATGTGCCTGGTCGCAGGCAGCGGCGCCGCAGGGGACCGCCATCTCGATCCGCTTTCCCCGCGCCAGCTGCTGCTCGCTTCCAGCGCCAGCTATGCCGCCCTCGCGCTGGCGCCCCAGGCGCTGCGCGAAAATCTCCTGCTCGACGACGACATCGACCACCTGCCATCCGGCACCGTGCTGCGCATCGGCGCAGAGGCGCAGGTGCGCCTGATGTTCGCGTGCGAAGCCTGCGCACGGCTGGACGGTCATGGCGAGCGCCTGGCGGCCCGGATCGGCACGCGCCGCGGCGTCCTGGCGCGCGTCGTCGCAGCCGGGATCATTCATCCGGGCGACCCGGTGCGCGACCTCGGCCAGCGCTTCCCGTCATGGGCCGACGACTGGCGCCTGCGGGTACGGCAGGTGCTCGACGCCGTTGCGCCGGGCGCGGTGGTCGAATACGCCCAGCTGGCGCGTCTGGCCGGGATTCAGTCGAGCTACTGCCGCGCCTTTCCGCGTCTGCTGCGCGCGCTGGGGCCGGCTTACGCGCAGAAGGCCATTGCGGCGCGGAGCGTCGTTCCCCAGGCACGCTGGGCGGGCGCTGGCCTGTTCGACGCCGTTACGAGCGGTCGGGGGAGCGCTTCGGCGCCGGTTTGAGCCGGCTCACGCCGAAGATCACCAGCGCCAGCCCGCCCAACTGGTACGGCGATACCGGCTCTCCCAGCAGCAGCCACGATGCGAACACGGTCAGCACCGGTCCCAGGTTGCCCACTGCCGCCGCCTGCGCCGCGCCCATGCGACCGATCGCCAGCGCCAGCCAGTAGATCGGCAGCGTGGTCGAGACCACGGCCATCAGGCCGCCATTGAACCAGACCGCCGCCGGCAGCGCCGGCAGCGCGGCCGCATCGCCCACCGCCATGAAGTGCCCCAGCACGAACACGCACGATGCGCTGCCGGCCAGCCCGGCCAGGCGCATGGAGCCGATACGGGTCACCAGTGCCCCGGTGCCCAGGTAGTACAGGGCGTAGGTCACGGCGCTGGCGAATACCCAGGCCGAACCCACCATCACGTCGCGGCTCCAGCCCGCCACCTGCAGGTCGTGCACGAAGCCGATGCCCAGGCCGAGATAGCAGATCGCCAGCGCCTGCAGGGTACGGCCGGAGGGCTGCTCGCGCGTCAGGCAGACCTGGAACAGCAGCACCAGCGTCGGGTACAGGTAGAGAATCAGCCGCTCCAGCCCAGCCGTGATGGTCTGCAGGCCGTAGAAGTCAAACAGGCTGGAAAGATAGTAGCCGAGGAAGCCCAGCAGCGCGATATGGATGCCGTCCCTGACCGACAGCGGCGCGGCGGCATGGGCGCGCGCCAGCCAGGCCAGCCACAGGAACAGCGGCAGCGCGAAGCCCATGCGCACGGCCAGCAGCGTGAGCGGCTCGACCGGCGCCGCTGCATAGCCCAACTTGACGAATACCGCCTTCATGCTGAAGCCGGCGGCGGCCAGCACCGCGTACAGGCGGCCATCCTGCGACCAGCGGCGCAGACGTACCTGGGTTGGACTCATGTTCGGATTTCGGTGGCAAAGACCTTATTCTGCCAAGAAAGTATCTGCGCTGGAATGCGTGATTCCCGGACCGGGCCTTCGCGAGAAGAGAAATCCCGTGCAGGTCGACCAAACGGGCAACTCCGTGTGTGCTTCGCTCATCCGCAGACCTCGGCTCAGCAGCCAGACATGTTGTTAAGTTATCTAGCGCACAGCCGATGAGTGTTGGAAATGTTGTAATAGCTCCATCGCGCACGATTGAGGTCGTGGCGTGAGTCAAAAATTAGCAGCTGGTGTAAGCTAAACGACAACATTTATTTTAGGAGCCCACAATGAAAACCACTATCGCCCTGTCCGCCATCATGCTGTCCGTCGCCGTCCTGGCCACTGGTTGCAACAAGAACGACAATATGGGCCCGGCGCAAGAAGCCGGCGCCGCCATCGACAACGCAGGCCGTAACGTCGCTGAGGAAACCCGCGAAGGCGTGGCTGCCGCCGACGCCGCCGCTGAGCGCGCGGGCGACAACATCGAAGCCGCCGGTGAGCGCGCCGAAGCCGCTGCCGAGCGCGCTGGCGACCGCATCGAAAACGCCACCGCCGAAGTGCGCCAGGAATCGCGTGAAGCCGCCGCCGAAGCCAAGGACGCCGCCAGCGACGCCACCGCCGCAGCTGGCCGCAGCGTCGAGCGCGCTGGCGAAAAGATGCAGGACGCTTCGAAGTAATCCTGTCGCGTTTCAATCATCCACGCCGCGCAACCGGGTAACCGGTTGCGCGGTTGTTCCGCTTTCCTGGCGCGGCGCTTCTTCGGCCGGCCACTCCTCTGCTATGCTGGCATGCCCGACAACCAGCATGCGCCTGCGCTCATGCCCGCGCCTATGCCCCGCCCGCCCCTGTCCCTACTGACGCTCGGCCTTGCCTGCCTGTGCGCCGCCACGTCCGCGTTTGCGCGACTCCCCGCGCACCGCCTCGACAATGGCGTGATCGAGGCGCGCGTCGCCGACGTGGCTGGCGGCCGCCTGCTGTCGTTCGCACTCAAGGGCAAACCCAATTTCCTGCTCGTCGACGAAACGGCCGGCGATCCCGCGCTCGCGCCGGACGCGATGTCCAACCACGTCCGCTACCAGGGCCATGAGGTCTGGATCGGGCCGCAACACGAATGGTGGGTCCACCAGGAGGTCAATCCGGCGCGCGCCGCGGCGAAGGCGAGCTGGCCGCCCGATCCCTGGTTGAGCCTGGCGAAATACTCGGTGGTGGAAAAAACACCGGGCGAGATCGTGCTCGACAGCCCAGCCAGCCCGGTGTCCGGGATCCAGTTGCGCAAGCGCTATGCCCTGGTGCCCGGCCGGCCCGACAGCCTGCAGCTCGATGCCGAGGCCACCAACCGCAGCGCCAGCCCCGCGGGACGCGACATCTGGTTCAACACCCGCGTGCCGGCGCACACCCGGGCCTACGTGCCGGTGGCGTCGCACGACGACGTCCGGCTCGAGCCGGGCGCGGCGCTGCGCTACACACTCGAACGCGGCATGCTGTCGCTCGATTTGCCGGTGCCGGGTGACGCCGCGCGCAAGGGCAAGCTGTTTGCCCAGCCGTCACGCGGGTGGCTGGCGGCGTTTGGCGACGGCCAGGCCCTGGTGATCCAGTTCGCGCACCAGCCGCGGGCCGCCATCCATCCGGCCCAGGGCCAGGTGGAGCTGTACCAGGACGCCGATGCCGACGCGCCAGGCAAAGGGATGCTGGAGCTGGAAGTGCACGCGCCCTATGTCGAATTGGCGCCCGGCCAGACGATGCGGGCGTCCGAGCGGTGGACCATCCTGCCCTACGACGGGCCCGCCACGCGCGGCGCCCACCTGGCATTCCTGCGGCGGCATGCGGCGCAGCTCGGAATAGCAGGCATCCCGTAGCGGGGGCGCCGCCCACGCACGTGGTCGATCCCAGCCTGCGCGCCGGCCCGGCGCCCCATGCACGGCTGGAATCTCAGCGTTCGATCGGGCAGGTTTCGTCGCGCGCCCAATCAGAAAAGCTCAGGTAGTAAACGCGCACGTTGTGGTAACCGGCATGAAGGGCAGCCGCTGCCGCCAGCGCGGCGCGTCCTCCCCGTCGCAATGCGTGATGATATCGTCGCCGGACTGAAATCCTGCCTCAGCAAGAAGCTGACGCAGCTCGTCGCTGTGCCGAAGCCGGTTTTGAATCAACAGCGCGCCGTGCGGAAGGTGCCGCGCGCCAGGAATGTGGCCCCCACGCTTGTTACGACGCAGGTCCTCGCCACGAAACTCGGCGACGGTACGGGCATCGAGAATGTCGATGCCATCCTCTAATTCGGATTGAAGCGTGACCCTGTCGGTCAGCCCGACACGGCCGCTATCCGGGCTGGCATGGAAAGCGGCGCTGCCGGAGGCAATCCATTCCGCAGGAATGTCAGGCGATGACAGCGCAGGCCAGCCGCCGTTCAGGATGGTCGCGCGGACTCCGAAATACTGCAGGATGAACCAGACGCGCGCGGCTTCGGTCATGCGCCCATCGTCATAGACGACCGCCAGGGCGTGATCGTCGATGCCGAGTTGGCGAATGGCCTGCTCCCAATAGGCGACGTTGTCGAGCCCGGTGGTGTCGGCCTTGGCGGCCGCTTCCCACTCCTCGATCGGTACGCGTATCGCCTTGGTTGCGTGGGCGGCGTCGAACGCCGGGACGTCACGCACGTCGAGCAGGCGTAGAGGGCGCCCCGCGGCGAGCGCATCCGGTTCGATGACGGAGGCAGTGTTCATTATTTTCTCCCAAAAAAGTCTACAGCGTCCTGGACACCATCCCGGCTGCTGCAAGCACCACCACCAGAGTCCATGGTGGCGCCTTCCAGGCGGTGAGCAGCACAAAACCTCCGAGCGCGACCGCAAAGTCGCGTGCATCGAGCACGGCGCTGGTCCAGACCGGGTCATACAGCGCGGCGCCAAGGATGCCGACGACTGCTGCATTGGCGCCGAGCATGGCGTGCTGGGCGAATGGATGCATGCGCAAACGGTCCCAGAATGGCAGCATTCCATATACGAGCAACAGACCAGGAAGAAAGACCGCGATAAGGGCAATGGCTGCGCCGGTCAGCGGATCCGCAGTCTGGTTGGCTGCGGCGCCCAGATAGGCGGCGAAGGCAAAGAGTGGACCGGGGACCGCTTGCGCCATTCCGTACCCGGCAAGAAAGGCTTCATTGGTGACGTGCCCAGGCGTGACCATCTCTGCCTCCAGTAGCGGCAGCACGACGTGGCCGCCGCCAAAGACCAGCGCACCTGACCGGTAGAAGGCATCGAAGAAGGAAAGTTGCTGGTTTCCTGTCAGGGTAACGAGAACAGGCAGTCCGATCAGCAAGGCGGCGAACAAGACGATTGCAGCAATGCCGGCGCGACGTGTGATCGGAAAAGCGGAATGTCCATGCGTCGGAACATGCTGCCCCCGGCAGAGCCACAGCCCTGCAAGGGCTCCCATGGCAATGGCCGCAATTTGCCCGATCGCGCCGCCATGAAAAACCACGATCAGGACGGCGCCCAGTGCGATCGCTGCGCGCTGCCGGTCGGGTGTCAGGCTTCTTGCCATGCCCCAGATCGCTTGAGCCACAACGGCCACTGCAACCAGTTTGAGTCCATGCAAAAAACCTTCGGCCAACGGGCCGGTAAATGCAGCGGCTCCCAGAGCGAACGCAGCCAGGACGATGGCCGACGGCATGGTGAAGCCCAACCACGCCGCCAGTCCTCCCGACAAGCCATTACCGCGCAACACGCCCAAAGAGAAGCCGACCTGACTCGAGGCCGGCCCTGGCATGAACTGGCACAGTGCTACCAGATCGCCATAGCTGGCATCGTTCAACCAGCGCCGCCTTGTTACGAACTCATCCCGAAAATAGCCAAGATGCGCTATCGGGCCACCAAATGAGGTCAGGCCGAGCTTCAGGAATATCCAGAAAATGGAAAGAAAGGAGTCGGTGCCGTGCGAGCAGGTCGTGCCATCATGTGAAAGAGGCGTTTTATCGCGCAAGTGCATGGAACATCCCGAAAAGCCATATTTTCATTATCATCTTGAACAATCGTTCAGCAGGGCGGACTCGGAAGCTGCCCACCCTTTAGTTCGGCAAGAAAAACCGCTCGATCACCCACCAACTCCCGGCCAGCAATCCCCAGGAGGTTGCGCATGCAACAAGCGCCAACACCATGCCGACGAGAATGGCTACACCGTCACGTTGCCCCAATCCTAAGGCAAGCAATAGCACGGCCAGGCCCGGAACGGTATTTCCGAACGGGATGGGTAAGGCGATAAGAACCCCCATGACGCATATGACCAATCCAATTGCACGTGTGGCAAAAGGCGTCACCAAGCTGGACAAACGTGGTCGTATCCAGCGCTCTGACTTTTCCAGATAGGGAACCGTGCGCGCGATGACGCGATGCAGCGTCGCATGCTCGATGCGCAAGCCGGACAGGCCTGGAGGAATGCGAATCGGAAGTATGCCTAAAGTCATTTGCAACCCTACGAGCGTCAGCAGCGAACCGAACAACATTCCCGCGGGTACCCCCGGAGTAGGAACGATGGCAGGCAGCGAAAATAGAAGCAGGACAAGCGCGGCAGAGCTCTCCCCCAGCGTTGCGAGGATCTCGCGCAACTGAGGCCTTTGCGCATGCAGGCGCTCAGGAAGCGTTCGTAATTGGTCGATCAGTTTCATCAATTAACTTTCGGAGACAGTTCCCCCGTCCAGACGCCAGTCAACCGCTCATGAGCATGCACATTCCATCGGACCGGCAGGACCGGCGTGGTCACGACATCATCGTGGTATCCAGCGTTCTTGCATGAGTGTACCTGAGCCGCAGATCGTTCGGCTGTAAGGTGAACTGAAAAAATATTCTTCGCCAGGGATCGCAAGGCGACGTACCCACGCGGATGGCGTCCGGGTCGGCGTCCGGGTCGGCGTCCGCGTTGGCGTCTTCGTCGGCGTGCGGGATCGGATTGCGTCAGCACCCATTGCCCGCGTGTTAAGCTGCCGAGTCAGCCGTCAAATACGTCGTCCCCGCGCAGGCGGGGACCCAAGTTCTGCAAACGTCGTCGAAACGCTTGCAGGATTGGGTCCCCACCTTCGTGGGGACGACGTTTTTACGCTAACTCAAGAAAACTCTCGCTTTAACTTAGCGTCATTAACGCTTGCTCGGGCTTTTTTTCGCTCCAGCACTGGCCGCAGCAACCTTGCCCGATTTGCCAGTCCATTTTCTTCATGTAGGCTACAATCGAAGACCAACCAGGCGAGCGCACGACGCAAGCGATCTATACAACCTGTCAGCGAAAGAGACATGAGCACCTCGAACGAGCACGATAACGGCCTTCCCCTCGACATGACCATCTTCGGCGGCATGGGCGACCTTGCCATGCGCAAGCTGTTGCCCGCCCTGTACATGGCCTTCCTGCACGGCAACCTGCCGCCGTCGACCCGCATCCTGTCAACCGGTCGCCAGGACTACGATCGCGCCGCCTATCTGGCCTTCGTCGAGGAGCATTCGCGCTCCTTCATCAATGCCGCCAATTTCAACGAAAAGAGCTGGGCTGGCTTTCTCGACCTGCTGGTCTACGTGCGCCTGGACGTCTCGAACGCCGAGATCTTCGACACCCTGCGCGAAGCCTCGCGCGACGGCGCCCAGCGCGTGTTCTATCTGGCCACCGCGCCGGCGCTGTTCACCACCATCTGCGACAAGCTGGCCGCCACCGGCCTGGTCGACGCCAACGCGCGCGTGGTGCTCGAAAAACCGCTGGGCCGCGACCTGGCCTCGGCGGTCGAGATCAACGAGGCCGTCGGCAAGCACTTCGCCGAGTCGCAGATCTACCGTATCGACCACTACCTGGGCAAGGAAACGGTGCAGAACCTGATGGTGCTGCGCTTCGGAAATTCGATCCTCGAACCGCTGTGGCGCGCGCCGAACATCGCGAGCGTGCAGATCACGGTGGCCGAGGAAGTGGGCGTGGGCAGCCGCGCCGGCTTCTACGACAGCGCCGGCGCGATGCGCGACATGGTGCAGAACCACCTGATGCAGCTGCTGTGCATCGTCGCGATGGAACCGCCGACCTCGCTGTCGCCGGACGCGGTGCGCGACGAGAAGCTGAAAGTGATCCGCTCGCTGCGCCGCATGACGCTTGCCGACATCGCGCGCGACACCGTGCGCGGCCAGTACACGCGCGGCGTGAGCGGCAACCAGGAGGTCAAGGGCTACCACGAAGAAAACAACGTGCCGCCGCAGAGCCATACCGAGACTTTCGTCGCCCTGCGCGCGCGCATCGATACCTGGCGCTGGTCGAAGGTGCCGTTCTACCTGCGCACCGGCAAGCGGATGGCCCGCCGCTCGTCCAAGATCGTGATCGAATTCACCAATCCGCCGTTCCCGCTGTTCCCGGAAACCCCGGGCGGCGTCGCCAACCGCCTGGTGATCGAGCTGCAGCCCGAGGAGGCGATCAAGCTGCAGATCTTCGCCAAGCAGCCCGGCAGCGGCATGCAGATGCAGCAGGTCGAGCTCAACCTCGACCTGCAGTCGGCTTTCCAGCAGCGCCGCGCCGAAGCCTACGAGCGCCTCCTGATCGACGTGGTGCGCGGCCGCCTGACCCACTTCATGCGCCGCGACGAACTGGAAGCGGCCTGGGAATGGGTCGAACCGATCATCAAGGGCTGGGAAACCCTGAACGAGAAGCCGCATCCGTACGCGGCCGGCTCGTGGGGTCCGGCCGAGTCGTTCGCGCTGCTGGCGCGCGACGGATTCGGCTGGGTCGAGTAATCAACGATCGCCCGGCGGGCTAATCGGCCCGCTGTCGTTCCAGGTTGGCGCGCACCCGCGCCAGCAGCGCCATCAGCTGGGCCTGTTCGTCCCCGGACAGCCCGGCGAGCGCCGCCGCCCCCAATGCGCCGCTCTCGCGCTGCAGTCCGGCAAACACCTCCTGCCCCGCCGCGCTCAGCGTCAGCCGCGTGCTGCGCCGGTCGTGTTCATCCGGGGCCGCCTCCAGCAGCCGCGCCTCGCGCAGCGCACGGATCAGGCGCGCCACCTGCGCCTTGTCCCGTCCCGAATGCGCCACCAGATCGCTCTGCGTGGCGCCGGGGTGGCGCGCAAAATATCCGAGCGCTCTCATCTCCATCTGCGCCAGCTCGTGCGGGCCGCCGCGCAGGTCGCGCAGCTGCCGTGAACGGTAGAGATGCACGATCGCGTGCATCGTCTCCAGGGGATCGTCCGCCCGGCCGTCATCCGCCCGCCCGTCGTTCGCCCGGCCCTCGCGGCCCTGGTTGACTCTATCAACTTCTTTTCGCATAATGGTGGACACTATCAACTAATTCTGGAGTGTAGCATGGCCGACTCCCGCATTCCCGCGCCAATTCCCGCCATCGAGCGCGTTCGCCATGACCTCAAGCTGCGCGAGGTCGAGGTGGCGCGCATCGCGCGGCTCAGCCCTGGCTTTGCCAGCATCACTTTCCGCGGCGCCGCGCTCTCGGATTTCACCTCGCTGTCGTTCGACGACCACGTCAAGTTCATGTTCATTGATGCCGACGGGCAGCAGGTTCGGCGCGACTGTACGCCACGCCGCTTCGACCGCCAAGCCTGCGAGGTCGACCTCGAGTTCGCCCTGCACGGCCATGGCGCCGCCGCCGAGTGGGCGCGCAACGCCGCGATCGGATCGAAGGCCGTCATCGGCGGCCCGCGCGGCTCGATGATCCTGCCGCTGGTCATGGACTGGCACCTGCTGGTCGGCGACGCCAGCGCGCTGCCGGCGGTGACGCGGCGCCTGGAAGAACTGCCGTCCGGCGCCCGCGTCCAGGCCGTGCTGCTGGTCGATGCGGCCGACCGCCGCGCTTTCGCCACCGAGGCCGACGCCGACGTCCACTGGGCGGCGTCGAACGAGGAACTGCTGCAGGTGCTGGGCGATCTGCGATTACCGGGCGGCGCGGGCCTGGCCTGGGGCGGCGGCGAGGCTTGGCTGATGGCCCAGGTGCGCCAGCGGTTGATCGACAAGGGCCTGCCACGCCAGGCGGGCCGGATCTCGGCCTACTGGAAGCTGGGAGTGGCCGATCATCACGAGCATCTGGACTGAGCCGGGACGCGCATCTTCCGCTTCATCGTCGACCACCCTGCCCGTCAATGGCCATGGGTGGCGACTCTGCCAGAGGAACAAGCCCTGGGGCGGACGCCGTTGTGTTGCCGGCGGCCGGATTCCCGTACAATCCCGGCCGATATGAACCCGAGTACCTCCCCCCTTCCAATCCACGACGCGAGCAGGCGCATCGCCTCCATCGACGTCGCCCGCGGCCTGGTCATGCTCCTGATGACGGTGGACCACGTGCGCGAGACATTCTTCCTGCAGCACCAGGTCGGCGACCCGATGGACGTGGGCGCGACCGATCCCGCCCTGTTCTTTTCGCGCCTGGCCGCCCATTTCTGCGCGCCGATGTTCGTGTTCCTCACCGGCCTGTCGGCCTGGCTGTACGCCCACCCGGCGGACGGCCCGCGCAGCGCCACGGGGTTTCTCGCCAGGCGCGGCGCCTTCCTGATCCTGCTCGAAATCGTGGTGATCAACTTCGCCTGGACCGGCAGCTTCACGCCGCACATCGTCTACCTGCAGGTGATCTGGGCCATCGGATTGTCGATGCTGGCGCTGGCCGTGCTGCACCGGCTGCCCCTGGCGCTGCTGGCGGCGATCGGGATCGCGATCGTCGGCGGCCACAATGCGCTGTCCGGGCTGTCGTTCGAACCCGGCTCCTGGGCCGCCTCCGCCTGGACCGTGCTGGAGCAGCGCGGCTACCTGCTCGAAGAGCCGGTGCGGGTGCGCATCAGCTATCCGCTGCTGGCCTGGATCGGCGTGATCCTGCTGGGCTATGCCTGCGGACCCCTGTACGCCCGCAGCCTTGACCCCGCCCTGCGCCGGCGCTGGCTGGTCGCCGGGGCCCTGGCCTGCCTGGCCCTGCTCGTGGTGCTGCGCACCTGGAACATCTATGGCGAGACGCTGCCGTGGGCGCCGCAGGCCGAGCCGCTGCGCAGCGCGATGTCGTGGCTGAACTTCACCAAATACCCGCCCTCGCTCGACTTCCTGCTGCTGACCCTGGGCGTGGGCCTGCTGGCGCTGGCCTGGATCGAGCGCGCCGAAGCGGGTTGGATGCGGGTGGCGGCGGTGTTCGGCGGCGCGCCGCTGTTCTTCTACATCCTGCACCTGTACGTGCTGCTGGCCACGCAAAGGATCGCGGCGACCGTGCTGGGCGTGCCGCGGGCGGATTTCACGCAGGTATGGCAGGTATGGCTGGCCGCGGTGGTGCTGGCGGCGCTGCTGTACTGGCCGACGAAACGCTTCGGCCAGTACAAGCGCAAGAGCGGACAAGCCTGGGTCAAGTATCTGTGAGCGCAATTCGATTCCGCTCGGATATATCTGTTCGTGCGTTGTTTTACCTAGCGCAAACAGGGCCGCGATTCGAAACGTGCGCGGTTGGAGCCGGACGGGAGTTAGCGTAGAGTCTCGTGATCGCCAATTCGACGGGATCGCCATCCATGTACGCAAGCAACTGGAACAACCTCGGGGCCTTCGCACACCTGGGAACCCACGCCCTCAAGCAGATGGACCGCAGCCGCCAGGCGCGCGGCAAGATGCTGGAGCGGGCCGGTTACGGGCCGCAGCAGACCCCGTCCACCGTGATCCTCGAACAGCCCGGCGTCAAGCTGCACCGCTACCAAGACGCTCCCGGCGGCGGCCCGGCGGTGTTGCTGGTGCCGGCGCCGATCAAGCGCGCCTACATCTGGGACCTGGCGCCCGACATCAGCGTGGTGCGGCGCTGGAGCGAGCGCGGCTACCGGGTCTACCTGGCCGAATGGCTGCCAATGCCTGACGGCGACGGCGACGTCGGCCTTGACGACTATGGCGAGCGCATGCTGTCGGCCTGCCAGCGCGCGATCATGGAAGACAGCGGCCAGGAACAGCTCACGATCGTGGGCCACTCGCTCGGCGGCATCCTGGCCGCGATCTACAGCTGCATGCATCCCGAGCGCGTGGCCGCGACCATCCTGCTCGAGTCGCCGCTGCACTTCGAGCAGGCCAGCTGCTGCTTTACGCCACTGGTCAACGCCACCCCGCACGCGCGCGGCATCGCCGACGCCTTCCGCCACGTGCCGGGCGCCTATCTGAACATGATGAGCGCCATCGCCGAACCGCAGGCGTTCCAGTGGGAGCGCATCGCCGACCGCTGGCTGTCGCTGCTCGACCCGAAGGCGCTGGCCACCCATATGCGCGTCGAGCGCTGGACCCATGACGAATTTCCGCTGCCCGGCCGGCTGTTCACCGACATCGTCGAGTCGCTGTACCGCAACGACGAGTTCATGCAGGGCCGGCTTGACATCAATGGCCGCGCGATCGGCCCGCGCGACCTGCGCGCGCCGCTGCTGTGCGTGGTCGACTTCCGCAGCAAGGTGATTCCGCCCGCATCCGTGCTGCCCTTCCACGAAGCCGCCGGCAGCGAACGCAAGCGCGTGCTCGCCTACGACGGCGACGTCGGCGTCAACCTGCAGCACGTCGGCGTCCTGGTCGGCCGCAACGCGCACGCCGCGATCTGGCCGGCCATCTTCGAGTGGCTGGGCGCGCCCGCGCTGGCGCATGCATCGGACGACGGACGCACGCCGGCGTTGCCTGCGGTCGCGGCCAGCGCCGGGGCCGACGCCAAGGCTTCCCCGCCAGCAGACTGAGAACCGGTTACGGCAGCGCTCATGCTGCCGGCACGGCGCGGCGCCCGGCCGCGCCGCGCACGGACTATAGCGTCGCACGTTGCCTCCACACTGTATTTATCTTTATAGCAATTCAATCGCGCGCCATCTGCTCTGCGGTCTGGATAACATCCAGTACCGAAAAACGGGTGAGCGCTGGTGTCTGTACAGGCTCCCCATGTGCAACCAAGCGCGACGCAGCCACCGGCCGCTGCCGTGCCCAACCGATCACGACATGGATGCCATAGAAGCGCAGCGTACTGTTTCAGCCCCTCACGATACCCGACCCCGCCCCACCATCGGCCTGCGCGAAGCGGTTGCCGTCATCGTCGGCGTCGTGATCGGCGCCGGCATCTTCAAGGCCCCATCCCTGGTCGCCAGCATGAGCGGCGGGGCGACGGCCATGTTCACCCTGTGGATCATGGGCGGCGTGGTCTCGCTCATCGGCGCCCTGTGCTACGCCGAGCTGACCACCGCGTATCCGCATACCGGCGGCGACTACCACTACCTGCACCGCGCCTACGGCCGTTCGGTCGCCTTCCTGTTCGGCTGGGCGCGCTTCTCGGTGATCACCACCGGCTCGATCGCACTGCTCGGCTTCGTCTTCGGCGACTACATGCAGCAGGCGATTCCGCTGACCATGCTGCCGGCCGGCTGGGGCAGCACCGTGTACGCCGTCGCCGTGATCACCGGCCTGTCGGCGCTCAACCTGCGCGGCATCCGCACCGGCGCCAACACCCAGACCTTCCTGACGGTCGCGGAAATCCTCGGCCTGCTGCTCATCGTCGGCGCCGCCGCATTGTTCACCGACCCGGCGCCCGCGCCGGCAGCCGCCGCGACCGCTGCCGGAGGCGCATCGGGCCCGGCCGCCGCCGCCCTCGGCATGGCGATGGTCTTCGTCCTGCTCACCTATGGCGGCTGGAACGAGGCCGCCTACATCAGCGCCGAGATGCGCGGCGGTCCGCGCGAGATGGTCAAGGCGCTGACCATGGGCATCGTCGTCATCACCGCGCTCTACCTGATGGTGACCTGGGCTTACTGGAAGGTGCTGGGCATGGACGGCATGGCCGCCTCCGAGGCCGTCGCGGCCGACGTCATGAAGGTCGCCTTCGGCCCGGCCGGCGAGAAAATCATTTCGGTGCTGGTGGCGATCTCGGCGCTCACCTCGATCAACGCCACCATGATCGTCGGCGCCCGCACCAGCTACGCCATCGGCCTCGACTGGAAGAAATTGGGCCGCCTGGCCGAGTGGGATAGCGAGCGCGGCACGCCGACGGTCGCCATGACGGTGCAGTGCGTGGCGGCCCTGGCCCTGGTCGCGACCGGCGCCGCGCTGGGCGGCGGCTTCAAGGCCATGGTCGAATTCACGGCGCCGGTGTTCTGGCTGTTCTTCCTGCTCACCGGCATCTCGCTGTTCGTGCTGCGCCGGCGCGAGCCGCACACGCCGCGGCCGTTCAAGGTGCCGCTGTATCCGCTGCTGCCGCTGCTGTTCTGCGCCAGCTGCGCCTATATGCTGTGGTCGAGCCTGTCGTACGTGTACAGCCAGCAGCTCGGCGGCCTGAACGCGGCCTGGATCGGCGTCGCCGTGCTGGCCGTCGGCGTCGTGCTGCTGCTGCTGCTGCGCTCGAAAAGCGATCGATAATGTCCAAGAGAGTTTTTACCCCCAAGACCCCACCTGACCAAGGAGCTGTGCTGATGAATCCGCAACCTCGCCGTCGTACCCTGCTGCTGTCCACCGCCGCCGCCACCGGCCTGATGATGTTCCCGTTCGGCCGCGCGCTGGCCCAGGCCACCGCGGCCACCGCCGCCACGCCGCGCCTCGACGTGCCTTACGTCCCGACCCCGCAAGAAGTGGTCGACAAGATGCTCGACCTGGCCAAGGTCGGCAAGAACGACACCCTGTTCGACCTGGGCTGCGGCGATGGCCGCATCGTCGTCACCGCCGCCAAGGAACGCGGCGCGCGCGGCACCGGCATCGACATCGACCCGACCCGCATCGCGGAAGCCAAGGAAAACGCCAAGAAGGCCGGCGTCTCCGACCGCGCCCAGTTCCGTGTCGGTGACCTGTTCAAGACCGATTTCTCGAACGCGACCGTCGTGACCCTGTACCTGCTGCCGACCATCAACGCCAAGCTGCGTCCGCAGCTGTGGAAGCAGCTCAAGGTCGGCACCCGCGTGGTGTCGCATGCCTTCGACATGGGGTCGGAATGGCCGGCGGAGAAGACGGCCGAGGTCGATGGCCGGACGATCTATTACTGGACCATTACCGAAGCGAACAAGAAAGAAGTGGCCTGATCCGGCCACGCCCTGTTTGAGGGCCACCATTATCCATCCTGATGGATCATGGTGGCCCATGTGCTTTTCCATCCCGCTCGCCTGTGCATGCACCAGTTCCTGGCCATGCGCGCCTTCCCCCGCGCGACCGACACCGGCTCATTCAGCCGCCTCGCAGCAGCTAGGCCTGCCCGCGCCACGGCCAGCCAGCCGACCGGCGATCTTGAGGTCCGTCTCGGCAACAGACTGACGCCGAAGAATTTGCCTGATCCATTGCACCACCTGTCCAGTGCTGTCGTCGACGTGACACCTGCTTGCCCATCCAGAACCGGCCGATAGAGCCTTGCCCGCTCTCGGCCATCCTGCATTTACGCGATCCTCGCTTCAGGACAAGGTCATTGCCATACTTGACACTCATAGATGAGAATGCTTATCATTCTTAATCGCATTCAAGTTATTGCAGGGCGATGCACGCTCATCGAGCGCTGGTCCGCCCCCACTCATCGTTAAGAACAGGAAAAAAGATGGAAAAGCAGGTCAGCGCAATCCCAAGCCATACACTGAAGACCCTGACGTTCTGTGTGGGCCTCGCGCTCCCGCTCCTCGCCCAGGCCCAATCCACCGAGGCCAGCAATACCGCCGCCGGCACGACCTCGATGCCGCAGGTGCAGGTGCAGGCCCAGAAACTGGCCGACGACGTCGGTTCGTACACCATCGGCCGCACCCGCACCGCGACGCCGCTCGACATGTCGCTGCGCGACACCCCGCAATCGGTCTCGGTCGTCACCCAGCAGCGCATCGAAGACCAGGGCCTCCTCACGATCACCGACGTGGTCAACAACGTCACCGGCGTCTCGGTCAACCAGTACGAGACTCACCGCGGCAGCTTCACGGCGCGCGGCTTCGAAGTGACCAACCTGCAGATCGACAACATCCCGACCACCTGGGACGCCGCCTGGAGCGCCGGCGAAGTGCTGGGCAGCCTGGCGCTGTACGACCGCGTCGAAGTGGTGCGCGGCGCGACCGGCCTGATGACCGGCGCCGGCACCCCATCGGCCGCGCTGAACCTGGTGCGCAAGCGCGCCTTCAGCAAGACGCTGGGCGGCCGCATCGAAGCCACCGTCGGCCGCTGGGACAAGCGCCACGTCATGGCCGACGTCTCGACCCCGCTCAACGAATCGGGCAGCGTGCGCGGGCGCTTCGTCGGCGAGGTCGGCGAAGGCGACAGCTGGGTTCGGCACCTGGAGAACAAGGACCGCACCTTCTACGGCACGGTCGAAGCCGACATCGGCCGCGACGGCACCTTCTCGGCCGGCTTCAGCCGCCAGAAGATGAGCCCGCGCGGCCCGATGTGGGGCGGCCTGCCCTACCGCTACGCCGATGGCTCGGTCATCCCCGAAGACCGCTCGCTGACCACCGCCACCCCCTGGGCCGGCTATGACAACCAGTACGACAACTTCTTCGCCGACTACGAGCACCGCTTCGCCAACGGCTGGAACCTGCGCTTGACCTATACCGACGCCACCCGCGACGGCGATTCGCGCCTGCTGTACCTGTCCGGCGTGCCGGATCGCCAGACCGGCGCCGGCATCGGCTCCTTCGCCGGTTCCTATGTCACCCAGACCAAACAGAAGGACTTCGGCATCCACGCCAGCGGTCCGTTCTCGGCGTTCGGCCGCGAGCACCAGGCGGCCATCGGCTACCTGCATGCCGATACCGACTTCTATGCCAACAACCGCATCGCGACCTTCCCGGGCATGGCCACAGGCATGACGCCGCCGGTCACCGACTTCAACGGGTGGAATCCGGCCGCCTACCCGACGCCGACCTGGGGCGCGCAAGCGCGCTACCAGGACAGCGAAACGACCCAGCAAGGCCTGTACGGAATGGCGCGTTTCTCGCTCACCGACCAGCTCAAGGCCATCGTCGGCGCGCGCGTGACCAACTATGAGAAGCACGGCGGCGGCGCGTGGGAAGCCCCGTATTCGATCAAGCACACGAACGAGATCACGCCGTACGCCGGCCTGGTGTTCGACCTGAACGACACCTATTCGCTGTACGCCAGCCACACCAGCATCTTCCAGCCGCAGAACCTGAGGGACCTGGCCAACAACCTGCTCGACCCGATCGAGGGCAAGGCGAGCGAAGCCGGCATCAAGGGCGAGTTTTTCGACCGCCGCGTGAACGCCTCGCTGGCCGTGTTCCACCTGAAGCAGGACAAGCTGGGCCAGGCGGCCGGCCGCATCGATCGTGACGGCCCGTCCGGCCCGCTGCTGGAAGAAACGCACTACCGGGCGGCGGACGGCGCCACCAGCAAAGGCATCGAGCTGGACGTCTCGGGCGAGATCGTCTCTGGCCTGAACGCCAGCATCGGCTACGCGATCTTCCGCGCCAAGGATGAAACCGGCGCCGACTTCAATGCGATCTACCCGCGCAAGACCCTGCGCGCCTTCGCTTCCTACCGCCTGCCCGGCGCCTGGAGCAAGCTCACCATCGGCGGCGGCGTCAACTGGGAAGGCAGCACCTACACCATCGACGGCACCGTGGCGCCAGGCATCGACGGCCGCATCGAGCAGGAGTCGTTTGCCCTGGTCAACCTGATGGCGCGCTACGATTTCACGAAGCAGCTGTCGGCCCAGCTCAACGTCAGCAACGCAACCGACGAAACCCACTTCGCGATGTTCTCCGCCTTCAACCAGATCACCTACGGTGCGCCGCGCAACACCTCATTGACCCTGCGTTACCGCTTCTGATGTCCTGAAGGTGAAGTCCTGGACGGGGCGCCGCGGCAAGGCGGCGCCCCGTTTCCTTGGGGCCTGCGCGCGGATTTATCTCAGCCGGTAGAATGAGGTCCAACTGTTACATCAGGAGTACTTACATGAAACGAACCGCACTGGTCGTCGGCGTCACCGGCATCGGCGGCAACCACGTCGCCCGCGAACTGCTGGCCGGGGGCTGGGAGGTGGTCGGCCTGTCGCGCCGCGCCCCGCAAGACCTGCCCGCCGTGCGCCACGTGGCCGCCGACCTGCTCGACCCCGCAGCCCTGGGCGCCGCGCTGGCCGACGTCGATCCGACCCACGTCTTCATCACCACCTGGATGCGCCAGGACAGCGAGGCCGAGAACATCCGCGTCAATGCCGCCCTGGTGCGCAACCTGCTCGACGCGCTGGCGCCAAAGAAGAGCGTGCGCCACGTCGCGCTGGTGACCGGCCTGAAACACTACCTGGGCCCGTTCGAAGCCTACGCCAGTTCGGGCACCCTGCCCGACACCCCGCTGCGCGAAAGCCAGCCGCGCCTGCCGCTCGAGAATTTCTATTACGCGCAGGAAGACGAAGTCTATGCCGCGGCCGAGCGCGACCGCTTTACCTGGACCGTGCACCGCCCCCACACCGTGATCGGTCTGGCGGTCGGCAACGCGATGAACCTGGGCACCACCCTGGCCGTCTACGCGACCATCTGCAAGGAAACCGGGCGCCCGTTCCAGTTCCCGGGGTCGAGCGCGCAGTGGAACGGCATGTCGGACGTCACCGATGCGCGCATGCTGGCCAGGCAGCTGGTATGGGCCGCCGACACCGACGCCGCCCGCAACGAAGCCTTCAACATCGTCAATGGCGACGTGTTCCGCTGGAGCTGGCTGTGGCCGAAGCTGGCCGCGTTCTTCGGCGTGCAGGCGGCGGGCTTCAACGGCACGATCCAGCCCCTGGAGGCCGCGATGGCGAACGACCACGCGGTGTGGCGCGAGATCGCCACGCGCCACGGCCTGGTCGAAGCCGACCTGGATCGCCTGGCCTCGCCCTGGCATACCGACCTCGACCTGGGCCGCCCGCTGGAAGTAATGACCGACATGGCCAACAGCCGGCGCCTGGGCTTTGCCGCCTGGCAGGCCACCGACGATTCGTTCTACGACCTGTTCGCGCGCCTGCGCGCGGAGCGCCTGATTCCCTGACGGTTCAGCCGGCCGGACAGGCCGGCGCCGCCCCCCCGACCTGTCCCTCCTGCTGGGCGCGCACCGCCAGCACGATGGTGGCCGAGAGCTTGTCCAGCGCCGCCCGGTGGCCCGCCACCAGGGCGTCGTGGCCCATCCCCACGGGTTCCTGGAACACGCTGCGGCAAGTCTGCATCTGGCCGCCAATCTGGCCGCCATCGAGCCTGCGCACGCTCCACACCACATCGATCAGCGCATGGCTCCCGGGGCGCGATTCGAAGCGCTGGACGTCGGCGCCGATCCGGTACAGCGTGCTGCCGTCCGGCGCCGCGCTGCGGTAGACGTCCACCCCGCCCACACGGGCCGCGATCCCGAGCGACAGGCTGTTGCCGATTTCCTCGGCCAGCGGCCCGGCCCAGCGATGGTGTTCCTCGAGGTCGATCGTGCCTTCTCCGGTGCTCACCACCATCTGCGGACGGCGCAGCTGGGCCGGCACCGTCACCGGCCGCATCTCGAAATACAGCGGCGCGGCGCCGCCGGCGGGCGGCGCGACCGTCGGGCCGCCGCTCAGCGTATAGAAGCGGTCGACCGGCGTGCTGCTGCAGGCGCCGAGAAAGGCGCCGAGCAGGCCGGCGGCGCAGGCGGTGGCAAGGGCGCGGCGGCGCAACGGGAATGACGTCATCACTTCTTCTCCTGGGGTTTGCCGCGGATGATCGACTGCGGATTGCGTTCGAGGTAGTCGGCCAGCGCATTGAGCTTGGCCATCGTGTCCGTCACTTCCTGCAGCGCCTGGCGCAGGTCGGACTGCAGCGGCGAATCCTGGGCCAGCAGGTTCTCGGCGCGCGCGAACGTGCCCTTGGCGGCGGTGAGCGTGCCCGTCATCTCCGGCAGCACCTCGCCTTCGAGGCGCGCGAGCGTCGCGTTCGCCTGCGCCAGCGTGCGGTTCAGGTTGGCGCCGATCTCGTCGAACGGCACCTTGTCCAGCTTGTTGGCGATGCGCGCCACCTGGGCTTGCAGCTCGTCGAGCTGGCCCGGCACGGTCGGCAGCACCACCAGCTCGCCCTGCTGGCCGATCGCGGCCTTGGCCGCCTTTGGGAAGAAGTCGAGCGCCACGTACAGCTGGCCGGTGAGGATGTTCCCGTTGCGCAGTTGCGCGCGCAGGCCGCGGCCCACCATCATGCCCAGCATGTCCTGGCCGGCGCGGCCCTGGTTCAGCGCGTTCATGAAGTCCTGGCCCAGGCGCCCCGGGTACATGTCGATCGTCACCGGCATATTGAAGCGGCGGCGCTCGCGGTCCCATTCGATGCCGACGGTGCGCACCTCGCCCAGCGCCACGCCGCGGAAATCGACCGGCGCGCCCGGCGCAAGGCCGCGCAGCGTCTGGTCGAAGTACAGCACGGCGCTGGTGGCCGGGCCGTCGGGCGGCCGCAGGGCCGCGGCGCGGTCTTCGGCCAGCCGGTAGCGGCTGCCCGCCGGGGCCGGCACGGCCGGCTTCTTGCCGTCGGTCGATTCGAAGGCGATGCCGCCGGTGGCCAGCGCCGCCAGCGACTGAGTATTGAGCTTCAGGCCGCTGGCGTCCAGGCGCAGGTCGACGCCGCTCGCGTGGTACCAGCGCGTGTCCGTGCCAACGAAGCCGATATACGGTTCCTCGACGAATACCGACATGTCGACGCCCTGGCCGGCCTTGTCCAGTTCGACCTTGGCCACCTGGCCGACGCGCACGCGCCGGAAGTAGACCGGCGAGCCGGGCGCGACCGACCCCAGGCTGTCGGCATGCAGCAGGTATTCGCGCCCCTTCAGGCCGATCGGGATCGGCGGCGCCGTCTCCAGCCCGGTGAAGGCGTCGCTGGACTCCTCGGACACGCCGGGCGCGGCGCCGATGTACGGGCCGGACAGCAAGGTGCCGAGTCCCGACACGCCGCTGGCGCCGATCTGCGGCCGCACCACCCAGAAGCGCGAATCCTTCGCCGTGAAACGGCCCGCCTCCTTGACCATCGCGATCTTGGCCACCACCCGGTTGCCGTCTTCGGCCAGCGTCACCGACACCACGCGGCCGATGTCGACGTCCTTGTACTTGACCCGGGTGGTGTTCGCCTCCAGGCCTTCGCCGGTGGCGAAATAGACGTACACCGTGGGGCCCTTGTCGGTCACCCACTGCACCACCTGCCAGGCGCCGATGACGGCCGCCAGCAAAGGGATCAACCAGATCAGCGACGGCAGCCAGCGGCTCGGCCGGTCGACGTCGGGCGAAATGGGGCCCGGGGCCGGCGGCCCCTGCGGCGCTCGTACGCCGTCCTGTTCAGGCATGTCGTTCTCCATTCGATTCAATAGGGTCCCAGATCAGGCGCGGGTCGAACTGGTGCGAGGCGACCATCGTCACGATCACCACGCAGCCGAAGGCGATCGCGCCGGGCCCCGCGGTGATCGTGGCCAGCGCGTCGAAGCGCACCAGCGCCACGGTCAGCGCGACCACGAAGATGTCGAGCATCGACCAGCGGCCGACGAATTCGACCACGCGGTAGGCGCGCGTGCGCGCCAGCGGCGCCATGCGCGAACGCAGCTGCGCGGTCGCATTGAGCCAGGCCAGCGCCACCAGCTTCGACACCGGCACCACCATGCTGGCGATGAAAATGATGATGGCCAGGCCCGGCGAGCCGGTGTTCCAGAACAGCACCACGCCGCTCATGATGGTGTCGCCCTCGGCGCCGCCGCCGATCGTGCGGGTGTACATGACCGGCAGCACCATGGCCGGAATGTAGAGCAAGGTGGCCGCGGCCAGCATCACCCAGGTCCAGCCGATGCTGTTCGGGATCCGGCGGTACAGCGCGGCGCCGCAGCGGCGGCAGTGCGCCGCGCCATTCTTCGCGCGCTGCCAGGGATGGCCGTTGACCAGGCCGCAGGCGCCGCAGGAGACGAGCGCGCCGGCCACGTGGGCGCCGGCGTGCGGATGGGCGCCACCACCGGCCGCCTGGCCTGGACGCGGCGCCAGGCGGTCGGCCAGTTCCCACAGCGCCTTGGGTTCGTAGCGCATCACGAGCGCGCACAGGATGGTCAGTACACCGAAAGCGAACAGGCCCGGATGAGGCACCACCCGCGCCATGCTGGTCATCTTGATCACCGTGATCAGGATGCCGATCATCAGCACTTCGGTCATGGCCCAGTGGCGCGCGCCCTGCACCACGCGCAGCACCATGTTAAATCCCGGAACGCGCCGGCCACGGCGCAGGCCGACGGCGACATACAGGAGCGATGCCAGCTCCAGGCCGGGGAAGACGATCGCGCACAACAGCACCATCGCCGCGATCACCTGCATTCCTGCGTTCCACAGCACGCCCACCGCTTCCAGCAGGGTCGCGCTGGACGCCATGCCGCCCATCTCGAGCGTGACGATCGGGAAGCTCTGGGCCAGCAGGTAGACCAGCACGGCGCCCAGGGTCAGCGCCACCAGCGAATCAGCGCGGCGCAGGGGCCCGCCGGCATGCCAGCGATACAGTTCGTGGCGGCAGCGCACGCAACGCGCGCGCTCGCACGAATTCAGCGGCTCCCGGTGGTACAGGCTACCGCAATCATGACAACCGATCAGATGCTCCGCGCTCAATCGCTCTCCTCGCTCCGCTACATTAGTGCTTTCGCACTATGTATTATGACCGGAAGCAATTGAGCGTGCAGTCCAAGAGGAATCGCGTGCGCCTCGCCGGTCAGAAACGGACCTTGACGAAGGCCGATGGGCCCTTCAGTTTCAGGTCCAGGTCGGCGGTGCGGTCGCCGTTGCGGTGCAGGTCGATCTTCTGGACGGTGTAGTCGAGCACCAGGCCGACGTTCTGGTGCGGGAACCATTCGACGCCGACCGCGCCGTTCCAGATATGGCCTTCGACCGTGCCGCCATTCTTCTTGATGCCCGAGGCCTCGGCGTAGAAGCGCCATTGCTCGTTCAGCGCGTGGCGCCATGCCAGCTCGACGGTTGGCGCCCAGACGCTGTCGCTGCCCGAGGCCGAACCGCTCCACGAATAATTCTCGACCGGATTCGAGGCGCTCAGGTTGGCATCGACCGAGCCCGAGACCTTGGCGCGCAGGTAGGCCGCGCCCAGGCCGACCCCGAAGGCGTTCCTTTCCTTGCCCATCCACCATTTATAGGCGAAGCGGGCCATTTCGAGGCGCAGGTCGGCTTCGGCGCTGATGGTGCCGCTGACCGGCCGGCCTTCGTAGACGGTATCGCCGCTGGCGCTGCCGGCCCAGTCTTCATCGAAGCGGAAGTAGTCGAACGACAGGCCATGCCTGTCGCCGATCAGCATCTCGGCCTTCACGCGCGGCAGGGTGACGTCGTCGATCTTTTCGTCGGGCGTATCGACGCGGCCATAACGGGTGTCGCCGCCCAGGTGGATCGTCGGCTCGGCATGGAAGGCGCCGGCCGAGATGCTCATGCGGTCGAGGGCCGGCGACTGCTGGGCCTGGGCCATGCCGGCGCTTGCCGCACCCAGCACGATGGCGCACTTCAGGGCCAGGGCGAGTGTGGTGGGAATGGTGGACAATGTGAAGCGCGGCGCGATGCGGGACATGGGTTCTCCGATAAAGAATGATATTCAATTGCCCGCCAGACCATGTCTAAGCGTAGCGACATTCATTATCGCAAGATGGCATTTGAGCAATGCGCACGATTGATGACTTTGTGGTCAACAAGCGACAATTTACTAAAAGTAGAAACATATGTTAGCTGGCGTACCGCGCCATGCAAAAGGCAGCCGTGGTCGCAACGCCATGGTTTATCATCAGGAAACATTAACCATTTCGCCTTGCGCCTCACCGATGAAGCAATTCACGCTGCCCCAGAACTCCTTCCTCCTGTTACTGGCGATCGTGACGATCGCGTTCTTCTGGGTGCTGCTACCCTATTCCGGGGCCGTGTTCTGGGGCGTGGTGTTCGCCATCCTGTTCGCGCCGCTGCAATCGCGGCTGCTGCGCGCGACCAAGGGGCGGCCGACGGCCGCCGCCCTGCTCTCGCTGCTGGTGATCGTCCTGATGGTGCTGTTGCCGCTGGCCGTGATCACCTCGTCGCTGATCAATGAAGTCACCGCCATCTACGCGCGCCTGAGCGCAGGCCAGCTCGATGTCGCCTCGTACTTCAACCTCGTGGTCGGTGCACTGCCGGACTGGGCGATCTCACTGCTCGAGCGGTTCGACCTGACGAACCTGGCTTCGCTGCAGGAAAAAATCACCGAAGGCGCGGCCCAGATCAGCCAGGCCACGGCGCAATACGCGCTCAATATCGGCCGCAACACGCTCGATTTCGTGATCAGCATGGCCATCATGCTGTATCTGCTGTTCTTCCTGCTGCGCGACGGCCGCATCCTGGCGGCGCGCATCCAGCGCGCAGTCCCCTTGTCGAGCGAGTACAAGGGTCGCCTGTTCCAGAACTTCACCACGGTGATCCGCGCCACGGTCAAGGGCAATGTGCTGGTGGCGATGGCCCAGGGCGCGCTGGGCGGCCTGATCTTCTGGGCGCTGGACGTCAGCGGCGCGCTGCTGTGGGGCGTGGTGATGGCGTTCCTGTCGCTGCTGCCGGCGGTCGGCGCGGCCCTGGTGTGGGCGCCGGTGGCGGTGTACTTCCTGGCTACCGGCGACATCTGGCAAGGCGTCGTGCTGGCCGCCTATGGCGTGCTGGTGATCGGGCTGGTGGACAATATCCTGCGCCCGATCCTGGTCGGCAAGGACACCAAGTTGCCGGACTACGTGATCCTGCTCTCGACCCTGGGCGGCATGGCCCTGTTCGGCCTGAACGGTTTCGTGATCGGGCCGGTGATCGCGGCGCTGTTCATCGCGGCCTGGGATCTGTTCTCGCGGGCCGATGAATTTCACGAGCCGCCGGAGGACTAGTCGCACAGCCCGTTCTGCCGGGCAAGGCAGCGTGCGCCAAGCAAAACGCCCTGCTCGAAGCAGGGCGTCTGTTCGTGGCGCGGCGCGCCGGTTACTTCTGCTGTGCGTGCGCTTCCAGGCGGCGGGCGACTGCCGGCGAGATGGCGTCCGCGCCGCGGGTCATGCGGTACAGCGCCCAGACGTCGCCGGCGTCGGCGCTGCGCGGGACGGCGACTGGCGCCGCCTTTGCACGCAGGAAGTTGGTGAGGGTTGCGGCGACGGCCGACAACTGGGCTGCAAAGCTGGGGCGAAGCGACAGGGTGGACATGATCTTCTCTTTCGTGTGTGAACTGGTATGACTCCAGTATGCGCCCACTGAGATAGAAATCAAATTGCGATCCATGATGATCGCCATTCACAAACCATCTATCTCATCGACCGCCAGTCATACTGATCCTGTATGACCGCTATCGCCCTATGACCCGCCGCTACCGCCTTGCCAGGGCAATCAGGCCAGCAATCTTGTCAATGATCTTCGTCAGCTGGGCGTCGTCGGTGAAGGTGACGTCGGTCCGTTCCAGCTTGCTGCGGCGCTCGACCCAGTCCTGCTTGTGGGTGTTGACCAGGATGTCCGACACGCTCGGGTCGGCAAGCAGACGCTCCAGCGGGCCAAAGCCCACCATCTCGTTCTGGCTGTTGCGCGTCAGCGTCGTGCGCCCGGCGTCGTTGATGACGAGGCCAGGGGGGCGTTGCTTGTGGTTTGGCTCACAGCGGCAGTTCCCCGTGCGCACGGGTCCACAGCACGCAGCCGATGGCGGCGGCCGCGATCGCCACCGCGTACGGCAGGCGGCCGCTGGCTGCCTCCGGCGGCGCGGGCGGGGCGGCGGTGCGGCCGGCCAGCGCGGAAAAGACGGCCCGCATGACCATCTGCCAGGCATTTCCGGCCAGGCGCCGCAGGCTGCCCTTCCAGGCGGCGAAGGCCGCCGCCAGCAGGCCGCCGGCGAGCAGCGTGACCAGGCCGACGGTCAGGGTCTGGCCGGCGCCGACGAACGCGCCCACCATCGCCAGCAGCTTGACGTCGCCGGCGCCCATCAGGCGCAGCGCATACATCGGCAGCAGCAGCGCCAGGCCCAGTCCCCAGCCGCCCAGCGACTGCAGCAGGCCCAGGCCACCGACCTGCGGACCGAACAAACCCGGCCCCGCCGGCAGCAGCGCGTGCAGCGCGAACGCCGCCAGCATGCCGGGGAACATGACGGCATTCGGGATGCGGCGCGCGCGCACGTCGTGCCAGACGGCGGCGCCGAGCAGCGCAAGCAGCAGCATGAGTGGCAGCGTCGTCATGTTCGACTCCGGTCGAAAAAAAATCCGGCAGCGGAAAGACCGTGCCGGATCGGGGCCGCCGTCGGGCGGTGGGATGTCTCAGGGCTTGCTACTTGATCTTTGCCGCCAGGGCGTTGAACAGGACGCTGATGTTGCTGCCCAGCAGAGTGATCACCGCGATGATGACGCCGGCGATCAGCGCGGCGATCAGCGCGGCGATCAGCGCGTACTCGATCGCCGTGACGCCATCCTCTTCCTTGATCAGGTTGGCGATGAAGTTCATGGTCGTGCCTTTCGTTGATATGAATAAGTCGGGCTTCATGCGATCGTCCACACGGCCATCGCCGCGATGAAGCAGACGACTGCGAGCAGGACGCTCAGGACCAGGTACGACATTGCCGGGCTGCTGTTTCTTTCGTAGTTGTGCTCCGGATTGTCTTCCCGCGTGGGTTCCATGTCGTCCACGTTCGCTCCTGTCCTGTTGCCGCCATGCCGCGTGAAACGGTACGCGGCGCACGGGTCGAATCTTACGGATCGGCGGTTCTGGCGCCATCCGTCAAAACTACCTTTTCGCGGGGGACTTGTTGCCACGGCGGTCTGGGACAAATGTCCCAGACGCCATGTGGAGAGGATCGCCAGGCAGGCTGGAGAAGTGAGCGGCGCCCGGGAGCGCGCCGGCGGGGAGGGTCAGGACAGTCCGTGCCTGGTGGCGTAGACGTAGAGTTCGAGGCGGTTCGCCACGTCCAGCTTCTGGTAGATGGTGGTCAGGTGGTTGCGCAGCGTGCGCTCCGAGATGAAGGCGCGCTCGGCCAGGTCCTTGTTCAGGGCGCCCTTGCCCTGCACGATCATGCCGATCACCTCACGCTCGCGCGCAGTGAGCGAGGCGATGCGCTGCGCCTCCGGATCGGCCTTCGGCGCTGGCGCCACCAGCTGGCCCAGCAGGACCTGCATCAGCGTCTGGTCGAGCCACAGCTCGCCGCCATGCACCTTGCGCACGGCGGCCAGCACGTCCTCGGTCGGCGCCTCCTTGCTGACCACGCCGCGCGCGCCGGCCTTGACCGCCGCCGCCAGCGTCGCCTGGTCGCGATTGGCGCTCAGGATGACGACCCTGGTGGTTCCGTTCTGGATCAGCGTCGGCAGGAAATCGATCGAGCAGGTCCCCTTCAGGTCGAGGTCGAGCAGCACGATGTCGGGCTTGAACTCGGCGCACAAGGCCCTGGCCTCGATGCCGTCGCTGGCGCTGCCGACCAGCTGGAAGGCATCGCCCTCGGCCTGGATCAGGCGCTCCAGTCCCCACAACATGGTTTTATGGTCATCGACCAATAAGATACGAATGGTCATGTTTCTCCTTGCAACTTTGCGTGTTCAGATCGGTATGTGGATGCGCAGCAGGGTCTGGCGGCCGTCGGCTTCCATCTCCAGTTTGCCACCCAGGCCCTGGACCCGTTCGGCGATCGAGCTCGGCACGAAGGCCGCGGCGGCCTTTCCGCCCACGGCTGTCGGATTGACAATATCGATGGCGAGCGTACCGCCCTTCGCTTCCACCACCACGCCGGCCGTGCGCGCCCGCGTGTGCTTGCAAATATTGCTGATGCCTTCGGTGACGATCTGGAACACTTCGGCCGCCATGCGGTCCTGGATGGGGCTGTCGGCATGCATTTCCAGCATCACATCCAGGCCATAGAAGGTCTCGACCTGGTGCAACTGGCGCCGCAGCGCGATCAGCAGTTCCGGTTCTTCCTGGCGCCCGCTGCGAAAACGCTGGGCGAAGTCGCGCATGTCACCGATCACGCCCGAGCACATTGCCAGCAAGCGATCCAGCTCCGGCGCGACCGCGCTGTCGTCACCGGCCTGGTTGCGGATCGCGGCCACCGCGTGGCGCAGGCCGATATACGGCTGGATTGTGCTGTCGTGCAAGTCGCGGGCGATGGTCTGGCGCTCGCGGAACGCCGCTTCCGACGCCAGCCGGTCGAGCAGGTCGATGGTTTCGATGACCGGGAATGCCTGTTGCACGATGTGCTTCAGGAAACTGGCGTCGCTGCGCTTGAGCCGCGCGCCGGTGACGATGATGCGACCGCTGCCCTTGCGCAGCGGCAGCGCGGCGCTGATGAACCCCTCGGCATCGAGCAGGTCGGCGACATGGCGGCAGGCGTGGGGGTCGGCCTGGCGCCACTCGCGCGTGTCCTTGCCCTGGTTCAGCGCCGTGGCGCGACCCAGCGCGAACAGGCCGAGGTAGCGCGGCGGCGCCTGGTACAGGCTGGCGTCGTCCTCGAGCCTGAGGAGCGGCGCGATGTCGGCCGCATCCGGCCGGCTGCGGCTGATCGCACGCCCGCTTTTCGGATGGTGAGCCGTGCTCATGACCCAGCGCTCGTGGCTGTCCTGCATCAGCAGCACGCAGCTGTCGGCGCCGTAGAAGCGCAGGATCTTTTCCATCAAGGAGTCGAGGGTGTGCTGCACCCCGAAGCGCGGATTGGACAGGCGGCTCACGTCGCGCAGCAGCGCCAGGCGTCGGCGCTGGTCGACCGCCAGTCCGCCCCAGAACGCGACCATATAGCCGAGCGCCAGCATGAAGGTCGCGCGCAGCAGCAGGATGTGCAGCGACGCCAGGCCTTGCGCCGCCGCCACCGACAGCGCCACCACGGCGACCGAACCGAGAGTGAGCTTGGCGCCGGCGTCGAAGCCGTGGCGGAACGAAGCGGCCAGGATGGCGAAGAAGAAAAACGGGAAGAAAGGGCTGGCGCTGCCGCCGCTGGCCCAGACGAACAGGCCGTACCAGGCGATGTCGATCCAGTACACCAGCGGACCATGCGAAAAGCCGGCGCGGTAACCGGCGAGCGCCAGCAGGGTCAGGCTGTGGAGGACATAGGCGGCGAACACGGCCCAGGTCCATGCGCCCGGGGCCGTCATGCCGCCCGGCCCGATGAACAAGGTGAGCAGCGCCGACACGGCCAGCAGCCCGCGCATGCCGAACACCATCCAGACCTCGGCGTCGGCGTTGGCCACGCGCTGCTCGGCGCTCGACTGGCGCGTGCGCGCGCGACCCGTTGAACGAAGAAAGGAAGGGACGATGCTTGCTAGCCAATTCATGTTGTGCGGCGCCGACGGAGGCGTTGAATCCTTTCTAAAACCGATGCGGGAAATGTTTTTTTCCCTATAGAATCCCGAAGCTTACCGCATGACTGGTCAACCCTTCCGTAAAATGTCCTGAATTACGATGTATCCGCCGTCAGTCCGACGCCACGATCGTCGCGATGGCGATCGCCGCACCGGTGTTCCTGCTGGTGGTCGCGATCATCGAGTTCAGCACGGTGTTCCTTGCCACCCTCACGCTGCAGCATGCCGTGCACGAGGGCTCCCGCTTTGCCATCACGGGCGACAGCGCAGCGTCGCAACAGGCAGCCGGCTGCGCGACGAGACCGTCGTCGCCAATGCGCGACAACGCGCCCGGCATCGTCGAGCGCAACGACATCTAGCCATGCCCCAACTTGAAGCGCGGAAAACTGTCACGACTGTAGCGAAAATCCGCGCATGTGAGCGCGGCCTTGCGGCGGTCGAGCTTGCTGATTAGCGCCTCCACGTTCGGCGAGAATGCCCTGCCCGCCTTCGGAGCCGACCTGTGTTCCATGCGCGTGGTCGGATAGGCGCCCGACTCTTTACCGGCAGCGCGGCGCCGGGCCATCATCGACGTCGAGGCGGACGCGAAGACGCCGGTGTCGATCATGCAGCGATGGGCCTCGGGTCGCTGATCCCGGTGGCCTGGCCTGCGCCATCCTGCGCACCCCGAGATCGGCGCCGGGACGCCCGGCAAGCGTCCCGGGCGCCCTCACCGCCCGATCACATCAGCTTGTCGAGTGTGATCGGCAACTCCCGCACCCGCTTGCCGCAGGCATTGTAGATCGCGTTGGCGATCGCCGCCGCGGTGCCGGTGATGCCGATCTCGCCGATGCCGCGCATGCCGGCCGGCGCATGCGGATCGGGAATGTCGAGCCACATCACCTCGATCGGCGGCACGTCGAGATGGGCCGGCACGTGATAGTCCGACAGGCTCGGATTGGCGATGCGGCCATTGCGCTCGTCGAAATGCGTCTCTTCCATCAGCGCCGCGCCCAGGCCCATGATCATCCCGCCCCGGAGCTGGCTGGCGGCCGTCTTGGCATTGAGGATGCGGCCGCAATCGAAGGAGCCCAGCAGGCGCGTCACGCGCGGCTCGCCGGTGACCACGTTGACCCGCGCTTCGCAGAAGATCGCGCCGTACGAGTGCATCGACCAGTGCAGGCTTTCCTGCGACGGCGCCGCCTCGGCCGTCACCTCCACCTCGGCGCGCCCGGCCCTGGCAAGGATGCCGGCATAGCTTTCCCAGCGGCCGGCGTCATCGATCTTGCACAGGCCGCCGCCACGCGCGCGCACCTGCTCGGGCTTCAGGCCCGCCAGCGGCGAATCGCGCCCGGCGAACTTCAGCAGCTCGGCGCACAGCGCCTCGTGCGCGGCCTTGACCGAAGCCGCGATCGCGGCGGTCTGCTGCGAGCCGCCGGCCAGGATCGCCCCCGGCAGCGACGAGTCGCCGTAGTCGAAGCTGACCTTGTCCAAGGGCAGCCCGAGGCGCGCCGCGCACAGCTGGGACTGGGCGGTGGCCGTGCCCATGCCCATCTCGTGCGCGCCGACCGATACCCGGGCGCGGCCGTCGCGGCCCAGGACGATGCGGGCTGCGCCGCCATTCATCCGGTAATAGGGAAACACGGCGCTGGCGCAACCCAGGCCGACCAGCCACTCGCCCTCCTGGCGCATGCGCGGCTTCGCATGGCGTTCCTGCCAGCCGAAGGCCTGGGCCCCGGCGCGGTAGGCCTCGATCAGGTGGCGCGACGAGAACGGCGTGCCCTGCGTCGGGTCCTGGACCGGCTCGTTGCGCCGGCGCAGCAGGATCGGATCGATGCCGAGCAGGTCGGCCAGCTCGTCCACCGCGCACTCCAGGGCGAAAGACCCCACCGACTCGCCCGGCGCGCGCATGGCGGTATTGGCCGCCATGTTCATGTTGACCGTCCGCACCTCGAGCTTGATATTGCGCGCCGCATACAGCGCGCGCGCATTGTGGATGAACGGCTCCGGGAAAGCGTTGTACTCGGTCATGACCGTCGTGCCGGCATGGATCAGGGAGTCGAAGCGGCCGTCGCGGTCGGCGCCGATGGCGACCCGCTGCTCGGTCGGCGCGCGCCCACCGACCACGCGGTAGACGCCCGCGCGCGACAGCATCATGCGCACCGGCCGCCCGGACACTTTCGACGCCGCCGCCGCCAGCAGGTGGTGCTGCCACAACAGCTTGGCGCCGAAGCCGCCGCCCACGAAGGGCGACGTGACCCGCACCTGGTCGTGTCCAATGCCGAACACCTGCGCCAGCGTCCAGGCCGTGCTGGCCACCCCCTGGCTGGCGTCGTGGACCCGCAGGACGTCGCCTTCCCAGACGACGGTCACCGCATGCAGCTCGATCGCATTGTGGTTGTGGCGCGGCGTGCGGTAGACCGCATCGACGCGGTGGGCCGCGGCCATCAGCGCGCCCTCGGCGTCGCCGATGACGTCCTGCAGCGGCTCGCCCTGGAACTGGCCGAGCCTGTCGCCGGCGGCGCGGGCGGCCTCCATCGACGTCAGTGCATCCTCGCTCTCGTAGCGCACCCGCACCAGCGTCGTCGCATGGTCGGCCTGTTCCCGCGTCTCGGCCAGCACCAGGGCGACGGGCTGGCCGTTCCAGTGCACGCGGTCGTCCTGGAATACCGGCAGTGCGTCGCCGCTCGCCCCCATGGGCTCGCGCATCAGCACGGCCGGGGCCCACATCCTGGGTGCGTTGCGGTGACTCAGCACCAGCACGACGCCGGGGGCGGCCTCGGCGTCGGCCGCGTCGATGGCGGCGATGCGCCCCTTGGCCACCGTGCTGTGCACGAGTGCGGCATGGACCATCCGGTCCAGCGCGAACTCGGCGGCGTATTTTGCCTCGCCCTTCACCTTGACCGGGCCGTCCAGGCGCGATACCGGCGCGCCGATCAGCGGATCGTCGCTGGACGTGAGCGGATCGGGCTTGCCGCCGGTGACGTAGCGGTCGGGCGCGAGCGCCACCGCCTTCTGCATGATCGCCTGGCCGGCCTTCTGGATGTTCTGCACGATCTTCATGCTCTAGCTCCTCAGGAATGGGCGGTGGCCAGCCGGTCGAGCACGGCCACCATCGTGCGCTGGGCCAGCGGGATCTTGAACGCGTTGTCGCGCAGGGGCCTGGCGTCGGCCATCTCGGCGCGCGCCGCTGCCTCGAAATGGGCCGCGTCGGCCGGCTGGCCGCGCAGCATCTGCTCCAGCGTCGACGCGCGCCACGGCTTGTGCGCCACCCCGCCCAGCGCCAGCCGCACGTCGCTGACCAGCCCGTCCCGGACCTCGAGCGCGGCCGCCACCGACACCAGCGCGAAGGCGTAGCTGGCGCGGTCGCGCACCTTGCGGTAGGTGGAGTTGGCGCCGAAGGCCAGCGCCGGAATCTCGATCGCCGTGATCAGTTCGCCGCTCTGGAGGACGGTCTCGCGCTCGGGATGGTCTTCGGGCAGCAGGTGAAAGCCGGTGAACGGCACCTGACGCGTCCCGCCCAGGCCCTGCAGGTGGACCACGGCGTCGAGCGCGGCCAGCGCCACGCACATGTCGGACGGATGGGTGGCGATGCAGGCGCTCGAGGCCCCCAGCACCGCATGCATGCGGTGCACGCCCTGGAGCGCGTCGCAGCCCTCGCCCGGATTGCGCTTGTTGCAGTGGGCGCCGTCACGGTCGTAGAAATAGGCGCAGCGGGTGCGCTGCAGGACGTTGCCGGCGACGGTGGCCATATTGCGGATCTGGCCCGAGGCGCCGGACGCGATGGCGCGCGCCAGCAGCGGAAAGCGCGTGCGCACCGTGCGGTGCTCGGCCAGCGCGGTGTTCTTGACCGCCGCGCCGACCAGCAGGCTGCCGTCGGCGCGCTCGTCGATCTGTTGCGACAGGCCGCTGACGTCGACCAACTGCGCCGGCCGCTCGATGGTCTCGCGCATCAGGTCGACCAGGTTGGTGCCGCCGCCGAGATAGCGGCTGCCCGCCGCCGCACCCTTGCGCACGGCGTCCTGCGCGTCGTGCGCGCGGGCAAAGGTGAACGGGTTCATGACGTCTCCCCGGCCGGCGCCCTGGCGTGCGACTGCATATGGTGCTCGGTCACGGCGGCGACGATGCCGTTGTAGGCGCCGCAACGGCACAGGTTGCCGCTCATGCGCTCGCGTACCTCGTCTTCGCTGAACGCGATCGTATCGAGACCGAGGTCTTCGGTGACGTAGCTCGGCACGCCGCGCCGCAGCTCGGCCTCCATGCCCAGCGCCGAGCAGATTTGGCCTGGCGTGCAATAGCCGCACTGAAAACCGTCATGCTCGATGAACGATTGCTGCAGCGCATGCAGCTGTTCGCCGCTGGCCAGCCCCTCGACCGAGGTGATCGCGCGGCCCTGGTATTGCACGGCCAGCGCGAGGCACGACAGGATGCGCTGCTCGCCGTCGAGCAGCACGGTGCAGGCGCCGCAGGCGCCCTGGTCGCAGCCCTTCTTGGTGCCGCTCAGGTGCAGGTGCTCGCGCAGGAAGTCGAGCAGGGAGACGCGCGGATCGGTTGGCAGTGCGACGACGTTTCCGTTGATGGTGATGGTGGTCGACACGGTGAAATCTCCTTCTCGGGTGGCGGGCGCGGGCCCGCCAGGTCATGCATGCAATCATGCGGGGAAGTGACCGTATGTGCTCCGACAACGAGTACCAAGTCTAGAGTCAGCCGTGCCGAAAAGGCGCACGCTTGCGGGTCAGGATGGCGGTTCGGAGGATCGTGCAGTGCGCGGATGCGCACCCGGAGCGGCCGAGCTGATCGAGACGGCCACGGGGTCGCTGGCAGGGAAGGATTCGGCAAGCGCTTCGTCGAGCGCCTCTTCCAGGTGTGGGTCTGGCCCCCCTTGCACCTCGCCGCTCGTTTGCCGGAGGGGTGCTTCCTCGCGCTGCTTCACCCCGGGGCTGGATATGTTCATCTGTTGGCTCCCATGCGATGCGGCCGCCCGACGGCGCCCGCCTTGTTTCAAGGTCGTGCAGTGCGGGCGGCGGCGCCAGCACGGAATCCATCCTGCCCCGGCATCCCGCCCGGCGTCAAGCAGCCGCATCCGCGCGGGCGCCATGCCCGAGCGGCAGGCCGCGCTCGTCCATGCGCCGGCGCACAGCCAAGGGCGGGCGTGGATGGACGCGGATGGGCACGCACCGGCGCCGTGCTATAGAATCCGCATCCTCCCTTTCATGTTCAGAGGTACGCCTTGTTCCCCGTTTCCGCCCTCGACATGGGCGCCGCCATGAAGACCCTGGTGCTGACGCTCGACCTGGTCGGCACCTTCGTGTTCGCCCTGAGCGGCGCCACCGCCGGCGTGCGGCGCCACCTCGACCTGTTCGGCGTGCTGGTGCTGTCGTTCGTCGCCGCCACCTCGGGCGGCATCGTGCGCGACCTCTTGATCGGCGCCACGCCGCCGGCCGCCTTCACCGACTGGCGCTATCTTGGCGTGTCGCTGCTGGCCGGGGTGGCGATCTTCTTCTGGTCGCCCGCCCTGCACCGCCTGCGCCACCCGGTGCTGGTATTCGACGGCGCCGGCCTGGCCCTGTTCTGCGTCGCCGGCGCCCAGAAGGCGCTGGTGTTCGGCCTGGAGCCGGTGATGGCGGCGCTGCTCGGCATGTTGACGGGGATCGGGGGCGGCGTCGCGCGCGACGTCCTGCTGTCGAACGTGCCGGCCGTGTTCAGGTCGGACATCTACGCCGTCGCCGCCCTGGCCGGGGCCAGCGTGGTGGTGGCCGGCGACGCCCTGGGCCTGCCCAGCACCCCGACGGCGCTGGCCGGCGCGGCGCTGTGCTTCGGCCTGCGCCTGGCGGCCATCCGCTACGGCTGGCACTTGCCGACGGCGCGCGCGCAGGAACAGGCCGAGGGCGATCAGGAAGCCGGCCGCGACGGCCGTTAGGAGCCTGTCCCACCTACCGGGGTAGGCTCTTAAAAGTATTTCGACAGGTAGAACGCGCCGGAGTCCGGGAAGATCGTCACGATGCGTGCATTGCCCAGTTGCGGCAGCAGGCGGGCGATCCCCGCCGTCACGCAGGCGCTCGAACCGCCGGCCAGGATGCCCTCTTCGCGCGCCAGCCGGTGGATCCAGGCCAGCGCTTCTTCATCCGGCACCTGGACCACGTCGTCGACCACCTTTGGATCGAACACCGGCGACGGACAGCCCTTGCCGACGCCCTCGATCGCGCTGGCGAATTCGCCGCCCGCCGGCTGGTCGGTGACCAGTGTCCGGTAGGCCGAATCGCGCGGTTCGACCCCGATCACGCGGATCGACGGATCGCGCTCCTTCAGGTAGCGCCCGATGCCCGAGATCGTCCCGCCCGAGCCGACGCCGCACACGAAGACGTCGATCTGGCCTTTCATCTGCGACCACAGTTCGGGCGCGGTGTCGGCGTAGTGCGCCTGGCTGTTCAGGCTTGACCGGTACTGGTCGAGATGATGGGCGTCGCCCTGGCGCGCGATGCCCAGGGCAGTCTCCTGGTAGTCGGGGCCCCGCTCGGCGTCGCACACCCGCACCGTCGCGCCATAGGCTTCGATGCGCCTGATCTTTTCCCGGCTGGTGGTGAGCGGAACGGCGACCTCGCAGTCCAGGCCAAGGACGGCGCTGGCCATGGCCAGCGCCGCCCCCGTGTTGCCGGAGGACGCCTCGACCACGCGCGTCGCCTGAGGCGGCAGCTTGCGCAGCATGGCCCGCACCATGCGGTCCTTGATGCTGCCGCCCGGATTCATGAATTCCAGCTTGGCCACCACATTGGCCGCCGCGAATACGCGGCCGAGCCTGACCACCGGCGTGTTGCCGATCGCTTCCATGACAGATGACTTGATCTCGGTTTGCACGCCACTTCCTTTCGAACCAGGCCCGCGATGCGAACTCCGCCGGGGCGGATATGCCAGCTGCATGCGAGGCACAACGAACGAGCGCCCGCACAAGGCGGGCGCTGACGGGTGCATCGTGACGACAGGATGCATTTCGATTGTAGTGGCTATTCTGCAAAGATGTCAGCAATATTATCGGCACTTTCTCCCAGGCTATAAAACTGGCGCGCTTCAGGTGCGCGCCCCAAGGCTGATCTCCGGCTCCATCGGACCCATGCCCGAGGGCTCGGCCGGCTCGCGCTGCAGCACCTTGCGGTACAACACGCCGGCCAGCGTGCCGCCGAGCAAGGGAGCCAGCCAGAACAGCCATAGCTGGGCCACCGCCCAGCCGCCGACGAACAACGCCGGGCCGGTGCTGCGCGCCGGGTTGACCGAGGTGTTCGTCACCGGGATGCTGATCAGGTGCACCAGGGCCAGGGCCAGGCCGATCGCGATGCCGGCGAAACCGACGGGGGCCCGCGGGTGGGTCGCACCCAGCACCACCAGCACGAACATGAAGCTCATCACCAGCTCGCACACGAAGGCCGCCTCGAGCGAATAGCCGCCCGGCGAATGCACGCCGTAGCCATTGGCCGCGAAGCCGGCCTGGACGTCGAAGCCGGCCTTGCCGCTCGCAATCACATAGATCAGGGCGGCGGCCAGCACGGCGCCGGCCACCTGCGTCACGACGTAGGGCGCCACGTGGCGCGCCGGGAAGCGCCCGCCGGCCCACAGCCCTACCGACACGGCGGGATTGAAGTGGCCGCCGGAGATCGGGCCGAGCGCATAGGCCGCCGTCAGGACGGTCAGGCCAAAGGCCAGCGACACCCCGGTCAGGCCGATGCCGACCTCGGGAAAGGTGGCGGCCAGCACCGCGCTGCCGCAGCCGCCCAGCACCAGCCAGAATGTGCCGATGAACTCGGCCAACAGTTTGTTCAACATGACGCTCTCCCCATCTTGCCGGACGCACGTACGGCGCGCGCCTGCGGATCGCCATCCTGCCCTGGCCGATGGCAAGTGCCTATTGGACCAAAGGGCGATGCCGGCGAATGGGGGCGCTTGGCCGCGGGGCGCCGAATGTGGCCGCCGTCACAGCGCATCCTTGTCGACGCCGTCGCCGGCGAATACCGCCCCCGCCTCGAGTTCCAGCGTCTCGCGCACCAGCTGGGCCAGCGAGGTCGCCCCCATCTTTTCCATGACCCGGGCGCGGTGCACCTTGATCGTCTTTTCGGCGATGCCGAGGTCGAAGGCGATCTGCTTGTTCAGGCGGCCGGACACCACATGGCGCAGCACCTGCTGCTCGCGCCGGGTCAGGGTGTCGAGGTGGGCGCGGATGCGCTGCAGCTCGACCCGCACCGCGCGCTCGTGGGCATCGCGCGCCAGCGCATGGCGCACCGCGGCGATGAAGCCATCCACCTCGAGCGGCTTGATCAGGAAGTCGACGGCGCCGGCCTTCATGGCCCGCACGCCCAGCGCCGCATCGCTGGCGCCGCCGGCGACGAACACGATGGCGCGCTCGGCGCCGCCCTCCTGCAGTTCGCGCAGCAGCGCCAGGCCGTCCAGCCCCGGCATCCGCACATCGATCACGGCGCAGCCGGGGGCGGTCGGATCGTGGGCCTGCAGGAAGCTGTCGGTGCGGTCGAAGGCGGCCACATGCAGGCCCGCCGCCTGCAGCAGGCACGCCATGTCCTTCAGCGCCCCGGCATCGCCATCGACGAGATAGGTCAGGGGTTCGATCGTTTGCATAGCCAACTCCCGCTGCAAGAATGCACCGGAAGCCACCTCCATACTTTCAGGCGCGGCGTCTTCCGCTGTCAACCATGATCCTGCGCATGCCAGCGCGGTGCAGACGATTCTAGATGCGCGGTCACCCACGCACGGGACGACACATGGCCTATTTGATATGTCACAAACATCAAGGGCACTTAGCCAGCCTCCTGTGAAACCAATCTTGAGTAACGCGGTCACACAGCATCAACCTTTCCGTGCAACCCTATTTTGAACGCATATAGACCGTAAAAATTGCCGATCAGAAGCGGAAGCCAACACCGACATACAGGCCCTGCATCGTCGTGTCGACGTCGACGCGCTCGCCGTCGTACTTGGTCTTGAGCTGGCGATAGCCAAACTTGAGCGAGCGGTCGGGCCGCCAGGCATAGCTTGCGCCCACCAGCAACTGCCACGCGTAGTCGCTGCCGTCGAACGTGCCGACGTCGAGGTAGCCGACCAGCGTCCAGCGCGGGTCCAGCGGATAACGGCCGCGTACGCCGACATAGGGATCGAGCGCATCCTTGCTCTGGCCGCGCTCGACGCCGCCCAGTTCGAGCGTCGGCTTCAGGTAATTGAAGCGCAGGCCGGCGATCAGGTCGACCGGGGCCGGACCCTCGAGCGCACGCCAGGCGCCGCCCAGCGTGTACATCTGCTGCACCACTTCCACATCCACCGGTCCGCGTGCCGTGGCGACGTCGTCCGAGAGCTTGATGTAGATGCCGTCGAACAGGACGCCCCAGCGCCCCTGGCGCGCCTCGAAGCTGCCGCTCAAGCCGAAGTCGAGCTTGTCCACCAGGTCTGAAAAGCTGTGCTCGCTCTCGACCGACAGATCGCCCACCGTCGTCGTGCCATCGAGGCCGGCCGCCCACAGATAGGGCGAAAATTCGTAGTCCCAGCGCTCGCCCGCCTGCGCCTGGGCCGCAGCCGGGGTGGCCATCGTCGCCAACGCTGCACAGCTCGCCAGTGCCATTGCCGTCTTGCTCGTGGTACGGATGTTCATGCCAGCCTCCGATTGTCATGATCCATGGTGGTAAAGGACGCGGCAACGTCGCCATGGTTGCGGACCGGCCTGCGATGGCGGCACGCGCAAGCGCCGCATCAAGGCAAACCGATGAACAGGTACAGCGACGAGCGGCCGCCCTGCGCCAGTCCGGCGCCGAAGTACAGCGGACCAAGCGGCGTCGTGCCGCCCAGGTAGATGGCGGCCGCGGCCTGCCAGCCGTCGAGCCGGGTTTCGGTGAAGCGGTTGCGCGCACTGCCCGCCTCGAGCGACAGGCCGACGCGCAGGTCGCCGCGCAGCCCCAGCGGCATGCGCCCGATGATCTTTTCGCCGCGCAGGCTGGCGAAGCGCACATCGTCGGCCAGGACCTGGTTGCGCACATAGCCGGACAGATTCAGGAAGCCGCCCAGCGCGGCGGCGTCGGCCAGCGGCATCCGCCCCTGGGTCGAGCCGGTGTAGTGCAGCCGTCCATTGAGCACGTACTCACCCCAGACGTACGCGGCGCGCAGCTCGGTCGCCAGCCGGCTGTAGTCGCCATCGTCGTGGCGGAACCAGGCGGCGCGCGCCGCCCAGCCGCGGCTGGGGAAGAAAGCGCTGTCGAACTGGTCGAAGTCGGCCACGACCTGCCAGCCACGCAGGGTCGACTCGCCGGTCGGCAAGGACGCCGGCCCGGTCTCGACCGTGGCTTCGATCTTGCGCACCGTGCGTTCCAGGCGCAGCTGGCCGACGGTGCCGGCATTCATGCCCAGCCCGAGGCTGGCGCCGCGGCTGCGCAGCGCATATTCGGCGATGCGGCGGTCGTCCTGGTAAACATTGAGCCGGTCGCGCACCAGCGCCAGCGCCGGCTGGAGGAAGAAGCGCTGGCGCGGCCCCAGCGGCTGGTAGAACTGGGTGAACAGCGTGGCGCGCTCGCCGATCTGGGCCCCGGACAGCCATTCGCCGCCAAGCGGATTGAGCCATTTGCGGTGGTAGGCCATGCGCAGCGCGAAGTCGTTCTCGTCGTTCGCGGCCTGCAGCTCGACACCGAAGCGCAGGTAATCGGGGCCCCAGCTCTTCTCGGTGGGCGTGACCTGCAGGATGCGCCGCGCGCGGGTGCCCAGCAGCGCGTAGTCGACGCTTTCGAAGTCGCCTTCGCCATACACGCGGGCCAGGCCAGCCTCGAGACGATTGGTGTCGAGCGGCTGCCCGGGCACGATATCGAGGTGTTCATGCACCAGCACCGGGTTCACATGGCGCAGCCGGGCGACCTCGACGCGGTCGATGACGGGCGGCGGCGGCGCCGGGCTGCGCAGGCGTGCGGTCCACGCCGCGTAGTCGGCGACCGGCAGCGCGAGCCGCGCCAGCTGCGGCGCCACCGCCTCGGCCGCCGCCTTGCCGCGCGCCGCGCCCTCGCGGAACTTGCCGAAGTCGGCCGCCGTGATGCCTGTCAGGTCGGGCTTGATATAGATGTCGCCCGGCCCCAGTTGGGCGCGCGAAGCCTCGGCGTTCTGCTCCGTCAGGATATTGATCATTTGCAGGGACACGGTGGCGACCGACGCGACCTGCTGCGGCTGCAGCAGCGGCGAGCCGACGTCGACCGCGATGATGACGTCGGCCTGGCAGCGCTCGCGCGCTTCGCGCACCGGCAGGTTGTCGACCAGGCCGCCGTCGACCAGGTAGCGGTCCTGGTAGCGCACCGGGGCCAGCACCGCCGGCACGCTCATGCTGGCGCGCATGGCGGCCGCCAGTTCGCCGCTGCGGAACACGACCCGCTCGCCGGTGCCGATGTCGGTGGTCACGATCGACAGGGGCAGCGGCAGGCTCTCGATGGTGCGCTCGCCGCGGTCGGCGCCGACCAGGGTATTGAAGAACAGCTTGATCTTCTGACCGCCCAGGAGACCGCGCGCCATGCGCAGTCCGTCCGGAGTGATGCCGGCCTCGAGACCGGGATAATAGCTTTGCGCCAGGCGCCGCTCGCGGTAATTGGTCTGGCCGCGGGCGGTCGCGTCGTCGAACAGGTCGCGCCAGTCGACCTTGCCAATGCGCTCGAGCATCTGCGGCGGGGTGAGTCCGCCGAGCCAGGCGCCGGCCACCAGCGACCCCATGCTGGTGCCGGCCACGCAATGGACCGGCACGCGCAAGGCGTCGAGCACGTCGAGCACGCCGACGTGGGCGGTGCCGCGCGCCCCACCCCCGCCCAGCACGAGGCCGATGCGCGGCGCGGCCGGCTGCGCGCCCGCCGCGGCATCGGCTGCGGTGTCGGCTGCGGTGTCGGATGCGGCAGCGGCATCGGCGACTGCACCGGCGGCGGCCGGGGTCAGCGCCAGGGGGAGCATCCAGATCAGTGCCAGTCGCAGCCAGGTCGTCGCCGTCATCCTCGTCTCGTCCTTTGCGCCGCCGGGCCGCGCATCGTCTGTGTCCGTCTGTCCGAGGTAGGACCAAAGGACAATGGCCTTGTTCCCGCGATTCGACCACGATGACGATGGCCGTCAGACCTTCGGGGGATCCTTTCGATGAACACTTCCATCGGCACAGTGCCCGTGGCCACGGTGCTGGCAGGCTGCCAGGCGCGCCGGACCACCCAGCCCGGCGCTGCCGGCGCGGCCCGGGCGCTGCGCTCGGGTTTCCCGGGCAACTATTCCCAGCCAGCGCCGGAGCGCACCATGTCGCTCACGCGACGGCTCACCCGCCAGCTCGGCTGTGCGGTCCTGCTGGCCGCCAGTGCGACGGCGGCCCAGGCCCAGCGCCCGATCGCCTATCCGTCCCAGGGCCAAAGCCAGGCGCGCCAGGAGCGCGATGACGGCGAGTGCACCACCTGGGCCAGGAAGCAGACCGGGATCGATCCGGCCGCCCTCGCCTCCCAGCCGCCGCCGCAAGAGACCGGCCCGGCCGTCGGCGGCGGCGAACGGGTGCGCGGCGCCCTGCGCGGCGCGCTCGGCGGCGCCGCCATCGGCGCGATCGGCGGCGACGCCGGCGAAGGCGCCGCCATCGGCGCCGGGGTCGGCACCATCGCCGGCGGCCATCGCGCGCGCCAGAACCAGGCCGGCCGCAACGCGGCCAGCGCCGGCGCGCAGCAGGCGGCGCTGGACGACTACGGGCGCGCCTACAGCGCCTGCATGCGGGGGCGCGGCTACACCGTCGAGTAGCCGCAGAGACAGCGCCACACCGGCTAAGACCGCAGGATGCAGCGAAAGCCCAGGTGGCAGGTCGCGGTGTCGAGCGGATGCGGATAGCGCGCCGCCGGCCGGTAGCGCCGGCAATAATTCGGCGCGCACAGGTGCGAACCGCCCTTGATGGTCTTGCGTGCGATCCGGGGGCCGCCGCGTTCGCGCCCCGCCTCGACACTGCCGTCCTGCGCGCCGCCGCGCGGGTTGAGCGGCACGCAGCAGGCCTTGTGCGCCGCCGCCGGATGCCGCGCGCGGTACCAGTCGGCCGTCCATTCCCAGACATTGCCTGCCATCTGGTACAAGCCATAGCCGTTCGGCGCGAAAGCGCGCGCCGGCATCGTGCCACGGGCGGTCGAGGGCGGCAGGCGCTGCCAGGGAAATTCGCCATGCCAGGTATTGGCCATCGGCGCGCCATCCGGCATGAAGTCGCCGCCCCACACGTAATCGGCGCCGTCCAGGCCGCCGCGCGCGGCGAATTCCCATTCGGCCTCGGTCGGCAATTCGAGCCCGGCCCAACGCGCATAGGCGAGCGCGTCCTCGTACACCACCTGCACCACCGGATGCTCGTCCAGGCCGTCGAGCGCGCTGTCGGGCCCGCGCGGATGTTTCCAGTCGGCGCCGCCCACATAGGCCCACCAGTTGCCGATGTCGCGCAGGTCGACCGGTCCCGGCGGCTTGAGGAACACCATGCCGCCCGGCACCAGCATCTCGGGCAAGGCGCCCGGATACAGGGCCGGATCGGGATCGCGCTCGGCCACGGTGACGTAGCCGGACGCCGCCACGAAGCGGGCGAATTCGGCATTGGTCACCGTGCTCGTGGCCATCCAGAAGCCGGACACCCGGACCGGATGGGCCGGCGCCTCTTCGGGATAGTGGCGGTCGGACCCCATCCGGAATTGCCCGCCGGGGATCCAGGCCAGGCCTGGACGGGGCGCCAGCCCCGGGGCCGGCGCCGCTTCCAGATAGGCGTCGCGGCGGTCGGCGCCGGCCGCCGTCTTGCTTGTTGCTTCCGGCATATGCCCTCCTGGTCAGTGACAGGCGCCGCTGGCGGCGGCGATGCGTCCCGGCCAGCGCACCGCCATCGGCACCCGGGACGCGCTTTTCCGGTTGGTGTTCTTTGATGTGTTCGCCATGCTGACCTGCCTCTCGCTGCCTGTGGATTCATACCACCGACCCAAAGCCCAGCACCATGTCCCCGATCGCGAACAGGCCGATCAGCAGCATGGCCAGGGCCACGATCAGGGTCAGCGAAACCGGGAACGCGCTCTCGCCGTGGATCAGTCCCTGGGCCTTCAGTTGCGCGCGCTCCCTGCGCAGGCCGCGCATGAAGGCCACGTGAAAGCCGATGCCGGAGACCAGCATCGCGATCCCGAGCAGCACCAGCGACACGCCGAAGCCGCGCACCGCGCCGCTGCCTTCATCGAGCACCTCGGCCTGGGCCAGCTTCAGGAACAGCTGGAAGATGGTGAAGCCAAAGCTGATCAGGGACAGCGAGGTGCGGATCACCGACATCAGGGTGCGGTCGGCGCTCATGCGGGTGCGCTGGAACGACATGCCGGTGCGGCGCGCCGACAGCTCGACCGCCGGGTCCTCGAAGGGGGACGCGCTGACAGTATCCATGGCCGGCCCGCCCTTTACGCCACCAGCCCGGCGGCCGGGATGGTCCAGCCCCCCGGCAGCAGTTCGGCGTCGTCCACGTTCACCGGAGCCGGGCGGCCGCGCGCCGGCTCGGGGTTGATCGGTTCGTTCATGGTTTCTCTCCTCATTCGCCTGGAAGCCGTGCTAGCGGCGCCGGAATCCGCCGCGATGCCCGCCGAAGCTGCGCTGCAAGTTCATCGATGAACGGTCGAAATTCCGGGTGCGCACCTCGCCCATCTGGCGCGCGCCGCGATCCACGTCGAGCCGCTGGCGCAGCGTCGCGGCGCCCTGGCCGCCACCGGCCGCGCTCCAGCCCTGGGCGCCGTGCCGCTCCCAGCCGGCGCCGGTGTTGCGATACACCCGGCCATCGCGTCCGGCGTACACGTCGTTGCCGACCCGCGCCACCGCACCGCCTCCGGCCCCGCGCGCGCCGGCCACCCGTTCGGCCTGGCCGCTGGCGCGGTCGACGACCACGCCGCGTCCGCCCTGCACCGCCCTGCCGCTGGCCGGGTCGGCGATCACGCCCCGGCGGCCGGCGGCCGCGACCCCGCGCGCGGGGTCGGCCACGATGCCACGCCCGCCAGCGGCCAAGCCGCCGCGCGGCCCCTGGGCCACGCCGCGCGCGCCGGCGGCGAATTCGCCCGTATACACGTTGCGCACGGCGCTGCGCTGGCCGGCGGCGGCCACGCCGGTGCGCGAGTTGTACGAAGAACCGACCCGGCTGGCCCAGGCGTTGCCGCTCCAGGCATCGAAGCCGCCCGCGGCGCGGCCCACGCTGGCGCGGCTGCCCCACTGCGAGTAGATATTCCCCGTATAGCCGGCCCAGCCGCGCGCGCCATAGGCGGCGCCCCATGCCGGCGCCGCCCAGGCGCCCCAGTACGGATAGGGGCCCCAGCCCCAGCCCGAGGACGAGACGGCCGCGCCCCAGGCCCAGCCCAGGCCGAAGGCCACCGCCCAGCCGGTCCAGGGCGTGTAGGCCACCGACGCGCCATAGCCATAGGTGACGGGCGCGCCATACCAGGCGCTGCCCATCCAAGGCTGGTAGGCGTAGCCGGTGCCGTAGACCACGACGCCGCTGCCGGGATCGACCAGGGTGCCCTGGTAGGCCGGCGTATAGCCGACCGTCACGCCGCCGTCGTCGACGCCGTAGATGCGCACCGCCGTCACGAAGTACAGCGGCGACTCGGGCGGGATCGCATAGATCTCGGCCGGCACGCTGGTGGCCACCCGGTATGGGCCGGCGGGCGCGCTGGCGGTGAACCAGACGCCATCCTGCACCGCGTAGTAGCTGGCCGGAGCGGCCTCGATGATGGTGGTGGCGGTATTGACGATGTAGCGCAGCGAGGTGCCGTCGATCGGCCTGAACTGGGGCGCGCCATCGAACACCGGCGTCGGCAAGGTGGTCTGCGCGATCTGCACGGTCGCCGTCTGTGGAATGGCGGCGGCGATCGCCGCCTCGCGCGCCTGGGCGGTGCCGGCAACCGACGCCTTGACGTTTTCCTTGGCGCTATCGTCAGGAATCGCCGCGAAGTCGGGCGGCAGCGCGGACGGCGCCACGTATTCCCAGGGCCCGCTCTCGTCGGCGGCGCCGAACCAGCGGCCGGAAGCCAGCACGTAGCTGCGGTTGTCGAGCGTCGACTTGAACAGGTTGCCGGTGGTGTTCTCGACGTACAGCAGGCGGGTGCCTTCGATCGGGACGTAGCGCGGCGCGCCGTCGGTCACCACCAGCTCGGTCGGCACGGTGGCGAAGTACAGCGCCGGCGCGCCGTCGGCCAGGCGCGGCGCCGGATCGTCCGGCCCCGCCTGGCCAGTCAGCGGATCGGCCAGGTGCGCGTCCGACACCTGGCGCCAGGCGCGTTCCAGGTCGGCGCCGGGCGCCGCCAGCACGCGCCAAGGGCCGTCCAGGGACGGCGCGCTCATCCAGCCGTCGAAGATCTTCAGGTAGTGCACGCCGCGCGCATCGCGCAGCAGCAGCGGCCGGGTGTTGATCACGCGCTCGAACGGCAGCCCGGCCAGGCGGCGGTACACCGGCGCGCCGTCGATGCTCACCAGGAGCGCCGGCACGGTCGAAAAGACGAAGCGCGGCGGCGTATTACGCAGCGCCTGTTGCGCGCTCGCGCGCCCGGCGCCGAGCGCCTCCATGGCCGCCTCCAGGCGGTCGAGTTCGATGGTGCGCGAACGGCCTTCGAGCTCGGCGCGGATCGCCGCCTCCCAGGCGCTCTTCTCGGCAGCGGAGGCGGACGGGAACTCGGAGCCCACGATGCGGGCCCGCACCAGGGTCACGCTGCGGGTGCCCTTGTCGACCAGGGTGTCAGCCTCGAGCGTCATCACGCCATAGCGGGTCTGCGGCGGCGCGCCGGCGCTGGCCCCGACGGCGGCGCGCGCCTGCAGCCGCGCGCCATCCCAGGCATCGAGCTGGGGCTGGTACATGGTCAGGGTGGTGGCGCCCGCGCGCACCTGACGCGGCCAGGGCGCGGCTTGCGGCGACGCGACATCCTCCTGGCGGCCCTGCGGATCGTCCTGCGGCGCGGTGGGCCCCTGGGCGGCGCCCAACGGGCCGGACGCCACCAGCGCCAGCATCACAAGCTGCGCCAGGACCGACCAGGATCTGGAGCCGGGCCTCATCACAGCGCTCCCGCGGGCGGCGCGAACACGGTGCGCCAGGCGCCGGCCATGGCGGCCACGGTCCAGCCATCGCGGGCCGCGCGCAGCAGCGCCGCCTCGGCGCCGCCCGTGTAGGCATATTCGCGCGCGGCGTCGTCGTGGTGGATCAGCAGGCACATCGACGCGCCAGGTCCGCGCGCGCAATAATCGAGCATCTGGATGTCGCCGTTGGCATTGCCGGCGGCGAAGATCGGCCGCCGTCCCAGCCGGCTCCAGATGCGCACCGGCTTCATCGGCCCGTCGTCGAACACCTCGACCGCGACGGTATGGACGATGTCGCCCACGTCCTCGCGGTATTCGAGCGCGACCGAACTGCCGATCACGTTCTCGGGCTGGATGCCATACACCTCCTCGGTCACCGTGCGCATGAAGTCGCGCGTGCCGCCGCTGGCGATGCAGTTGGTAAAGCCGTGTCCGGCGAGGTAGCGCAGCAGCTCGGTCATCGGCGTATAGGTGCACTCGACATAGGGCCGGCCCAGCTGCGGATGGCGCGCGACGTGCAGGAAATCGGCGGCCGCGCGCGCGAACTCGTCGGTGCTCAGCCCGACATAGCACTGCAGCAGGCCATCGACCATGGCATGCAGGGCGGCGCCGTCGCCCCGGTAATGCTGCTCGATGGCGGCGCCCAGCCACGCATGGTCGCGCGCCAGCGCCGCCTTCCACGGCTGGCGCACGACCAGCGCCGGCTCGCGCGCGGCCATGCGCGCGAGCCGGTGGAACAGGAACTCGGCCTGGATCGGACCGGGCTTCTCACACCATAGCGTGCCATCGTTGTCGAACACGGCGATCCGGCCGGCGGGCGGCACATGGGCGCTCGACGCCTCGTCCGTCACCCGCCGCACAAAATCGATGATCCGGTCGCGGGCGGGGCCGTCGGCCCAGGATGGCAGCGCCGGCGTCATCGGCGTCTCCTTACTGCGGCGCCAGCGCCTGACGGCGCAGCCAGAGCTGGTAGGGAACGATCGCCACCAGGCCGAGAACGACGAACAGCACGACCGTCGCCCGCACCTCGTCGCCCAGCGCATTGGCGCCGGCGACCAGCATCGCGATGGCGGGATGGCGCGTCGCACACGACAGCGCCAGCGCGACCCGGTCGTGCGGATCGGGCCCGCCCAGCAGGTGGCCGGCCACCAGGCCCGCCAGCACCACGGCCAGGATCGCCAGCGCCGTGCCGTCGCCGATCAGGCGCGCCAGCTCGGGCGCCACGGTCACCAGCAGCGGCAGGCAGGCCAGCGCCAGCAACCCGAAAGCGAAATTGCCGACCAGCGGCGCGGCGCGCGCCGCCGGGCCGGGCGCCAGCGCGCGCAGGCCCAGTCCCAGGCCCAGCGGCACGAACAGCGAAACGAACACCAGTTGCGCCACCGCCAGCGGCGACACCGCGGCGTGGGCGTCGAACAGCCAGGCCAGGATCGCCACCGCCGCCGGCACCGTCACGATCGACAGCGTTGCCATCGCCACCAGCAGGCCGTAGGCGTAGGGCTTGCGGGCGCCGAACCGGATCTCCCTGGCCAGCACGATCGGCGGCAACGGCGACACCGCCATCAGCACGATCGCGATCTCGACCGATTCCCTCAGCGGCAGCAGCGCCACCAGCAGCGCCGCGACCAGCGGCACCACGACCACCACCGCCAGCAGCGCGCGCAGCAGCAGGCGCGGTCGGCGCAGCAGGTACAGGCCGTCGCCCTTGGCGATATCCATGCCGATGCCCAGCGCCAGCAGCAGCAGGCTCGCGTGCGTGGCCAGCGTCAGCAGTTCGTGCAGTATGTCCATCGTGTCTCCCCAACCCGGCGCCTGGCCGCCAGCGCAGGCCGTCCACCGATGTTAGGCGCGGCGGCCGCGCGGCGGCATTGGACCATGGTCCAAAGGAATCGCCGTGTACGACGAAAGTCCAATGGCGCCGGCGCCCGCGGCGGCGTTAGGCTGTGCTGCCCGGGCAATCCGCCGCGAAGGGATGGATACCGGATGTTCTACCCGATGATGTCGTTCCCCGCCATCATCGGGAGCAATGCGCTACAAGCCAGGCGATGTTGAGCCGGCACTTACCCTACCGCCATCTGCGAGGTGATCATGTCGACGTCATTGCACAGTACCGCGCGGCGCAGCCGCGTGCTCGCCGCCGTTGCCGCGTTCGGGCTCGCCGCCTGCGCCAGCGAGCCGACTCTTGACGACACCCGGGCCCAGGTCGACGCGGCCCAGGCCACCCTGACCAACTTCGTGCGCGACCCCGACATGACGTGGTTCCGCGAACACGTGGGCAGCGCCAGGGCGATCCTGATCAGCCCCCAGATCGTGCAGGCCGGTTTCATCGTGGGCGGCTCGGGCGGTTCGGCGGTTCTCATCGCACGCCATGGCAACGACTGGGCCGGCCCGGCCTTCTACCGCATCGCCGCAGGCTCGGTGGGATTGCAGGCCGGCGCCCAGGCGTCCGAAATGGTGGCCCTGGTGATGACCGAAAAAGGCCTCGATTCCCTGCTGTCGACGTCGTTCAAGCTGGGCGGCGAAGTGAGTGTCGCGGCCGGCCCGGTCGGCGCCGGCACGGGCGCGCCGATCAATGCCGACATGGTGGCGTACACCCGGTCGAAAGGGCTGTACGGCGGCGTGAACCTCGACGGCACCGTGATTTCGGTCGACGAGGGCCGCAACCACGCCTATTATGGCCGCGCCGTGACGCCGGTCGACATCCTCGTTACGCGCACCGTCAGCAATCCCCATGGCCAGGGCCTGGCCCGGGTGGCGTCGAGCGCGATCAAGGGCGCGCGCTGAGGTCGCGCGCCAGCAGGCGGCGCAGCTGGGCCGCCTGGTAGGCCCCGAAGGTGTCGCCGAACAGGCAGCGGATCAAGGGGTCGTCGATCACGTCGGCCTCTTGCAGTTCGCGCTCGACAGCGGGCTCGAACTGCACGTCATTGATCCGCATGTACATCGAGGTCAGCGACTCGCCCAGCGCGAGCGCCGCGTACAGCTTGGCGGCCGGGATCTCGGTGCTCCAGCCGAGCGGGCCGGCCGTGGCGTCCACCAGCGCCGCGTCCTCGCCGTCGAGGCGGTAGTGATAGTGGCTGGGCTGGCCCGCATGGTCGAACACCGACAGGCGCCAGATGCGGGGACGGTCGAAATAGGCCGAGCCGGCTTCGGTGTCACGATACTTCGTCACCAGTCCCCGGCGGCAGTACTCCATGACGCGCGCCTGTTCCTGCGCGCCCAGCGGCGCGAAGTGGCGCGCGATCTCGCCCGTGGACGGGGGCGCCGCATTTCCCTCATAGGCGTAGTCGACGTCCTGCTCGCCCACCGGAATGACCCAGGCCAGCGGCGGCGCCGGGTGCAGGCCGGCGGCGTCGAGCCGCACCGCCACCGAGGGGTCCAGGCGCACGATGCGCGCGTCCGGCAATGCCGCTCCCACCTCCTGCGCGAAGCGGGCGTAGGAGATCGGGAAGAACGCGCGGTTATACCAGGACCACGGCTCCTGCAGGAACTGGCATGAGCTCGGGACCACATGGCGCGGCGCCAGCGCCCGCAGCTGGTCCAGCCATTCCGCGGGCACGCCGGGCGGCGCCGCGGCGTGACGCGACGGCGCCAGCACCTCGAGCTCGCGCATCGTCTGGAACGGCCACAGCACCATGTCCCATGGCCCCAGGCCGGCCAGCTGGCCGAGCGTGTCGTCGTCGATCCATGAATCGACCACGTTGAGCACGTTCATGCCGGCGGCGCGCACCTGGAACATCGAATCGACCTCGCGATCCATCGCCTCGCGCGGCGTGACGGTGAACGGCCCGACCTCGACCACCCGGTCCAGCGCCAGCGCGTGCACCCGGGTGAAGCCGAGCTGGCGCACCATCTCGAACAGCGCGTCGAACTGGCAGTAGATGTACAGCGGCGTGGTGCGCTCCAGCAGGTCCAGGCTCTCGAGCGAGCAGTGGTCGTCGTGGAAATGCGAGATGAAGACGGCGTCGAACCGCTGGCGCCGGATGGCGTCGAGGTCGAAGCGCACGTCGGGAAACGCGTGGCAGTTGCGGCTGAAGGGATTCTCGAAAATCGTGTCGAAGGCGATACGGCTGCCCTCGCATTCGAAGACGTACCCCGCATGCAGGATTCTCGCGATCGTCAGTCCCGCCGTGTCCATGGTTTTCTCCGTGAAAGGCGGCAATTCTACACCCCGGTCGCCCGGCGCCGTCCGTCAGGCTGTAGAATCGCGCCTTTGCCCAGCAGTTTTCCATGCCGACACCCCCAAGCCAGCACGCCGTCCAGGCGCCCCCACCGGAACTGATCCTCGGACTGGACGACCGTCCGCCCCCGCTGCTCGGCATGCTGGCCGCCCTGCAGCATCTGCTGGCCATCATCGTTCCCATCGTCACCCCTGGCCTGCTGATCTGCCAGGCGCTGGGCGTATCGAGCCGCGACACCAACCTGATCGTCTCGATGTCGCTGGTCGTCTCCGGCATCGCCACCTTCGTGCAGTGCCGCCGCTTCGGTCCGTTCGGCGCGGGCCTGCTGATCGTGCAGGGCACCAGCTTCAACTTCGTCGGACCACTGATCGCCGGCGGCGCGCTGATGGTCAAGCAGGGCACGCCGGTGGAAGCGGTGATGGCGGCGATCTTCGGCGTCGTGGTGGCCGGCTCCTTCATCGAGATGGGCGTCTCGCGCGTCCTGCCGTTCGTCAAGCGCCTGATCACGCCGCTGGTCACGGGCATCGTGGTGCTCATGATCGGCCTCACCCTGATCAAGGTCGGCCTGACCAGCATGGGCGGCGGCTATGCGGCCATGGCCGACGGCAGCTTCGCCAACGGCGAGAACCTGCTGCTCTCCGGCGTGGTGCTGGCCATCATCGTGATCCTGAACCGGGTGCCGGTGGCCTGGATGCGCAGCGCGGCCATCGTCATCGCGCTGGCCGTCGGCTACGCGCTGGCCGGCTGGATGGGCCGCCTGGACTTCAGCGGCATGCACGAGGCCCCGCTGTTCCAGGTGCCCGCGCCGCTGCACTTCGGCCTCGGCTTCTCGTGGTCGCTGTTCATCCCGATGATCGTGATCTACCTGGTCACCTCGCTGGAAGCGATCGGCGACGTGACGGCCACCAGCAAGGTCTCGCGCCAGCCGGTCGAGGGTCCACTGTGGATGCAGCGCATCAAGGGCGGCGTGCTGGTCAACGGCGCCAACTCCCTGCTGGCCGGCATCTTCAACACCTTCCCCAGCTCGATCTTTGCCCAGAACAACGGCGTGATCCAGCTGACCGGCATCGCCAGCCGCCACGTCGGCATGTGGATCGCCCTGTTCCTGGTGATCCTGGGCCTGTTCCCCGCGGTCGCCGGCGTGATCCAGGCGGTGCCGGAACCGGTGCTGGGCGGCGCCGCCATGGTCATGTTCGGCGCCGTGGCCGCGGCCGGCATCAACATCCTGGCCGGCGTCACGCTCGACCGGCGCGCGCTGCTGGTGATCGCGGTGTCGCTGGCGCTGGGCCTGGGCGTGTCCCAGGTGCCTGAATTCCTGGCCCATATGCCGGCCGCAGTGCGGGGCGTGCTCGAATCGGGCGTCGCCACCGGCGGGCTGTGCGCGCTGCTGCTGAACTGGTTCTTGCCCGAACAGCCGGCGGCGCCGCAGGAAGCGCGGTGAACCGCAGGCGCCTGGTCCGGAGCCTGTCGGCGCTGCCGGTCGTGGCCGTCACGACATGGGGCGCGGCCGCCCTATGGTTTCAGCTGGCGCCCGCGCCGGCGCTGGCCGTGGGCGGCGCCTGGACCCTGCTCGGCCTGGCCGTGGCGCTGGTGCTGGCGCGCGCGCCCGGCTGGCAGCACGAGCGCAGGCTGCTGCTGGCCGGCGCGTTGGCGTTGCTGGCGATGCTGGGATGGTGGCAGTCGCTCGCGCCGTCGCACGCCAGGGCCTGCGCCGACGACGTCGCGCGCCTGCTGGAAGCCTCGGTCGACGGCGAGCGCCTGACACTACGCAACGTGCGCGCCTTCGAGTGGCGCACCGAGACCGACTATACGCCGCGCTGGGAAACCCGGCGCTACGACCTGTCCCGGCTCGAGACGGCCGACCTGGTCCTGTCGTACTGGATGGGACCGCACATCGCCCACACGCTGGTGTCGTTCGGCTTCAGCGACGGCCAACGGCTGGTGCTGTCGCTCGAGATCCGCAAGGAACGCGACGAGACCTTCTCGGCCGCCGGTGGGTTCTTCCGCAAGTTCGAACAGGTGATCGTCGCGTCCGACGAGCGCGACCTGATCCGCACGCGCAGCAATGTGCGCGGCGAGCAGGTCTATCTATACCGGCTGCGCGCCACGCCGGCGCAGCTGCGCGCGGCGCTGCTGGACTACCTGGCGCGCGCCGAGCGGCTGCGCCGCCAGCCCGAGTTCTACAACACCCTGACCAGCAACTGCACCACGATCCTGTTCGAGCTGGCGCGCCGGATCGATCCCGCCCTGCCGCTCGACTATCGCCTGCTCGCGTCGGGGCACTTCGCCGAATACGCCTACGAGCAGGGTGCGCTCACCTCGCGCCTGCCCTATGCGGTCTTGCGCGATCGTGGCCACATCAACGCGCGCGGGCGCGCCTCCGACACCGGTGCGCACGACTTTTCGCAGGCGATCCGGGTCGGCGTGCCAGGCGTCAACGCGGCGGCGCCCTGACGCCGACTCCCGGCCCCTGAGGCCGGTGCGCCTCAGCGCGACTGCAGGGCCGCGATGCGTTCCTCAATTGGAGGATGGCTCGAGAACAGCGCCAGCGCGCCGCCCTTGCCCGAGATGCCGAATGCGCTCATGTTCTTCGGCAGCGCGCCTTCGGCCATGCCGCCCAGGCGGCGCAGGGCCGCGATCATCGGCTGCGGCTGGCCCATGATGGTGGCGGCGCCGCGGTCGGCGCGGAATTCGCGCTGGCGCGAGAACCAGGCCACGATGATGCTGGCCAGGATGCCGAACGCGATCTCGCACACGATCACGGTGGCCATGTAGCCGATGCCGGGACCGGTGTTTTCCTGGTCATTCTTGCGCAGCATGCCGTCCACGAAATAGCCGACGATGCGCGCCAGGAAGATCACGAAGGTGTTGACCACGCCCTGGATCAGGGTCAGCGTGACCATGTCGCCGTTGGCGATGTGGGCCACCTCGTGGGCCAGCACGGCTTCGACTTCCTGCTGGGTCATCGACTGCAGCAGGCCGGTCGAGACCGCGACCAGCGACGAGTTCCTGGTGGCGCCGGTGGCGAAGGCGTTCGGTTCGCCCTCATAGATCGCCACTTCGGGCATGCCGATGCCGGCGCGCCGGGCCTGGGCCGCCACCGTGTCCAGCAGCCACTGTTCGGTCGAATTCGACGGCTGCCCGATGACGCGCGCGCGGGTGCTCCACTTGGCGATCGGCTTGGACAGCAGCAGCGAGATGAAGGCGCCGCCAAAGCCCATCAGGCCGGCGAACATCAGGAGCTTGGTGAGATCGAGGCCATTCGAGGTCAGGAACCGGTTCACGCCCAGCAGGCTGGCGGTGATGCCCAGCACCAGCATGATGCCCAGGTTGGTTGCAATAAACAACAAAGTACGTTTCATGATGTCCTTCTTGGTACGGTTACGGTAAAAAGCGGTGTCAGGCGGCCAGCCCGGCATCCTCGGCCACGATGCGCTGGACCAGCACCCGCGCGATGCGGCGCTCCTCCACGCTCAGGATGCGGTAGCGCAGGCCCTCGATCTCGAGCTCCTGGCCAAGCTCCGGCATGCTCTCGAAGCGCGCCAGCAGGAAGCCGGCCAGCGAGGTGTAATCGTCGTCGCTGCTGACCAGCCCCTCGGTCTCGAGCACCTGCTCGAGCTGGTGCAGGTCGGCCGTGCCCATGACTTCCCATACGCCGGGGCCCACCGGCTGGATCGCCAGCTGCTCGTCCTCGTCGGGGAATTCGCCGGCGATCGCCTCCAGGATGTCGACCGGGGTCAAGAGGCCCTGCACGATGCCGAATTCGTCCGTCACCAGCACCAGCTGGCCGTGGGCGCGCTTGAGCGTGTCCATGGCCTTGAGCACGCCGGCGGTGTCGGGCAGCAGGATCGGCTTGCGTATCGATCCATTGGAGCCATTGCCGTCGTCGACGACGTCGTCGATGCGCGCCTGCAGTACCAGCTGGCTGATCAGGTCCTTGGTGCGGGCGATGCCGACCAGGTTGTCGAGCTGGCCGCGGCAGACCGGCATCCGGCTGTGCGGCGTTTCCTGCAACTGGCGCAGGATGGCGTCGGCTTCGTCGTCGAGGTTGACCCAGGACATCTCGGAGCGCGGCGTCATGATCGAACGGATCGAACGGTCGGCCAGGGTCAGCACGCCGCTGACCATATTGCGCTCCTCGACGCCGAAGGCTTGTGGCTCCCCGGCCTGCGTGTCCTCTGGGTCCGGCTCGGCATCCTGGCGCCGCTTGCCGCCCATCAGGCGCAGCACGGTGTCGGCGGTGCGGTCGCGCAGCGGGACGCGCGCCTCGTTCTTGAGGAAGTTACGGCGCGCGAACTGGTTCAGGGTCTCGATCAGGATCGAGAAGCCGATCGCCGCGTACAGGTAGCCCTTCGGAATGTGGAAGCCCAGGCCCTCGGCCACCAGCGACAGGCCGATCATGAGCAGGAAGGAGAGGCACAGCACGACCACGGTCGGGTGCGCGTTGACGAAGCGGGTCAGCGGCTTGGACGCCAGGATCATGACGCCGATCGAGATGATGACGGCCGCCATCATGACTTCCAGCTGGTCGACCATGCCGACCGCGGTGATCACGGCGTCGAGCGAGAACACGGCGTCGAGCACCACGATCTGCGCCACCACGGCGCCGAAGCTGGCGTACACCTTCGACTGGGTGTGGACGTGAGTCACGCCTTCCAGGCGTTCGTGCAGCTCGACGGTGGCCTTGAACAGCAGGAATACGCCACCGAACAGGAGGATCAGGTCGCGCCCCGAGGGCGCCCACGGCCCGAGCGCGAACAGCGGCGTCGTGAGCGTGACCAGCCACGACACGATCGTCAACAGGCCCAGGCGCATCAGCATGGCCAGGGAGAGGCCGATCAGGCGCGCCTTGTCGCGCTGGTGCGGCGGCAGCTTGTCGGCCAGGATCGCGATGAAAATCAGGTTGTCGATGCCCAGGACGATTTCCAGGACAATGAGTGTGAGCAGACCCGCCCAGATTGCCGGGTCGAATAGCCATTCCATGGTATTACCTCGTTAATTTGCTAAAAGTGAATCGCGGCCGCGATCGCGGGCACGGCGGCGCGGTCGTGTCGACATGCGCCGTCCATGCGGGGATCGTGATCGGCCAGGGGCGCCGCGGCAGCGGCGAAGGCAGGCCTCCAGGGCCGGCGCGGGGGTTTCAGCAACGGGAACGAGGAGTGATTGGCGCGCGGCGGCGCCGGGGGTCCGATCGCGCCTTCCGCCAGGCCGGACAGCCGCAGGCCGAGCTCTTCGTACACGGAGTCGTGGACGTCGGCGCCGGCGGGCGGTTCATCGGGATCGATATCGCAGGCGGACTGACAATCGGCGCCGCCGGCCAGGTAGGCGTCGGCGAACAGCGGCACGGCGGCGTCGGTCTCGAGCGCAGCCGTGTGGATGAGGACTTCGGAAGGTGTGACGTGTTCCGCCGCTGCGGCGGGCTGCATCGCGGATGCGGCCATGGCCAGGGCAAACATATTCAGGGGTAGCAGAAGGGTCAGGCAGATGACGAAAAATCGTCTCATATACGATGCAGGAGTCGGAACGGCGCCAGTATAGCATGGCCGCGCACCGCGCCGACGTCGGTCAGCTCGGACGGCCTTGCCGGCCGGTTAACGAAAAACGGCGCCGCCGGCAGCCGTCGATCTGACGAATGCCGACGGCGCCGCCGTCCGATACGGCATCAGTGCCTGGTATTGCCCTGGTCCGCCGTATGGATCTCGTGCTCCTTCAACAGCTTGCGCACCTTGGCCACGTCGGCCGCGCCGACCGGCGAAGCCTGGTTGCCCCAGCTGCTGCGAACGAAGGTGGCCAGACGCGCCGCCTCGTCGTCCGACAGGCGCCATGCGAAGCCCGGCATGCCCAGGTCGGACGGCGCCGTGTGGGTCGATGGCAACCGTGCGCCGGCCAGGATCACGCGGATCAGCGAGGTCGGGTCGGCCGAGAGCGCCGTCGGATTGCCCGGCAGCGCAGGGAACACGTCACCGGCGGCCTTGCCGTCCACGCGGTGGCAGGCCGCGCAGTTGTCCAGGTAGAGCTGGACGCCGCGTTCGCTGTCGTTGCCCGCCATGATCTTCTGCACGGTGGCGTCGCTGGCGGCGAAGCTGGCCTTCTTGTTGCCGGTCTCCGGCAGGCTCTTGATGTAGAGCGCCATCGCCATCAGGTCGTCGTCGAGCATGTTCTGGGTGCTGTGCTTGACCACGTCCTGCATCGGCTCGCCCAGCACGCCCGAGTGCTTGTTGCGGGCGGTCTTGAGCGTGTCGACGATGTCCTGCGCAGTCCAGTTGCCCATGCCGTCGACCCTGTCGCCGCGCAGGTTGACCGCCAGCCAGCCGTCGATCAGCGGGCCGCCCGCCAGGTATTCCGGGCCGGATTCGTCCAGCGCCAGTTCACCCAGCGTCACCGCACGCGGGGTGTGGCAGCTGCCGCAGTGGCCCAGGCTCTGCACCAGGTAGGCGCCACGCGCGATGCGCTGGTCCGAATACTTCGACAAGTCCATCGGGCCCTGCACCGGCACGAAGGTCTTGCGCCAGATGCCCAGCGGCCAGCGCATCGACAGCGGCCAGCTGATCTCGTTGTCGCGGTTGGCCTGCCTGACCGGCTCGACGCCGTGCATGAAGTAGGCATACAGGGCGCGCATGTCGACGTCGCTCATCCGGGCGTAAGACGGGTACGGCATCGCCGGATACAGCGTGCCGCCGCCCGGCACGATGCCGTGGCGGACCGCACGATCGAAGTCGTCCAGCGAGTAGTTGCCGATGCCGGTTTCCTTGTCCGGCGTGACGTTGGTCGCGTACATATTGCCGATCGGCGACTGGATCACGCGGCCGCCGGCGAACTCCTTGCCGGCGGGCGCCGTGTGGCAGGCGATGCAGTCGGACGCGGTGGCGACGTAGCGGCCCTTCTCGATCAGGCCCGCATCCGGCCTGGCGCCGGCGGCCAGGCCGGCCAGTTGTGGTCCGGGTTCGATCTTGCGGGTTTCGGTCGGCGCCACGGCGTAGCCATAGGCGCCGGCAAGAATCACCGCGCCGGCGATGGCCAGGCCAAGGACGATTTTCTTGACAGGTTTTTGTTGGGTCATGTGGTCCTCTTATGCCTGCACCAGCGGGCCGGGGTTCTTGATGTATTGTTCCCGGATCGCTTTCGCGCACCAGTACGCCAGCGCGCCGACCATGCCGGTCGGGTTGTAGCCGTTGTTCTGCGGGAAGGCGTTGGCGCCGGGCGCGAACACGTTCGGCACGTCCCACGACTGCAGGTACTTGTTCAGGGCCGAGGTCTTCGGGTCGGCGCCCATGATCGCGCCGCCGACCGTGTGCGTGCTCTGGTACTGGTTGATGTTGTAGTGCGTGCCCGGCTTCTTGGCGTCGCCCTTGGTCGCCAGCGGGTTCAGCACCTTGCACATCTCCTGGGCCTTGTCGACCAGGTAGGCCGACGCCGCGATCTCGTTGTCGTGCCAGTCGAAGGTCATGCGCAAGAGCGGTCGGCCGAACGCGTCCTTGTAGTTCGGATCGAGGTCGAGGTAGGCGTCGTCGTAAGCCATGCAGGAACCCTGCACTTCGTAATAGAACGAGTGACGCATCGCGTCCTTGGCGCCCTTTTTCCAGTCGCTACCCCAGTTCGGCACGCCCGGCGCGGTCGCGATGCCGCGCACCGGACCACCGCCCGGCTGGCGCGCCCAGATCACGCCGCCGCCGACGAAGCCCGACTTGGTCGGATCGTTGCGGTTGCCGTTCAGGTCGTCGAAGGTGGTGCCGCCGCCGCCGATGCCCATGAACTGGTTGGCGTGCACGTTCTTGTCGAAGAACAGCGAGACGCGGTTCAGGTTCTGGTACGAGTAGTTCTTGCCGACGGTGCCGGTCCTGGTGACCGGGTCGTAGGCCGGGCCGATCTTCGACACCAGCATCAGGTGCACGTTGTACAGCGAGAACGCGCCCAGGATGACGATGTCCGCCGGTTGTTCGCACTCTTGTCCGCCGGCGTCGAGATAGTTCACGCCAGTGGCCATCTTGCCGTCCGCCGTCAGGTTCACCTTCAAGACCTGGGCAAGCGTGCGCATTTCGAAATTCTTGCGCCCGCGCAGCACGGGGAAGATGTTGATGTTCGGGCTGGCCTTCGAGTAATTCAGGCAGCCGTAGTCCGAGCAGAAGCCGCAGAAGTTGCACGGACCCATCTGGCAGCCGTACGGGTTCGTATAGGTCGCCGAGGTGTTCGAGGCCGGGATCGGGAACGGGTGGTAACCCATTTCGCGCGCCGCCGTGTAGAACATTTCGCCGCCCAGGTAGTCCGGGTTCGGTCCCAGCGGGTATTCGCGCGAGCGCGAGCCTTCGAAGGGATTGCCGCCTTCGACCACCTTGCCGTTCAACACGCCGGCCTTGCCCGACGTGCCGCACACGTATTCGAAATGCGAGAAATGCGGCTCCAGCTCTTCGTAGGTGACCGGGAAATCCTGGATCGACATGCCGGTGGGCATGATCTTCTTGCCGTAGCGCTGCTCCATGGTGCTGCGCAGGTTGAAGTCTTCCGGCAGCGCGCGAAAGTGCACGCCCGACCAGTGCGAGCCCGCGCCGCCCACGCCGGTGCCCGGCTTGAACGAGCCCATGCGGCGCTTCGGCACCGCCACGGTGTTCAGGTTGTGGCGGATGGTCACGGTCTCTTGCGCCAGCGACTGCAGGTATTTGCGGTGCACCGAGCCTTCGAGCTCGTCGATCACGCGCGGATAGGCGAAGTCGGTCTGCGTGTCGCGGTCGGGGCCGCGTTCGAGGATGACTACATTCAGGCCGGCGTCCGTCAGTTCCTTGGCCATGATGGCGCCGACCCAGCCGGCGCCGACGATGACCGCGTCTTTTTTCTCTTTTACGATTGCCATATTCTCTTATCCCCTCCGTCCAGCCAGGTCCACCGGTCCCAGCGGATACGGTTTGTCGCGAATCTTCACCCACTCCAGGTAGTCGCCCCGCATCCCGGGGTAACCGATCATCTTCCAGGCGCCCATGTCCTTGTTGCCGCCGTGGCTAGGATCGGAGAAGTAGCCGGCGCGGGTCTCGGACAGGAAATCGGCGAAGAACTGCTTCGACGAAATATCGTTGAGCTTGATCTTGCCGCCCTCGAGTTCCTTGAGGACGGATTCCTGCATGCGCACGTCGAGGTCGGCGAAGGCCTTGCCCGAGTAGGTCCTGGCGCAATACGCGTCCACGTTGGCGATGCCGACGCGGATGATGTCCTTCAGCGCCAGCTTGCCCTGGTAGCCGAAGTCGCCGGTTGCTTCGAGGAACGGGCCCTGCATGTACCAGATGCTGCCGGCGGCGTACGGCGACTGCATGTGGCGATCGATGAACTCCGGCACGCCGAGCTCGACGGCGCCAGGGCCGTGCTCGTCATGCGGGATCAGGCGATCGACCGCGGCGATCACGAATGTCCATTCCTTCGCGTTGAAGAACTTGGGCGTATAGGGATTCGGCTTGCCTTCCGCGGGTGCGCTGGCGGTGGCGTTGGCGTTGGGCAGCCCCTGGTGAATGGCTGCCGCCGCTCCCGCGCCCATCGGCACGAACACCAGGCTCTTGATGAGGCGCCGCCGCGATGGGGATTGTTGATCGTCGGACATGAAGTCTCTCTCTCGGATTGAAAAATGTATTTTGTATGCAAAATGCAAGATACATCGTACCAATAACTCAGGGGGGATGCCAATCCCCGCCACCAGCATTGGATAGCTTCTACAGAGAAATTTCGTCTCGATCCGGCATTCCAGGGGGCATCGGCTGCGCGTCGAACGCCCCCTCGCAACCGTCGCATCACTACCATAAGTTACAACGCTGGTAGCGTGGGCACTGCTAAAATGGCAGTTTCGGAGTTTCAGAAATTTTGGAATATTTCCATCGAGGTGATGGGCGGTAAGGGATCCCTTGATCTGGTCGCCTCGACCGGCTCAGCGCCCCCTTGCCGCTGCCAAGAGGCCGCGCGATCTGCATCACGCGCGTGACGCAAAGCGCCGAGCGCCAACGGATCCCCGATATGATCGGCGTGTGCCAAGGAATCCTGTTTGATACTTGGTCAACGCGCATGGCGGCCAATGGCAGCCATCGTCACTGGCTGGATTTGTTGCAGAATTGAAACATACTGACACCCAGGCTTATGCAAGGCCGATCATTATTTTTCAGGAAGTCAGGTCGACGTTCAGTAATGCAAATACAACCGGGTGATAGAATCCCACCAAAATTATGAAAGTGGAGACATTGAATGCAAGACGCGGAAGTTGATCCGGTTTCGGCAAACGGCGCCGCGGCGCCGGCGCTTCCCAAGCTGGCCAGGCAGCACCTGCACGACACGGTGGTGTCGCATCTGCGCCGGCTGATCGTCGAGTCCGTGTTTCCTCCCGGAATGAAGCTCAATGAGCGCGAACTGTGCGAAACCATGGGCATTTCGCGTACGCCGTTGCGCGAAGCGCTGAAAGCGCTGGCCGCCGAAGGCCTGATCGAGATCGCGCCGAATCGCGGCGCATCGGTCTACAAGATGACGCAGCAAGAAGTATGGGAAACCTTCGAATTCGTCAGCGGCCTCGAAGCCCTGGCGGGCGAATATGCGTGCGCGCGGATCACGCCCGAGGAAGTCGCCGAGATCCGGGCGCTGCACGACGCGATGCTGGCCTGCCGTGAGCAGGGCGACCTGCCCGGCTACTACAGCCGCAACCAGGCGATCCACAACAAGATCTCGGAGGCCGCCCGCAACTCCGTCCTCCATCACACCTATCTGAACATGAACCGGCGCCTGCAGTCGTTGCGGCTCAAGTCGAATATCGTCCCCGAAAAATGGGACCAGGCGATCGAAGAGCACTGCCAGATGATGGAAGCGCTCGAAGAGCGCGACGGCAAGCGCCTGGCGGCGATCCTGTCGCGGCACCTGCTGGACAAGCGTGATTCAGTGATGGAGATGGCGGCCGACGCCGCGCCGCCGCGCACGGGGTCCTGACCCGGCCGAGCCGACCAGCGGCGCACGCCCGCACCGGGGCGCGGTCGCGGCCCTGCCCGCCTTCGCGTCGCCGGGGCCACGGCAAGGCGGACGCCGGCGTCCGTGGACGCGCGCACGCTACATCCGGAACCTCAGGCTCAGGCCATAGGTCGTCGGGTTGTAGCGTACGTCGCGCGGCATGTACTCGCCCAGCGTGCTCTCGAACTTCGTCCTGGTCAGGTTGATCGCATCGAACTGCAACGAGACGGTGTCGTTGATCTCGTAGCCGATGCTCAGGTCGACGAAGGTCGCCCCCTTGACCACGCGGTCCTGGTTGAACGGCGCTTCGGCGATCTGCTCGACGTAGTCGCCGCGGCGGGTGGCGGCCAGGCGCCCGGTGATGCCGTTGCCCTCGTACAGCAGCGCGAGGTTGTAGCTCTTCCTGGCCACGCCGGTCAGCGGCGTGGTGGTGTAGGTGTCGCTGTCGAAGGCAGTACGGCTCTGGTTGTCGCCGTCGATCCACGTAGCGTTGGCCTGGGCGCCGAAGTTGGCCCATGGGCCGGGCAAGAAGTCGAAGAACTTCTGGATCCCGAATTCGGCCCCGCGCAGCCGGCCCTTGCCCGAATTCTGCGGACGCGTCACACGGTAGACCTGGCCGCCGATGACTTCATCGCGCGTGAAGCTCTGCTCGTAGCCGTCGATGTCGCGGTTGAACAGCGCGACCTGGGCGAAGCCGTTTTTCTGGAAGTAGTATTCGAGCGTGGCGTCGATATTGGTCGAGCGGGTCGGCGCCAGGTACGGGTTGCCGGCGCCGCCGCTGCCCGGCAGATTGACGGTCGACGGCACCAGGGTCAGGGCCGGATTGAGCGTGCCGAAGTTCGGACGGGTGATGGTCTTGCCGACCGAGAAATGCGATTGCAGATCTTCGGTCCAGCCGACCACCGCCGAAGCGCTTGGCAGGTAATTGGTTTCGTAGGTCGACAGGTCGACGTTCGACACCGCGTCGCCGATCCGGGTCATGCCGCTCAGCTCGCGATTGAGGCGCACGACGCGCGCACCGATCTCGCCCTTGACGTCGATGCCGCCCGGGTTGGCTGCCCAGCGCGCCGCCAGGTACAGGGTCGCGTTGCGCTCGCGCTGGTCGAACAGGCGGCCCGGGTCGTCCGGCACGCGGCCGCTGGCCGCGCCGTACAGCGCGCGCACGGCGTCGGCATCGTCGATCAGGAAGTCGGATGACGGGCCGTACCAGGCGCCGCCCAGGCGATCGAGGCCCGGCACCCGCGCCTGGAACGCCGGGCCGAGGGCGCCGGCAGCGCCTGGACGCTCGCCGCTGAAATCGGCGTAGCCTTCGGCGCCGTGATAGCTGGCCTTGCGCGAGGACAGGCGCAGGCCGCCCAGCAGGGCCGTGAAGAAACCGTCGCCGCCAAGGCGCCAGGTGGCGTCGGTGCGCCATTGCAGCTGGCTGCCGGCCTGCTCGTTCCAGTTCTGCACCAGGCCGCGCAGCACGTAGTTGCGCGGGTCCTGCAGGGCATTGCCGCCGCTGCCCGGCAGCGTGATCGCGTTGAAGCCGCCGTGGCCGTCGGCGCCGTACGAGTACACGCTGGCGCTGGCGCCCGGCACCTGCTGGTCGACGATCACGGTGTCGTTGACGAACCTGGAGCGGGTGTAACCGAACTGTGAGTCGACGCTGAGCGGGCCATCGGCGTACTTCAGGCCAAGGTTCAGGTAATGGGTGGCGGTGCGCTCGTTCTGGCCCCAGCTGCTCGACGCCGTGTACGGATCCCAGTCGTAGGCGTTGCCGAACCGCGCGGCCGGCGCGCTGGCGGCCAGGATCGGGCAGATCGCGCCCTGCGGCGTGGCGCAGGCGCTGCCTTGCGGCGCCAGCACCACGTCCGTCAGGCGCGGCGCCCAGGTGACGTTGCTCATCACGTAGTTGACGCCGGAGCGGCCCTGGTAGCCCATGCCCAGGTACTGGGCGCTGGCCGTCAGGCGTGGATTGACCTTCCACTGGAAGGCGCCGTGCACGCTCTGGCGCTCGCGCTGTCCGGCGTTGTAGATGCCGCCGATGTTCGGCAGCTGGCCGAGCACGTCGTCCGGCGCGGCCGGCGCATACGGACCGACGTTGCCGAGGCGGGTGGCGCTGCCGTCCGGGCGCACCGAAAACACATTGTCGGGACGGTCGACGTATTGCACCGGGTAGGCCCAGTTGTCGCGGTTGACGGCGACGTCGAACAGCGCGCCCATCTCGCCGAAGGCGGTGTTCCAGCGGTTGCTGACCAGGAAGCCGCCGCCCGGGCTGTGCTTGTCCGGGGTATTGCCGCTGCCATTGGTCTGGTTGACGCGGTCCTCGATGTAGCCGGTCCCGGTGAAGCCCTTGTTGTCGAACGGCGCGCGCAGGCGGATGTTGACGGCGCCGGCGATGCCGCCTTCGAACTGGTTGGCGGTGGCCGACTTGTACACTTCCATGCCGGCGATCGACTGGACCGGCAAGTCCTGATAAGACAGGCGGCGGCCGGCGGCGGTGAAGATCTCGTTGCCGTCGAGCGTAGTGGCGACGTCCGGCAGGCCGCGGATGATGACGGTGCTGGTTTCGCCGCGGTCGCGCCCTACCTGCACGCCGGCGATGCGCTGCAGCGCGTCGCCGGCCTGGCGGTCGGGGAATTTGCCGATGTCGTCGGCGTTGATGGCGTCCACCACCTGCGGGGCGTCGCGCTTGATGTCTTCGGCCGAGCGCAGGCTCTGGCGCAGGCCGGTGACCTGCACCACGGCGGCGGCAGGAACGGCGGCGGCCTCTGCGGCTGGAACGGCCTGCGCGGCCGTGGCGGCCTCGGTGTCGGTCCGGGCCTCGATCTCGGCGTTGGTCCCGGCGACGGTTTGCGCCAGGGCCGGCGCGCCATAGGCCGACATCAGCATGATGGCGGCGCAGATCGGCTTGACTCTCATTCATTCTCCAGTTCTGTGATGCGCTCTGGCGTGCACGTCCTGTGCACGACGGTTGCGCCCTTCGATACCAGGCTCAACGCTTCGCCATCGGATTCCGTTGACATAAATACACAAATTAGTTCATACATCTTTTTACAAACGACGAACCAGTCCGGCAAATACATCGAACAAGCGCGCCGTAGCGCGCTGGTTACTTCCAGATGGCGATGGCAATGTGTCGTGGCGCCGGTGTATGGCGCGGTGATGCCGGAGCCCCGGCGCCCGGCGACAAGGGGCGCCGTTGCGCACAGGTCGAGCGGGCCTGCCTGCAGGTGTAAGGTGGAGACCGGACGCGCCAAGGCCGCACGGCGGGGGCCGTGCGGATGCGCCGGTGTTGGCAGCGCGCGCGGCGCCATGTATGCTGCCGGGCATACCACTCCGGCAACTATCAAGAAAGAAGCCTATGAAACACCTGCTGTCCTCCTGCGTCCTCGGCCTGGGCCTGACGCTGGCGCTGGCCGGCTGCGACCGCGCCCAGGCGCCGCAGTCGGCCGCGTCGGCCGTCGCCTTCCAGAAGATCGACACCATTCCCGGTACCGGCAAGGAAGCCGTGGCCGGCGCCACCGCTGTCGTCAACTACACCGGCTGGCTGTACGAGCCGGGCAAGGAAACGCTGCGCGGCGCGCAGTTCGATTCGTCGGCCGGACGCGCGCCGTTCAGCTTCCAGCTGGGCGCCGGCCAGGTCATCCGCGGCTGGGACGAAGGCGTGCAAGGCATGAAGGTTGGCGGCAAGCGCACCCTCATCCTGCCGCCCGAGATGGGTTATGGCGCCGGCGGCGCCGGTCCGATTCCACCGAACGCGAGCCTGATCTTCGACGTCGAGCTACTCGACGTGCGCTAAGAGCCTATTCCGGACCACCCCCAGGGCGGCCCTGGGCGCGCGTCCTGGCCCACGCGCAAGCGCGATGCGGGACTATGCCGGCGCGACCGGCGGCGCAGCGCGCCCCCGCCTGAAGTCGCGCAGGATCTCGCGCGCGGCGTTGTGCCCGGGCGCGCCGGTCACGCCGCCGCCGGGATGGGTGCCCGCGCCGCAGGTATACAGGCCCGGCACGGGGCCACGGTAGTCGGCGTGGCCGAGCATCGGACGCGCCGAGAACAGCTGGTCGAGCCCCAGCGCGCCATGAAAGATGTCGCCGCCGACCAGCCCGAACGTGCGTTCCAGGTCGAGCGGGCTCATGATCTGGCGGCCCAGCACCGCGCGTCTGAAGTTCGGCGCATGGCGGTCGACGGTGTCGATCATGAGGTCGGCCACCTGCTCGCGGTGCTCGTCCCAGCTCGCGCCATCGGGCAGTATCGGCGCGACGTGCTGGCAGAACAGGCTCGCCACATGCTGGCCCGGCGGGGCCAGGCTCGGGTCGAGCGTCGACGGGATGAGGAGCTCGACGATCGGCGCCTGCGACCAGCCCTGGGCGCGCGCGTCGTGGTAGGCGCGCTCCATGTAACGCAGGCTGGGCGCGATGATGATGCCGCTGCCGTGGTGTTCGGCGATGCCCCGGCCTGGCAGGCAGCGAAAGTCCGGCAGTTCGGACAGCGCGACGTTCATGCGGAACGTGCCCGAACCGCAGCGCCACGCCCCGATGCGGCGCAAAAAGTCGGCCGGCAGCGCGCCAGGGTCGACCAGCCGGGTGTACAGCAGTCGCGGATTGAGGTTGGAGACGACGGCGCGCGCATCGAACCGCTCGCCATCGGCCGTGACGACGCCGGTGGCGCGACCCTTGTGCAGCACGACTTCGGCTACCCCGCATCCGGTGCGGATCTCCACGCCCAGGGCCTGCACCGCCTTTGCCATCGCCTGGGTGATGGCGCCCATGCCGCCGATGGCGTGGCCCCAGGCGCCCTTTTTTCCATTGACCTCGCCGAACACGTGGTGCAGCAGCACGTAGGCCGATCCCGGCGTGTAGGGACTGGCGTAGTTACCCACCACGCTGTCGAAACCATAGGCCGCCTTGATTGGATCGCTCTCGAACCAGCCGTCCAGGACGTCGCCGGCCGACTTGGTGAACAGGTCCAGCAGTTCGCGCTGGCTGGCCAGCGACAGCTTGCGCATGCGGTTGCCGATGCGGCCGGCCTCGAGCAGCTCGGGCAGCGCGGCCAGCCAGCCGCCCTGGCTGCGGTTCGGTGGCGTGCGCAGCACCAGCTCGCGCAGCAGGTCGGCCGCGTCGTCCAGGTGCCGATGGTAGTCGTCCAGACGCCCGGCGTCGCGCTGCGAGAACCTGGCGACTTCCAGGGCGGTCCTGCCGGCGCCGACCTTCAGGTAGCGGCCATCTTCCAGCGGGAGAAAATTGGAAAGCGGACGTTCGACGATGCGCAGGCCGTGCCGGCCCAGCGCCATGTCGTGGATCACCTTGGGATTGAGGAGCGAAACGGTGTAGGCGGCCACCGAGTTGCGGAAACCGGGATGGAATTCCTCGGTGACCGCGGCGCCGCCGACGACGTCGCGCCGCTCGAGCAGCGTCACCTTCAACCCGGCGCGGGCCAGGTACCAGGCGCAGACCAGGCCGTTATGGCCGGCGCCGATGATGATTGCGTCGCGCATCTGGCGTCTCCCCGGGCGTGCAAGCGAAGACGCCGATTCTACCGAGGGAATCGCCCGATGGCAAAAAAATGCCCCTGCGGACAGGGGCGCGATCATGCTTGCCTTATGCTTGCCTTACCTGGCGCCCGCCGCCTTCGCGCGCGCCGCGTGCAGCTTGCGGTAGCTGTCGATCAGGCGGTGGTGGCGCTCGAGCCCTTCGAGCCGCATGCTGGTCGGGGTCAGGCCATGGAAGCGCACCGTGCCTTCGACGGACCTGAGCACCGCGTCCATCCTGGCGTCGCCGAACATGCGGCGGAAGTTGGCGACGTAGTCGCCCAGTGCCAGCTCGTCGTCCAGCACCACCTCGAGCACCACGTTCATGGCCTGGTAGAACAGGCCTCGCTCGACGGTGTTGTCGTTGTACTGCAGGAAGGCGCCGACCAGTTCGTGCGCGTCCTCGTAGCGCTTGAGCGCGAGGTTGATCAAGAGCCGCAGTTCGAGCACCGTCAGCTGGCCCCAGTCGGTGTTCTCGTCGAACTCGATGCCGATCAGGCTGGCGATGTCGGAATACTCGTCCAGCTCATTGTTTTCCAGGCGCTCGAGGAGCAGCGCCAGTGCTTCGTCGTCCAGGCGGTGCAGGTTGAGGATGTCGGAGCGGAACAGCAGCGACTTGTTGGTGTTGTCCCAGATCAGGTCTTCGACCGGATACACTTCGGAATAATCGGGCACCAGGATGCGGCAGGCCACGGCGCCCAGCTGGTCGTAGACGGCGGTATAGACTTCCTTGCCCATCTCCTCGAGGATGGCGAGCAGGGTCGCGGCTTCCTCGGCGTTGGCATGCTCGCCCTGCGCGGTGAAGTCCCACTCGACGAAATCGAAGTCCGATCTGGCGCTGAAGAAGCGCCACGAGACGACGCCGCTCGAATCGATGAAGTGTTCGACGAAATTATAGGGTTCGGTCACCGCTTCGCTGGCGAAGGTCGGCCGCGGCAGGTCGTTCAGGCCCTCGAAGCTGCGCCCCTGCAGCAATTCGGTCAGGCTGCGCTCCAGCGCCACCTCGAAGCTCGGATGGGCGCCGAAGGACGCGAAGACGCCGCCGGTGCGCGGGTTCATCAAGGTCACGCACATCACCGGATACTGTCCACCCAGCGAGGCGTCCTTGACCAGCACCGGGAAGCCCTGCTCTTCCAGGCCCTTGATGCCGGCCACGATGCCAGGATATTTCGCCAGCACCGCCTGCGGCACGTCGGGCAAGGCCAGCTCGCCTTCCAGGATCTCGCGCTTGACCGCGCGCTCGAAAATCTCGGACAGGCACTGCACCTGCGCCTCGGCCAGCGTGTTACCGGCGCTCATGCCGTTGCTGGCATACAGGTTTTCGACCAGGTTGGACGGGAAATACACGACCTCGCCGTCCGAATGGCGCACGAAAGGCAGCGCGCAGATGCCGCGCTCCACGTTGCCCGAATTGGTGTCGATCAGGTGCGATCCGCGCAATTCGCCATCGGGATCGTAGAACGCCAGGCTGGAGTCGTCGAGGATGCCTTCCGGCAGCGCATCGTCCGGGCCCGGCTTGAACCAGCGCTCGCTCGGGTAATGCACGAAGTCGGCGTTGGCGATGTCCTCGCCCCAGAATGCGCCGGCATAGAAGTGGTTGTTGTTCAGGCGTTCGATGAATTCGCCCAGCGCCGAAGCCAATGCGCTTTCCTTGGTCGCGCCCTTGCCGTTGGTGAAGCACATCGGCGAATGCGCGTCGCGGATGTGCAGCGACCAGACGTTGGGGACGATATTGCGCCAGGACGCGATTTCGATCTTGATGCCCCAGCTGGCCAGCATGCCCGACATGTTGGCGATGGTCTGCTCCAGCGGCAGGTCCTTGCCCGCGATATAGGTGCGCGATTCCGCGTCGGGCTGCAGGGTCAGCAGCGCCTGGGCGTCGGCGTCCAGGCTGGCCACCTCCTCGATCACGAATTCGGGGCCGGCCTGGACCACTTTTTTCACCGTGCAGCGCTCGATCGAGCGCAGGATGCCCTGGCGGTCCTTGTCGGAGATGTCCGCGGGGAGCTCGACCTGGATCTTGAAGATCTGCTGGTAGCGGTTGTCCGGGTCGACGATATTATTTTGCGACAGGCGGATATTCTCGGTCGGGATATTCCGGGTGTTGCAGTACAACTTCACGAAATACGCCGCGCACAGGGCCGACGAGGCCAGGAAGTAATCGAAAGGGCCCGGCGCCGAGCCGTCACCCTTGTAACGGATCGGCTGGTCGGCGATGACGGTGAAATCGTCGAACTTGGCTTCCAGGCGAAGCTTGTCGAGGAAGTTGACTTTAATTTCCATGAAAAATCCAGAAACGATGGGGTAAAAATAGAAAGCCCTGCCGGGACAGTAATACCGTTAAGTTGAGCTGCTGAGCTAGCCGTCAAATACGTCGTCCCCGCGCAGGCGGGGACCCAAGTGCTGCAAACGTCGCCGAAACGCTTGCAAGATTGGGTCCCCACCTGCGTGGGGACGACGCTTTTACGCTAACTCGAGAAGACTTTCGCCTTAACTTAACGTCATTACTACCGGGACAGGGCTCATGGTCGCTGATTACAGTACCGAATTTCTCGTGGGAGTCGCACTTCGCTCGATCCGCTACTGCCAGGGATAGCGCGCGCATTTTATCACGGGGCGCCGTATCGCCTGCCGGCCGGAGGATCATTCTACTGCTCCGCCGGCCGCCGCCAGCCTGGACGTATCGGCGCAACAACGTGGAAATTGGCGAGTTTTGCCCGTCGAGGCGTCCGGTAGAATGATTCGCGAGTAAAACTAGGAGTGCACATGGCAACGCTGATTCCTTCGATCGGCGCTTGCGCCTCGCGAATGACGCCCGGGGAACGGCGCCTGGCGACCCGTCTCGAAGACAAGCTCGAAGACGACTACCTGTGCTGGTACGACGTGTCGATCGGCGAGCGCACCCAGCACCCGGACTTCGTCGTGTTCCATCCGAACCGCGGCCTGTTGGTCCTCGAGGTCAAGGACTGGCGTCCCGATACGATCCGCAGCATCGACAAGCAGACGGTGGCGATCGTCGCCGGCGACGGCGTCAAGCACGTGCAGAATCCACTGGAACAGGCACGTCAGTACATGTACGCCGTGATCAACAAGCTCGAACGCGACCCGCAACTGGTATGGCCCAGCGGCTCGCTGAAAGGCAAGCCGGCATTTCCTTACGGCCATGGCGTAGTGTTGACCAATATCACCCGCAAGCAGTTCGACAAGGCCGAGCTCGATGGCGTCCTGCCCCCGCACCTCGTCATCTGCCAGGACGAGATGACCGACGCCGTGGACCCGGAAGGTTTCCAGCAGCGGCTGTGGCAGATGTTCCCCATCAAATTCACGCGGAAACTGACGCTACCGCAGATCGACCGCATCCGCTGGCACATCTTCCCCGAGGTACGGATCCCGCCCCAGCCGGGCGCGTTCGACGAACCGGGGCAAATGACGGTCGAGCTGCCGGATGTCCTGCGCGTGATGGACCTGCAGCAGGAGCAACTGGCGCGCAGCCTGGGCGAAGGACACCGCGTCATCCACGGGGTCGCCGGCTCGGGCAAGACGCTGATCCTGGGTTATCGGGCCGAACACCTGGCGAAATCGTCCACACGACCGATCCTGGTGCTGTGCTACAACAAGACGCTGGCGACCAAGCTCGCGAGCGTGATGGCGGCGAAGGGCTTGCAGGACAAGGTTCACGTTGCCACCTTCCATGCCTGGTGCGTGCGCCAGCTCGACGCCTACCATGCGGGCAAGCCGGTCAACGACGGCGACGCCAACGCCTTCTTCGAAGCCTGCGTGGAGCGCGTGATCCGCTCGGTCGACCAGAAGCTGATTCCATCGGCGCAGTACGACGCCGTGCTGGTCGACGAAGGGCACGACTTCAGGCCGGAATGGTTCAAGCTCGTGGTCCAGATGGTGCACCCGGATTCGAACTCGCTGCTCGTGCTGTATGACGATGCCCAGTCGATCTATGGCGACCGCAAGCGACCCCGGTTTTCGTTTTCCAGCGTCGGCATCCAGGCAAAGGGCCGCACCACCATCCTGAAGCTCAATTACCGCAACACCGCCGACATCCTGGCGGTGGCGCGCGCCTTTGCCGACAACCTGCTCTCGCCCAGCGATGCCGAAGAAGACCAGGCGCCGACCGTGCTGCCGATGAGCGCCGGGCGCCGCGGCCCGAAACCGCTGCTCGTCACCTTGCCGACGCTGAAGGATGAAGCCGCGTTCCTGGCCGATCGCCTGACCGAAGCCAATCGCCTGGGAACGCCATGGAACGAGATGGCGGTCGTCTACCGCCGCTATGGCATCGGCAAGCTGCTCGTCGACGCCCTGGAGCACAAGCGCATCCCCTTCCAGTGGCAGCAGGACCGCAAGGGATCGTTCACCCCGGAGCACGACAGCGTGAAACTGATCACCATGCACAGCAGCAAAGGGCTGGAATTCCCGCTCGTCTGCATTCCCGGCATCGGCGCACCGGCAAGGGACGGCGAGGACGAGCGCGACGAGGCGCGCCTGCTGTATGTGGCGATGACCCGCGCCACGCAGGAGCTGGTCATGACGCACAGCGACACGTCGCTGCTGTCGGAAAAGCTGGCCGGCGCCATGGGCGTGTTGCGCGCCCTCTGAGCGATCGATCGGCGCCATCCATGCGGCGCCGCCTGCGGACGCCGACCGGGGTCCGGCTCGCCCCCTCTCCTGCAAGCCTTGCGTGAGTAGGGTTAGCCTGTTCGTAGTCGTCAGCGTTCAGGTTTTTCTTTGGTGTGTGCGTAATGTTGGTTAGTTACGTTTTATGGTATGGTGGCGCCATCTCCATCCAATGCGCCGCGCCATGCACACCGCCACCTCCTGGGACGCCGACCCGGTCACCTCATTCAACGCGTTCGTGTCGAGCACGGCCTTCGCCGAAACCGGCCGGCGCCAGCGCGCCGACGGCACGCTGCGCGTGCTGTCGGCCGAGTCGGCGAAGATCTACCTGTTCATGTTCAACAACCTGGCCGGCTGGCTGCGGGAACAGCGCCTGCCCTTCTCCAGGGTGTCGAAGGCAGACCTGCTGCGCTTCATCAACCGCACGGTCAAGGGCAAGCGCGTCCTGAACAGCAAGATCGCCTACCGCTACCTGCGCCTGCTGGAACGCTGCTACGAGCATCTCGGGGTCGTGCCCAATCCGGCGCAAGAGGCGATTCTCGGCATCGACCGCGCCCACATGGCGAAGGACGAGGCCGGACGCACCCTGTCGGAAGACCAGCTGGCGCGCTTTTTCGCGGCGCTGCCGGCCGAGGCGCCGCGGCGCCGGCGCTCTACCCCGTTCGATGGCTGGAAGCGCCGGCGCGACCGCGCCATGCAGGTGGTCATCGCGCTGGCGGGGCTGAAGGTATCGGAAGCGGTTGGCCTGTTGACCACGGAAGTCGGCCGCCAGGCGTCGATCGACGGCGCGATCGTGCTGACGATCACCCCGGAAGAAAAGCACGACACCAGCCACGAACACGAGGTCGCCCTGCCCGCCGAAGGCGCCGACGAACTGCGCGCCTGGCTGGACGAAAGAGAAACGATGGCGATCCCGGGCGAGTTCGTGTTCCCGGCCAACCTGACCGGCGCCCGGATGACCAGGAAAACCGTCTACATGCAGATGCGCGCCACGTTCGAGCGGGCCGGCATGGACTTGTCGCGCTCCGGCGGGCGCACCTTGCGCAACACCTTCGCCAAGCGCCAGCTGGACGCCGGCGCGGATCCCGACGAACTGAAGGACACGCTGGGCCTGGCGCTCGAGCGTTCCGCCGCCGACTACAAGCTCACCCGCGTGAAACCGGACCCGGACGGCTGAGCGCCCTATCCGAAAGTCAGGCCGCCAGCAGCTCCGGCCCGATCTCGCTCACCGCACGCACGCCGGTCAGGACCATATTGGTGCGCAAGTCCTTTTCCATGATCTGCAGCAGGCGCTCGACCCCGGCCTGGCCTTGGGTGGCCAGCGCATAGACGAAGGCGCGCCCCAGCAGCACGCCGTCCGCCCCCAGCGCCAGCATGCGGAACACGTCGGTCCCGGTGCGCACGCCGCCGTCGGCGAAGATCGTCATCCGCCCCTTGACCGCGGCGGCGATGGCCGGCAGCACCGCCGCGCTCGACGGCGCGCCATCGAGCTGGCGGCCGCCGTGGTTCGAGACCACGATGCCGTCGGCGCCGAAGGCCAGCGCAGCGCGCGCATCCTCGGGGTCGAGGATGCCCTTGATGACCAGCTTGCCCTGCCACTCGTCGCGGATCCATTGCAGGTCGGGCCAGGCGATGCCGGGGTCGAAATTGGCGCCGAGCCAGCCGATGTAGTCGGCCAAGCCAGTGGCGCTGCCGCGATAGGCGGTGATGTTGCCCAGGTCATGCGGACGCCCGAACAGCCCCACGTCCCAGGCCCAGCGCGGATGGAGCGCGGCCTGCAGCAGGCGCCGCAGCGGCGCGTTCGGCCCGCTCATGCCGCTGTGGGCGTCGCGGTAGCGCGCGCCGGGCACCGGCATGTCCACCGTGAACACCAGGGTGCGCGACCCGAGTTCCCATGCACGGCGCATGACGTCGCGCATGAAGCCGCGGTCTTTCAGCACGTACAGCTGGAACCAGATCGGGTGGGCGGCCTGGGCCGCCACCTCGGCCAGCGGACAGACCGAGACGGTCGACTGGATGAACGGGATGTTGCGGCGGCAGGCGGCGCGCACCGCCTGCACCTCGCCGCGCCGGGCATACATGCCGGTCAGGCCCACCGGCGCCAGCGCGATCGGCAGCGCATAGCCTTCGCCGAACCACTCGACGCCCAGGTCGAGCTGCTCGGACCCGCGCAGCACGCGCTGGCGCAGCTTGATCGCCTGCAGGTCGTCGACGTTGCTGCGCAGGGTCTGCTCGGCGCCGGCGCCGCCGTCGAGGTAGTGAAACAGGAAGGGTGGCAGCCGGCGGCGCGCGGCCTGGCGGAAGTCGGTGGCGGACGAGATGATCATGTGCGGATAGCGGATGAACAGATGAGCGGATCGAATCCGCAGTCTACGCCGCCGCGCGCGTGCTCGTCCATCGCAGGGCCAGCATATCTTCTCCTCGTCCCATCCACATCCTGCGGCTCGGCCGCGATCTGCGTGCCGCTGGTCGCCATCGATGGCGTCGGGTGGTAAGCTCCAGGCGATCCGACCATGACGAGGAATGCGATGTTCAATCCCACCGACCACCCGCACCGCCGTTACAATCCGCTCGGCGGCGACTGGGTACTCGTATCACCCCACCGCGCCAAGCGCCCCTGGCAAGGGCAGCAGGAAGCCCCCGACCGCGCCACCGGGCCGGCGCACGATCCCGGCTGCTACCTGTGCCCCGGCAACGTGCGCGTCAACGGCGAGCGCAACCCCGACTACAAGGGCACCTATGTGTTCGCCAACGACTTCGCGGCCTTGACACCCGACACCCCGGAAGCGCCGCCCGGCGCCGACCCGCTGTTCCAGAGCATGAGCGCGCGCGGCACCAGCCGCGTGATCTGCTTTTCGCCCGACCATGCCAAATCGCTGCCCCAACTGCCCCTGCCGGCGCTGCGCGAGGTGGTCGACACCTGGTGCGAACAGGCGGCCGAGCTGGGCGCCAGCTACCGCTGGGTCCAGGTATTCGAGAACAAGGGCGCGGCGATGGGCTGCTCCAACCCGCACCCGCATGGCCAGATCTGGGCCACCAGCTTCCTGCCCGACCTGCCGGCGCGCGAGGACATCCATCAACGCGCCTATCATGACCAGCATGGCCGGCCGCTGCTGCTGGACGTCGCCGGGCGCGAGGCGCAGGCAACCGAGCGGGTGGTGGTCGAGACCGCGCACTGGCTGGCGGTGGTGCCGTACTGGGCGGCCTGGCCGTTCGAAACACTGCTGCTGCCGCGGTTCAAGGTGGCGCGCCTGGAAGCATTGAATGACGCGCAGCGCACTGACCTGGCGCTCGCCCTCAAGCGCCTGACCACCCGCTACGACAACCTGTTCCAGACCTCGTTCCCGTATTCGATGGGCTGGCACGGCGCCCCGTATGGGCAAGACGGGCAAGACGCCGACACCGCGGCCTGGCAGCTGCATGCCCACTTCCATCCGCCGCTGCTGCGCTCGGCGTCGGTGCGCAAGTTCATGGTCGGCTTCGAGATGCTGGCCGAGCCCCAGCGCGACCTGACGCCGGAACAGGCGGCCGCCATGCTGCGCGCGGTCTCCGACGAGGTGCACTACCTCGACGCCGCCGCTGCCCCTACCCCTTGAGCGCACGCTGCGCGGCCTGTCGACGGCACAGCCAGCCGATCGACAACGCCAGCGACGAGTGCGGCCCGGCCGGAATCAGACCCCGACCATCGAGACGGCCTTGGTGTTGAGGTAAGATTCCAGCGCCTCGGGACCGCCTTCGGAACCATAGCCCGAATCCTTGACCCCGCCGAACGGCAGCTCGGCGCTCGGCGTGGCGGGCTGGTTAATCCACAACATGCCGACTTCGATGCGGTTCATCAAGAGCTGGGCGTTCTTGATCGAGCTGGTGAACGCATAGGCGGCCAAGCCGTACGGCAGGCGGTTGGCCTCGAGAATCGCATCCTCGAGGCTGTCGAAACCGCGGATCGCCGCCACCGGGCCGAACGGCTCGTCATTGAATACGCTCGCCGCCAGAGGCACGTCGGCCAGGATGGTCGGCGCGAAGAAGTTGCCGGCATCACCGACGCGCACGCCGCCGGTGGCGACCACCGCGCCCTTGGCGCGCGCGTCGTCCACCAGCTGCGACATCGCCGTCAGGCGGCGCGGATTGGCCAGCGGCCCCAGCGTGGTGCCTTCCTGCAGGCCGTCGCCCAGCTTGAGGCTTTCGGCGTGCTTGACCAGCGCGCGCGTGAACTCGTCCTTGATCGCGTTGTGCACCAGGAAGCGGGTCGGCGAGATGCACACCTGGCCCGCGTTGCGGAACTTGGCGCCGCCGGCGGCCTTGACCGCCAGCGCCACGTCGGCATCGGCCGCCACGATCACCGGCGCATGGCCGCCCAGTTCCATCGTCACGCGCTTCATGTGGGCGCCGGCCAGGGCCGCCAGCTGCTTGCCGACCGGGGTCGAGCCGGTGAAGGTGACCTTGCGGATGACCGGGTGCGGAATCAGGTAGCCCGAAATCTCGGCCGGGTCGCCGAACACCAGTCCCACCACGCCCGGCGGCACGCCGGCGTCGACGAAGCACTGGAACAGCGCCGCCGGCGACGCCGGCGTTTCTTCAGGCGCCTTGCACAGGAAGGAGCAGCCGGTGGCGAGCGCCGCGGCCAGCTTGCGCACGACCTGGTTGATCGGGAAGTTCCACGGCGTGAAGGCAGCGACCGGGCCGACCGGCTCCTTCAGCACCAGTTGCTGCGCGGCCGGATTGCGCGACGGCACGATGCGGCCATATACGCGCATGCCTTCGGCGGCGAACCAGTCGATGATCTCGGCGCCGGCCATGGCTTCCATCTTCGCTTCGGCCAGGGGTTTGCCCTGTTCCTGGGTCAGGAGGCGCGCGATGTCGCCGGCGCGCTCGCGCAGCAGGCTGGCGGCGCGGCGCATGGTGGCGGCGCGCTCGGCGGCGGGAACGACGCGCCAGGCCTCGAACCCTTTCTGGGCGGCGGCCAGGGCGCGGTCCAGGTCGGCGATGGCGGCATGGGCCACGGTGCCGATCGGCTGTCCGGTGGCCGGGTTGACCACAGGAATGGTCTTGCCGCCGGTGGCGTCGACCCATTCGTTGGCGATCAGGAGGCGGATGTCGGGATAGCTGGAAGTCGTCATGAGCATCAAGGTCCGGGTTGATAAAGCGATCATGATAGTCCTTTTCGCGCAGCTTGGCCGGGCGTGGCGCAGCCGCGATATGGGCGCTGGTATCCGCCCCTGCCGGCCACGGTCGGGATCGGCATCCATGTTCAACAAATGCGCTGCCGGGACGCCCGGCGTCGCGCCCGGCGCCTCGCCGGCGGCTGCCCTCATCGCCGCCGCTGCCCCCACCAGCAACACGCGGGCGCCGTCCGGCATGCCGCGCGGACCGCAGGCACGCTTGACGGTCCAGCCATATCGGCGGATAAAGATAGATTCCGCATCGGCGAGGGAGGCGCGCCATGGTCAGGGTCACCACATCGGACATCGCCCAAGGGCTGCGTAACAGGGAATTCATCCTGCATTACCAGCCCAAGGCATCTCTGGTCACCGACCGCATCGTCGGCGCCGAGGCCCTGGCGCGATGGCAGCGGCCCGACGGCACGATGCTGCCACCGGCCACCTTCATCGAGGTGGCTGAGCACAGCGGCCTGATCAAGGAACTGACCATGCAGTTGCTGTCCACGCTGGTCCACGACCTGGTGGGCAAGCACCTGGAAGAGGGCTTGCACTTTTCGCTCAACGTGACCGCCCGCGATCTCGAGGACGCCCTCGTCACCAGGGCCATCCTCGATGCCGTCTTGCAGTACGGACTGTCCCCCACCACCCTCGAGCTCGAAATCACCGAAACCCAGGCCTTGCAGGGTGGTGCGTCCATGCTCTGGAACGTCCAGGAGCTGGCCGACGTCGGTGTGGGACTGGCAATGGACGACTATGGAATCGGTTACTCCAGCATGGACACGCTCAGCCAGTGGCCGTTCACGACGATCAAGCTCGACAAGGGAATCATCGGCCGCATGCTCGACTCGGCCAAGAACGCGACCATCGTGCGCTCCTCCATCCGGCTCGGGCACGAGCTGGGCCTGACCGTGGTGGCCGAAGGCGTGGAAACGCCGGAGCAGCATGATTTCCTGGTCGAGGCGGGCTGCAAGGTGGCGCAGGGCTACCTGATCAGCCGCCCGCTCCCCCTGGACCAGTTCGACCTGTTCCGGCGCGACAACGGCAAGCGCCGCGGCATGCCGATCGGGCTGGTGCACATGGCGATCGTCGACCACATCCAGTGGCGCCGTCAGATGGTCAGCTACGTCATCCAGCGCGCGGCGCTGCCGGCCGATTCGCCGCTGCGCCAGATGGACGGCTATCCAGCCATGGGCGTGACCAAGTGCGCCCTCGGGGCGTGGTACGTGGGCGACGGCCGCTACTTCGCCGATACGCCGATGTACCAGGCGATCGACGCCCCGCACCGCGCGCTGCACGAGGCCGGCGCCCGGCTCATCGAGCGGGTGCGGGCCGGCGCCGCGCTGGCCGACATGATGCCGCTCCTGTACGAGTGCAAACAGGCGTCGGCCACCCTGATCCGCCTGCTGGAAGACCTCGAGGACGAGGGCCTGGCGGCGCTCTACGCCGCGCCGCCGGACTATTCCACCCCGCCGGCCTGACGCCGCTTCCAGCGCTCGGGGCCGCCGCCGGTCATCCCGGACCGGAGCGCATGTGCCGGCCCTGCCCGCTTCCGGCCGCCCGCTTCAGAACGCGCCCACGTAGTTTTCCGCCAGCGCCGTGCGCATCGCGCGTGAGGACACGACGTTTTCCAGCTCCGCACGCTGCACCTGGCGCTCGAATGGCGACGCGTCGGCGAAGGTGTGCAACAGGCGCGTCATCCACCACGAGAAGTATTCGGCCCGCCACACGCGCTTGAGGGCCGCGTCCGAATAGCCGTCCAGCAGCTCTTCGGTGCCGCGCTGGTAGAAGGCCTCCAGCGCGCGCGCGAGCAGGCGCACGTCGGAAATCGCCAGGTTCATCCCCTTGGCGCCGGTCGGCGGCACGATGTGCGCGGCGTCGCCGGCCAGGAACAGGCGGCCGGAACGCATCGGGGCGCAGACGAAACTGCGCATGCCGATGATGTTCTTCTGGAAGATCCGGCCCTCGTTGAGCTTCCAGCCGCCGTCGCTCGCGGTACGCGCATGCAGTTCGGACCAGATGCGGTCATCCGACCAGTTGTCGACATGGTCTTGCGGATCGCACTGGAAATACAGGCGCTGCACGGTGGGCGAGCGGGTGCTGACGAGGGCAAACCCGCGCTCGTGCTGGGCGTAGATGAGTTCGTCGGACGACGGCGCGGACTCGACCAGGATGCCGAACCAGCCGAACGGATAGGTGCGCTGGAAGTCCTGGCGCACACCCGCCGGAATCGCCGGGCGCGACACGCCATGGAAGCCGTCGCAGCCGATGACGAAGTCAGCCAGAAGCCGCTGTGCTTCGCCCTGGTGCGAGAACGTGACCGACGGCTGCGCGGTATCGGTGCCGTGCAGCGCCACCTCGCTCGCTTCGAACAGCAGTTGGCCGCCGGCCGCCAGCCGCGCCGCGACGAGGTCGATGATCACCTCGTGCTGCGGGTAGACCGTGATCGCCTTGCCGGTCAGTTCGGTAAGATCGATGCGATGGCGCTTGCCGCCGAAGGCCAGCTCGAAGCCGTGGTGAAGCGCCCCTTCCCTGCGCATGCGCTCGCCCACGCCGGCCTGGTCCAGGATGTCCATGCTGCCCTGTTCGAGGACGCCGGCGCGGATCGTGGCTTCGATATCGGCGCGACTGCGCGTCTCGAGCACGACCGACTCGATGCCGTTCAGGTGCAGCAGGTGGGAAAGCAGAAGGCCGGCAGGACCGGCGCCGACGATGGCGACCTGGGTACGCATGATGTTGTCTCCGTTTGTGTTTTGTTGACATCATCGTAGTACCCAGGCGCGCGGATAAGAATGGATAGAACGCGGAAAAACTTGTACTATTTTTACATTCGCTTCCCGTGCCCGTTGCCCTCATGCCCAAGCCCGCACCATCCCCGAAGATCCCCGAATTCGCGCTCTATGGCGAGCTGACACGGGGCACGGACGCCGAGGGCGTGCATATCGAGCTGATCGAAACACGCAGCCGCCAGCATGACTGGCACATCGGGGTGCACCGGCACGCGGGGCTGTTCCAGGTACTTTTTTTATTTGGCGGACGGGTCGTGGCCGACATCGAAGGCGAGCGCTGGGAGTGCGCCGGCCCGGTCGCCCTGACCATCCATCCGTCGCTGGCGCACGGTTTCGCCTTTTCCGAGGAAGCGCATGGCTATGTGCTGACCCTCGACCAGAACGTGCTGTTCGCCGCCGCCGGCCACGAGGGCGACCTGTTCGCCGCGCTGTTCGTGCAGCCCCTCGCCATCGCGCTGGACCCCGTGCCAGAAGTGCGCGAGCGCATCGAGGCGCTGCTGCGCAACCTGATCCTCGAAGCGGCATGGCCGCGCCAGGGGCATACCCTGATGCTCGAATGGCTGGCGCGCTGCGCGCTCCTGAACCTGGTGCGGGTGCAGGCCGAGCGCCGCCTCGCCGACAAGTCCGGCCGCGGCGACTTCGAGCTGTTCAGCCGCTTCCGGGTCGAGGTGGAACGCCATTACCAGGAACAGTGGCAGGTCGGCCGCTACGCGGACCTGCTGCGGATCCCGCCGGCCCGCCTGAACCGGCTGTGCCTGAAGCTGGCCGGCAAGACGGCCTTCGACATCACCCAGGACCGGCTGATGCTGGAAGCCTGCCGCAAGCTGACCTACGTACCGGCCAGCATCGCCAGCATCGCCTATGAACTGGGGTTTCAGGATCCGGCCTATTTCAGCCGGCTGTTCAAGAAACTGATCGGGGTGACGCCGAAGGAGTTCAGGCGGCAGACCCAAGCCGCGGTGACGACTTAGAACGCCTAACCTCTTACTTGTTCCGGCAGTAACAACCTCGTACACTGAGCCGACGTCCTCTATCGGCCCAGCCCGTGTAAAAACTCAAATCGATGGACTGGGAGCCCAATTTTCCCGACCAGGGCTGCTCTTGGAATGTAGAGAAACATTCCAGGCCGCGTAGTCCGATTTGGCTACTTTGGCCCGGCAAAGGTGCAGGGTCACGTTCATGGGCAGCTGGTGATAGGCTGCGAAACCGTGGCCTCGGCAGCCAAGACGCAGCCTTCGGGCAACAGAGCACAGGGGGCGATCGCGACCTGGCGCCGACCTGCGTTACCGATGGCGCGCATCAGACGCCTACCGGTCCCGCGACGCCTGCGGCGGCCGCATGGACGTCCACGTGTGCAGATCCTCGTACGCAGCAGCGGCGCGGAAGATATCTGTTTCGCAGTGCAATTTCGCCACCAGTTGTAGTCCGACAGGCAAGCCGCTCGCAGTGAAACCCACCGGAAGCGACGCTGCGGGCTGCCCGGTCAGGTTGAACGGATAGGTGTAGTACTGCCACGAGCACGCATTGCGGTCGGCAAATTGCGGCGGGACATTGACCTCGACGTCGAACGCGCAGACCGGCACCGTCGGCGTCAACAGCAGGTCGAAACCGTCGAACATCGTGCGTACCTTTTCGCGGAACCGATAGCGCTCGAACACCTGGGTATAATAGCCGAGCAGTGACTGGTCCAGGGCGCTCTCCAGCAGGGACGACACCGCAGGGCAAAGCAGGTCGCGGCTGTTGCACATGGCATCGTTCAAGCGGGTCCCGACGCCGGCATAGAATTCAGCCATCCACACGTCGGCCGGATCGCTCCCGAACGCTTCACCGAGGTCGATGATTTCGCAGCCCATCGCCTCGAACGCGCGCACGGCGCGTTCGGTAATGGTCACGATTTCCCGATCAGGCTTGGCGTAGCCCAGGGTCGGACTCCAGGCCAGCTTCATGCCTTTGACGGGCTGACCGCAAGCCCCCAGGAAATCGGGCACAGCCGCCGTGATCGAAAACGGGTCGCGCGCATCATAACCGGATATCGCCCCCAACAACAATGCCGCATCGCGGACCGTGCGTGCCAGCGGCCCGACGTGTGCCAGCGTGGGCGTTGCCGACGCGGGAAATACCGGCACCCGCCCGAACTGCGCCTTGATGCCGAACAGCCCGGTGAACGAAGATGGTTCGCGAATCGAACCGCCGCCGTCCGTGCCCAGCGCGAAGGGCGTCACGCCCGCGGCCACGCTTGCGGCAGCGCCACAGCTCGAGCCGCCGGGGGTCTTGTCGGTATTCCACGGATTGCGCGTCACCCCGGTCAGCGGCGAGTCGCCCACCGCCTTGCAGCCGAATTCGCTGGTGGTGGTGGTCCCGACGATACAGGCGCCGGCGGCCTTGATGCGCGCCACCGCCGGTGCGTCGCACTGGGCGACGTGATCCTTCATGACGCGCGAACCGAAGGTCTGGTGCACGCCGCCAATGGCGATCAGGTCTTTCACCGAAATCGGCAATCCGTGCAGCGCGCCCGGCTGCGCGCCCCGCGCCAGGCACTGGTCGGCACGGTGCGCCGCCGCCAACGCCATCTCCGGCGTACGCGTGACGAAGCTGTTCAGCCGCGGCTCGGTTTCCTCCTGGCGTGCCAGGCAGGCCTGCATGACCTCCAGCGCCGAGACTTCCTTGCTCAGCATCGCGTCGCGCAGTGCGATCGCGCCAGGGTATTGAGTCAGCATGTCATTCCCCGGATTCAAATCATGCACAGCGAGCGGTCCAGCGTCGCCGTCTCGGCCGCCACGCACTGCGCAAAACCGCTGGCGATCTCTTGCCTGTCGAGCTGCTTGCCGATGATGACCATACGCGTACTGGTATCGCCGCCGGGCCATTGTTCCGCATAGGCCAGCGGGCTGAATACGGTTTGCACGCCCTGCAGGATCACGGGCTTGTCGATGCCTGAAAAGCGCACCAGCCCCTTCACCCGATACAAGTTGGCGCCATGCACATTTGACAGGCGCTCGAGAAATTCCATCAGCTTCTGGTAATCCATGGCGTGCACTTCGCGCAGGCTGATCGCCGTGATGCCGTCCAGGTGGGCGGCGTGGCGGTGTGCCGGGTCGTCCAGGCAGGCCGGGCAATCGTCCGCGGCGCCATGCACGTGTCCTTCATGGTCGTGATGGTGATGCCCCTGCGCTGCCGGAGCCGCGGCTTCCCCCAGCCAGGCGGCGATCGCCGATTCCTTTGCGTTCGGGTCGAACAGGTTCAGGTCGACCAGGTTCCTCAGCTCGAGCGAACCGTAGGTCGCGGTTTCCTTCGGCGAAAACGGATTGAGCGCATTGACCGCATCGACGACGCGCGCATAATCGGCGTCGCCGACCAGGTCGCGTTTGTTGAAGATGATCTTGTCGGCCATCGCCAACTGGCGGCGCGCCTCCGGCGCGTCCCTCAGCTGGGATTCAATATGCTTGACGTCGACCAGCGTGATGATGGCGTCGAGCCGGTAGGTCAGGCTCAAGGACATGTCCCTGTAAAAGGCCTGCGCCAGCGGGGTCGGATCGGCCAGGCCGGTGGTCTCGATCACGATGCGGTCGAACTCCACCTTCGGTTCCGCCAGGCCAGCCTTGCGCATGTACAGCTTGTAGAGCGCCTCGATCAGGTCGTCCTTGCTGGAACAGCAAATGCAACCGTTGCTCAATTCGAGCATGTCGTCGGAGGTCTTGGTGATCAAGTCGCCGTCGATGCCGATGTCGCCGAATTCATTGACGATGACGGCGGTCTTGCCGCTGTCGGGTGCCGACAGAATCCGGTTGACCAGGGTGGTTTTTCCGGCGCCGAGAAAGCCGGTGAGCAGCGTGATCGGAATCCGCTGATCGGTCGTGTTCGTGTGCGTCATCATTGCTCCGGTCAGAAAGTGCGGACGTGGCCGCGGCGTATCATGTGCGCTGCGCGGCCGTCAGGCAGGGGTTACAGGGTGGACGCTCAGTCGTTCAGCACGGCCCAGGCGCGCACCGGCGAACCGCTGCCCTGATGGATCTTCAGGGGTGGACCGTAAAACATGAACTCGCCTTTCCCCACCAGCTCTTCCAGATTGACCAGCCACTCATAGTGCGTAATGCCACGGTCGCGGCACACCCGGTGGCTCGGGAACAGGTTGTGCGACGGCTTGTCGGTCGAGGGTCCTTCCACGCCATGCAGCCTGGAGCCGCGGTCGGCCAGCCAGTGGGTCGCTTCGGCGGTCAGCCCGCAATTGCTCCACACGACTTTAATGTCGGGATAGTGCCGCTTGTGCAAGCCGGTGTTGAGCAGCACGATGTGGCCGTCAACCTTGATGCCGGTCTTGCGCTCGGCTTCCTCGAGATCGGCGACATCGATATCGCCGAGATCGGGGATATGCGTCATGTCGAAGCAGACTGCCTTGCCCATGAACATTTCAAGCGGCATGTCGTCCACGCTCATGCCGTTCGGATCGGTGTGGTAGAACGCATCGACGTGGGTCGCGATGTGATCGAGGGTACTGATGAAGGTGGTCGCGAAGGTCATCGCATCGCCCGGCACCCCGAGCCCGAGCGACTTGGTTTTTTCATGCGTCATGTGCGGCGCCACGATGGGGCGCTGGAACAATTTGTGGGCCGGCATGTTGTCCGACAAGGTCAGCGTCAGGTCGACGATACGTTGTTTCATTTGCATAACTCCAGAAAATACGAGTGTGGGAAAAGACAGCCTCCGCCAGCGGAAGCCGGTACTGCGCGCAACAAGGGCCAGGCCCGTGGTGATCAGTGCTGTTTGCCCAGGTAGGCCTCCATGACGGACGGGTCGCGCATCAGCTGTTGCGACGGTCCGCTCTGCGTGACGCTGCCGTTTTCCATGACGTAGGCGCGCGACGTCACCGCCAGCGCACGGGTGGCAATCTGCTCGACCAGCAAGATCGCCAAGCCCTGCCGGTTCAAGTCTTGCAGCACCGGAAACAGCAGTTCCAGCACCTTGGGCGCCAGTCCGAGCGACACTTCATCGATCATCAAGAGCCGGGGCCGCGACATCAAGCCGCGTGCAATCACCAGCATTTGCTGTTCGCCACCGGACAGCGAACCGGCAAGCTGGGTGCGCCGCTCCTTTAGCCGTGGAAACAGCTGGTACATGCGCTCCATGTCGTCCTGCAGTGCGGCCGGGCCGCCGCGCTCGGCACGGATGTAGCCGCCGAGAATCAGGTTGTCCTCGACGCTCTGGTCGGCAAAGACGAAGCGCCCTTCCGGCACCAGGGCCACGCCATGCCGCACCATCTCGTGCGAGCCGCAGCCGTGCACCGGCTTGCCCGCCATGGTGATCGTCCCGGCGGCCGGCCTGACGACGCCCGCCACCGCTTTCAGGGTGGAACTCTTGCCGGCGCCATTCGATCCGATGATGCCGACGAACTCGCCTTCGCCCACTTCGATCGACACTTGGCGGGAGGCCTGGATATGGCCGTAGTTCACCGAGAGGTTTTCAACCTTTAACAATGGGGCGCTCATGCGTACTCCTTGGATTCGACTGCGGGCGCCGCGCCGAAGTAGGCTTCGATCACCGCTGGGTCATTGCGCACTTCGGCCACGCTGCCGGACGCAATCACCTTGCCGTAATCGAGGACCGTCACGTGATCCGACACCGCCATGATCATGTCGACGTGGTGCTCCACCAGCAAAATGGTCAGCCGGTGCGATGCCAGGTTGCGGATCAGCTTGATCAGGTCTTCGATTTCGCCATGGGTCAGGCCGGCAGCCGGTTCATCGAGCAACAACAGCTTCGGCGACATCGCCAGGGCGCGGGCGATTTCCAGCCGACGCTGGTGACCAAACGGCAGGTTGCGCGCCTTTTCGTCCGCGTACTCATCCAGGCCGACGTAGGCGAGCAGTTGCCTGGCCTCTTCGGTGTACTTTTTTTCGTCGCGGAAGAAGGACGGCAGGCGCAGCAAGGTCGCCACCAGTCCGCTCCGGTAACGCGCGTTGGCGCCCACCAGCACGTTTTCCAGCACCGTCATGTCGCCGAACAGTTCGGTGTTCTGGAACGTGCGCGCCAAGCCCATGCGCGCCAACTGGTGGCTGACCTTGGCGGTCACGTTCTCCCCTAGGAAGCGGATCGTGCCGCCGGTCGGCGTATAAAATCCCGACACGCAGTTGATGAAGGTCGACTTGCCGGCGCCGTTGGGGCCGATCACCGCATGCACCTGGCCAGCTTTGAGCGACGCGCTGACGTCCTGGTTGGCGACCAGGCCGCCGAACGCCATCGTCAGGTTGACCGTCTCCAGGCAGGCTGCGCCGGCCACCGCTTCGACGCCGAGCAGGTTCTGCGCGTCGTTATCCGGGCGCGGCCAGGGGCGTGAACGACGGCTGACTTTCTTGCTGAAGCGCGTAGCCCAGGCATTGGCCGTGCCGACGATGCCCAGCGGCATGCCGAACATGACCAGCGCCAGCAACGCACCATAAGCGAAGCGCTGCCAACTGCCGAACGCTTGCAGGTACTCGGGGATAAAGGTCAGCACCGTCGCGCCCAGCACCGGGCCGATCACCGTGCCGGAACCGCCCAGGATGACCATCAGTAAGAAGCGCACCGAATCGTCGAAGCGGAAGGTGTCCGGATTCACGTACAGATTGAGGTAGGCATACGCGCCGCCGGCGGCGCCAGCGAAGGCTGCGGCAATCACGAAGGACATCAGGCGCATCATCACTGGATTGATGCCGACCGTGCGCGCCGCGGTCTCGCTCTGGCTGACCGCACGCATCGCGCGGCCATAGCGTGATTTGATGAGGTTGTAGTGAAGAATGAACGCCACCATCGCCAGCACTGCCAGCGCCGTAAAGTAGCCGGTTTCGTCCAGCGTGGCTCCCAACAGCGCCGGGCTCGGAATGCTGGAAATGCCGGCCGTTCCGCCGGTCAGGCTTTGCCACTCGATCGCCACGTTCTCGACGATGATGCCGAAGGCGATCGTGATCACGGCCAGGTACACGCCGCGGACCCGTACCGTCGGGTAGGCCAGGATTGCGCCGAACACTGCCGCAAGGGCGGTGGCGATCAGCATGCAAGGGATCATGCCGAGGCCGAAGCGGGTCGACAGGATGGCCACCGCATAGGCACCGATGGCAAAGAGGCCGGCCTGGCCCAGGCTGATCAGGCCAGTCAGGCCGGTGAGCAGGTTCAGCCCGAGGGCGACCATGACGTAGATCAGCAACAGCATCCAGATGCGCAACTCGTACACGTTGGCCACCATGTGGGGCAACAGGTACAGGGCGATGCCGAGTCCGGCCACCAGCACCGGAAACCCGAATTTTTTGATCGTATGCATATTCATACTTTGGCCACCTCTCTGCGTCCGAAGATTCCTTGAGGGAATGCCAGCAGGATCAGGATCATGATCGAGAAGCCGACGATTTCCCGCGCTGCCGAACTGATGTAGCCTTCGACAAATTTTTCCATCACGCCGTACAGCAGGCCGGTGATGACGACACCGCGCGCACTCGTGACACCGGCCATGATCGCGACCGCAAAACCCTTGAGACCGATCAGCACGCCCATGGTGGCGGATACCTGGATGATCGGGCCCACCAGGACCCCGGCAAAGCCGCCCAGGCCGGCTGCGAGGCCGAATGAAATCCCGGTGACGCGGCTGACGTTGATGCCCATCAGGCCAGCGGCGACCCGGTTGAAAGCGATGGCCCTCATCGCGCGGCCCAGCATGGTGCGCCGGTAAAAGATTTCCAGGCCGAACATGAAGGCGATGGCGAACGCGGGAATCAGCAGTTCCTGCAGGTAGACCCCGGCGCCGAAGATCTCGATCGGCTCGTCCACGCCGGGCGACGGCAAGGCACGCGCAAACGAGCCGAACTTAATGGTGGCAAAACTCTCGACCATGATGCCGATCGCGATCGTGGTCAACATCCAGCCGATCGCACTGGCGTCCTTGTTGAACGGCCGGACCGCCAGGCGCTCGACCAGCATCCCGTACCCGACACAAACGATGACTGCCAGTGGCAGGCCCACAGCCAGGGAAATACCGGCGTCAAGGCAAACCACGGCGACGACGCCACCGACCATGACCACGTCCCCGTGCGCAAAATTGACCGCACGGCAGGCGGACCACATGATGTAGAACCCCAGTCCGATCAGGCTGTAGATCGCGCCGATCGACATCCCGCTTAATACATATTGAATGAAGGTACTCACTTTAAGACTCCCAGGTTTCGTCGCGCTGACGCGGCATCGCGCCAGCGCCAGCGCAGGAATTGCCGATTACTTGTATCGGGTCTGTGCCAGCGGCAGCAGCGCGCCGTCCTGCCAAACCGTCAATTTGTAGTCCTTGGGAAGAATCGCATCATGTTTCTCGAGCGATGCGCCAAAGGCCGGGTTGTAGTTGGCAACCAGTCCCTGGTGCTTGACGCGAAACAGCGCGTCACGCACCTTCGCCCGGTCATAGCTCCCGGCCACCTCGATCGCCTTGGCGATCAGGTACACCGCGTCATACGCGTTGGCGGTGCCGCTGCCCATCTTGAGTTCCGAGGGTTTTTTCAAGCCGAACTTCTGCGCAATCTTTGCGTAGACTGCGGCCGTCCTGGCGTCTTGCTGCCCCATCCAGCTGAAGGTCTGGACCACCATGACGCCATTGGCCAGCGGGCCGGCGATTTCACCGAGGTTCCCAGCCAGGCCCCAAGCGCCTGCGATCACGGGCCGGTACTTGAGCTTGTCCATGCCGCGCAGGATCTGGTTGCCTTCACGGTCCAGTGCAAACATGACGATCGCTTCAGCGCCGGCGGCCCGCGCGCGCATCAGTTGGGCAGTCATGTCCTGGTCGCCCCAGTTGAAGGTTTCCATCGCAACCGGCGTGACGCCATTCTTGAGCAGTGCGGCCTTGACGTCCGGCGCGGCACCGTTGCCCCACCCGGTGTTTTCATAGAAGACCGCGACCTTCTTGTTCGGTGCGCGCTTCAGGGCGACATCGACCAGGTATTCGGCGACCCAACGGTCCTTGGCGGAGACACGGAACATCCATTTGTTCGTGCCGCTGTCAGGCTCGATGATCTTGGTGCCGGCCGCCATCACGCCAACGTAGGGTATGCCGATCTTTTCGATCGGATCGCGCATCGCCAGCGCCACGCCACTATGGTAGCCGCCCAACATCGCGATGCAGTTATCGGCCAGCGCGATGCGGCGCACGTTATCGACGCCCTTCGGCGGCTGGCCGGCATCGTCATACATCTTGAGCGTGAGCTTCTTGCCCAGCACCCCACCTTTGGCGTTGATCTCGTCGAGCGCCACTTCGGCTCCCATCCTTGCCGCATCACCGCTGAAGGTGGCGGGGCCCGTCAGCGCGCCCGAAAAACCGATGCAGGACTGTTTGTCCTGGGCCTGCACCGGCGACGAACCGACCGCCAGCAACAGCCCGGCGGCGGCTGCGAATGTACGTACCACCAAACTCGTCTTTTTCATTTCGAACTCCCTCTGATTGGAAACGGTGCAAGATGCGTGAGCGCGCACCAAATTGCTGCGCAATGCACCAGAAAGAAGCGTTCACACTGTGAACTAATTTCCGATTGCTTGCGAGTTGAGTAAACAGTACATTAAAATCATTGGCTTATAGCGGCCCGCGCATAATTTTACGGTCCAGATAGTGAACTAATCGGAGTAACACAATGAGCGCAAGCATCGACAAATCGATCGCGGCACGAGTCGGGAAGCGATCCAGGGAGGGTTCTTCAGAAACTGCATCGGGGACGCAAAGCATTCACCGCGCCGCGCGGATCCTGCGTGAAATCGCCTCCTACAGCCTGAATGGATTACGCCTGGTCGACCTGGCCAGGCAACTGGACCTGAACCGCACAACAATCCACCGGATCCTGAATTGCCTGATCGAAGAGGGCCTGGTGATGCAGAACCTGACGTCGCGGCGCTATGTGCTTGGGCATGGGCTGTTCGAACTGGGGCTGACCGCAGCTTCGCAATTCAAGCTGCGCGAAATCTGCGGCCCCTCGCTGGAACGTATTGCAGCCGAAACCGGACATACCGCATTCATGACCATCCGCAGCAACTACGATGCGCTGTCGATCCAACGGGTTGATGGGACAACCCCGCTGGACATTCCCGCGCTCGATATCGGCGTGCATCGCCCTTTGGGCGTTGGCGCCGGCAGCCTGGCAATATTGAGCGCCCTGGCCGACGATGAGATCGAACGGATCGTATCGGCGAATGCACGACGGCTCGCGGGTTTCGGCAAACTGACAGTGCCGCTGCTACTGGAAATCGCCCGGCAATCGCGTGAGGCCGGCTATGGAATTCACGACGGGCGCATGATTGCCGGCATCAGCGGCGTTGGGGTCCTGGTGCATGACGGCTCCGGCGCTCCGCTGGGCGCCATCAGCATTTCGGCAAAGGCCGACTGCCTGCCATTGAAAGCGCAAGGCGAGATCGTCCTGATCCTGAAGAAGGAGGCGCGGGCGATCCAGAACTTGCTGCACCAGGCGAACTTTGACATGGCCGAATACAACCGGCAGTACCTTCAAGGGAAATTCCGCTGAGGATCGCGTCGGTAGAACGCCATGGCCAAAGCACTTCTCCCCAAAGACCTTTGGTCGCTTGTAGCAACTCATCTCCCGACCCATCGTCGCAGATCGTAGAAAGGCGCACGGCCACGTATCGATGATCGCGCGACCCTGACTGGGATTCTATTGTGCTCAAGACTGGGATGCCGTGGGAACACCTGCCTCGCGAACTCGGCTGCGGCATTGGCATGACTTGTTGGCGTCGACTGCACGAATGGATGCAAGCCGGCGTTTGGCAGCGCATCCACGAGGCAGTTCTGCGACGACTGCGAGAGCACGACCCGATCATCCGGGATCGAGCTAGCGTTGATGCTGCCAGCGTACCGGCCCCTGCAGGTGGCGAACATATGGGCCCGAAACCCGACCAATCGTGGCAAGCTTGGCTGCAAGCACCATGGATCAACGTGGCCTGCCGCTCGACGCCAAGATGTCGGGCGCCCAGGTGCACGACACACGTTGACTTATTCCGTCATCGCGAATCCGGCATGAGCGACGGGCAGACATCCATCAGGCGTCTCTTTCACTTGCCTGCTCGCTCATCTGCTGGCGGTACGTCCAGAGGTCTTGTCAGGCGCTTAGCCGCTTACAGCAGCGCGCCCAACTCGACCTGAATCTTGATCATCGCCGGCAGGCAGCGCTCGACCATCTGCTGGGCAGGCAGGCGCGCCGCGTGGACGCTGACGTTCATCGCGGCCACGACGTCGCCGCGAAAATTCCTGAGCGGCACCGCAATCGCGCGCAGGCCCAGTTCCAGTTCCTGGTCGACCAGGGCGTAGCCCTGGGCCCGGCTGCGCGCGATTTCCAGCGCCAGGCGTTCCTTGTTGACGATGGTGTGCACGGTGATCTGCTCGGGCTGGGCGCGTTCCAGGAACTCGTCGACCCGCTCCTGCGGCAGGCTGGCGAGCAGCATCCGCCCGTTGGCCGTGCACCAGGCCGGCACGCGCGTGCCCGGCTGCAGCGTGCCGGATACCAGCTGGCCCGCGCTCACGGCCGCCACGCAGACCAGCTGGTCGTGGTCGAGCACACCCACCGAGGCGGCTTCGCCCAGCGAATACGCCAGCCGGTACAGCAGCGGCTGGGCGATGCGCGGCAGGCGCGCCGAATGCAGGTAGGACTGGCCGAGCCGCAGCACGGCCGGGGTCAGCGAGAACAGCTTGTTCTCGTGGCGCATGTAGCCCAGATGCGTGAGCGTGATCAGGTAGCGGCGCGCGGCGGCGCGCGTCAGCCCGGTCGCCTGCGCCACCTCGGCGATCGTCAGGCGCGAGCGTTCCTGGTCGAACGCTTCGATGACCTTCAGGCCCTTGTCGAGGCCGGCGACGAGGTCGCGGGCGAGCGGCTGCGCTGCGTCTTGGCTCATGGACTGAAAAGAAGGATGATTTGTGCGAGTATCGCACACTTCGTGCGCTGTGCGGACGCCGCGCTCATCCCTCCCATTGTCGGCCCAACCACCTTTCCTTACGATATCCCGGCACTGACCAACCATATCGAAGGAGACAAGGCCGTGAAATTCGATCTCGTCGAGCCGGGCGTGTACCCCGAACTCGTCTACCCGTCCTACAAATCCACCGTCAAGCGTGGCCCCTCCCAGCCGATGCTGCGCATCGAAGCGCCGCTGCCGGTGACGCAGAACATCGTCGCCACGCCGCGCATCCTGCTGCCGAACGATGTCGACCTCACGCGGCACGGCGACGGCGAGCCGCTCGGCGAAAAGATCGTCGTCACCGGGCGCGTGTGCGACGAAGACGGCAAGCCGGTGCGCAATTCGCTGGTGGAGGTGTGGCAGGCGAACTCGGCCGGACGCTACTGGCACAACCGGGACCAGCACGCGGCGCCGCTCGACCCGAATTTCCACGGCGTCGGCAAGATGCTGACCGACGACGAGGGCCGCTACCGCTTCGTGACGATCAAGCCCGGCCCCTACCCCTGGGGCAACCACGACAAGGCCTGGCGCCCGGCCCACATCCACTTTTCGCTGTTCGGCAACGTGTATGCGCAGCGCCTGGTGACCCAGATGTATTTCCCGAGCGACCCGCTGTTCGACTACGACCCGATCTTCCAGAGCGTGCCCGACGAAGCGGCGCGCCAGCGGCTGGTGTCGCGCTTCAGCCTCGAACACACGGTGGGCAGCGAGATGCTGGGCTACGAATTCGATATCGTCCTGCGTGGCCGCCATGCCACGCCCATGGACCTGTAAGGAGAACGCACGATGAGCAAGATCACGACTTCCCAGACCATCGGTCCGTTCTCGCATGAAGCCTGGCAGTGGGCCGTCGACGCCTCGCTGCCGGACGCCGTGCCGGCGGCCGGCGCCACGGTCCTCGTCAGCGGCGTCATCTACGACGGCGACGGCGCGCCAGTCAACGACGCCCAGATCGAGGTCTGGACGCCGCAGGGGGCCGACGCCGAGCCCGGGCGGCTGATCCCGGGCTTTCGCCGCGCGCCGAGCGGCGAGCAGGGCGAATTCAGCATGCGCGTGGCCGCGCCCGCCGGCGGCGGCGAGCCGCTGATGTACGTCACCGTGTTCGCGCGCGGGCTCGTCAAGCACCAGTTCACGGCGGTCTTCCTGGAGGACGACGCCGCCCTGGCGCAGTCCGCCATCCTGAACCAGGTGCCGCAGGCGCGCCGCGCCACGCTGCTGGCCCGCAAGATGGAGGATGGCCGGGGCGAGCCCTCCTATCGCTGGGACATCCATCTGCAGGGCGAGCAGGAAACCGTTTTCTTCGACTATGTATGAGCAACTAAACGTATGAGCGTCTCGATCTTCGACAGTTTCCTGACCACGCCGGACATGATCGCCGCGTTCGACGACGCGGCGGTGGTGCAGGCCATGTTTGCCTTCGAAGCCGCGCTGGCGCGTGCGCAGGCGGCCGAGGGGCTGGTGCCGCCCGCGGCGGCGGCGGCCATCGCCGGCGTGTGCAACGCCCAGCTGTACGACATCCCCGCCATCATCGATGCCGGGCGCCGCGCGGGCAGCCTCGCCATTCCCCTGGTGAAGGAACTCACCCGGACGGTCGGCCTGTACGATGCCGAGGCCGCGCGCCACGTGCACTGGGGCAGCACCAGCCAGGATGTGGTCGACACGGCGATGGTGCTCGTCACGCGCGAAGCCCTGCGGCTGCTGGACGATGGCCTGCACGAACTGGGCGAACACCTGCTGGCGCTGGCCGAGCGCCACCTGGCCACGCCCGTGCTGGCACGCACGCTGATGCAGCCGGCGCAGGTGACGAGCCTGGGCTTCAAGGCCGCCGGCTGGCTGGCGCCGCTGGTGCGCGCGCGCGAGCAATTGCGCCTGGCGGCCGCCCGCGCGCTGCAGCTGCAGCTGGGCGGCGCGGTCGGCACCCTGTCGGTGCTGGGCGAACACGGCGGCGCCGTGGCCGAACGCGTGGCAGAGGAGCTGCGCCTGAAGGTGGCGGACGCCGCCTGGCACACCCAGCGCGACGAATGGGTGCGGCTGGGCCTCGAAGTGGCCGTGCTGGCGGGCAGCCTGGGCAAGCTGGCGACCGACCTGAGCCTGATGGCCCAGGGCGAGGTGGCGGAGCTGGCCGAACCGTCCGGCAATGGCCGCGGCGGCTCGTCGGCGATGCCCCACAAGCGCAACCCGGTATCGGCGATGATCGCGCTGGCCGCCGCCCGGCGCACGCCCCAGCATGCCGCCGCCCTGCTGGCCTGCATGGGCCAGGAGCACGAGCGCGGCCTCGGCAACTGGCAGGCCGAGCTGGCAGAGTGGCCGAACCTGTTCCTGTCCGCCCATGGCGCCCTGCGCGCGCTGAACGAGGCCTTCGCGGGCTTGATGGTCGACCCGGCGCGCATGCTGCGCAATATCGAGGCGCTGCACGGCCTGGTGTTTGCCGAAAGCGCGTCGAGCTACCTGGCCGGCGCCATCGGCCGGCCGCAGGCGCATGCGCTGCTCGAAGGCCTCAGCCGGCGCGCCGGCCACGATCGCGACCTGCACGCCCTGCTGCGCGAAGCCGTCCAGGCCGACCCGCAGCTGGCCGGGCACGTCGACCTGCCCCAGCTGGCCGCCCGCTTCGACCCGCTCGCCGCCGCCCAGCCCGCGCGCCGCCTGGCCGAAGGCCAGCTGCAAGGCCTGCGCGGCCGCATGGCCGTGCTCGGCGCCACCCATCCCTTTCACGACTGAATTCACGGAGTACAACGCGCATGAGCTTCGATCCCCTTGACCACGATTTCGAACGCGGCCTGCAGAACCGCCGCAGCGTCCTCGGCGACGCCTGGGTCGACCGTTCGCTGAACAATGCGAATGGTTTCAACGCCGACTTCCAGAACCTGATCACCCGCTTCGCCTGGAACGAGATCTGGGGCCGCCCCGGGCTCGAGCACAAGATGCGGCGCGCGATCGTCCTGTCGATCACGATCGCCCTCGGGCGCTGGGAAGAATTCGAGCTGCACGTGCGCGCCGCCCTGCTGGGTGAGGAAGACAGCCGCCTGAGCCCCGACGAGATCAAGGAAATCCTGATGCAGTCGGCCGTCTACGCCGGGGTGCCCGCCGCCAACACGGCCTTCACGCACACCCTGCAGATCCTGCGCGAAGTCGGCGAGCAGATCGGCTACGCCCTGGCGCCGGCGGCGCCGGCCGCGGCCGCGCATCCGGGCATCGGCCGCGCGGGCCGCACGGCGAGCAGCCCGGCCCTGCACTACAGCGTGCGCGAGCCGCGTAGCGGCAAGGCGCCGCGCCACACGGTCGTCCTCAGTCATGCGCTCGGCTGCGACCTGAGCATGTGGGACAGCCTGGCCAACACGCTGGCGCAGGACTGCCGCGTCGTCGCCTACGACCACCGCGGCCACGGCAGTTCGGACGCGCCCGAGGGGCTGTATGCGATGGCCGACCTGGCCGACGACGCCGCGCGCCTGCTGCGCGAACTCGACACCGGCCCGGTGGTCTGGATCGGCCTGTCGATGGGCGGCATGGTCGGGCAGGAACTGGCCCTGCGCCATCCGGCGCTGGTGCGCGCGCTGGTGCTGGCCAACACCACCAGCGGCTACCCGGAAGCGGCGCGCGCCGTGTGGGAGCAGCGCATCGCCACCGTACGCGAACAGGGCATCGAGGCGATCGCCGACGCGGTCATGGGGCGCTACTTCCATGACGACTTCCGGGCGCGCAAAGCCGCGACCGTGGCGCGCTTCCGGCGGCGCCTGGTGACCACCGATCCGGCAGGCTATATCGGTTGCTGCAATGCGGTGGGGCGCGTCGACACCACCGCGCGGCTGGGGCAAGTCGCCGTGCCGACCCTGGTGCTGGCGGGAGAACTGGACCAGGGAACGCCGGTGGCGATGGCCGAGGTGCTGGCGCAAGCGATTCCCGACGCGCGGCTGGAAGTGATCGCGCACGCCTCGCACCTGGCGGCGGTGGAGCAGCCGGAGGCGTTTGCGGCCAGTGTCGCCGGCTTCGTGCAGGCGCTGTAGGCGCTGTGAGCGGGTCGCCGCGGGAGCTTCCCGCGGCGCGTCCTACAGATCCAGCACCAGCACCCTGGTTTTCGCGCGCGAGCAGCACGGCGTGAACTGGTCGTTCGCCGCCTGCTCTTCCTCGGTCAGGTACATGTCGCGGTGTTCCGGCACGCCCTCGAGCACGCGGGTCAGGCACGTGCCGCAGACGCCTTCCTCGCACGAGTACGGGACCGTGACGCCGGCACCAAGCAGCGCCTCGATCACCGTCTGGCCGGCCGCCACCGTCACCACCTTGCCGTTCGACGCGAGCCTGACCTCGAACGCCTGGTCGCCGCTCGTGTCCACCGCCGCCGCGCTGAAGTACTCGACGTGCAGCTGCGCCTGCGGCCAGCCCAGCGCCTGTGCGCCGCCCAGCACGTAGTCGATGAAACCCTGCGGCCCGCACACGTACAGGTGGGTGCCGGGCGCCGGCGCGCCGAGTACGGCCGGCAAGTCGAGCTTTTGTGCGGACTCGCCGCTGTCGTAGTGGAACTGCACGAGGCTGCGCAGGTGCGACTGCCCGAGCCGCTCCTTGAACGCCGCCTTCTCGGGAGAACGGGCACAGTAATGGAGCTCGAAGGCTGCGCCCCTGGCCGCCAGCGCCTCGGCCATCGCCAGGATCGGCGTCACGCCGATGCCGCCCGCCAGCAGTACCGTGCGCTCGGCCTCGACCAGCGGAAAATGGTTCTTCGGCGCGCTGATCGTCAGCACCGAGCCGACCTCGATCTGGTCGTGCATGGCCTGCGAGCCGCCGCGCGAATCGGCGTCGAGCAGCACGCCGATCTGGTAGCGGTGGGTTTCGCCCGGCGCGTTGCACAGCGAGTACTGGCGCACCAGATTGCCGGGCAGGTGCACGTCCACGTGGGCGCCGGCCTCGAATCCCGGCAACGCGCCGCCGGCGAGCGGCGCCAACTCATAGCTGCAGATGCCGTCGGCCTCGATCGCCTTGCCGGCCACCCTCACCTCGATCGTGCTCATGCCGCCACCTCCTGCGGCCGTTCCCTGGCCAGCCAGGCGTCGATGATGCGGCGCGACTGCACGCCGCCGGCATCGATGTTCAGCATCAGGAGCTTCCTGTCCGGATGGCGCAGGATGTTTTGCTGCTGCAGTTCCAGCATCTCGCGGTCTTCGCTGAAGATCTTGCCCTGGCCTTCGCGGATGGTCTTCGTCAGTTCGGCGTCCTGTGGCTTGAAGTTGCGCGCCATGCCCCAGAAATACCAGTGCGAGGTCTCGGTTTCGGGGGTGATGAAGTCGACCACGATGCTCGAGGCCTTGTACGCCGGATCGGCGTGGTAGCCGCCGTGGCCGGCGTGCGCCACGCCCACTTCGATCATCACGTGGCTGGGCGCGTTGAAGCGGCAGATCTGCCAGCGGTCGACCGGCACGTCGTCGGCCAGGCCGTTGCCGCGCAGCGCCGCCTGCCAGAACGGCGGCGGCATGATGTTTTCCATGAAGCGGCTGGTGACGACCTGCTCGCCCTCCACTTTCGTGGTGACCGGCGCCTCGTCGATTTCCTTCTGGCCGATGCTCGAGGCATGGACATAGGTTTCGTGCGTCAAGTCCATCAGGTTGTCGACCATCAGGCGGTAGTCGCAGTTGATGTGATACAGGCCGCCGCCATAGGCCCACTCGGGACTGTCCGCCCACTCCAGATGATGGATGGCGGCAGGGTCGGCCAGCGCCTGCTCGCCCGGCCAGACCCAGATGAAGCCGTAGCGCTCCTCGACGGCGTAGCTGCGGATGCAGGGGAAGCCGCGCACGCGCTGGCCCGGCATGCTGATGGCCTTGCCTTCGCACCCCATCTCGAGCCCGTGGTAGCCGCACACGAGATTGCCGTCACGGACGAAACCGAGGGACAGCGGCGCACCGCGGTGGGGGCAGAAGTCCTCGACCGCCGCAACCTTGCCGTTCTCGCCACGGTAGAACACGATTTTCTCGCCGCAGATCTGGCGGCCCAGCGGCTTGCCATCGATCTCGTCCGGGGTGCAGGCCACGTACCACGCATTTTTAGGGAACATCCTTGTCTCCTTTGTCGTCTTTATCGTATATTCAGGGATATTCAGTACACTGAATGTGAGAAAAGTATTACGCGTTTGCGGGCCGAAGTAAACCGGGTTTCGTGATTATTTTGATGGTGCGCTGCGCAAGAACGACGCGCGGATAACAACTAGAAACATGCAAATGGAAAAAGCTCCTGACGACCAGAGCTCGATGCTCGACTTGTACCAGCACCCCGGCCACCTGTTGCGGCGCGCCCAGCAGATCTCGGTGTCGCTGTTCTACGACGAGATGGGAAGCGAACTGACGCCGGTGCAATATGCGATGCTGAGCCGGCTCGCCGAGCATCCGGGCATCGACCAGGTGTCGCTGGCCGGGCTGGCCGCGATCGATACCTCGACCGGCGCCACGGTCTGCGCCCGCCTCGAAGAAAAGGGACTGCTCGAACGCAAGGTGATTCCGCATAACCGGCGCCAGCGGGCGCTGACGATCACGGCCGCCGGCCGGCAACTGCTCGACGGCCTGGTGCCGGGGGCGCAGCGGCTGCGCCAGCGCCTGCTCGCGCCGCTGAGCGGCGAGGAGCAGGCGCAGTTCATGGGCCTGCTGGCCAAGCTGGTCGAAGAGAACAACGAACAAAGCCGGGCGCCGCTGGCCATGCCGGGCGAGAGCGGCGGCAAGTGATGCCGCCTCTGCACCCGCGCGAGATTTATTCGACGCCTGGATCCTTGAACTTCTCGACCTTGTCGAATTCGACGTTGAACACGCCGCCCGCGCCCTGCTCGGCCTTGCGGATATAGACCGTCTGCACGATGTCGCGCGTGGCCGGGTCGATCGAGACAGGGCCGCGCACGCTGTTCCACGAATGCCCCTTCATCGCCGCGATCAGCTTCGGCCCCTCGCTATTGCCATTGGTCTTCTTCAGGGCCGCCCACAACAGTTGCATGCCGTCGTAGGCGCCCACCGCATGGAAGTTCGGGCGCATGCCCTTGTTCGCCTGGGTGAAGGCCGCAACGAACGTCTTGTTCTCGGGCGATGGGTGGGCGGCCGAATAATGGTGGCTGCTGACCACGCCGATCGCCGAAGGCCCGATGCTCGGCATCAGGTCGTCGTCCAGCACGTCGCCGGTGGCGATCAGGCGAATGCCGGCCTGGCCCAGGCCGCGGTCGGTGAACTGCTTGAGCACGGCCGCGCCCTCGCCCGAGGGCACGAAGACGAACAGCGCGTCGGGCTTGGCATCCTTGACGCGCGCCAGGAACGGCGAATAGTCCGGGTTGCGCAGCGGCGCACGCAGCGAGGCGACGATCTTGCCGCCGGCCTTGGTGAAGTCCTTGACGAAGACCTTCTCGGCATCGATGCCGGGGCCGTAGTCGGACACGAAGGTGACCACCGATTTGATGCCGTTCTTCGCCGCCCACTGCGCCATCGGCGCCGTCACCTGCGGCAGCGTGAAGCCAGTGCGGACGATGTACGGCGAGCGCTGCGGAATCACCGAGGTGGCCGCGTTCATGACGATCATCGGCACCTTGGCCTGGGTGGCGACCGGGGCGGCCGCGAAGGCCAGGGGCGTGAGGCCGAAGCCGGCCAGCACCTGGACCTTGTCGCGCGCGACCAGTTCCTGCGCCAGGCGCTTGGTCACGTCCGGCGCGACCCCACCGTCATCCTTCAGGATCACCTCGATCCGGCGGCCGGCCACGGTGTCGCCGTTTTGCTGGAGGAACAGCTTGACGGCGGCTTCGACCTGGCGTCCGGTCGAGGCGAAGGGGCCGGACATGGGCACGATCAGGCCGACTTTCAGGGGTTCGGCGGCGTAGGCAGGGCTTGAGGAAAGGCCGGCGCAAAGGACGGCGGCGCCGAGGACGATGTGGCGACGGGTTGGGTTCAGCGTGTTCAAGGTGTGTCTCCTGTTTTCTTATGATTGCGCCGTGGCGGCGCGGGTACAAACCATTACGGCTCGAGCGGGCCCGCAGGGTGAACCTGGAGCGCAGGCCTAAGCCACTGCCACCAGCCGGTCGAGCTTCTCGCCATCGGCCAGCAGGCTCGCGCTGTCGGAATCGTGCACGATGCGGCCGCGATCGAGCACGATGGCGCGCGAGGTCAGCGACAGCGCCAGGCGCGCGTGCTGCTCGACCACGATCACCGACATGCGTTCCTCCGCCACCAGGCGGCGGATCACGCGCACCAGTTCCTGGACGATGATCGGCGCCAGGCCTTCCATCGGCTCGTCGAGCAGCAGGATGCGCGGGTTGGTCATCAGGGCCCTGGCGATCGCCAGCATCTGCTGCTCGCCTCCCGAAAGCTGGCTGCCCATGTTGGCACGGCGTTCATACAGGCGCGGGAAGATCTCGTAGATCTTCGCCAGCGTCCATGGCCCCGGGCGCTCCACCACCGTCAGGTGCTCCTCGACGGTCAGCGAAGGGAACATGTGGCGCTCCTGCGGTACCCAGCCCAGGCCGTCGCGCGAGCGGCGGTAGGTCGGCACCCGCGCGATGTCGCGTCCGGCCCAGCGGATCGCGCCCTTGTGCAGGCGCGTCAACCCCATCAGCGTCACCAGCAGGCTGGTCTTGCCGACACCGTTACGCCCCAGCAGCGCCAGGCTGTCGCCCTCGTTCATCGAAAACGAGACGTCTTCGAGCACGATCGATTCGCCGTAGCCGGCCGTTACCTTGTCCAACACCAGCAGTTCAGCCATGTTCCACCTCGCCCAGATACACTTCCTTCACGCGCGGATCGGCCGCGATCTCCGCCGGCGTCCCCTCGGTCAGCACCTGGCCTCCCACCAGCACCGTGATGCGTTCGGCGAAGCGGAACACCAGTCCCATGTCGTGTTCGATGAAGACCACCGTCACGTCGCGCGGCAGCCCCGCGATCACTTCGAACAGTTCGCGGCTCTCGGCCGAGGGAATGCCGGCCGCCGGCTCGTCCAGCAGCAGGATCTTCGGTTTCGTGGCCAGGGCCAGCGCGATCTCGACCAGGCGCTGCTTGCCGTAGGCCAGGCTGCTCGTGATGGCGTCGGCTTCCCTGGTCAGCTTCAGCGTCGCCAGCAGGGCCATCGCCTCCGCCACGACGTCGTCGTGCTTCTCGACCGTCTTCCACCAGGTTTTCTGCAGGCCGCGCCGCTCGCAGATCGCCAGCACCACCGACTCGAGCACGGTCATGCCCGCGAACAGCGTGTTGATCTGGAAGGTGCGCGTCATGCCGAGCTTCACGCGCTCGTGCTGCGGCAGCCTCGTGATGTCCTGGCCGCCGAGCCAGACCTTGCCGCTGGTGGGCGCAAAGCCGCCGGTCAGCAGGTTGATGAAGGTGGTCTTGCCGGCGCCGTTCGGGCCGATCAGCGCATGGCGCGCACCCGGCTCGAACGTGAGCGAAATGTCGGTGTTCGCCTTGAAGGCGCCCCATGCCTTGGACAGCGCTTCGGTGCGCAGGGCGCCGGTGCTGGTGCTGTTTCTGGTGCTCATGCCGCCTCCTTGCGCTTGAACCTGGCGACGATCTTCTCGAGGCCGCCGAGGATGCCGCCGCGTGCGAACAGCACGATCAGCACCAGCAGCAGGCCGATGTAGAACTGCCAGTAGGCCGGATCAAGACCCGAAATATAGTCCTGGGCCACCATGAATACCGCCGCGCCGATGAGGGCGCCATACAGGCGGCCGGTGCCGCCGAGGACCAGCATGATCAGGAGTTCGGCCGAGCGCGGGAAGCCCAGCACGTCCAGCCCGACGAACTGGGTGGTCTGGGCCAGCAGCGCGCCGGCGACGCCGGCGATGGCCGCGCTGACCGTGAAGATCGCCTTCAGGCGCAGGTCGACGTCGGCGCCGATGGCCGGCATGCGGCGGCCGCTTTCGCGGATGCCGCGCAGCGACAGGCCGAAGGGCGAGTTGACCAGTCGGCGCAGCACCACGAACAGGATGAACAGCACGCCGAAGCTGTACCAGAAGGCGGTCTTGCCGTACAGGTCGAACTCGAAGACGCCGAACAGGTTATCCATCACCATGCCCGACAGGCCGTCGACGCCGCCGGTGATGAAGGCCGCCTTGTTGGCGGCCTCGAACAGCATCAGGCCGATGCCGAGCGTGACCATCAGGCGCGCCAGGTCCTGGCCGCGCACCACGAGGAAGCTGACGATGAAGCCCATCACCCCGGCCACCAGCGCCGCGGCCAGGAGCCCGGAAACCGGTTCGCCCCAGCCATGCACCGACAGCAGGCCGGCGGTATACGCGCCCAGGCCGAAGAACGCCGCGTGGCCGAGCGAGACGATCCCCGCATAGCCGAGGATCAGATCGAGCGACAGCGCGAACAGGCCGATGATCATGATCTGGCTGGTCAGCACCAGGTAGTCCGGGAACAGGAAGTAGGAGGCGACCGGCAACAGCCAGAACATGATCTCCAGCGGCTTCCAGCGGTCGTTCGGCAGGCGCCGCGCACGGTGCTGCATGGCGCTCGGTGGTACGGTGGTGGTCGCAGTGTCCATGGCGGAATCCGGGGTGGTCGGGGCCTTGGCCCTCAAGGCGGAAGTGGAATAGTCGCTCATGCTTTCCTCCGTACCAGACCGAACGGGAACAGAATCAGGAGCACGACCATCAGCGTGTAGATGACGAAGGCGCCCACTTCGGGCACGTAGTACTTGCCGGCGACGTCGAACACGCCGAGGATCAGCGCGGCGATCAGCGGTCCCTTGATCGAGCCGGCGCCGCCGACGGCGACCACCAGCAGGAAGTAGACCATGTACTTGACGGGGAAGCTCGGGTCCAGGCCCAGCACGTCGATACCCAATCCTCCGCCCAGGCCGGCGAGACCCGAACCGAGCGCGAAGGTCAGCGAAAAGACGCGGCTGACGTTGATGCCGAGACCGGCGGCGGCGGTCTGGTTGTCGACCGAGGCGCGGATCTGGGCGCCGAAGCGGGTACGCTCGATCAGCAGGTACAGGCCCAGCGTGATCAGCACGACGACCGCGATCAGGAACAGCCGGTAGGAACCCAGGTCCAGGCCCAGCACGTGGACCTGGCCGCGCAGCCAGTCGGGCAGGTTGACCGGTTGCTGGGTCGGGCCGAACAGGAAGGTGGCGCCGGCCACCGCCATGAAGGTCAGGCCAATCGAGAACAGCACCTGGTCGAGGTGGCTGGCCTTGTACAGCCGGCGGTACAGCGTGCGTTCGAGGACCAGGCCGACGACCGCCGCGGCGATGAAGGCCAGCGGCAGCGTGGCCAGGAAGGGCAGCCCGAGCTTGCCGAGCAGGGTGACGCAGACGTAGCCGCCCACCATGGCAAAGGCGCCGTGCGCCAGGTTGACGAAGTTCATCAGGCCCATCGTGACCGACAGGCCGACGCTAATCAGGAACAACAGGCTGCCGTAGGCGATCCCGTCGAAGAGCACGCCGATGAAGTTGCCGATCATGGCTGCCTCCCGCGTGAGGTGTGGTGCTTGTTCATTTTGTCTCCTGCTACTCTGTTACTCGAATCGGTGAAAACCGCTGTCAGACGCGTTCGATCACCATGGCGATGCCCTGCCCGACCCCGATGCACATGGTGCACAAGGCGTACCGTCCGCCCGTCCGGTGCAGCTGATACACCGCCGTCGTCACCAGGCGCGCGCCGCTCATGCCGAGCGGATGGCCCAGCGCAATGCCGCCGCCGTAGGGATTCACGCGCGGATCGTCGTCGGCGATGCCCAGGTCGCGCAGGACGGCCAGCGCCTGCGACGCGAACGCTTCGTTGAGCTCGATGATGTCCATCTGGTCCAGGTGCATGCCGAGCTGCTGCATCAGCTTCCTGGTGGCCGGCGCCGGGCCGATGCCCATCACGCGCGGCGGCACGCCGGCGGTGGCCATGCCGACGATGCGCGCGCGCGGACGCAAGCCGTATTTTTCCATGGCCTCTTTGCTGGCCACCAGCAGCGCCGCCGCACCGTCGTTCACGCCCGAGGCGTTGCCGGCGGTAACGCTGCCCTCGGGATGCACGACCCCTTTCAGTTTCGCCAGCGCTTCCATGCTGGTCTCGCGCGGGTGCTCGTCCTGGGCGAAGACGATGGGCTCTCCTTTCTTCTGAGGGATCAAGACCGGCACGATTTCGTCCGCATACAGGCCCTCTTTCTGGGCGCGCGCCGTCTTCTGCTGGCTGGCCAGGGCGAAGCGGTCCTGGTCCTCGCGCGAGATCTGGTAGTCGTTTGCCACGTTCTCGGCCGTTTCCGGCATCGAGTCGGTGCCGTACAGCGCTTTCATCTGCTTGTTGGGGAAGCGCCAGCCGATCGTGGTGTCGAAGAGCGCGGCCTGGCGCGAGAAGGCGCTGTCGGCCTTGCCCATCACGAACGGCGCGCGCGTCATCGATTCGACGCCGCCGGCGATCATCAAGCGCGTCTCGCCCGACTTGATGGCGCGCGCGGCGATGCCGATCGCGTCCATCCCGGAGCCGCACAGGCGGTTCACGGTCGTGCCGGGCACGTCCGGCGGCAGTCCCGCCAGCAGCGAAGCCATGCGGGCCACGTTGCGGTTGTCTTCGCCGGCCTGGTTGGCGCAGCCGAACACCACGTCGTCGACGGCGCTCCAGTCCACGCCGGGGTTGCGCTGCATGAGTTCGCGCAGCGGCACCGCGCCCAGGTCGTCGGCGCGCACGTCCTTGAGCGCGCCGCCGTAGCGGCCGATGGGCGTGCGGATCGCGTCGACAATATACGCTTCAGTCATGTTCATCCTTTCGATTCGGGGGCCAGGAGGGGTGCGCTGGTGGCCGCCTGCAAGGCTTCAAAAGAGAGGCCCGGCGCCATTTCGCGCACGACCAGGCCATTCGGGGTGACGTCGAGCACGGCCAGATCGGTGTAGATGCGGTTCACGCAGGCCACACCGGTCAACGGGTAGGTGCATTCGCGCACGATCTTGCTTTCGCCCTGCTTGGTCTGGTGGTCCATCATCACGAACACCTGCTTGGCGCCGATCGCCAGATCCATCGCGCCGCCCACGGCGGGGATCGCGTCCGGCGCGCCGGTGTGCCAGTTGGCCAGGTCGCCCTTTTCCGAGACCTGGAACGCGCCCAGCACGCAGACGTCGAGGTGACCGCCGCGCATCATGGCGAACGAGTCGCCGTGGTGGAAGTAGGCGCCGCCGGTAAGCAGGGTGACCGGCTGCTTGCCGGCGTTGATCAGGTCGTCGTCTTCCTCGCCCGGACCTGGGGCCGGCCCCATGCCGAGCAGGCCGTTCTCGCTGTGCAGGAAAACTTCGCGATCGGCCGGCAGGTAGTTGGCGACCTTGGTCGGCAGGCCGATCCCGAGGTTGACATACGCGCCTTCGTGGATGTCCTGCGCCACGCGGGCGGCGATCTGGTCGCGGGTGAATCGGTTCATTGGGCTGTGGTTCAGTGGGCTGTTCATGCTGCCTCCTTCACGACACGCTGCACGAAGATGCCAGGCGTGACGATGACTTCCGGGTCGAGTTCGCCGAGCGGGACGATCTCGGCCACCTGGGCGATGGTGGTCTTGGCGGCCATCGCCATGATCGGGCCGAAGTTGCGCGCCGTCTTGCGGTACACGAGGTTGCCCCAGCGGTCGCCGCGCAGCGCCTTGATCAGCGCGAAGTCGGCGTGGATCGGCGACTCGAGCACATAGTGACGGCCGTCGATCAGGCGCGTTTCCTTGCCTTCGGCCAGCAGTGTGCCGTAGCCGGTCGGGGTGAAGAAGCCGCCGATGCCGGCGCCGGCGGCGCGGATGCGTTCGGCCAGGTTGCCCTGCGGCGTCAGTTCCAGCTCGATCTCGCCGGCGCGGTACAGGGCGTCGAAATGCTGCGAGTCGGTCTGGCGCGGGAAGGAGCAGACGATCTTGCGGACCCGCCGGGCCTTGAGCAGCGCCGCCAGGCCGGTGTCGCCGTTGCCGGCATTGTTGTTGACGATCGTGAGCTCGCGCGCACCTTGCGCGATCAGCGCGTCGATCAGCGCGGACGGCATGCCGGCGTTGCCGAAGCCGCCGATCATGACGGTTGCGCCGTCGTGCACGTCGGCGACGGCGCGCTCCAGCGATTCATAGGTTTTGTCGATCATGTGTTCACCTTGGTGTTCCCTGTCGTGCGCCCTGTGGCGACGGCGCAGCCTGAATGTCGAGCTTGAATATCGCGCTCGAATTTCGAGCTTGATTGAATTTTCGAAATGTTCGATAATCGAACTAATGATTGATTACCGACCAAATCAGTGTAGTGGCACGGCGCCCGAAAGGTCAAGAAAAAATCCCAATCAAAGCGCCCTGCCCTTGCATTAAAATCGCGCCATGAAAAAACCGATAAGCAAAGCACCCGCGACGGCCGCCGCCGGCCCTGCCGGCCTGCACGAGGAACGCGAGGCGACCATCGCCGAGCAGATCGACGCGATGACCGATCCGAGCTTCATGACCTCGCTGGCCCGCGGCCTGGCGGTGGTGCAGGCCTTCAGCGACTCGGGCAAACCCCAGACCATCGCCCAGATCAGCCAGAAGACCGGCATCCCGCGCGCCGCCGTGCGCCGCTGCCTCTACACGCTGCAGCAACTCGGCTATGTCGACGCCGAACTGAACAACTTCTCGCTGCGCCCGAAAGTGCTGACGCTCGGCTACTCCTACCTGTCGTCGACGCCGCTGACCGTCTCCAGCCAGCCCTACCTGAACGCCATCAGCCGCGAGCTGGGAGAGTCGTGCTCGCTCGCGGTGCTCGACGACGGCGAGGTGCTGTACGTGGCGCGCTCGGCCACTTCGCGCGTGATGTCGGTGGCCCTGAACACGGGCAGCCGCCTGCCGGCCTATTGCACGTCGCTTGGCCGCGTGATGCTGGCGCACCTGCCGCCCGAGGCCCTGGACGACTATCTGGCGCGCGTGAAGCTGCGCCCCATGACGGACAAGACCGTCACCAGCCAGAAGCGCCTGCGCGAGATCCTGCTGCGCGTGCGCCGCGACGGCTACGCCGTCAACGACGAGGAACTCGAACTGGGCTTGCGTTCGATCGCCGTTCCGGTGCGCGGGGCGACCGGCCAGGTGCTGGCCGCGCTCAACGTCGGCGCCCAGGCCGGCCGCGTGAGCGTCGAACGCATGCGCGAGGAGTTCCTGCCCATCCTGCAGCGCGGCGCGCAGGAACTCTCGGTGCTGTTGCCGTAATGCTTTCGAAGCTTCCCCCCATCTGTCACGCGACGTCCCCGCGCCTCGAGAAACCGTAGCGAGCGGAAGGAGCTTCGGTCGAGGAGCGCAGCCGTACAAACGTACGGCGAGCACCGCAGACCGAAGATCCGACGCGCAGTAGGTTGATCGAGGCGCGTTCAGAAGTGGTGACGCAGGCCCGCCATGACGCCGTTCTGCGCCAACCCAACCCCGACGGTGCCGCCGGCATCGAGCGCCACCGCCGAGGCGCCGTCGTTGTCCATGCGGCCCACCGCCGTGTAGACGAAGGTGCGCTTCGACATCGCGTAGGTCAGGCGCGCAACCAGCATGTCGACGTCCGAGTCCGAGTCCTTGGTGTCGCGGCGCGCGACCTGGGCGTCGATCGTGAAGGCGCCGATCGGGTGGCTGACGCCGAAGTAGTACAGGTTCGATTCGGTTTGCCCGGTCACGGCATTGAGTTCGCGCGCGATGACGCCGCCGCCCAGCTTGGTCGGACCCAGCATCAGGTAGCCGTTGACGGTGGCACGGATGTCGGTGTTGGCGCTGGTGGCCAGGCCACCGGCCGCGCCGGTGTTGCCGTACATGCGGTCATACGTGGCATTCAGGCCGAAGGCCTTGGTCTCGTAGCCGATCAGGCCGGTGTACTGGCGGCAGGCCTTGGCGTTGCCCGCCACCTCGCCGGGACAGTTGGTCGCGGCAGGACCGCCGGCGCTTGAAGCGTCGCGCCCGAAGCTGTAGGTCGCGCCCAGCACGAAGCCACTGAAATTGCCCATGTAGCCGATCGCGTTGTCGCTGCGCGCATTCGGCAGGTAAGGATCGATGCTGCCGATGGCGAACAGGTGCGGTCCCAGCACGTCGGTCTTCAGTCCCGCGATGTAGGTCATGTTCTGCTGGCGACCCACCGTCAGCGTGCCCCACGCGCCTTTCAGGCCGACGTTCGCCGCCCGCCCGAACAGGCGGCCGCCCTGCTGCTGCGCCCCCGTGTCCATCGCCAAGCCGTTCTCGAGCACGAAGAACGCCTGCAGCCCGCCGCCGAGATCCTCGGTGCCGCGAAAGCCGATGCGCGACGGGAAGGAGCTGGTAAGCGACGGCATCTTGGTGACCGAATCGCCCGCGCTGTTCACGTTCGTCATGCGGGCCAGGCCGCTGTCGACGATGCCGTAGAGCTGGACCGTGGCCTGGGCGTGGGCGAAGGTGGTGGCGCAGGCGGCGGCGATACCGCATACCAGCGCGGCGGCGCTGCAGGTGGTGTTCTTCATGTTGTCTCCGTGGTTTTTATGGGTCGTGCGATTATCGAACAAGAAGTTGTTAATCGAACGTGTTTTAGATACTATTGACGTCGCCGAAGGTTGTCAACAATATGAGGCAGCCTGATATGATCCGTGTCGACAACGACACACCGATGCCTGGCCCACCAGGCATCGGACAAGACCCACCACAGGAGACAAAACATGAAATACACGACGATTGCCGCCGCAACCGCGCTCGCTGCCGCCACCCTCGCCTTCGCGCCCGGGGCGCATGCGCAGGACACCATCAAGGTCGGCGTCATCGCCGCGTTTTCCGGACCGTTCGCCGACTACGGCAAGCAGATGCAGGGCGGGATCAAGGCCTGGATGGCCCAGCACGGCGACACGGTGGCCGGCAAGAAGATCCAGATCATCTACAAGGACACCACCGGTCCGGCGCCGGAAGTCGCCAAGCGCCTGGCGCAGGAACTCGTCGTGCGCGACAAGGTCGACTTCCTGGCGGGCTTCGGCCTGACGCCGGAAGCCCTGGCCGTGGCGCCGATCGCCCAGCAGGCGAAAAAGCCGATGATCATCATGAACGCGGCCACCTCGGTGATCACCACCAGGTCCGATTACATCGCGCGCTTTTCGATGACGCTGCCGCAGATCTCAGCGCCCATGGCCGACTGGGCCGTCAAGAACAAGGTGAACAACGTGGTGACCGTGGTGGCCGACTACGGCCCCGGGATCGACGCCGAAAAGGCCTTCAGCGAGCGCCTGGTGAAAAACGGCGGCAAGATCGTCGACGCGATCCGCGTCCCGCTGCGCAACCCGGAATTCGCCCCCTTCATCCAGCGCATCAAGAACATCAAGCCGGACGCCGTGTTCGTCTTCGTGCCGGCCGGCGAGCAGAGCATCGCCTTCATGAAGGGCTACCGCGAACGCGGCCTGGCGGAGGCCGGCATCAAGGTCATCGCCACCGGCGACCTGACCGACGACCACGTGCTGCCGGCCATGGGCGACAACACGCTGGGCGTGATCACCACCTTCCACTACTCGGCCGCGCACAAGTCGCCCGAGAACGAAGCCTTCCTGAAGAGTTTCGCCTCGGCCAACCCGCAGGGCGGCCGCCCGAACTTCATGGCGGTGGCCGCCTACGACGGCATGAACGCGATCTACCAGGTCAGCAACAAGCTGGGCGGCAAGATCGAGGGCGACAAGGCGATGGCGGTGCTCAAGGGAATGAAGATCCAGAGCCCGCGCGGGCCGATCATGATCGACCCGGCCACGCGCGACGTGGTGCAGACGGTCTACGTGCGCAAGGTGGAAAAGGTGAACGGGCAGCCGTACAACGTGGAGTTCGACCAGTTCGCGAACCAGAAGGATCCGGGCAAGTAACACCCGGGCGCCGGCGCGCCATCAGGCCCGCCGGCGCCATGACCGCAGGCCTCAAGCGCGGCCTTACGCCTCCAGCGCGCTCAGCGCCTTGACCGCCCCGCGCAACTGCGCCAGCAGCTGCGCCCTTGCGGCCTCGTCCAGATCCGGGAACATCGCCCGCTCCACCTCTGCCACCTTTGGATCGCACTGCCCCAGCACCGCATGCCCGGCCGTGGTCAGGTTGATCTGGATGATGCGCCCGTGCGCCGGATCGGGCGTGCGCGCGATCCATCCCTTCGCTTCCATCTGCTTGACCATCTCGTTGGCCGACTGCGGCGAAATCATCGTGCGCGTGGCGAGCTGGGCGTTCGACAGGGACCCGTGCGCGCGAAACACGGACAGGGCCGTGTACTGCGGCACGGTGAGGCCGGCCGGCGCCAGGCTCTCGCGCAGGCGCTGGCTCAGTATGTGGTCGAGACGCCCGACCAGGTACGCCAGGCCGATCGGCTTGGCGGTGGAGACGGCGGCGGGGGCCCTGGATGCCGGTGAAGGTTTTTTTGAAATAGTCATGAAAAAGTGCTTGTCAGCGAAATCAGCTCGGCATAGTATAAGCCGTATATCAGGCAGCCTGATAATATTCTTACTACTGAGGAGACATTGTATGTCCAAATACGCTGCGCGCTGGCAAACCGTCGAAGTGGAAGTCGCGAACGGTATCGGCTGGATCACCCTGAACCGTCCGGAGAAGCGCAATGCCATGAGCCCGACGCTCAACCGCGAGATGATCGACGTGCTCGAAACCCTCGAGCTGGACGACGATGCGCAGGTCGTGGTGCTGACCGGCGCGGGCGAGGCCTGGACCGCCGGGATGGATCTGAAGGAATACTTCCGCGAGACCGACGGCAAGCCCGAAATCATGCAGGAGCGGATGCGCCGCGACTGCTCGCAGTGGCAATGGAAGCTGCTGCGCATGTACAGCAAGGCGACCATCGCCATGGTCAACGGCTGGTGCTTCGGCGGCGCGTTCTCGCCGCTGGTCGCCTGCGACCTGGCGATCGCCGCCGACGACGCCGTGTTCGGCCTGTCGGAAGTGAACTGGGGTATCCCGCCGGGCAACCTGGTCAGCAAGGCCGTGGCCGACACCATGGGCCACCGCCAGGCGCTGCACTACATCATGACCGGCGACACCTTCACCGGCAAGGAAGCGGCCGCCATGGGGCTCGTCAACAAGAGCGTGCCGAAGGACCAGCTGCGCGCCGCCGTCATCGAACTGGCGAACAAGCTGCTCGAAAAGAACCCGGTGGTGCTGCGCTATGCGAAGGTCGGCTTCAAGCGCTGCCGCGAGCTGACCTGGGAACAGGGCGAGGACTACCTGTACGCCAAGATCGACCAGTCGAACTTCCGCGATCCGGAAAAAGGCCGCAAGGAAGGCCTCAAGCAGTTCCTGGACGACAAGACGATCAAGCCGGGCCTGCAGACCTACAAGCGCCAACCGTGAGCCGCGCGGCGTAGCGGTCGATCATAATAATTGCGAATAATAAATACACCGCGCGGCGCCCGCAACCGGGCAGCCGCCTACCATCGAAGTTGACAGAGGAGACCTCTGATGTTCCAAGCAGACCTGCTGCTGAACGGGCAAGCCCGTCCCGCATCGAACGGCGCCACCTTTGAGCGCCGTAATCCCGCCACCGGCGACGTCGCCACCCGCGCCGCCGCCGCCACCCTCGACGATGTCGACGCCGCCGTCGCCGCCGCAAAGGCGGCCTTCCCCGCCTGGTCGGCCATGGCGCCGGGCGAGCGCCGCACCCTGCTCCTGCGAGCGGCCGACAAGATGGAAGCGCTGCGCGGCCAGTTCGTCGAAACCGCCGTGGCGGAATGCGGCGGCGCGCCGATGTGGTACCAGTTCAACGTGACGCTCGCGTCCAACATGCTGCGCGAAGCGGCGTCCATGACGACCCAGATCAGCGGCGAAGTCATTCCGTCCGACGTGCCGGGTTCGCTCGCCATGGGCGTGCGCCAGGCCTGCGGCGTCGTGGTCGGCATCGCGCCCTGGAACGCGCCGATCATCCTCGGCACGCGCGCGCTCGCCATGCCGCTCGCCTGCGGCAATACGGTCATCCTGAAAGCGTCCGAGATGTGCCCGCTGCTGCACCGCCTGATCGGCCAGGCGTTCGTCGACGCCGGCTTCCCGCAAGGCGTGGTGAACGTCATCACCAACGCCCCGGACGACGCGCCGCAGATCGTCGAGCGCCTGATCGCCGCTCCGGCCGTGCGCCGCATTAACTTCACCGGTTCGACCAAGGTCGGACGCATCATCGCCCAGCAGGCGGCGAAATACCTGAAACCGGTGCTGCTGGAACTGGGCGGCAAGAACCCGGTCGTGGTGCTGGACGACGCCGACCTCGATGCGGCGGTGGAAGCGGCGGCGTTTTCCGCCTTCTTCAACCAGGGCCAGATCTGCATGTCGGCCGACCGCATCCTGGTCGACCGCAAGGTCGCCGACGCGTTCATCGGCAAGCTGGCCGCCAAGACCGCGACCCTCAAGGCGGCCCGCAGCGACGCCCCGCTGGCCGGCATGATCGACCCGGGCGCGGCCGAGCGCGTGCAGGCGATGCTGGACGACGCCAGCGCCCGCGGCGCGGCGGTGACCCGGTCCGGTCCTGGCGTGGAAGGCAACATCATGCAGCCGGCGATCGTCGACAACGTCACGCCCGAGATGCTGGTCTACCAGGAGGAATCGTTCGGCCCGATCGTCTCGGTGCTGCGTTTCGACAGCGACGAGGAAGCCATCCGCATGGCCAACGACAGCGAATACGGCCTGTCCGCGGCCGTGTTCAGCCGCGACATCGGCCGCGCGATGGCGCTGGCCCGGCGCATCGAGTCGGGCATCTGCCACATCAATGGCCCGACCGTGCATGACGAAGCGCAGATGCCCTTCGGCGGCGTCAAGGGCAGCGGCTACGGGCGCTTCGGCGGCAAGGCGGCCATCGCCGAGTTCACCGACCTGCGCTGGATCACGATACAGACCACGCCGCGCCACTTCCCGATCTGAAGGGGGCTGCCATGACCCAATCAACGATTGTGGCGGGCGGTGGCACTGATGGGCTCGCAGCTGGGACGCATGCGCGGCGGCATGTCGACCTCGGCAATCCCGAAGTCGCCGCCTACCAGGTGGACGGCGCCTGGCATCTCGACGCGGTCACGCCGCTCGCGCCCTTCCCCGCGCGCTTCACCGACCGGCTGGTCGAGGGCGCGCGCGCGCACCCGGAGCGCACGCTGGTGGCGCGGCGCGGGCTTGATGGCGAATGGATCCGCCTGTCCTATGCGAAGGTGCTGGAAAACGCGCGCCGCATCGGCCAGGCCCTGCTGGACCGCGGCCTGTCGGAGCAGCGCCCGCTGGTCATCCTGTCGGGGAACGACCTCGAACACTTCCAGCTCGCCCTCGGCGCCATGTATGCCGGCATCCCCTATTCGCCGCTGTCCCCGGCCTATTCGCTGGTGGCGACCGACCCGGCCAAGCTGCGCGACCTGATCGAGCAGTTGACGCCGGGCGCGCTGTTCGCCAGCGACGGCGCGGCCTATTCGCGCGCCATCGAGGCCGTGCTGGCGCCGGACATGGAACTGATTCTGGCATCAGGCGACGTGCCGGGACGCCCGGCCACCGCCTTCGCGTCGCTGCTCGCCACCGAACCCACCACCATCGACGCCCGCAACGCACAGGTGGGGCCGGCGACCATCGCCAAGTTCCTGTTCACCTCGGGCTCGACCAAGAAGCCGAAGGCGGTCGTGACCACCCACGGCATGCTCAGCAGTAACCAGCAGATGCTGCTGCAGACCTTCCCCTTTTTTGGCGCGGAGCCGCCGGTGCTGCTCGACTGGCTGCCCTGGAACCACACCTTCGGGGGCAGCCACAACGTCGGCATCGTGCTCTACAACGGCGGCACGCTCTACCTCGATGACGGCCGGCCGACGCCGAAGGACTTCGCCACCACCCTGAGGAACCTGCGCGAGATCGCCCCGACCGTCTACTTCAACATCCCGGTGGCCTGGGAGATGCTGGCCGAGGCGCTGGAAACCGACGACCAGTTGGCCAAGACCTTCTTCTCGCGCGTGAAACTGTTCTTCTGCGCCGGGGCCGGGCTGTCGCAGGCCGCGTGGGAACACCTGGACCGGGTCGCGCTCGCGCGCTGCGGCGAGTCGATCCGCATCATGACCGGCCTGGGCATGACCGAAACGTCGCCGTCGTGCACCTTCGGCACCGGGCCGATCCTCAAGGCCGGCTACGTCGGCGTGCCGGCGCCGGGCTGCAAGGTGAAGCTGGTGCCGCTCGCCGGCAAGCTCGAGGCCCGCTTTCACGGTCCGCATGTGACGCCCGGCTACTGGCGCGCGCCGCAGCTCACGGCCGAGGCCTTCGACAGCGACGGCTACTATTGCACCGGCGACGCCCTGCGCTTCGTCGACGAGGCGCATCCTGAACTGGGCTTCATGTTCGACGGACGCATCGCCGAGGACTTCAAGCTCAGTTCTGGCACCTTCGTGAGCGTCGGTCCGCTGCGCGCGCGCGTCATCAGCCAGGGCGCGCCCTACGTGCAGGATGCGGTGGTCACGGGCCTGAACCGGCACGCGATCGGCCTGCTCGTGTTCCCGCGCATGGACAACTGCCTGGTGCTGTCGGAGCTGCCGCCCGGCGCTGCGGCGGCCGAGGTGCTGGCCAGCGAACCGGTGCGCGCTTTCTTCACAGGTCTGCTGGCGACCCTGAACGTGGATGCGGGCGGGTCGTCGAAGCGGGTCGAGCGCATGCTGCTGCTGGCCGAGCCGCCCTCGATCGACGCCAGGGAGCAGACCGACAAGGGATCCATCAACCAGGCCGCGGTGCTGCAGCGGCGCGCGGCCCTGGTCGATGCGATGTATGACGGAACCGAACCCGGCACCATCGTTGCTGCATGAAACCTAAAAAACACGGAGACAACATGAAACTGCACACCCTGGCCTGCCTTGGCCTTGCCATCCTGCCTCTCGCCAGCGCCCCCGTTCTCGCGCAGGACACGATCAAGATCGGCGTCATCGCCGCGCTCACGGGGCCGTTCGTCAACATCGGCAAGCCGTTCGAGGACGGGATCAAGACCTACATGAAGCTGCACGGCGACCAGGTCGCCGGCAAGAAGATCCAGGTCATCTACCGCGACGACGGCGGCAGCAACGTCGAGCACTCCAAGCGCGCGGCCCAGGAGCTGATCGGCCGTGAAAAGGTCGACTTCCTGATCGGCTTTTCGCTGACGCCGAGCGCGCTGGCGGTGGCGCCGGTGGCGACGCAGGGCAAGACGCCGATGATCGTCATGAACGCGGTCACGACCGGCATCACGTCCAGGTCGCCCTACATGCTGCGCACCTCGATGACGATGCAGCAGATGACCGAGCCCTTCGGCACCTGGACCGCGCAGAACAAGATCGGCAACGTGTTCTCGCTGGTGACCGACTACAGCACCGGCCACGACGCCGAGGCGAAGTTCGCCAAGGGCTTGACCGAGAGTGGCGGCAAGATCATCGGTTCCTCGCGCATCCCGCTGGCCAATCCCGACTATTCGCCGTTCGTGCAGCGCGTGAAGGACGCCAAGCCGGACGCGGTCTTCTTCTTCGCGCCGGGGGCCGAAGACGGCGCCGGCATGCTCAAGGCGTACAGCGACAAGGGACTGGACAAGGCGGGCATCAAGTTTCTCGGCGTGGGCGACATGACGAGCGACAGCCCGACCCTGGAGGCGCTGGGCGAGCGTGCGCTCGGCGCGGTCACGGTGCTCAATTACTCGACCGCGCTCGACAACGAGGCCAACAAGATCTTCCTGAAAGCCTACGCTGACGCCAATCCGGGCCGTCCGGCGCCCACGTTCGTCACCGTCGCGGCCTACGACACGATGGGCATGATCTATGAAACCGTCCGCAAGCTGGGCGGCAAGGTCACCGGCGACGCGGCGCTGAAGGTGCTGTCGAACATGAAGTGGAACAGCCCGCGCGGACCGATCAGCATCGATCCGAAGACCCGCGACATCGTGCAGAACATGTACATCCGCGAGGTGAAGAAGGTCAACGGCAAGCTGGTGAACCAGCCGATCGGCGTCCTGAAGGACGTCCGTCCGGACTGAGCGCCGCTCTCCGACGTAACTGCTGCGCGCCCCTGCCGGGGCCGCGCAGCCGCACAGCGCACAGCCGCACATCCGACGTTTCGACACGATCTGTTACCCCGCAGAGGAGACATCACGCATGAACGCCCGACACCTCGGCATCGTCGCCGCCCTGACCACGTCGCTGGGCCTGGCCGGCTGCAGCGACGATGACGCCCCCGTCCCGCCGCCCGTCGCACCCGCTCCGCCCGTGCAGGGCGCGCCGCTCCCCCGGCTGGCCCCGGCCGTCGGCGCCGCGCTCGGCGCCTGTGCCGAACTCGCAACCCGCATCAGCTATCCCGACACGCACATCACCGCCGCCAAGCCGGTCGCCGCCGGCGCCCTCGCCGTTGCCGGCAAGCCGGTCGCGGCCCACTGCCAGGTCACCGGCCAGATGCTGCGCAGGGTCAGCCCGGTCGACGGCGAGCGCTACGCGATCGGCTTCGAGATGCGCCTGCCGCTCGACTGGAACGGGCGCATGTTCTACCAGGCCAACGGCGGCGTCGACGGCAGCGTCGTTCCCGCCACCGGCCCGGCCGGCGCCGCGGCGCTCGACAACGCGCTGAACATGGGCTTTGCCGTCATCAGTTCGGACGCCGGCCACGGCGCCCCGACACCGTTCTTCGGGCTCGACCCAGAGGCCCGCCTCGACTACGGCTACGCCGCGGTCGGCAAGCTCACGCCGATGGCCAAGAGCGCGATCCAGGCCGCCTATGGCAAGGGCCCCGACCGTTCCTACATCGGCGGATGCTCGAACGGCGGGCGCCACGCGATGGTGGCGGCAAGCCGCTACGCCGACCAGTACGACGGCTTCCTGGTCGGGAACCCCGGCTACCGCCTGCCGCTGGCGGCGATCGCCAACATCGCCGGCGCCAAGACCTACGCGGCGCTGGCCAGCACGCCGGGCGAACCCGCCACCGGGTTCACCCAGCCGGAACGCGCCCTCGTGTCGAACGCGGTGCTCGGCAAGTGCGACGCGCTCGACGGCGCCACGGACGGCATGATCCAGGACGGCGCCGCCTGCCAGGCCGCGTTCGACCTGCAGCGCGACGTGCCGACCTGCAGCGGCGCGCGCGACGGCGCCTGCCTGAGCGCGGCGCAAAAGACCGGCATCGGCGCGCTATTCGCGGGCGCCAGGACCGGCTCCGGCGCCACCATCTACACCAGCTTCCCCTACGACGCCGGGTTGGCGGCGAACGGCTGGGCCAGCTGGAAGTTCAGCGCGCCGATCAACCTGGATTCCGGCGCGGTCGCCTTCATCTTTTCGGCGCCGCCGGAAGACCCGGCAAGCTTCGACGGCCGCGACTTCGTCCTGACGCGCAGCCTCGACCAGATGCTGGCACGGATCAACGCCACCAGCGCGCGCTTTCCCGAGAACGCCATGTCCTTCATGACGGCGCCCGACGCGACCAATCTCGGCAAGCTCAAACAGCGCGGCGCCAAGATGCTGGTCTACCATGGCACCAGCGACCCGATCTTTTCCAGCGACGACACCCGCGACTGGTACCGGGGCCTGGCCACGGCCAACCTGGGTGACGCATCGAACTTCGCCCGCTACTTCCCGGTGCCCGGCATGAACCACTGCGCGGGCGGCCCGGCCACCGACCAGTTCGACATGCTGACGCCGCTCGTGAACTGGGTCGAGCATGGCCAGGCGCCGGACAGCGTGACCGCCAGCGCCCGCGGCGCGGGCAATGCCGCGGGCGTGAACGCCGACCTGCCGCCAACCTGGTCGGCGACACGCACGCGGCCCCTGTGCCCGTTCCCGCAGGTGGCGCGCTACAAGGGCAGCGGCAACGTCGAGGACGCGGCCAGCTTCGCCTGCCGATAGCGCTGCCCCGCAAACGGATTGACGCCACGCCGGCCTGGGCCGGCGGGCGTCCGTGCGCCCCGCCGCACTCTCCAACGACACCCCGACCCGCCACGCGGCGTCGCGGCCGCGCGAAAACTGCACAACATCGTTTGTTATGCGCAAACATTTTGATTGCGCGGCCATCGGAACCTGCCCTACACTTCCCGTCGTATGCAGAACACGCCGTGACAGGCACGCCCTGCGGCGGGAACCGGAACAGGAGACGACATGAACGACAAACCGATCCGCCGGATCGTGATCGTGGGCGGCGGCACCGCCGGCTGGATGACCGCCGCCCCGCTGGTGCAGCGCCTGGCGCGGCGCGCCGGCGCCCCCTGCGAGGTGACCCTGGTGGAGTCGCCCGAAATCGGCACCATCGGGGTCGGCGAGGCGACCCTGCCCACCATCCGCTTCTACAACGCCGCGCTGGGCCTGGATCCCGACGACTTCGTGCGGCAAACCCGGGCCAGCTACAAGCTCGGCATCGAGTTCAGGGACTGGGGCCACGTCGGCAACCGCTTCTTCCATGGCTTCGGCGACTTCGGCCCTTCGCTCGGCAAGCACCCGACCCACATGTTCTGGCTGCGCATGGCCAGGGAGTTCAACAACATGCCTGCGCTGGAGAACTGGTCGGTGTCCGCGATGATGGCGCGCCAGTCGAAGTTCGCGCCGCCGGACAACCGCACGCCCTCGGTCAGCGACGCGTATTCGTATGGCTACCATTTCGACGCTGGCCTGTACGCCGGTTACCTGCGCGACTACGCCGTGGCGCGCGGCGCCCGGCGCATCGAGGGCATGGTGGTCGAGGTCGAGCGGCACCCGGACAACGGCTTCATCACGGCGCTCAAGCTGCGCGACGGGCGCCGGCTCGAAGGCGACCTTTTCATCGACTGCTCGGGCTTTCGCGGCCTGTTGATCGAGGGCGCCCTGAAAGCCGGTTACGAGCACTGGAGCGGGCAGCTGCCATGCGACAGCGCGCTGGCCGTCCCCTGCGCCGCCGCAGGGACGGCCAGCGCGCTGTCGCCCTCGCTGTCGCCCTCGCTGTTGCCCTCGCTGTTGCCCTATACCCGCTCCACCGCCAAGGACGCCGGCTGGATCTGGCGCATCCCGCTGCAGCACCGCACCGGCAACGGCCACGTCTACAGCAGCGCCTTCACCAGCGACGATCGGGCGCGCGAGGCGCTGCTCGCCTCCCTCGACGGCGCCGCGCTCGACGAGCCGCGCCAGCTGCGTTTCGTGACCGGCCGCCGGCGCAAGTCCTGGATCGGGAATTGCGTGGCGGTGGGCCTGGCCGCCGGCTTCGTCGAGCCGCTCGAATCGACCAGCATCCACCTGATCGAGACCGCGGTAGGCAAGCTGCTCGAACTGTTCCCGGACCGTGACTGCCGCCCCGAACTGGCTGACGAGTTCAACCGCGTCATGGGCATGCGCTACGAATCGGTGCGCGACTTCATCATCCTGCACTACAAGCTGACGCAGCGCGACGATTCGGAATTCTGGCGCTACTGCGCCAACATGCCGATTCCGGATTCGCTGCGCCACCAGATCGCGCTGTTTCGCGAGACCGGACGGGTGACCATCCTGGACCACGACGGCTTTGCCGAGCCGTCCTTCGTGGCCATGCTGATGGGGCTCGGCGTGGTCCCGAAGCGCTACGACCCTTTCGTGGACGCGCTGGACATGCGCCAGGTGCACGGGCACTTCGCCGGCGTGCGCGACATGATCGGCCAGGTCGTGAGCCGGATGCCGGAACATCGCGCCTACATCGCGCACCAGGTGCGGCCGCCCGCGGCCGCCTGATTCACCGCCCTGCCCTCGACCGGATCAGGGCCGTCGGCCGCGCCATTCGCCCCGTGACGACGCCCGCGTGAGGCTGGGCGCTGGGCCATGCCAGGCGCGCGCCCCGGACTGCCTGGCGCTACCCGCCTTATCCGACGGGGCTCGGCATGGCGCGCCGCTGTCGTCGGGCCGAAAGTACTCCGGAGTAAAAATGTTCACGCTACCATTCATATGCCTGCCTGTGCTCCCTGGCGTCCATGAAAACCTTTCATGGGCTGCGCGTTCGCCAGCCTGCAACGCCGCAGCCGAGCCGGCGCCGCACCACGTCGCAGCGCGCCAGACTGCGGGCGCCGCGCCGCATGCGGTTGCTCTTCCTCCTATGGGAATCAGGTAGCCCGACCCTGGAAGCGGTGGCTAAAACAACAACCTCAAAAAAAACCGACTTGGATGAAACCGATTTCTTGACGAGCGCGGCGCAATTACGTACGGTAGACATGTAGACAGACCGAACATTGTTACCAGGCACCCTCGCAGCGCAAGTGCTTCTCTCGTAGCGACATTCGGGACGCGCCCGGCTGCGCCCAGCGCTTTACCGCATTAACTGTTGTGTATTCACAAAAACTTCAGATGAACAGGAGGTCGGCAGAATCTTTATGGTAGCGTATAACAAATAGTGTTAGTGACAGCCCGATTCATCATGGCGCGTGACAACCTGTTGGATAAAAAAAATTACCTAAATTACGGAGACAACGTGAGAAAGTTCCAGAGAACAGTGATCGCCGCGGCGGTTGCGCAGACTGCCGTCCTGTACAGCGGCGCAGTATGGTCCCAGTCCACCGACACCACCGCCGCCGATCCCGGCGCGCCGAACGCGGCCGTCGTCAAGGTGACCGGCCAGCGCGCGGCGCTCCAGTCGGCCCAGAAGCTCAAGCAGGATTCCGACGAAGTGGTCGACTCGATCGTCGCCGAAGACATCGGCAAGCTGCCCGACCGTTCGATCACCGAGGTGCTCAGCCGCGTGGTCGGCGTGACCATGGACCGCAGCGCGCCGAACGACCCGCAGCACTATGCGGTGGAGGGTTCAGGCATCGCGATCCGCGGCCTGACCTACGTGCTGTCCGAACTGAACGGCCGCGAAGCCTTCTCGGCCAACGGCGGGCGCTCCCTGAGCTTCAGCGACGTTCCCCCCGAGCTGATGGCCGGCGTCGACGTGTACAAGAATCCGTCGGCGGAGCACATCGAGGGCGGCATTTCCGGCATCGTCAACCTGCGCACCGCGATGCCGTTCGACTTCAAGGGCTTCAAGGGTTCGGCCACGGTCAACACCAGCTACTCGGAGCTGCTCAAGAAGCGCGCCGACCCGAGCGGCTCGCTGCTGTTTTCGAACCGCTGGACCACGCCGCTCGGCGAGGTCGGCGCCCTGATCGACCTGGCCTCCTCCAAGACCAACACCCGCAACGACGCGATGTACGTCGCGCCCTACTACCCGCACGTCGACGACATCGTTCCAGGCAGGACCATGTGGGTGCCCAAGGGCGCCGAATGGCGCTCGCAGGAATTCAACCGCAACCGCAAGGGCGACTACGCGGCCTTGCAGTGGCGCCCCATGCGCGACCTGACCGCCGGCCTGACCTATTTCCGCTCGCGCTACCGCGAAGACTGGTCCGAGCGGGCCCTGCTGACCCAGGAGAGCAACCCATACGACATGCAGGTGCAGGACGGCGTCTGGAGCGATACCGGCGCGCTGCTGGCCGGCACCTGGTCCAATCCGGAAAACGGCGGCGTCAACTACAACAGCGACCGCCGCGTGTCCGACCGCAGGTCGAGCACCCAGGACATCGCCCTGAACCTCCAGTGGCGCGTGTCGCCCAACTGGACCGTGGTCACCGATTTCCAGCGCATCAAGGCCCGCACCAACGGCTTCGATTCGGACGTGGCGACCGGGATCAAGGTGCCGAGCCAGAGAGTGGACTTCCGCGGCGACCAGCCGACGTTCAGCTTCAGCCCGGCCGACCTGGCCCATTTCGCCGATCCGGCGAAATACTACTGGGCCTACACCATGGAGCACCTGGACAACTCGGTCGCCGACAGCAAGGCGTGGAAGACCGACGTCAGGTACGACTTCGATCACCCGGTGCTGCGCGACGTCCGTTTCGGCGTGCGCCTGCAGAACCGCGATTCGCTCAACCAGAACACCAATCCCGACTATAACTGGCAGGGCGTGACCCAGCCGTGGATGATCGGCTCGCGCATCCCGCACGAGGCATTCCTGAACGACCCGCGCTTCGCCGGCGGCGCCTCGCTGGTCGGGCAGCCCAACTTCTTCGGCGGCGACGTGACCATCCCGGGCGTGTGGTTCCCCGACGACGCCGTGGCGCGCGGCTACCCGGACAGCTATGCCAGGCTGCACGGCTACCAGGCCGTCCTGTGCGACGAGCTGACCGCCATCCAGGGCTGGAACAGTTGCACCCCCTGGAAGCCGGCCGGCTTCGCCAACGACCCGGCCAGCATCAACCGGCAGAGTGAAAAGAGCCGCGCCTTCTATACCCAGGCCCGCTTCAGCTTCGACGACCTGGGCTATCCGATCGACGGCAACATCGGCGTGCGCTACGTGAAGACCTCGTCGAACGCCTTCGGCTACACGGTCTTCTCCCCGACCGTGCCGACCATCCCGGAGGGCGCAAACGTGCGCGGCGCCGAACTGATCCCGAACATCCCGGCCTTCGCGCAGCGCCAGGACTACGAGAACGATTACCACAACTGGCTGCCGAGCCTGAACCTGCGCTACAAGGCCGCGGACAACCTGCAGTTCCGCTTCGCCGTGGCCAGGTCGATGTCACGCCCCGACTTCAGCCAGCTGAGGGCCTACACCTCGCTGTCGCAGTCGGTGCGCTCGACCACCACCGGTGGCGGCGACACCGGCCTGCCGACCACGGTGACGTTCAACGGCGTCAACCTGGTCGGCACCGGCCAGGGCAACCCGAACCTGCGCCCGGCCACGGCCACCTCGGTCGACCTGACCGCCGAGTGGTACTTCGCCAAGGCCGGTTCGCTGACTTTCGCGCTGTTCAACAAGGACATCAAGAACATCATCGTCAACCAGAACTACAACTACGTGGTGAAGGACGCCGCCGGACAAGACCGCCAGTTCCTGGTCACCGGCCCGACCAACGGCGCGCACGGCTACGCCCGCGGCTTCGAGCTCGCCTACCAGCAGTACTTCGACTTCGTGCCGGAGTGGCTGCGCGGCATCGGCACCCAGCTCAGCTTCACCTACGTCGACAGCGAGCGCAAGCTCGACAACCCGGTCTCTTCCGAATGGTGCAGCGGTGGCGAAGGCGCGGACAACCTGAACCTGTCGATCAACGGCTGCGACGTCGACATGCGCTCGTTCGGCAACCTGCCGCTGCAGGGCCTGTCGAAGCAGACCGTCAACCTCGCCCTCATGTACGAGCGCGGACCGGTCCAGGCGCGCCTGGCCTACAACTGGCGCTCGCGCTACCTGCTGGGGGTGAACACCTACGGCACCCGCGGCACCGACGCGCGCGACATGAACCCGGCCAGCCCGACCTACGGCACCTACAACGGCGACAACAACCAGGCCTTCGGCCTGCCGCTGTGGATGGATGACTATGGCCAGCTGGACGGTTCGTTCTTCTACAACGTCACCCCGAAGCTGCGCATCGGCGTGGAAGCGACGAACCTGACCGACACCACGGTCAAGCAGCTGATGCAGCAGCACGTGGGCATGCTGGGCCGCGCCTGGTTCAAGACCGGCCGCAGCTTCGGCGTGCGCGCGTCCTACGACTTCTGATCCCGGTCGCTTCCAGCGCAAGACAACGCGGGCCGCAAGCGGCCCGCGTTTTTTTTGATTGCCGGAGTTCGCAGAGAGCACATCCCAGGCGCATCCAGGGCGCAAGCGCCCGGGCGCGACCGCGCCCTCCCGCCCGAGGCGAGCAGACAGAGGCCGCCTGCCTGTCCCCAGGCGGCGGCCAGCACGTTGCCTGGTTTACGCCACCGTCAGGGTCGCCTTCTTGAGCTCGACGCTGTTCGGTCCCACGAAGATGGAGAACGTGCCCGGCTCGACGACACGCTGCATGCCGGTGTCGAAGAACCACAGATCGCCCGGTCCGATGTCGAAGCCCAGGCTGCGGGTTTCGCCGGGCTCCAGGGTCACGCGCTGGAAGCCCTTCAGCTCCAGCAGCGGGCGAGTGACCGAGCTGACGTCGTCGCGAATATACAGTTGCACGACCTCGTCGCCGCGCCGGTTGCCGACGTTGCGCACCTCGACCCGCACCCGGGTGCGGCCGTCCACGCCGATGCGCGCGGGCGCCAGCGTCGGCGCCGAGATCTCGAAGCGCGTGTACGAGAGGCCGAAGCCGAACGGGTACAGCGGCGTGGTGACCCCGTCGATGTAGCCGCGGCGCGTGCTCGGCTTGCGGTTGTAGTACATCGGCAGCTGCCCCGGATCGCGCGCGATCGAGACCGGCAGCTTGCCGCCCGGGCTGGCCCGCCCGAACAGCAGGTCGGCCACCGCGTGGCCGGTCTCCTGGCCCAGGTACCAGCATTCGAGCAGGGCGTCGGCGCGCTCGGCGAGCAGCGTGGCCGACAGCGGGCGGCCGTTGAGCAGCAGTACCACGGTCGGCTTGCCCAGCGCGAAGATCGCGCGCGCCAGGTCGTTCTGCTGGCCCAGCAGGTCGAGCGTGATGCGGTCGCCCAGGTGGTTGTCGGCCCACGCTTCGCGCGCCGTCATTTCGTTGTCGCCCAGGACCATGACGATGGTGTCGGCCGCTTTCGCCGCCTCCACCGCTTCGGCGATCAGGCGCGCGTTGACTTCCGGCTTCGTAAAGATGATCTCGGCCTTGCCCCAGATCCGTTCTTCGGTCAGGCGCACGCCTTCCGCGTAGGCCAGCGCGAAGCCGTGCGCGCGCGCTTCCTCCTGCAGGCCCTCGTAGACCGAGACCACGTGGCGCGGCACATCCGAATAGCCGCCGATCGGGGTATCCCTGGCATGGGCGCCGAGCAGCAGCAGCTTGCCGACCTTGTCCGCCTGCAGCGGCAGCAGGCCCTTGTCGTTTTTCAGCAGCACCGCGCTGCGTCGCGCCGCCTCGCGCGCAAGCGCGATCGCGTCCGGGGTGGCGGTGCGGGCATCGGCCTGGGCCGCGTCGGCATACGGATGCTCGAACAATCCGGCGTCGAACTTCAAGGTCAGGGTGCGGCGCACGGCGTCGTCGATCTCCTTGAGCGCGACCTTGTTCTCGCGTACCAGCTCGGCGAGGGTCAGGAAGCCCAGCGGATCCGGGGTTTCGACGTCGACCCCGGCCTGGATGGCGCGCAGCGTCGCTTCCTTGGGCGTGGCGGCCAGGCTGTGGCGGGTGACCAGTTCGTTGATCGCCATGTAATCCGACACGGTGACGCCCTCGAAGCCCCACTCCTTGCGCAGCACGTCGGTGAGCAGCCAGCGGTTGGCGTGCGACGGCACGCCGTCGATCTCGTTATACGAGGGCATGACGGCCGCGATCTTCGTCTCGCGGACGATCTTTTCGAAGGGCGGGAAGAAATCTTCGCGCAGGGCGCGCTCGCCGACGTTCGCCGGGCCGATGTTGGTGCCGCTCTCAGGCTGGCCGTGGCCGGTCATGTGCTTGAGGGTCGCATGCACCTTGCCCGGTGCGAGCGGCAGCGTCTCGCCCGAGAAGCCGATCACGGCGGCCTTGCCGATCACGCCGCACAGGTGCGGATCTTCGCCAAACGTTTCCTCGATGCGGCCCCAGCGCGGATCGCGCGCCACGTCCACCACCGGCGCCAGCGCCAGGTTGGCGCCACGTGCGCGCATTTCGCGGGCGGCGACCGCGAACACCCGGGTCACGAGGCCCGGATCGAAGCTCGACGCCAGGCCGATCGCCTGCGGGAAGCTGGTCGCTTCGCGCGCCGCATAACCGTGCAGCGCTTCCTCGTGCATCAGGACCGGAATACCCAGCCGGGTCCGCTCGAGCGCCCATTTCTGCACCGCGTTCACGTACTCGGCGGTCTCGCGCGGGCCGCGATTCACGGTCTGGCCGGCGTCGCCGGCGACGTTGGCGCCGCTGCCAAGCTGGCGGTCGGACGGGCGTGCGAGCATGCCCACCCCGTGCGGGAGTGCGGCGGCAGCCTTCTCGCCCGAGAAGCTGCTGTCCGCGTTCTGCACGGCGACTTTTTTCTGCCATAGGCACTGCATCTGCGCGATCTTCTCGTCGAGCGTCATGCGCCCGAGCAGGTCTTCGACCCGCGCCCGCACCGGTGCGCCGCCCTGCCGGTAGAGCGGGGCCCCGCCCCTGGCAGCGGCGCTGGCGACGCCCGGCACGCTGCCCAGGCCGGCAAGACCGGCCGCGCTGCCGGCCGAGGCCAGGAATTGTCTGCGTTTGATGCCCATAGAGATGGTCTCCGCTGCTGAGTGGTCGCTTATCGTTATTGCCGCTGGTGAACGGCACTGGCTGCGCGGTACGGGGCTCTTAAGCCCCTACAAACATGCGCATAACAGTAATGGTACCGCAATCATACCAGCGTGGACGGCGGATTGATTCCGCCACAGGAGCGTGACACTGGCCAGCGCCCAGGCCCGACTACTGCAGACGCAGAGCGCACCAAGGCGCTGCAGCGAGAAGTGCGCGCGCTGCGCAAGGCCGGTCTGCAACGCGTCTGCCCGAATCTTGCTTGAGGCGGGTTTTCGTCCCGCCTCTTCTCGCAAGCGTTGGGACTGCGTCAGAACCGGTACGTCAGACTCGCACGAATGGTGCGCCCGAACAGCGGCCGTGCCACGCCACGATTGCGCGTGCCGTCCGGCGACAACAGGTCGTTGAACAGTGGATCGCCTTCGGTGAAGGTCAGCGAATCGCGCAGGTTGGCCACGTGCACCTGTGCCATCAGGCGCGGCGTGACCTCGTACTGCGCGCCCAGGTTGATGATGCTGTACGACGGCAGCAGGGTGACGTTGGTATCGGTCGCTTCGGAGAAGCGGTCGCCCGTGTACTGGTACTGCCCATAAATCGTCAGAGGCAGGCCAGTGGCGGCGCGCAGGTCGTACGATGGCGTGAAGTTGGCCATGAACTTGGCCAGGCGCCGCGGACGGCGCCCATCCTCGCTCACCTGTACGTAGTGGTAACCCGTGATCACGCCGTCGGGCGTCTTGTCTTCTTGCGTGAGGGTATAGTTGGCTCCTTCGATCTTGGGCTGCTGGACCAGGAAGTTCCCTTTCAGCTCCAGGCCGTCGATGAAGCGCGGCCGGTAGGTCAGCTCGACTTCGGCGCCGACATTCTCGACCCCGCGCTTGTACAGCTGCGCCACCTCGGGGCAGGAATTGATCTGAGTGACGCCGCCAATCGCCGAACACTGGCTCGATTCGATATCGCGGTAGATATTGACCGCGCTGCGTGGCGAGAACTTGTTGTAGAACACCGCGATCGAGGTGCCGAACTCGCGCGTCATGTAGCGCACGCCGCCTTCATACTGGCGAATGCGCTCGACCGCGTCGATGTCGACCGCTTCGCCATTGGCGCTGATGGTGCCGGCGGCGCTCAGGTCGACCAGGTCGCCCACGCTCGGCAGGCGGAACGAGCTCGAGGCCAGCGCATAGACCGACAGCGGCCGGCTGATGCTGTAGTTGGCGCCGATCGACCAGCCGACCGCGTCGAACTTCTTCTTCAGCGTGCGCGCGGTGGACGGGAAGAATACCTCGTTGTCGGCCGTCGTATCGGCGGTCGAGCCGACCACGACACCGGCCGGGGTCAGGTCGACCGCCGTCTCCCGGTTGCGGCGCACCACATTCGCGTCCAGGCTCTGGTAGCGCACGCCGGCATCGATCCGCAGGCGTTTATTCATTGTCTCCCAATGGTCGAGCAGGTAGACCGCCCGGCCGTCGCCCTTGAAGTCGGCCAGGTGGCCGTTCCAGCCCGGCAGGATCGCGCCGCCCAGCGTCAGCGATGGCCCGACCTGCTGGCCGTTGGCGTCCACCGCGATCAGGTCGGCCAGGCGGCTGCGTGCGGCGCTCTCTCCCACCAGCAGGCCGGTCTGGAAGTTGACGTCGTAGGTGTAGCGGCTGCCGTAGACACCGAAGGTCACGTCGTGGGTGCCGGCGGCCTGGAAGGTCTTTTGCGCCTGCAGGTCCAGCACATTGCTGCTGGCATCCATCTTGGCGATGTACGGGATCAGGAAGTTCAGGTAAGCGTCGCCCGCGACCGCCGAGCCGTCGTTGGTCCAGCGCCCCTGCACGCCGCTCGCCTTGCCATAATTGCGGATGAAGTCTTCGCGGCTGATATTGGCGAAGGCCGAGCAGGCGCCGCTGGCGGGGACATTGAAGTAGCCGCGCAGCTTGGCGTTGTCGAGGTTGCAGTTCAGGGCCGCGCCATGGGCCGGCGAAATCACGTCGTTCTGGTAGCGCGCATTGAGGAAGTTGCTGGCGCCGGCCGTGTCGTTGCCGGTGAAGACGGCGTTGAAGCCGCTGCCGCCACCGGTGTGGCGCAGGTTGGCCGACAGCTTGAGCCCCGAGTCCAATACATGGGTCGCCTTGGCGCTGAACATCCGGAAGTTCGGGTGCAGGCCGTCGGCCTGGTCGATCTCGCGGCTGCCGTACTCGCCCAGCATCGTGAAGCGGCGGTTGTAGGGCGAGGCCGTGGTGCCGTTACCGAAGTCGATCCCGAGCGGCTGGATCGAATCGTTGTTCAGCACCGTCGGGTTGGCCGGCGTGCCGCTCTGGGTAAAGCGCGGCACCGAGATCGGCAGGTTCTGGTAGAAGGCGGTGCGGTCGTTCAGGTAGTGGCCGTCCAGGCGCAGCGTGGTGCGTTTGTTGTCGCTGGTGAAAATCAGGTTGCCGCGTACCTGGCCGCCCTGGTCGGCCGTGTAGCCGGTGTCGCGGATGCCGTCGCTGCGGCGGTAGAAGCCGCCGATGGCGCCGGTCAGGTTGTCGTTGATCGGGCCCGAGACGAAGGCGTCGTGGCGCCAGAAACCGTAGTCGGCGTACTCGATCTTGTAGCCCGCTTCCAGGCTCTTGCCGCCGGTGCGGGTAATGTGGTTGACGGTGGCGCCCAGGCCGTTCGAATACAAGATGCCGCCGGGGCCGCCCTTGACCGCCTCGACCGCTTCGGTCATCAGGTCGTCGCGCACCAGCACGTCGTTGTTCATGAACGGCACTTCCGGCTCTTCATAGGCCGGCAGGCCGTCGATCAGCTGCGGTGAGAAGCGAAAGCCACCCGCTACCGGCAGGCCGCGCACCGTGATGTTGTTGCCCGCCTCGCCGGCCGTGCTGCCCTCGGCATAGATGCCCGGCAGGTTGCCGAGCAGGTCGGCGGTGCTGATCGGCGCCAGGCGCTGCATTTCTTCCGCGCTGATCGTGTTGATCGAGAAGGTCGCGTTCTTCTTGCTGGTGGTCTGGGTGACGCCGGTGACGATGACGACGGCGGTGCCGTCTTCGGCCTGGGACTGGGCTTCGGCCGCGGCGGCGCTCGCGGCTTGCTGCTGGGCGAAGGCCAGTGCCGGCATCAGGCCGATGACCAGGGCGGCCGAGCGGCCGATATAGGATGAAATCGAGTAAGGCATTGAGAGTGTCTCCTGAGATAGATTTTATATTCGACTTGTATGTTCAAGAACTTGTGCCGTGCTCGCGACGACTAACAGGTGTCCATCGTTGTCATGAGCGACCGCAGCACGCCGGACACCACTAGAGCGCACCAGGCGCCGCCGGTCCGGCGCCTGGCATGACTTCGTTCAGATACGGCAGCTCGGCGCCCTGGCGCGAACAGGTGATGGCGGCGGCGCGCGCCGCGAACGCCAGCGCCGCGCGCAGTTCGTCGGCGCCGATGTCCTGTACCGCCTGGCGGGTGAGGCGCCCGGCGCGCTGCAGGCAGGCCAGCAGGCCGGCCTGGAAGGTGTCGCCGGCGCCGACGGTATCGACCACCGTCACCGGCACGGCCGGCAGCGTGAAGGCCGGCAACGCGCGGGTCGCCGCCACCACGCCCTGCTCGCCGCGGGTGACCACCACCAGCGCCACGCCGGCCTCCAGCGCACGGTCCACGAAATCCTTCACCGCCAGGCCCGGATACAGGGCGTGGATGTCTTCTTCGCTCACCTTGAGTACATCGGCGCGTTCCTGCATCCAGCGCAGGACCTCGCGCCAGCGGTCGACGCGCGGCTCGATCGTCAGCCGCACATTGGGGTCGTACACGATCAGGCTGCGGCCACGCTGGCGTTCGACCAGCGCGCGCAGGGTCGAGGCGACCGGCTCCACCACCATGCAGTAGGAGCCGACGTGGATCGCCTGCGCATCGTGCGCGACGCGCGCGAGGTCGGCCGGATGCACCATGCGCTCGGCGGTCTCGTTGCCGTAGAACGCATAGTGCGGCAAGCCGCGCTCGTCGACGCTGACCATGACTAGGGCCGAGGCGGCATCGGGACGCGGCGCGGCGTCAAGATCGACCCCCTCGGCCTGCAAGGCAGCGTACAGTTTGCGGCCGAACATGTCCTGCGACAGGCCGCCGAAAAACTGCGCGCGCGCTTCCAGACGCGCCAGGCCAATGGCCAGGTTGAAGGGCGAACCGCCCTGGCGCGCGGACAGCTCGATGCCGGCCGCCACCTCGTGCTGCGCGAACACATCGAATAAAGCCTCGCCACATACGACAATCATGCAACCTCCGAATGACCATTGAAACCGTTGAGTTGGATGGCGCCTGGCGCCTGTGCCTCGATGCGCGCGCCGTCGGAGCCGAATACGTGCAGCGCACCCGGCAATGGACGCACCGCCCAGGCGCTGCCGACGGCGGGCGGCGCATCCTTGCTTGAGACCACCAGCGGTTTGGAGAGGCCGGCCACTTCGAGGTGCACATGCGACTCGGAACCGAGACGCTCGACCAGCACCACCACGCCGCGCAGCGGGCCGCTTGGATCGGGCGCCAGGTGTTCCGGGCGGATGCCGGCGGTGACCGCCTGGCCGGCGGCCTCGAGCTGGGTCCAATCGAGCGCCACCGCGCCCAGCGCCAGGCGGCCGGCGGCGTCGAGCGCGGCCTCGACCAGGTTCATCTTCGGCATGCCGATGAAGCCGGCGACGAAGACATTGGCCGGCCGTTCGTACAAGGCCATCGGCGCGCCGATCTGCTGCACCCCGGATGGCCCCAGCACCACGATGCGGTCGGCCAGGGTCATGGCCTCGACCTGGTCGTGGGTGACATACACCATGGTGGCGCCGAGCTGCTTGTGCAGGCGGGCGATCTCGACCCGCATATCGGCGCGCAGTGCCGCGTCCAGGTTCGACAGCGGTTCATCGAACAGGAAGGCGCGCGGTTTGCGCACAATGGCGCGGCCGATCGCCACGCGCTGGCGCTGGCCGCCCGACAGTTGCGGCGGGCGGCGCTCCAGCAGATGCTCGAGCTGGAGCATGCGCGCCACTTCCTGCACCGCCAGCTTGATCTCGGCCTTCGGCACCCGCGCCAGGCGCAGGCCGAAGGCGATGTTCTCGAACACGCTCATGTGGGCATACAGCGCGTAGTTCTGAAACACCATCGACAGGCCGCGCCGCGCCGGTGGCGTTTCGTTGACCCGTTCGCCGTCGATGCGGATCTCGCCGGCGCTGATCTCTTCCAGCCCCGCGATCATGCGCAGCACGGTCGACTTGCCGCAGCCCGATGGACCGACCAGCACGACGAATTCGCCGTCGCCGATCGTGAAATCGATGTTTTCGAGAATGTGCTTGCTGCTCTTGCCGGGGTAGGCCTTGCCGACGCCGGCCAGCGTAATGGATGCCATTGACGTTCCTTGATTAACGGGCTGCACCGGCCGGCTGCGCGGGGGCGACCGGCTTGCCGTTCGACGCCCCCATGCGCCATACCCTGAGTTTAACGATGCGGTCGCCCGGCATCGCGTTCAAGGCCAGGCCGGTCGCATCCAATCGGCTCGGATAGACCCGGCTGGTCAGGCTCTTGCGGTCGTTCAGGTAGGCCTCGACCATCGAACGGTCGAGGAAGACGCGCAGGCGCAGGTGCTCGCCGCGCGCATCGAAGGCGCCGCCCTGCACGCCGCGCGAGCGGGCGTCCGGGTCGAGCGTGGTGTGGGTGCGGTCGATCTCGAAGCGCCTGTTGGCCGGATCGATCACCAGCGTCGTGCGCTCGGCATTGTCCGGTGTCTTGCGCAGGACCAGGCCACGTGGCACCTTGCTGCCCGGGGTCGGGATGAGTTCCAGCTCGACCTCGAGCAGGTCGCCCTTGACGCTTGCCAGGCGGGCCGCCGCGGTCGCAGCGCTCACGTCGCTCAGGTCGAGCAGCAGTTCCTGGCGCAGGCTGGCCAGTTCGGCGATCGGCGCCAGGCGCAGGTCGCCGTCGGCGCCGATACCCAAGGCGATCGGCAGGCCGGCATTGTGGGCCCAGCCGCTGTCCCATTCCTGCTGCGCTGTGCGCTGGCCCTGGGCGATCGAGAACACGATGCTGCGCCCGGTCTTGGGATCGACGAAGCCGCTTGGGCCCGAGAAGTGGCCTTCGCCCAGGTCGAACACGCGCGGCGCCTCGCTGTCGGGAATGAAGCGCGCGCTGGCGGCGTCGAACACGCCGGTCCAGTAATAGGCTTGCGCTTTCACGTCGATCAGGAAGGCGTGGCGCGGCCGGCCGTCCTTGCCCTTCCCGATCGGCAGCAGCAAGGGCAGCTCCCAGGTACGGTCGAAGGCCGGGTACTTGACCGGGTCGATCGTAAACAGCGGCCCGCGCGCCTTCCAGTTCATCAGGTCGGTCGATTCATAGACCAGGGCCGTGCCGCTGCGGCCCGGCTCGCGCGAGGCGACCAACTGGAACCAGCGGTCGCCCTGCTCGTCCCTGAACACGAACGGGTCGCGGAAATCGCCCTTGCGGCCGTAGCCTTCCTCTTGCACGGTCACCGGCACTGGATGCTTTTCCCACTGCAGCAGTTCGGGGTCATTCAAGTCCTTGGGCCAGGCCACGCCGCTGCGCTCGCGCACCGGCGCCGAGTCGTTACCGGCGGTGAAGAACAGCATCGGCGTACCGTCTTTCTTGTACGTCGCGCTGCCGGACCAGATGCCATCCGGCGCCAGCGTATCGTCTTCCGGCGCCAGGGCCATCGGCAGCTCGCGCCAGTGCACCATGTCCGGGCTGACCCAGTGGCCCCAATGGATCTGGTGCCAGAACGGGCCGAACGGATTCTTCTGGAAAAACAGGTGGTACTGGCCCTGGTAGAGGAACGGCGCATGCGGCTCGTTCATCCAGCCGAAATCGGGCATCGCGTGGTACTGCGGGCGATGGCGGTCGCCGTCGAACACGGCGGCGTCGATCGTGAGGTCGGCGCGCGCCAGTCGTGGCGCCTTGCCGCCACGCGCGGCAAGGTCGGCGCGCATGGCGGCCGCGATGCGCGCCGCGTCGCGCGCGCCGGACTCAATGCGCACCTCATCCATCAGGCCGAGGAAGGTATTCATCTCGAACACCTCCGCCACCTTGCGCGGCTCGGAGTGGCGACCGATCGTCAGGCCGCGCGCCGGCACCGTGAAGGCGCCGTCCCTGCGTGCGGCGCCGCTTGCCACCATTTCGCCATTGAGAAACAGCTTGACGCGCCGGGTGTGCGGGTCGAAGCTGGCCGCCACGTGCGACCAGCGGTCTTTCAGCAACTTGCGGTCGTTCACACGCAGGTCGTACTCATGGGCGCCGAAACCAAGTTTGATGCCCCAGGCGCCGAAGCGGTACATGCCGAAGGAAAAGCCGGACCTGGCCTGTTCGTCATACTGGCTCAGGAAGCCCGAATACTGGCCGCCATCCCCCCACTCGAAGGCATGCGGCGCGACCCAGGCGCTGATGGTCCAGCCGGCAGCCAACTGCTGCGCCGACAGGCCAGGCGCCTCGATATCGGTCGAGTAGCCGTCGAACAGCAGGCAGCCGCCCTTGATGCAGGCGCTCGCCGCGCGCCATTCCGGGTCGGAGTTCGGCTTGTAGCGGGCTTCATTGAACACGAAGCTCACCGGATCTCGGCGCTTGGACACCGCTTCGAGCGTGTCGCGGCCTCGGCCCTCGTCCAGGCTCCAAGCCGCCAGCGCTGGGCCAGGCGTGACGGGTGCCGCGCCGACGGCGGCTGAGGCTGCGGCTGCGGCTGCGGCTGCGGCTGCGGGCAGGAATGAGGCCAGCAGCAGCGCCAGGCCAGTTTGCAGGGATGGTTTCACCAGGTCTCCTTGATCGTTTTGAATGGCCGCTCGCCGGCGGCCTAATTCTTGTCTATCGTTGTCATTCCTGGCTGGACGAATCGTCCAGCAGGTAGCGTCCATCCTCCAGGCGCAGCGGGATCGGATCGCCGATCTGGCCGACGAACTTGCCGTCTGCACCGGTATCGAGGAAAGCCATCAGGCAGTCCTTGCCGGTCAGCGGATCGCGCAGGATCTTGCCGGCGTAGCGCCTGCATGGCACATCGCCATCGAGGAAACCTTCGGCCGGCGTCCACGGTCCCAGCGGGTGATCCGCCACCAGGTAATGGGTCCCGGACACGCCGCCGCCGTGACCGGCGCGCTGTGCTTCGGACCAGTGTTCGCGTACATTGCAGAAGGTGCAGAACCAGCGGCCGTCGCGTTCGAACACCTGCGGCACTTCGAGCTGGCCGTAGTGGCCGCCCGCGTACACCGGCGCGGTCGCTTCCCAGTTCACCAGGTCGGTCGAGACGGCGTGGCCGATCACACCGCGCTCGAACTTCTCACCGTCCTTGCGGCGCGCGGTGAAGAACATGTGGTAGGCGCCATCGATCTTCTCGGGCAGCACCCATGGATCGCGCAGCGCGCGGTCGTGCCAGCTGCCCTCGGCGAATTCTTCGTAATAGCGCTCGTCGAGATCGAGCGCCAGGCCGTCGCCGACCCGGGTCCATGGGCCGTGAATGCTGTTCGAGGTGGCGTGGCCGATGCGCTGGCGCATGCCGTTCTCGCTGCGGCTGGTGCCGGTATAGAACAGGTGGTAGCAACCTTCGGCGCGGATCACCGACCCGGTCCAGGTGGTGAAGTCGTCCCAGGCCGGGCTGGCGGACGGCTGGAACACGGCGCCGCGATAATCCCAGTTGCGCAGGTCGCGCGAGACGGCGTGGCCGACCGACACGTTCCAATGGCGCAGGTCGGGGTTGCCGATGGCGCGGTCGGCCTGCAGCATGAACAGATGCTGCTCGCCATCCTCGTCGAAATGCCAGAAGTCCCAGATGAATTTGTCGTCGATGCTCAGTGTCATTGTGGTTAGCGAGAGTGAAAGTGAGGCCTTAGCCCTTGATGCCGGAACCCGCCACCGAGGCGACGAACTGGCGTTGGAATGCGAGGAATACCGCCAGCACCGGCAGGGTCACCACCGACGCGTAGGCCATGATCTGTCCCCAGGAATTGGCGCGTCCAAAGAATTGCTGGATGCCCGGCTGCACCGGACGCGCGGCCTCGCCCTGCACCACCATGATCGGCCACAGGTACTGGTTCCAGGCGGCGATGAACAGCACGATGGCGGCAGTGGCGATCACCGGCCCGCTATTGGGCAGGATGATCCGGAAGAACAGGGCCCAGGGACCGGCGCCGTCCATCTTGGCCGCTTCGTCGAGTTCGGGCGGGATATCGCGGAAAAACTGATAGAACAGGAACACGCAGAAGGCATTGGCCAGGAAGGGAATGATCTGCACGTGCAGGCTGTTGAACCAGCCCATCTGCCAGGTCAGCACGCCGGCCTCGACACCCGGCCACGGCAGCCGCGCGACCAGCGACAGCAGCGGGATGGCGATCACCTCGAACGGGATCACCATCATCGCCACGACCACCGACAGCACCGCGCCACGGCCGCGCCAGCGCATGCGGCTGAGCGAAAAGGCGAGCATGCTGTTGACCAGGATGCCGCCTACCACCACCAGCGCCGCGATGATGGTCGAGTTGAGCAGGAACAGCGGCAGGTTGCTGCGCTCAAAGATGGCGGCGTAGTTGGCCAGCGACCAGCCGGCGTCGGGCACATAGCTGGTCCAGCTGGCGAGGTTGGCGAAGATGGCGTCGTCGTGCTTGAACGAGGCGGCGAACATGAACAGCAAGGGGGTCGCGAACACGACGCCGAGCGCGCACATGGCCAATAGCATGGGCAGGCGCAACAGCATTCGGCGAATCAGATCAGTCATTATTTCGCTCCTTTCGCCAGCAGCGCGCGCTGCAGCAGCGACACCAGCAGCACGATGCCGAAGAACACGACGGTGATGGTCGAGCCGTAGCCGATGTCCTGCTGCCTGAAGCCGCTGCGCACCGCGTGGTAGACCACGGTGGTGGTCGAATCGAGCGGCCCGCCCGAGGTCATCACGTCGACCTGCGTGAACAGGCCGAAGGCCATCAACATCGTCGACACCAGCACGAACACGATGGTGTTGCGCAGGCCCGGCAGGGTGACGTGGATGAAGCGCTGCCAGGCATTGGCGCCCATCAGCGTGGCCGCCTCGTACAGCTCCGACGAGATCGACTGCAGCCCGGCCAGGAACACCAGCATCTGGAAACCGGCGCCCTGCCAGGCCGACATGATGGCGATCGCCAGCAGCGCGTGGCTGCTCTCGCCCAGCCAATCGGGACCGGCGTCGGGATTGCCGGTCAGCGTGCGCAGCAACTCGTTGATCAGGCCGCGGTCGGTATTGAGCATGAACGACCACACGATCGAGGCCACCACCATCGACGTGACCACCGGCGCGAAATACACGGTGCGAAAGAAGATGCGGCCGCGCATGCGTTGGTTAACCAGCAGCGCCAGCCCGAGCGCCACGCCGCACTGCAGCGGCAGCACCAGCAGCGCGAACAGGAAGGTGTTGATCAGTGAGCGGTAGAACAGCGGATCGGTGGCCGCCAGCACCACCCGGCGCTCGCCGAGCTCGAATTGCCAGGCCGGCCGGTAGCCGGCCAATCCGGGCTGGGCCTGGCGCACCTGGCGCCAGGTGGGATAGCGCAAACCCTCTTCATCGCGCTGCACGTCGCCCGCGGCATCGCGCAGCGGCGCCACCGTCGTTACCTGCAATGCCAGCAGCCGCGTGTAGTTGTCGAGCCCCACATAGCGGGTGGGCTCGGGCGACACCAGCCGGTGGTTGGTGAAGGTGGCGGCTGCCGCCAGCAGAAGCGGCAGCAGCACGAACACGCCGAACAGGATCAATGCCGGCCCGGCAAAGCCGCTCACCGCCAGCGGGTGGTCGCGCCCAAGAATCGTCTTCATTTGCTGGCCGCCTCTCGTGCGTGGATGTTGCGATAGCCGTTGTTGCGGGCGATGTCGTACTCGATCGCTTCGACCGCCTCGTCCATCGCTTCATCGGGGTCCTTGCCGCCGCGCAGATCGGACATGGCTTTCTCGAAGGCCGCCGAGATCGCGGGATAGGCCGGCGTGGCCGGGCGCGGGACCGCGTAGCGGGCCGCGAAGTCGAAATAGATGCGGCCCTCGCCGCCCGGGCGATAGCGCTCGGTGAGCGCCGCTGCCTGCACAGTGACCGGAATCAGGCCGGTGGCGCGCGACATGGCGGCCATCTCGTGCGCTGACAGCACGTGGGCCAGGAAGGCGGCCGCGCCTTCCGGATGCCGGCAATTGCGTGCGATCGCCCACTGCCACGAGGCGGCGCCGACCCGCGGGCCTTGGCCGAAGTCGGGCGGCGGCATCACCGCCAGATCGTCGCCGAAACGCTCGGCATAGTCGCGCGCCTTCCATGATCCGGTGTACTGGATCAGCGAACGTCCCTGTTCAAAACCCTTTTCGTCGGCCGGATTGCGTTCGGCCAGGCGTTCCTTGAACAGGCGCGCGTAATAGCGCGCCACGCCCAGGGCCGGGGCGCCATTGAGCACGCCGTCCACGCGCCGGTAATCGGCGCGGTCGATCAGGTCGGCGCCGGCGCTCTGGAACCAGGGCGAGAAACCATAGCTGACCCACTCTCCCCTGGCCTTGCCATTGAGGTCGAGCGGAAAGCGGTAGCGGCCTGCGTTCTTCACTTTCGCGACGATCTCATACAGTTCCTGGGCCGTGTAGGGCTGCTCGATGGTGGCCACCCGCACGCCCTCGCGCGCCAGCGCCGAACGGCGCGCGAACAGGGCCAGCACCACGTCGAACTGGCCAACGCTGTACAGGCGCTCGTCGTAGACGCCGCGGCCGCCCGGCAGCAGCGGTGCTACCACCGCCGCCGGCAGCAGGTCGTCCAGCGGGCGGATATTGCCGGCCCAGGCGAAATTGGGCACGGCCGGCTGGTCGATCGTCATCACGCATGGCAGGTGGCCCACCAGTGAAGCGGCGGTGACCGATTCGGTATAGGAACCTTGCGGGATCGATTCGACCACCACCTTCCAGCGGTCCTGGCTGCGGTTGAAACGTTCGACCATCTGGCCGCTGGCGACCATCTCGGCGTCGCCCGTATCATGGCGCCAGGCCTTGATCTCGATCGGCGCGGCCTGTGCCTGACAGGCCAGTGCATGACAGGCCAGCGCTGCGACCAGGGGAAACAGGACCGGCTTCATCGGCGCGCGCCTTTCGCCTTCGCGGGCGCGCTCAGGGTGCCGCGCAGCACCGGGCGGCAGGCCACGCGCACCATGCCGGCATCCTGCACGCCGCCCAGGGCCTGGCGCGCCGCCAGTTCGCCGATCTCGCGGTACGGCAGCGCGACCGTGGTGAGACCGGGATCGAGCGCCTCGGAGATCAGGCGAAAATCGTCGAAGCCGACCACCGAGACGTCTTCGGGCACGCGCAGGCCGCGCCGCTGCAGGATGAAGATGACCCGCATCGCCATCTTGTCGTTACCGCACAGGATGGCGCTGGGTCGATCGGCGCCGGCAACCAGGCCGTCGATCGTGGTTTCGAGCTGGGCGAATTCGTCCTCGGCCGCGGTGGCGCCATGCAGGAGCCATTCGGTGCGCGGCGCGACCCCGTGCTCCCGCATCGCGCGCTGGAAACCCTGCATCCGCAGGCGGGTCGCGACCATGTCTCCGATCAGCTGCAGGAAGGCGATCTTGCGGTGGCCGGCCTGCAGCACTGTCGCCGCCGCCGCGTACCCGCCCGCCTCGTCGTCCGGCACCACTTGTGGATAGCGCGGCGTGGCTTCGAAGCAGTTGGCAAGCACCGTCGGCGTCTGGCCCAGCATTTCGTTGAGGGTGATCTCGCGGTGAAATGGCGTGGCGAAGATGATCGCTTCGACCCGCCGCGCGCGCATATCGGCCACCAGGCGGCTGGCGACATCGGCGCGCCCGCCGGTCTCGCCGATGATCAGCATCTTGCCCAGCTCTTCGCACACCGACTGGATGCCCTTGATGATCTCGGACGAATCGGGGGTGGTGGTGAGTTTTTCGGCGATCACGGCGACCAGCCCGGTCGGCACGCCGCGCAACATGCGCGCCGCCGCCGATGGGGCGAAGTCGAGCGCCTGCATGGCCTCTTCGATGCGGACGCGGGTCTTGGCCGACACGCTGCTCGCGTCGTTGAGTACGCGCGACACGGTCTTGATCGATACGCCTGCCTTTTCGGCGACGTCGTGGATAGTGGACAAACTGTCTCCTTGGGCCTGGGGCCTGTGCGTCGGCGCATTCCGCTCGAGGGCCCCGCCCCCGGCGAATTGTCCAACGTTGTCATTTTTAGGAATGCTATCGGCTTTCTGAACTTGGGTCAATCGGCACTTGTTGAAAATTCGATTTTGAAACACATCACTGCTGCGTTGAAGCAATAGTTTCCGCGTATCTCGTCGGGTTGGCCCGGCTCCTCGCTTCTGCTCAGCAGCTGCGACGGGCGTTCGCCGTCCAAGCTACATCGACCACGCCGGCGCCGCGCATCAGCAAATCGAACAGCAGCACCGGCACCAGCACCAGCGCCAGCTCCTTCTGGTGCAGGCGCCCGACCGGCTCGCCGCTGCCGAAGTCCGAACGCGCCACGCCGATGACGCCCACAGCGGCCAGCATCCCGCCGAGCACGATCGGGAAATAGCTCGGGCCCATGCGCGCGGCGCTGCCCGCCTCGTCATTCTCGCCAATGACGATGGCGCCGATACCGAAGCCCAGGAAGACGACGCCGACCCAGAAAATCTTCGGATGACGGATCAATGATGGCAGTGCAGCCTCCCGCTCACCCGAACTTCAGGTTGACATTCTTGGTGTAGGTGAACTCGAGCAGCTCGGCGAAGCACTCTTCGCGGCCGATCCCCGACTGCTTGACGCCGCCGAACGGCGCGCCCATGAAATGCTGGCTGGCGTTGTTCAGCCAGACGTAGCCGGTATGGATGCGGCGCGCCGCCCGGTGCGCGGTGTCCAGGTCCTGGGTCCAGATCGACCCGGTCAGTCCGAAATCGACGCCATTGACCTGGGCCCAGAGTTCCTCTTCGTCCGACCACTTGAAGACTGACAGCACCGGGCCGAACACCTCTTCCTGCGCCAGGCGCATGCCTGGCTGCATGTCGGCGAACACCGTCGCCTCGTAGAAAAAGCCATCCTTGAGCGCCGGGTCGTCGGGTTGCCGGCCGCCGCAGACCAGGCGCCCGCCGTCCTCGAGCCCCTTGGCGACATAGCCCTTGACCTTGTCGAGCTGGGCCTGGCTCACCAGCGAGCCCATGGTGGTCGCGGGATCGGTCGGGATGCCCGGCTTGTGGCGCTGCGGCAAGAGGGCCGCCACCCGCTCCAGCACTTCGTCGTGGATCGACTGGTGCAGGAACACGCGGCTGGTGGAACCGCAGCTCTGGCCCGACCACGTGAAATTCATGCCGGCGATGATGCCGTCCACCAGCTTGTCGATGCGCGCATCCGGGTAGGCCACCAGGGCGTTCTTGCCGCCCAGTTCCAGCAGCACCGGCTTGAGCGCGTCGGCCGCGCTTTTCATCACCGCGCGGCCGGTCGGGACACCGCCGATCAGCGTGACCTTGCGCACCAGGGGATGGCGGGTCATGGCGTCGCCGCACGCGCGGCCGCCGCACAGGAAGTTGACCACGCCGGGCGGGAAGATATCACCCACCAGCTCGGCCAGGCGCAGAATCGACAGCGGGGCCTGGTCGGGCGCCTTCACCACCACCGTGTTGCCGGCCGCCAGCGGCGCCGCCAGACGCGCGGCGGCGAACATCAGCGGATGGTTGTAGGCGACGATGCGCGCGATCACGCCCAGCGGCTCTTGCACCGTGTAGTTGAAGTTGCCGTCGCCCATCGGGATCGTCTCGCCCTTGACCTCGGTGGCCAGGCCCGCGAAATAGTCCAGGCAGTCGGCCGCGAAGCCGGCATCCATGGCCAGCGCGGCGACCGGATTGCCGTTGTTGAGCGCGTCGAGCAGGGCCAGCGGCTGCGCGTGTTCGCGCAGCACGGCCGCCGCGCGCCGCAGCAGGCGGCCGCGCTCCACCGGCGGCGTCGCCGCCCAGGCCGGGAAAGCCGCGTGCGCGGCCTGGGCCGCGGCGTCGACGTCGGCGCCGTCGGCCACCGGCGCCGTCGTGATGACTTCGTTGTAGCAGGGGTTGAAGGTCTCGGCCTGGCCGCCCGCCATCGGTGCGTGCCAGATACCGCCATAGAACAGGCCGCGGTGCGTCGGCAGGATGCCGTTAGGAATGTCTTTCGTGCGCATGATCGCTTTCGAATAAATGGTTTGCCCGTCGTTCAGTCGGCCCGCGTCAGTCCCGCCGTCATCGCCGGGCTGTAGCCGGTGCGCACGACGGCGTCGATCACCACCGCGGCGCCGCCCTCGACCAGGGCGATGGCGTCGGCCAGGACACGCTCGAGTTCGGCCGCATCCTCGACCGGGCCGAAGGCCGTCAGGCCCTGGGCCCGCGCCATCATGGCCAGGTCGGGCTCGGGATTGGCGATGCGCTGGCCGATCCAGCGGTTCTCCACCGGCCGGTTGCGCTGGCGCGCGACGCGCTCCTGGTGGATCTCGTCGTTGAAGAACGAACGGTTGTTCACGACGATCATCAGGAGCGGGACTTGCGCATTGGCCGCCGTCCACAGGGCGTTCACGCCCATCATGTAGTCGCCGTCGCCGATCACCGCCACCGGCAGCCGGTCGCCGCCCTTGAGCGCCAGCGCCGAGCCGATCGCCATGCCGGGGCCGGAACCGATGCCGCCGCCGCCGTCGTAGCCGAGGAAGTCGAGCGGATGATCGAAGTCCCACAGGTCGCCGCTCCAGCTCAGCGGCAGGCGCATCAGGCAGGCCTTGCGCGCGCCCACGGCGCGGCGCAGGATGCCGGCCACCATCGCCACCGTCATCGGGCCCGGCTGGATCTCGGCCGGCGCCGGCAGCGGCGCCCGCTGCGGCGCCGGCGCCTGCCGCCGCTCCACCGCGCCCAGCAGCAGCGCCACCGCCGGCTCGGGCTCGGTGGCCAGGAACACGTCGACCGGCGGCAGGCCCTGGTGGTCCATGCTCCAGCCGTTGTGGCTGTAGTGGTCGACCGAGACCTGGATGATCTGGCTGCCGACCGGCTCGTCGCCCCAGGCCTGCCTGAGCGTGCCCGCCAGGTCCAGCCAGTCGAGGCTCAGCACCACGTCGGCGCCGCGCAGCACCGCGCGCGCGGTCTCGTTCAGGAAGTGGCCGCTGGGGGCGGCGTGCAGCGGATGCGCGGTCGGGAAGGCGGCGCCGATCTTGAGGTCGGTCAGCACCTCGGCGCCCAGCAGCTCGGCCAGCTCGACGCGCTGGCGCCAGCCCTCGAGGTCGCGGCTGACCCGGCCGGCCAGGATCACCGGCCGGCGCGCGCCGGACAGCAGCCGCGCCGCCTGCGCCACCAGTTCGTCGGCCGGCCGCGCCGGCGGCGGGGCCCGGTACCGCGCCGGATCCGGCAGCGCCGGCGCCTGCGCCAGCTTCGACTCCTGCAGCGCGGCGTCGAAGCAGACGTACACCGGCCCCTGGGGCGCGGTGGTGGCGATCTGCTTTGCGCGCAGCAGCGCTTCCTGGGCGGCGCCGATCGACGCCGGCTGGGCATCCCACTTGATGAAGTGGCGCACCAGCGCGGCCTGGTCCTGGGCCGTGTGGATCCAGTCGATCCAGGGCCGGCGCTTGGCGGCGTCGACCGGGCCGGTCGCGCCCAGCACCAGCACCGGCACGCGATCGACCCAGGCGTCGAAGATCGCCATCGAGCCGTGCATCAGGCCGACGTTGCTGTGCAGGATGGCGGCCAGCGGCTTGCCGGCCACCTTGGCGTAGCCGTGGGCGATCGCCACCGCGTGTTCCTCGTGCAGGACGACGATCATCTGCGGCTTCTCGTTGCCCAGGTGGTTGACGATGCTGTCGTGCAGGCCGCGAAAGCTCGCGCCCGGGTTGAGCAGCACGTAGGGCACGTCGAGCGCGCGCAGCATGTCGGCCAGCGCGTCGCTGCACCACACGGTGCCGTCCGGCTCCGACGGGGTGGGAATGTCGCGGCGCACCGCCGGCGTAGGGGTCGTGGTCATGGTGAGTCCAGATAAAAAAGGTCGAGGTCGAAAACGGCCGGCCGTCATTCCGGCTTGATGTTGGCAGCCTGGATCACGCCGGCCCAGCGTTTCTGGTCGCTCGCGATCAGGCGGGTCAGCTCGGCCGCGCTGCTGGAACTGGCGGTGATGCCCTGCTCCGCCAGCTTGGCCTTCACGTCGGGCAGGGCCAGCACGCGGCGCAGCTCGGCATTGAGCCTGGCCACCACGGCGGGCGGTGTGCGCGCCGGCGCGACCATGCCGATCCAGATGTCGCTCTCATAACCGGGCACCGTTTCGGCGATCGCCGGCACGTCGTCCAGCAGCGCCAGGCGCTCCTTGCCGGTCGAGCCCAGCGCGCGCAGCCTGCCGCTGCGGATCAGGGGCAAGGCCGAATTGAGCGGGCAGAACATCACGTCGACCAGGCCGGCCAGCACGTCGACCAGCGCCGGCGACGAGCCCTTGTAGGGCACCTGCAGCAGGTCGGTGCCGGTCATCGACTGGAACACCTCGGCCGCCATGTGCTGCGGGCTGCCCGAGCCGGCCGAGGCATAGGTCAGCTTGCCGGGGGCGGCCCTGGCCTGGGCGACCAGTTCGGCCACCGATTTCGCCGTGACCTTGGACGAGACCACCAGCACCATCGGCACCTGGCCGAGCAGCGAGATGCCCTCCAGGTCCTTGAGCACGTTGAAAGGCAGCTTGGGATAGAGGACGGGATTGACCGCCACCGTCTGGTTGGGGGCGATGCCGAGCGTGTAGCCGTCCGGCGCCGACTTGGCGAGATGGTCGGTGGCGATATTGCCGGCCGCGCCGGGACGGTTCTCGACGATCACGGGCTGGCCGAAGGTCTCGCTCATCCTGGCGGCCAGGATGCGGGCCAGCACGTCGTTCGAGCCGCCCGGCGGCAGCGGAACGATGATGCGGATCGGCTTGTTCGGGTAGTTGTCCTGGGCCAGCGCCGGCGCCGCGGGCAAGGCGGCGATGGTGCAGGCGGCGACGGCGAATTGGCGGCGGTTCATGGTCATGCTTGTCTCCTGTCGAAGTGAGCAGCACTGCGCGCTCAGAAGCGGTGGCGGATGCCGACGATCGCGCCGCCCTGGTTGTCGCCCGGGTTGACGGCGCCGCCCATGCCAAGCATCGCCGCGTCCTGGTTCTTCATGAACGCGACCTCGCTGTACAGGTCGGTGCGCTTGGACAAGGCATAGCTGGCCATCAGGGTCAGCATGGTGGACTTGTTGGCGCTGCCGTCGGGATCGTTGAAGTACAGGCCGCCGCTGAAGGTCCAGGGGCTGGGGCCGGCGTGCACCGCGCCGACCCAGTACAGGTCGGTGTCGCGGCGCAGCGCCGGCGTCTCGGCGCGCTGGCGCTGGTAGGACGCGAACAGCTTGAGCCGCGCGACGGTGTAGAAGGCGCCCGCCGTCATGCGCTCGAGGGTATTGTGCTGGGTGCCGACCGAGGCGCCGTTCTGGCGGTCGTACAGCAGCCCGAACTGCAGCGGACCGATCGCCTGGCTCGCATGCACGCCCATCTGGCGGCCGACCCGCGACGCGCCCGCCACCTCGCTGCCGCCCGCGATCAGGCTGTCGTAGCCGACGCTGTACTGGGCGCCGACGTTCAGGCCGCCGAACTTGCCGAGGTACTTGACCGCGTTGTCGACGCGCCCGGCATACATCAGGTCGAACACCACGGCCGAATAGCGGGTCGCCGTGACCGGATCGTACTGCACGCCGTAGTCGTACACCACGCTGGCCTGGCGGCCCAGCTGCAGTTCGCCCAGGGTCTTGTGGTTCAGGCCCACGTAGGCATGGCGGCCGAACAGGCGGCCGCCCTGGCTCAGGCTGCCGGTGTCGATGGCGATCCCGCTTTCGAGCGCGAACACGGCGGACAGGCCGCCACCCAGGTCCTCGCGCCCGCGCAGGCCAAAGCGCGAGCTCTGGGCGCTGCCCGACTGCACGCGGACGATGTCGTCGGTGGGCGAGCCCACCCCGCCGGTGCGGACCTTGTTGACGTATTCGACGCCGGCATCCACGAGGCCGTAGAGCTGGACGTTGGTCTGGGCATGGGCCGTCGTCGACAGGGCGAGGACGGCGCTTGCGAGGGCGATACTGGTTCGTGCCAGGTGCATATTGTCTCCATTGATGTTTTGTTGTTGACTTCTTTTGGGGTGCAACTTGCCCTGCCGGCATCCAGGTGGCGTCGGCATGGGGTCTTACCAGGGCAATGGCAGTGCTACCTGACGGGCATGGCCCCTCAGGACGTCGGTCGGTGGATCTGGTGGCGCATCGGGCTCCTTGTCCGGGTTGAAAGGATGCGGGTCATTCCGCGTCCGGCTGGCGCGCCGGGTGGGCGGCGCCGAACGCCGGCAGGCTGTCGCAGCGTTCGACGATCGCGCCGGCCAGCGGGAACGCGGACAGGTCGGCGCCGAAGCGTTGGGCGTTGAACATCTGCGGCACCAGGAACACGTCGGCCATCCCGGGCGTATCGCCATGGCAGAATGGACTGGCCCGCTGGCGCCGCGCCAGCATGGCCTCCACCGCGGCCAGGCCGTTCTCGCACCAGTGGCGCGCCCAGCGGGCCTTGCGCTCCTCGTCCAGGCCCATCGGCCCGGTCAGGTACTTGAGCACGCGCAGATTGTTCAGCGGGTGGGTTTCGCAGGCGATGGTCGCGCACAAGGCGCGCACCCAGGCCCGCTCGGCCGGCGCCGCCGGCAGCAGGGCCGGCGCCGGATGCGTCTCTTCCAGCCATTCGATGATGGCGCTCGACTGCAGCAGGTGGATGCCGTCGGCCTCGAGCACCGGCACCACGGCGTCAGGACTCATCGCGCGGAAGCCGGCGCCGAACTGCTCGCCGCCGTCGCGGTTCAGGTGCACCGGCGCGTAGCGGTAGTTCAGCCCCTTGAGGTTCAGGGCGATGCGCACGCGGTACGACGACGAGCTGCGAAAGTAATTGTGGAGTACGTAGGCCATCGGTTCGTCCCTGTCGTGCGGGGTCAGCAAATCCGGACGCGGATCTCGCCGAGTCCCTCGACGCTGCCCGTCATCAGGTCGCCCGCCACGACCGCGCCGACGCCTTCCGGCGTGCCGGTGAAGATCAGGTCGCCCGGCTGCAGCTCGAAGTAGCGCGACAGGTAGGCGATGGTCTCGTTGACGTTCCAGATCAGCTTCGTGATGTCGCTGTGCTGGCGCTTTTCGCCGTTGACGTCGACCCGGATGGCGCCTTTGGCGATCTCGCCGGTCGCGGCGATCGGATGGATCGGGCCGATCGGCGCCGACTGGTCGTAGGCCTTGCCCAGCTCCCAGGGACGGCCGGCCTTGCGCAGGTCCATCTGCAGGTCGCGCCGGGTCATGTCGAGGCCGACGGCATAGCCGAAGATGTGGGCCGCCGCCTGGTCTTCGGCGATGTCGCGGCCAGCCTTGCCGATCGCCACCACCAGTTCGATCTCATGGTGCAGGTTGGCGGTCTGCGACGGATAGGGAATGGCCACCGTCTCGCCCGGCGCCACCGGCACGACGGCGTCGGCCGGCTTGCAGAAGAAGAATGGCGCCTCGCGGCCGGAAAAACCCATCTCCTGGGCGTGCTCCACGTAGTTGCGGCCGACGCAGTAGATGCGGCGCACCGGGAAGGCAGTGGCGGCGCCGGCCACCGGGACGGCGGCGATGGGCGCGGGAGGGAAGGCGTAAGCTGTGGTCATGGTGGTTCCTGGTCGGTCGTCGGTTGAAGTGGTTGTTACAGGAGCTGCTCGCGGAAGATGCCCAGCGCCTGCTGGATCGGGCGGTCCGAAAAGCTGAACAGGACGGTCTCTTCGGTCGTCTCGAAGCGCACGGCATACCACGACGGCACCACGAAGTGGTCGCGCGGACCAAAGGCGAACACGTGTTCGTCGTCGCCGCGCGTGACGATGGCGCGGCCGCGTCCCTCGACCACCGAATAGACGGTGCCGTCGGTGCCGCGCTGCGCCTTGCCGGCGAAGCCCTTCGGCAGCAGCTGCATGAAGGCGCCGATGGTGGGTATCGGCCAGCCGCCGGTGGCCGGGTTCACGTAGCGCAGCTTGACGCCGTGCCACTCGTCCACCGGGCCGCCGTGCGCGAGCCTGGCCAGCGCTTCGCGGGTGCGTTCGTACGGATAGTTGAACACCGGCGAAGTCATGCCGTAGGGCGCGTCATAGCGCAGCGGCAGCATGTTGGCGCCATAGCGCGCCAGGCTGTCGCCCTCCGGCCGGAACACCGGCTGCTCCTTCTCGGGATGGTTTTCCGCGAAGCCGGCATCGAAAAAGCGCACGGTCGGGATGTCCAGGCCGTCGAGCCAGACCACCGGCTCGCCGCCCTGCTCCACACCCGGATTACCGTGGTCGTGGAAGGTCCACGACGGCGTGATCACGAAGTCGCCCGGGCGCATCGTGGTGCGCTCGCCGTCGACCGCCGTGTAGGCGCTGGAACCCTGCACCAGGAAGCGCAGCGCGCTCTGCGAATGGCGGTGGCTGGGGGCGATCTCGCCCGGCATGATCAGCTGCAGGCCGGCGTACAGGCTTTGCGTGATGCTGGACTGGCCGCGCAGGGCCGGGTTTTCCAGGATCAGCACGCGCCGCACGGCTTCCTCGGCCGAGATCAGCTCGCCGGCGCGCATCAGGAAGGGCAGCACGTCCTGGTAGGCCCACAGATGTGGTACGCACGGGGTGCGGGGCTCCCGCGGCACCAGGGAATGGAGCGACTCCCACAGCGGCGTGAGGTGCTGTGGCGACATCGCGTCGTACAGGGCTTGGCGTTCGTTCATGGCAGTCTCCGGGGTGGCCGATCGGCCGGCCGTCTAGTTGGCCGATCGGTTGGCCAATTAGTTGGCAGTGATGTTCGCGCTGCGGATCACCTGCAGGTAGCGCGGGATGTCCTGGCCGACCCTGGCCGCCAGCGCGGCCGGGGTGCCGCCCACCACGTCGTACTGCTGCTCGGCCATCTTGGTCTTGACGCCGGCGGTGGCCAGCTCCTTGTTGACGATGGCGTTCAGCCTGGCGACGATCGGCTGCGGCGTGCCGGCCGGCGCGAACAGGCCGAACCAGACGTCGATCGCGTAGCCCGGCAGGTTGATCGCCTCGCTCACGGTCGGCAGATCGGGCGTGTGCGGCGAGCGCGCCGAGCCGGTGACGGCGATGCCCTTGATCTTGCCGCTCTTGACGTGCGGGGCCATGATCGCGATGGTGCTGAACGAGACCGGAACCAGGCCCGACAGGTGGTCGGGCAGGCCGCCGGCGCAGCCCTTGTAGCCCACGTGGATCATCTCGATGCCGGTCATCTGCGCCAGCAGCTCGGCCGCCAGGTGCTGCGGGGTGCCGGCGCCGCACGAGGCATAGGACAGCTTGCCCGGATTGGCCTTGGCGTACTTGACCAGCCCGGCCAGGTCGTCGATCTTGAGCGAAGGGTGGACCGAGATCGCCACCGGCGAACTGCCGACGATGGCGATCGGCTCGAAGTCCTTGGTCGGGTTGAAGTTGACCTTCTTGTACAGCGACGGATTGATCGCGATGTTGTTGGTCACCATCAGCAGCGTGTGGCCGTCCTTGGGCGCACGGGCCACCGCGGCCATGCCGAGGTTGCCGCCGGCGCCCGGCTTGTTCTCGACCACGAAGGGCTGGCCCAGCGCCTTGTTCAGGCCTTCGGCGATGACGCGCGCCATGGTGTCGGTGCCGCCGCCGGCGCTGAACGGGACCACGATCGTGACCGCCTTGTTCGGATAGTCCTGGGCCGCGGCCAGGCTAGATGCGAGCATGCCGGCGGCGAGGCCAAGCGCCGCGACCGCGTTGCGGGTGATGTGATGCATGGGTGTCTCCTGTTTTGTTTTTTTCAGGGGCGGCGCTGCGGCGCCGCGTCATGGGTTCATGCGCCCAACCGGGCCTGCTGCTCGGCCAGCGCGCGGGCCGTCGCACCGGCCTTGATGCTCCAGAAATCCCAGGCCCGCACGACCTGGGTCTCGATCACGCGCACCGTCTCGGCGATCTCGCCTTCGGACAGGAAGGTGACTTCGCCCAGCTGCTGCGCGGCCGACTGGATCTGCGCGTTCACTTCGGTGTACACGGCGCGGTACACGACGCGCCGCAGCGAGTCGGCCACCACGGTCGAGCCGTGGCCGCGCATCAGCACCAGCGAGCGCGTACCCAGGGTGCCGGCCAGGGACTGGCCCAGCTCCTGGCTGGTGATGAGAAGGCTGCTGCCCTCCCCCGCATGGTCGCGGATCTCGTAGACCGGTGCCGCGACGCCGATGAAGCCGGCCATGTGGCAGGTAGCGCGCAGCGGCGAGGTCTTCGACACGCTGAACGGCACCACCGAGGGAGAGTGGCTGTGGACGACGGCGACCACGTCGGGCCGCGCCTTGTAGATCTCGCTGTGGATGAAGCGCTCGAGATAGATGGCGCGCCCGGCGGCATTGAAGGGATTGCCGTCGAGGTCGAATTCGACGATGTCCTGCGCCTGCACCAGGCCGGGCGCCATATTGCGGGCCAGCAGGAAGCGGTCGGGCTGCTCCGCGTGGCGCACGCTGACGTGGCCGAAAGCGTCGAGCACGCCCTGGTCGTACAGGATGTGGTTGGCCGTCACCAGCTCGGCGACCTGCGCCGCCGGCGCCGTCGATGCGCCGTCGGCGTGGTCGCGGGCCTGCTGGGTGAAGCCGTGCTGATCGTGATGCTTGTCCTGACACATGGTTCTGTTCCTTGATGATGAAAGGTTCGCCGCCGAAGGTGGGGGTAAGGTTGGAGCGATCATGGCGCCAGGCAGTCCTCGGCCCGCCAGCCGTACAGCCATTCGAGCGCGTCATAGAAGCGCTCGGCCGGCCGCCCCTGCCACAGCGCATTGCGCACGTGGCGCTCGATGCCCTTGGCGTGATAGATGCGGCCCATCTCGCGCGCCGACAGCACGACCCGCGCGGTGCGCGTGGCGCGCGAGCGCTGGTACAGCCCGAAGGCGGCGTCGAGGTCGCCTTCGCAGTGGCGGATCGCTTCGCCCAGGGTGACCGCATCCTCGATCGCCATGCAGGCGCCCTGGGCCAGGTATTGCAGCATCGGGTGGGCCGAATCGCCCAGCAGCGTGATGCGGCCCTGGCTCCAGGTCTCGATCGGGTCGCGGTCGGCCGTGCTCCAGCGCTTCCAGGAAGTGGGCTTGTCGAGCAGGCTGCGCGGACGTTCGCAGATCCCGGTGAAGTAGGACAGCACTTCTTCCTGGCTGCCCTCGCGCACGCCCCAGGTTTCCTCTTCGCGGCTGTGGAATGTCACCACCAGGTTGTATTGCTGGCCGCCGCGCAGCGGGTAGTGCACCAGGTGGCAGTTGGGACCGGCCCACACCGCCGGCGCGTTCCAGCGCAGGTCTTCCGGCATCTCGTCCACCGGCACCACGGCGCGGTACACCACGTGGCCCGACACGCGCGGCCGGTCTCCGACCAGCTTGTCGCGGATGACCGACTTGACGCCGTCGCAGCCGATCACGGCGTCGCCCGTGTAGCGGCGTCCGGCGCGATCGATCACGGTCGCGCTGCGGCCGTCCTGTTCCACGTCCACCGCATGCACCGAGGTGTGGAAGGTGATCAGGGGCGACTCCCTGACCGCCTCGTACAGCGACAGGTGGATGTCGGCGCGGTGGATCACGGCATAGGGGTTGCCGAAGCGCTGGCGGAAGGCCTCGCCCACCTCGAAGGTGGCCACCTCGGCGCCGTCGACCGCGTCCATCATCACCAGGCGCTCGGTGAACACGGCGCGCCGGCGCGCATTCTCGCCGACGCCCAGCGCATCCATCGCGGCGAAGGCGTTCGGCCCGAGCTGGATGCCGGCGCCGATCTCGCCGATCTCGGCGGACTGTTCGAGGAGGGTAATGCGGATTCCCTGGCGCGACAGCGCCAGCGCCGCCGCCATGCCGCCGATGCCGCCACCTACTATTACGATCGATAATTCACTGTTGTCTTGCGCAGCCAATGGCGCCTCCTGCTTGCTTCCATTTATTGATACCCCATCTATGCAGGGCAGGTACCGGCGGTGCGCCGGGCGCCGCTTTTTGGGGCCCGGCACCGTCCGGATCGCAACAAGTGTCGCCTGCCGCCTTGCCTTGCGCAAATCGCTGAGGTAATTAGCTGTATTATGTTTTTCAATAAAGGCACGATCATAACGACGAAGGAGACATGGCTCATGGCCAAATTTGACCTGGAATGGCTGCAGGTTTTCGACGGTATTTTCACCAGCCACAGCGTGTCGCGCACGGCCGAGCGGCTGGGCCTGGCGCAGGCCACGGTGAGCATCGCGCTCAACAAACTGCGCGCGCATTTCGACGACAAGCTGTTCATCCGCACCTCGCACGGCATGGAACCGACGCCGCGCGCGCAGGCGCTGCATCCGCAGCTGGCCGCCGTGCTGGCCACGCTGGAAGCGGCGCGCCTGGCGCCGACCGAGTTCGTTCCCAGCGAGGCGAAGCGCGAGTTCAGCCTGTGCATGACCGACATCTCGGAAGTGGTCCTGCTGCCGCGCCTGATGAACCACCTGCGGCGCGTGGCGCCCAAGGTCAGCGTGGTGGCCGAAAAGATCACGCCCGAGAGTCCGAAGCGCCTCGAATCGGGAGAAGTCGACATGGCGATCGGCTTCATGCCGCACCTGGAAGCGGGCTTCTACCAGAAGACGCTGTTCACCCAGAACTTCGTGTGCCTGGCGGCCAGCAACCATCCGCGCATCCGCGGCGAACCGACCAGGCAGGCCTTCCTGGCCGAGGCGCACATCCGGGTCAGCACCTCGGGCACCGGTCACACCATCGTCGACAAGACGCTGGCGATGCAGGGCGTGCAGCGCGAGGTGGTGCTGAACCTGTCGAGCTTCCTGGGCGTGGCGCGGGTGGTGGCCGAGACCGAGCTGCTGGTGATCGTGCCGAAGATGCTCGGCATGACGCTGCGCACGCAGGAACAGGTGCAGATCCTGGCCCTGCCCTTCGACCTGCCCAGCTACGCGGTCAAGCAGCACTGGCACGACCGCTTCCATGCGGAGCCCGGAAATATCTGGCTGCGGCGCACGGTGGCCGACCTGTTCCGCGATTTCTCCGATTAAGTACTCAACCGGAAATAAATGTGAATTTTGGCAAACAGAACCGGATGCGGTGCAAGGCGGCGACTGCGCCGCAGTGCGAGCACTGCAAGCAGGAGCCAACGCAGCAACGCGCCGGTTCTGGCAGCCAAAAACACATTTATTGACGGGTGAGTACTTTAGCTCCGGCGCTGTCACCTGCATCGTTCCCTCCTGTCGGACCGCGCGACCAATTTGGCGCGCACGGCGCACATGTGTGCTGGACAAAGCCAGCGGCTTGTCTTATATTTTACTTAGAGATCTAAATAAAGCAAGACGACGCCAGGTCGCGCCGATCTCTGCAAGCACATCGCGCCAGACATCTCACACACATGAAGACAGCCGAGGAGACACAACATGAAATACGGATTTCACCAGTTCGCAGGCCTTGCCGCGCGCGTCGCGGGCACGATGCTGCTCAGCGCCGGCGTGGCCCTGAGCGCCCATGCCCAGACCAGGATCATCGTCGGCAGCACCGTCTCGACCGATGTCTCGGCTGCGGCGCTGGCGCTGGCCATGAAGGATGGCTCGTTCAAGCGCGCCGGCCTGGACGTGCAGTTGAAGAATTTCGTCCAGTCCAACCAGAAGTACGACACCTTCAAGGCCGGCGCGATCGACGTGGACATCAACATGGGCGCGATCAACGCGGCCCAGCTGTATTCTTCCGGGGTGCCGCTGCAGGTATTGCGGGCCGCGACGCCGGCCGATATCTGGGCCGTGGTCACGCCCACCGCCTCGCCGTTGAAGGTGCCTGCCGACCTCAAGGGCAAGCGCTATGGCGTGGTCTCGCTGTCGGGCACCAACTACGGCGCCACCTATGCGGCGCTGAAGCTGGTCAATGTCGACCTGATGCGCGACGTCAAGGTGTCCACGCTGCCGCCGTCGGCCATCCTGCTGGCGCTGGGCAAGAACGACATCGACGCCGCCACCCTGTATGAACCCTACCTGACGCCGGCGATCCAGAGCGGCCGCGTGAAGGTGATGTTCAAGCCTGACGACCTGTACCGGTCGCACTACAAGGAACCGTTCCTGGCGCTCGTCATTGCGGCGCGCAAGGACTTCGTGACCAAGAACCAGGCCGCCGCCGCCAAGTTCGTGGATGTGATGGAGCAGGCCATGGCCAGGCTCGCCGACAACACCGATGCGGCGGCCACGGCGCTGACCGAGGTCATGCCCGAGATCAAGCTCACGCCGGCCCAGGTGAAGGAGCTGCTGCTGCCGTACATCCCGAACATCATCAAGACGCCGAACGATCCCGCCACCATCAAAATCGCGCAGAACCTGTATGACCGCATGCTCGAGGCGCGGCAGTTGCGTTCGCCGGTGAAGGCCAGCGAGTTCTGGATCAAGCTGTGATGCCGGGAGCCGATGCCATGATGACTTCCCAAACCCTCGCGGCGCCGTCGGGCGCCGCGGCCAAGCATTCCGCCCCGTCGCCGTGGGGCGCGCGCCTCAGGCGCACCGCCGTCGCGATCCTGCCCTACCTGGTGCTGGTCGCGGTCTGGCAGCTGATCGCCGCCACCCAGCCGGCCTATGTGTTCCCGCCACTGGGCGACATCCTCGACACCATCGGCCTGCTGCACCAGGACGGCCTGTTGATCCCGGCCACGCTGGCCACCGCGCGCTCGGTGCTGATCGGCGCCGTGATCTCGCTGGTGTTCGGCACCTTGATCGGCTTCGCGCTGGCGCGCATGGAATCGTTCACCAACCCGATCCTGAACTTCGTGCAGACCGTGCCCTATGTGGTGTGGGCGCTGATGGCGCTGATCTGGTTCGGCCTGACCCCGTTCTCGGTGGTGTTTACGATCGTCGTCGCGGCCTTCCCGATCGTCTCGTTCAACGTGGCCGCCGGCCTCAAGAACGTGGACGGCCTGCTGCTCGGCATGAGCGAATCGGTGCGCGCCAACCGCACGATGGTGCTGCGCCACATCGTGTTCCCGAGCCTGACCCCGTACCTGCTCAGCGCCAGCCGCACCATGCTCGGCATGTGCTGGAAGATCAGCGTGCTGGCCGAACTGTTCGCCGGCGGCGCCGGCGGCGGCGGGGTCGGCTACAAGCTGTTCGTCGGCTGGGAATTCAGCCGACCGACCGAGGTCTTCGCCTGGACCCTGTGGCTGGTGCTCTTGATGATGCTGTCCGAATGGCTGATCATCAAGCCCATCGAAGCCTTCATCACCCGCTGGAAGAAAGCATAAAGGGACATCACATGAGCAGCATTGACATCCAGGGCCTGACCAAGGTCTTCGACACCGCGACCGGCCCCCTGCTGGTGGTCGACGACGTCAGCTTCGAGGTCGCGAACGGCGAATTCGTGTGCCTGCTGGGCCCATCCGGTTCCGGCAAGTCGGTCACCCTCAACTGCATCTCCGGCCTGCTGGAGGCCACCCGCGGCGAGGTGAAGGTGGGCGGCGTGCCGGTAGCCCGGCAAAAGCCGCACTACGGCTACGTGTTCCAGCAGCCGCGGCTGCTGCCGTGGCGCACGGTGGAACAGAACCTGCGCTTCGCGCTGCGCGCCGAAGGCGGCCGCGCCGTGCCCGGCGAGGACGAACGGATCCGCCAGGTGCTGGAACTGGTGAATCTGTCCGGCTACGAAGACTTCTATCCGCACCAGATCTCGGGCGGCATGCAGCACCGGGTCGGCATCGCCCGCGCCTACATCCGCAATCCCGACCTGCTGCTGATGGACGAGCCGTTTGGCGCGCTCGACGAATTGACCGCGCGCCGCCTGCGTTCGGAACTGGTGGACGCCTGGCTCAAGGACCGCCGCACGGTGGTGTTCGTGACCCACGACATCGTCGAGGCCTGCTACCTGGCCGACCGCATCGTGGTGTACACGCCCAAGCCGACCCGCATCGCCCAGGTGATCAAGGTCGACCTGCCGCATCCGCGCGTCTACGGCAGCCCCGAGCTGCATGCGATCGAGACCGAGGTCTTGTCGGCCTTCGAGCGCAGCATCAGCGCGTTCGCGGAAACCGCGTGAACGGCCGGCCGGCGCGCGGTCGGCGGGTCCGCGCGCCGACCGCGCGCCGGCGCCTCGTATAATGACGGTTCCGAGCCGACGACGCAGCATTGCCCCCATGAGCACCAAGACCAAGACCAAGACCAAGACCGCGGCGAACAACGAAACCGAAGCCATCCTCAACCACTGGCAGGACGGCGGCTTCGACGACCGCCTCGCCCACCTGGTCAAGGACGCGACCCGCGCCCTGGTGCGGGCCCTGCAGATCCGGCTGATCGAGCACGACGTTTCGTTCGGCCACTGGACCTTCCTGCGCATCCTGTGGGGCAAGGACGGCGTGACCCAGCGCGCGCTGAGCGAGGCGGCCGGGGTGATGGAGCCCACCACCTATGCCGCCCTCACCGGCATGGAAAAACTGGGCTATATCGAGCGCCGCCAGTCGCCCGAAAACAAGAAGAACATGTACGTGTTCCTGACCGAGGCCGGCCGCGCGCTGGAAAGCAAGCTGGTGCCGCTGGCGGTCGAGGTCAACGACGTGAGCATGCGAGGCAGCAGCGAGGAAGAGATCCGCGTCACCCGCAAGGTGCTGCTCAACATCATCAAGAATCTCGCGGCCGACGAGCGCGAAGCCACCGACGTCGCGCGCAAGATGCCGTCCACCCGCCGCCTCGGCGACATCGTCGCCCGCAGCGCCGCCAAGTAAGCCGGGCCCGCGCCCGCACCCTCGTCCACCGGCCGCCGCGCGGCCTCATTCCCTCCCTCCCCCCGCCGACCTTCACGCCGCCGCGGCCAGCGCCATGGCGGCGCGCCCGCGCGCGCCCGTCCCTGCCCGCCGCGCGCGAAAAACCCCGGAACGCACTGGACAAACCGTTTGCCCGATCCTATACTTATACTTAGAGATCTAAGTTTATTCATGCATGGCCGCCAGCGGCCGGCGTTCGACAATCCGGAGAGAGACATGCTGACCAAGGAAGAAAACGACTTGCTGTGCCGCGTCGAGGGCGACGCGCCGATGGGTCAACTGATGCGGCGCCACTGGCAGCCCATATGCCTGATCGAAGAGGTCAGCGAACCGGACGGCGCGCCGGTGCGGGCGCGCATGTTCGGCGAAGACCTGGTGGTGTTTCGCGATACCGAAGGCGAGGTCGGCGTGATGGACGAATACTGCCCGCACCGCAAGGCCTCGCTGGCGCTGGGCCGCAACGAGGACGGCGGCCTGCGCTGCCTGTATCACGGCTGGAAGATGGACGTGCGCGGCAACGTGATCGAGATGGCGTCCGAGCCGGCGGCGAGCTGCATGGCCGACAAGGTCAAGCACCTGGCCTACCCGACGAAGGAATGGGGCGGCTTCGTCTGGACCTATATGGGCCCGCAGGACGCCGTGCCGGAGTTCGCACCGCCGGCCTGGGCGCCGACCGCCGATACCCGGGTCAGCATCGCCAAGGTGCTGGTGCCGTGCAACTGGGCCCAGATCCTGGAAGGCGCGATCGATTCGGCCCACAGCTCGAGCCTGCATTCGTCGGACTTCGTGCCGGCCCGCGTCAGCAGCGCCGAAGCCACCGACAAGAACTGGCTGCGGCCGTCGACCGACAAGGCGCCGCGCATGCAGGTCCAGCGCACCGGCTATGGCTTTCGCTATGCCGCGATCCGGCGCCCGATCGCCAACGCCGCGACCCACGACTACGTGCGCTCGACGATTTTCGTGGCGCCGGCCACCGCGCTGATCCCGCCCAACAACCTGTACAACGTGGCCAACATCAACGTGCCGCGTGACGACACCTGCACGGCCTTCTATTTCATCGCCTGGGGCCATCCTTCGCAGACGCCGGAAACCGAGACCTGGCGCAAGTTCCTGGGCCAGCGCGTGGGCGTCGACCTCGACGCCGAGTACCGCCCGCTGCGCACGCGCGAGAACAACTTCATGCAGGACCGCGAAAAGATGAAGGCCGGGAACTTCACCGGCATCACGGGCTTCCCGAACCAGGACCTGGCGATGTGGGTGACCATGGGCCCGGTGGCCGACCGCACCCGCGAGCGCCTCGGCGCCAGCGACATCGCGGTGGTCGAGTTCCGGCGCCGCATGCTCGACGCCCTGGCCGCCTTCCAGCAGGGCGAAGCGGCCATCGGCACCGGCGAACTGCGGATCCCGCCGCGCGACGTGTCGTACCAGGCGATCGTGCCCAAGACCGTCGACTGGCGCAACTACGAGGCCGAGTACATCTGGACCCGGCCGGTGGCCGCCCTGGAGCCGTCGTACAACACGGACGGCCCGAACGACTGAGCGCCGACTGCCCGCTCAGACCAATAATCACAAGGAGACACACGCATGGCCAAGCTGAACCTTTCCGTCGCCATGGGCGACTATGACCGCACCCGCGCCCTGCTCGACGGCAGCGTCCAGATCGACGGCGTCGATCCGGTCTACATGACCCTGTCGCCGGAAGAGATCTTCTTCCGCGCCTTCCGCAACCGTGAATTCGACATCAGCGAGCTGTCGCTGTCGAGCTACCTGGTCAAGGCCTCGCGCGACGAGAGCCCCTATGTGGCGATCCCGGTGTTCCTGTCGCGCGCCTTCCGCCACACCTCGATCTACGTGCGCAAGGACCGCGTCAAGCGTCCCGAAGACCTGAAGGGCGCGCGCATCGGCATTCCCGAGTACCAGCTGACCGCGATCGTGTGGGCGCGCGCCATCCTGCAGAACGACTACGGCGTGGCGCCGCAAGACGTGACCTGGGTGCGCGGCGGGATCGACACCCCGGGCCGTCCCGAGAAGATCAAGCTGCAGCTGCCGCCTGGCGTCGAGATGGAAAGCGCCCCGCCCGACCGCACCATCTCCGACATGCTGGACGCGGGCGAGATCGACGGCTTCATCGCCCCGCGCCCGCCCAGCGGCGCGGCGGCCCGCAACCCGAACGTGGGCTGGCTGTTCGACGACCCGACCGCCACGGCCAAGGAGTACTACGCACGCACCGGCGTGTTCCCGATCATGCACGTGGTGGGCGTGCGCAAGGAACTGGCGGCCGCGCATCCATGGCTGCCGGGCGCGGTTGCCAAGGCCTTCGGCCAGGCCAAGGACGCGGCGCTCGACAAGCTGGCCGACACCTCGGCCACCAAAGTCACGCTGCCCTTCGTCGAAGAGCAGCTCAAGGCCGCGCGCGAGCTGATGGGCGCGGACTACTGGTCGTACGGCGTGGAGCCGGCGCGCAAGACCCTCGAGACCTTCGTGCGCGCACACCACGCGCAGGGCCTGTCGGCGCGCCTGATGGACGTGGACGAGCTGTTCCATCCCGCCACCTACGAGTCGTACAAGATCTGAGCCGCGGCCCGGCCAGGTTCGAACACGACGATACCCTCGATGCGGCGCGGGCGCGCGATGTGCGCGACGCGCCGATGGAAGACATCGGCCGCGGCGGCTGGAGCGCGGGCGCTACTGGAAGGAACGAGACATGCAAATCACCACTGAAGCGATGATGCAGCTGCGCATTGCCAGCGTCGGCGACGCGGCCAACGGCATCCGCACCTTCGAGCTGCGGGCCGCGGACGGCGCCGAGCTGCCACCATTTACACCCGGCGCGCACGTGACAGTGCAGGCGCCGAACGGCATGCTGCGCAAATATTCGCTGTGCAACGACCCGAACGAACGCGAGCGCTACGTCATCGCCGTCAAGCGCGACCCCAACGGCCAGGGCGGGTCGCTGAGCATGCACGACGAGGCGCGTGAAGGCATGATCCTGCCGACCTCGCTGCCCGACAACGCCTTCCCGCTGGTCGACACCCGCGCCGGCTACATCTTCATCGCCGGCGGCATCGGGATCACGCCTATCCTGTCGATGATCCGCTCGTTCGGCGAGCTGCCGCCGGCGCCATGGAAGCTGTATTACTTCACCCAGTCGCCGGAGACCACCGCCTTCCTGGAAGAACTGTCGACGCCCGAGCTGCGCGCCAACGTGGTGATCCACCACGACTGCGGCGACGCCGCCCAGGCCTTCGACCTGTGGCCGGTGCTCGAGCGCCCCAGCAGCAAGCATATCTACTGCTGCGGCCCGCGCGGCCTGATGGAAGCGGTGCGCGACATGGGCGGCCACTGGAACAGCGCCAACCTGCACTTCGAGAGTTTCGCCCAGGGCGGCGCGGCGCGCCCCGACGACCGACCCTTCACCGTCAGGCTGGCCGCCAGCGGCCGCGAATTCGAAGTCCCGGTCGGGCAAAGCATCCTGGACGTGCTGCGCGCCGGCGGCTGCGAGGTGCGCGCCTCGTGCGAGAGCGGCACCTGCGGCACCTGCCGCACGCGCCTGCTCGAGGGCGTGGCCGACCACCGCGACATGGTCCTGATGCCGGACGAGATGGACGACCACATCATGCCCTGCGTATCGCGCGCGAAGACCGACACGATCGTGATCGACCTGTGAGGACGGCGCCATGACAGCACCGACCATCCGGCTGGGCGTCGCGGGACTGGGACGCGCCTTTTCGCTGATGCTGCCCACCTTCCTGCGCGACCCCAGGATCGCGCTGGTCGCGGCCTGCGACCCGCGCCCCACCGCGCGCGCACGGTTCGCGCAGGATTTCGCGGCCAACGCCTACGCGACGATCGAGGAGCTCGCCGCCGACGCCGCGGTGGACGCCATCTACATCGCCAGCCCGCACCAGTTCCATGCGGACCACACGCAAGTCGCGGCGCGCCAGGGCAAGCACGTGCTGGTGGAGAAACCGATGGCGCTCTCGCTGGCCGAGTGCGATCGGATGATCGCGTGCTGCCGGGAAGCGGGCGTGCACCTGGTGGTGGGCCACTGCCACAGCTTCGACTCGCCCTACCTGGCGGCGCGCGCGCTGGTGGCGGGTGGGGAATACGGCAGGGTGAAGATGATCCACGCCCTGAACTACACCGACTTCCTGTTCCGCCCGCGCCGGCCCGAAGAACTGATGACGGCCGAAGGCGGCGGCGTGGTGTTCAGCCAGGCCGCCCACCAGGTGGACGTGGTGCGCCTGCTGGCCGGCAGCCCGGTGGTGCGGGTGCGCGCCGCGCTGGGCGCCTGGGACCCGTCGCGCCCCACCGAGGGCGCCTACAGCGCCATGCTGTGGTTCGCGGACGGCGCCTTCGCCTCGCTCACCTATAGCGGCTACGCGCACTTCGATTCGGACGAGTGGATGGGCTGGACCGGCGAGATGGGCAATGCCAGGAACGCGGACGACTACGGCGCCGCGCGGCGGCGCCTGGACACCCTGGCATCAAGCGAGGCCGAGGCGCGCCTGAAGGCGGCCGGCACCTACGGTGGGCCGGACTACCGGCCGCCGGCGCTGGATGCGGCCGCCCTGCACCAGCATTTCGGCCCGCTGGTGGTCAGCTGCGAGCGCGCCGACCTGCGTCCGCTGCCGTCCGGGGTGATGGTGTATGGCGACCGCAAGCGCGAACACCATCCGCTGCCCGCGCCGGCCGTGCCGCGCTTCGAAGTGATCGACGAACTGGTGGACGCGGTGGCGCACGGCGTGACGCCGCTGCACGACGGCCGCTGGGCGCGCGCCACCCTGGAAGTCTGCCTGGCGCTGCTCGACTCCGGCCGCGAGGGCCACGACGTCGCGCTAGCGGCCGCGGGATGACCGCGCACAGCTTCGGCATCGTCCTGGCCGTGGCCGCGCTGGGCATGTTCTCGGCCAATGTGCTGCTGATCAAGCAGGCTTCGATGCGGGTCGGCCTCGAACTGGGCTTCCTGGTCTCGGTGAGCGTCAATGTCGTGTTCTGCGCGCTGCTGCTGGCGGGCCAGCTGCTGCTGTCCGGAACCGGCATCGGCTGGTCGTGGCAGGCGGCGCTGTTCTTCATGCTGGGCGGGGCCTTTTCCACCTATCTCGGACGCTGGTTCTTCTTCGAGGCGGTGGTGCGCATGGGATCGTCCAAGGCCAGCCTGTTCCAGGTCAGCAGTCCCGGCTTCGCGGCGCTGATCGCCTGGGCCGCGCTGGGCGAGACGCTGTCGCCGCCGAGGACGGGAGCGATCGTGTTCACCATCCTGGGGCTGGCGCTGATCGGCTACGTGCCGGGCATGTTCTCGCGCGGCCAGCGCGCCGGACCGGCGCCCGTGCGCCCGCGCCTGACAGACCGCATCAAGGGTTCGGCCCTGATGCTCGGCGCCGGCGGATCGATGGCGTATGCGATCGGGACCGTGGTGCGCGGCGCGGCGATCCGCGACTGGAACCAGCCGATCGTCGGCGCCCTGCTGGGCGCGGCCACCGGGCTGCTGCTGTCCCTGGCGCTCGGCCGGGAAGTCCGCGGCCTGCCCGCCAGCCTGCGCGCGGCCGACCGGCGCGGGCTGCTGCTGTTCGTGGCCTGCGGCGTGCTGACGATCTCGGCGCAGGTGTGCTCGATCTGGTCGTTGCGCTATATCGAGGTCGCGCTGTCCAACCTGATCACCCTGAGCACGCCGCTCCTGGTGATCCCGGGCGGGTATTATCTGTTCGCGCAGAGGGAGGTCTTGTCGGCGCGGACATGGATGGGCGGGGCGATGGTGCTGGCGGGGGTGGCGGTGCTGACGCTGGCGCGCTAGGGTTTGTCTGACTGATGCGGTGCGCGGGATCGCGGATTTCCGTGGGGTGATCGGCGCGTTCGACCGCGCGTTCGGCTCTGCCATGCGTGGCGGCTGCGCTCATGCCTGTCGGACGCACGGTCAGATCAAGTCTATCGACGATGAACTCGAGCATTTTGAAATTCTTCGCAAAGCATTTGAAAGGCGCGTGAGGCTTTAAGCAGCACGTCGACCATCGGCACGTAACTAAACCAGTCGGCCAAGATAGAAAAAAGATGTTGATCACTCACCCCAAATGACCAACAGCTCTTCAGTTTCAATTCAAAATCAGTTACTTAGGGAACTCCGCTCACGCCCACTCAATGAACAATGGCTGAGCTAAGTCATTGAACAGAGGGAGCTTCCTATGGCCAAAGACTCGTCGATACCATCCGATATACCATGTACCTCGGTCCGGGCCATGTCGAACACGGGACGACTGTCTCGAGTCCAACGCGAAGAATGGTTTGCTGCAACTATGCCGGCCCCTGCTACAAGACGTCCCGGGCTCGCTGCCGGCAACCGATCTGGACAGCTTGCGGCCGCTGGACGAGCGCTATTCTTCTGCCAGCTTCCCGATGGTGGAGAACAGTCCGGCTGTCGTAGCATACGCTTCGCCCGAGGTTTCCCGTCCACGAACCAATACAAGTTTTTCTGACGGATCGACAGGGTTCGAGAAGCGCAGCCCCAGTACATCGGCGGGGCGCCTGGTGACGCGGGCAACCCGGTCGACGCCGCATCCAGAAGCGTTGACGATCAGGATTGCGCTGGACTTGCCGATTTCGTCGAGCCGCCGGAAGAATCGTTCCCTGAGCTGGGTTTCGACGGACATCATATCAATGACGAGATCACAGTCCTTCAGGTGGTGAAACCTGGCGGTGGCGCTACAAAGCGCAAGCCGCCAGTCGCGCTGGCCCGCAGCCAGTGCTCCACTGACCAGTGACTGTTCGTAACGCGAGCGAAGCAGCGCAAGCCCCTGGTCGAGCGCATCCCGCTTGTCGAACACGGTGACCGGCATGCCGGCGTCAAGCAGGCCCATGGCGAGGTTGATACTCGCACCGTGAGCACCCATGATCCCTACTCGGCCCACTGGCCGTACGGCGTCATTCGCCGGCTGTTCGGAAAAGCCGGCGGTTTCCGTCAAGGTCCGCACCTGCGGGTCTGTGTGAATCTGGCGGTGGTCGCGAAGACGATCGTCCATTGCGCCGTCGCTCTGCGGGGCAGTCGCAAGGGTGCTTGCGGAGCCGGTGTTTGTATTATTCATGGTTGTCCCAGAGATTGGTGAGAATGTTGGGCGCCGCGCTCGGCAGGCGCCCCCGTTCCAGCAGCCGATCAGAACTGATTCATCGTATTGTGCTTGCCACCGGCCTTCAGCGCAGCTTCGCCGCTGAAGTAGTCCTTGTGATCGTCGCCGATATCCGAACCGGACATGTTCTGGTGCTTGACGCAGGCGATGCCCTGGCGGATTTCCTTGCGCTGCACACCCTTCACATAGCCCAGCATGCCTTGATCGCCGAAGTATTCCTTGGCCAGGTTGTCGGTCGACAATGCCGCGGTATGGTAGGTCGGAAGCGTGATCAGGTGATGGAAGATGCCCGCCTCGCGCGCGGCATCGGCCTGGAAGGTACGGATCTTTTCATCGGCGATGCGCGCCAGCTCCGTCTCGTCGTATTCGGCGCTCATCAGCATGTTGCGTTCGTATGCGCCGACATCCTTGCCCTCGGCCTTCATGCTGTCGAACACTTGCTGGCGGAAGTTCAGGGTCCAGTTGAAGGACGGGCTGTTGTTATAGACCAGCTTTGCGTTCGGAATCACCTTGCGGATCTCCTTCACCATGCCGCCGATCTGGCCGATGTGCGGCTTCTCGGTTTCGATCCACAACAGGTCGGCGCCGTTCTGCAGCGAGGTGATGCTGTCGAGCACGCAGCGGGCTTCGCCCGTTCCCTCGCGGAACTGGAACAGGTTGCTCGGAAGGCGCTTGGGGCGCACCAGCTTGCCGTCGCGGCTGAGGAGCACGTCGCCGTTATTCAGGGACTCGACCGACACTTCTTCGGCGTCGAGGAAGGCGTTGTACTGGTCGCCCAGGTCGCCGGGTTCGCGGGTAAACGCGATCTGCTTCGTGAGGCCAGCGCCCAGGGAATCGGTACGGGCAACGATCACACCGTCGTCCACGCCCAGTTCGAGGAAGGCGTAGCGGACCGCGCGGATCTTGGCAAGGAAGTCCTCGTGCGGCACGGTGACCTTGCCGTCCTGGTGACCGCACTGCTTTTCATCCGACACCTGGTTTTCAAGCTGGATGCAGCAAGCGCCCGCTTCGATCATCTGCTTGGCCAACAGATAGGTCGCCTCTGCGTTACCGAAACCGGCGTCGATGTCGGCGATGATGGGCACCACATGGGTCACGTGCCGGTCGATCTTTTGCTGGATTTCCTCCCTGGCGGCGCTAGATGCGCCGTCCAGCTGGCGGAACAGGTCGCCCAGCTCGCGTGCGTCGGCCTGGCGCAGGAAGGTATATAGCTCCTTGATCAGGGCGGGCACCGTCGTTTTTTCATGCATCGACTGGTCCGGCAGCGGGCCGAATTCCGAACGCAGGGCTGCGATCATCCAACCCGACAGGTAGAGGTAGCGGCGATCCGTGCTGTTGAAATGCTTTTTTATCGAAATCAGCTTTTGCTGGCCGATGAAGCCATGCCAGCAGCCGAGAGACTGGGTATACATGGACGGATCGGCATCGTAGGCCGCCATATCGGTGCGCATGATCTTGGCGGTGTAGCGCGCGATATCGAGGCCGGTCTTGAACCGGTTCTGGGCGCGCATGCGTGCGGCAGACTCGGGATTGATCGCATTCCATGCGCTTCCGTACACCTTCTTGAGACTGGAAATCGATTCGATATCGGCTTGAAACTGAGACATGAATAACTCCTGATTTGCGGATTAAAAAACCTGGATGACCGAGCATGTTGCCAGTGCCCATACAGCAAGCGGCTTCATGTATTTAATGGTACGCAGTTCTGCTGCATCGCACGCGTTAAACCCATCCGCGATGAAGTAAATTAATTTCCTTTGTTTTCAATAACCTACGAGTTTCATTTCACATAGTAAAAACAAGTCTTATAGAGCAGAATAAATTTCTGCTGCTGCGCAGCGAGCATTTTGTATTGTGAAATGTCATTTACTGTGACGAAAACAGGACTCTCGTTTTCACAGGGCATTCGCATCCACTACCTTCGGCGACCTCGATGCCTAGTCGATCCTGGCCAAGAAAAATGCGCGCTTGCTTGGAGGGACATTCAGTCTGCACAAGCTCACTGAATCGCCACGACTTCAGTAGACACTCCTGAGCCATAATGTCGGGCACAAGGAGAAGATATGAGCGGTAAGCGGTACACAGAGGAATTCAAGATTGCAGCGGTCAAGCAGGTGGCGCAGGGCGGTCACCCGGCGAGCGAAGTAGCGGCACGGCTCGGGATAAGCATCCACAGTCTGTACGCCTGGACGAAGCGCTATGGCGTGCCCGAGGCGGAGCGCAAGGCTGTCGATGCCCAGTCCGACGAGATGCGGCGCCTGAAGGCCGAGCTCAAGCGCGTCACGGAGGAGCGTGACATATTGAAAAAGGCCGCGGTGTACTTTGCCAAGACGTCCGGGTACGGTACACCTTAATTATTGAGTTGCAGGACCAATTTCCGGTGCGCCGGCTGTGCAAAGTGCTCGAGGTGCATCCGAGTGGCTTCTATGCGTGGCGCCTGAGCCCTGAAAGCAAGCGAGCCAGGGAAGACAAGCGCCTTCTGGTTCCCATCAAGGAATCGTGGCTGGAAAGCGGCAGCGTGTACGGTTACCGTAAAGTCAGCGACGATCTGCGCGAGCTCGGTGAACAATGCGGCATCAATCGCGTCCACCGTCTGATGAGGTCGGCCGGGATTCGTTCGCAAACCGGCTACGCCAAGCGCAAGTACAAACGCGGCGGCGCCCCTTCGCTGGTAGCGCCCAACCATCTTCAGCGCCAGTTCGACGTGCAAGAACCGAATCGGGTCTGGGTGACAGATATCACGTACATCCGCACTTATGAGGGCTGGCTTTATCTAGCCGTGGTGCTTGATCTGTTCTCGCGCCAGGTAATTGGCTGGTCGATGAGTTCACGCATCGATCGCGAGCTGGCGATGAATGCGCTCTTGATGGCGGTTTGGCGGCGGCAGCCCAAGAATACGGTGATGGTGCATTCCGATCAGGGCAGTCAGTTCAGCAGCTATGACTGGCGCGACTTCCTGAGCCAGCACAATCTGCAGCAAAGCATGAGCCGACGAGGAAACTGCCACGATAACGCCGTGGCCGAGAGCTTCTTCCAGCTCTTGAAAAGGGAACGAATCCGACGCAAGATTTACGGCACCCGGGAAGAGGCAAGGCAGGATGTCTTCGATTACATCGAGATGTTCTACAATCCGAAGCGCCGGCACAGCTTCAGCAATGACTTGTCGCCGGTCGAGTATGAAAAGCAGTATTTCCAACGGCTCTCGAGTGCCTAGAAAACTCGTGGCGATTCAGGCCAAGACAGTAAAAAAGCCGTTGATCATTCAATCCGATGATCAACGGCTCTTTATTTTTCAATTCAAAATCAGTTACTTAGAGGACTCCAGTCAATCCCATTCGATAATCAATGGTTCAGGTAAGCTGCTGAATCCGTTTCGGATTTATTAGTCCTGCGTGAGCAATACCACGAGCAATACCATGCCGGGCTCACCCATGCCCGTGGCAGCAGCGAGCATGAATCGGGTCCGCCAGCCCGCCGATGAAAGCAGCAGGACAGGCGCCGGGACACCATCCTAGTGCAAGCCCCGCGGCCGTGCTGCCGCCGTATGACGCCGCTCGGCGCCGGCCGGCGGGGGCTGCAGCTCCTGCTCCCGGTCCGTCGGTCCCGGCCGCTGCGCGACCGCCGCCTCCTTCTGCCACACTTCGAGCAGCCGCGTTTCGCCCAGCCGCCAGCCGTCTCCCTGGTTCAGCAGTGCGGTGCGGCCCCTGATGCCAACGACCCGGCCGTCGACGACCGCATCGCTCACGTGCCACATCAGGCTGCCCTCGGGCACGCCGTCCCGGTGCATGCCCGGCGCACGGTCGAGCGTGAGCACGTCCGGCGACAGCATTGCGCCGAAGATTTGCGCGGAGCGCCAGATCGCCGCCCGCGCCCGCCCCCTGCCAGGCCGCGCGCCGCACTGCTCCAGCGCGCCCGCCAGGTCGCTGCATAGCGGGTCGCGGTCGCCGCGCAATGCCAGGAAATGCGCGGCCTGCACGCGCCCATGCTCGACCAGCGTGTTTTTCAGCGCCAGGTCACGGTCGAATTTGGAAAAGATACCCAGTTCGCGCCCCGTGGCGGCGCTGACCGCTTCCGCATCCATGACGATGCGCGCCATTTCGACCGGCTTGTCCTGCGAGCGCCCGGCCTGGTATGGGTCGTCCAGCCGGCGGTTGACCGCTTCGATGAAGGCCATTTCCTGGTTCAGCGACAGGTTGCCCGACAGCGTGTCGCGCCGATGCCAGAGCTCGCTCCCATAGCGATAGGTGTCGGTCACGTCTGCAATGCGCTTGCTGAAATCGCATTTGTCCTGGTTGATCTGCAGGATCCACAGTCCGTTGGGCTTCTTGGCTGGATCGACGAGGTGGGAGATGAAGTTCTTGATCGGCGGATTCTGGGAGAACAGGCCGTCCCAGCAGGCGGTGGCGCGCAATTCCTGGGTGTCCGGGTCGATGCAGGCGATCTCCTGTGCCTTGAACATCCACGGCAGGCAAGCCGAGGCGATGACCGCGTCGAGCGTCACACCGGCCTCCTCCGGCGAACGTTCCGAGCTGAAGGCGAGGAAAGCGCCGCTGTCGATGTCGACGGCGCCAATCAGGAGCTGCGGGATCGTGTAGCTGACATCCTGCACCGCTGCAGCCAGCCGGTCGAGCGAGGCGGGCTCAAAGCTGTACTGCGGCACTTCCCAGGCGTCGAAGGCGGCGCGCAGCACGCAGTCCGGTTCCAGGTCCTGGCGGGCAATCCGATCCACGAGGCGGCGCGTGGTCTCCATTTTCGCCCGGATCCTCTCCTCGATGGCATGGCGTTTCGTGCGTATGTCGGCGTGGCCCGGCTGCCCCGCGTCGACCATCCTTGCCTCCAGGTCGCAGGACTGCCAGCGTTTCACCTCCTGGGCGATGCTGCAGAAATCGCCGATCGCGCCGACGAGTTCGAAATCCACGTGGGGTGCGACCGTTTCGCGCAACTGGAAATAGTGGTCGCGGATCCAGTTACCCAAGGGCGGCCACATATTCGTCATCCAAGGCCACGTCCGGGTGGCGAAGCGTTCGATATCGCGCAGTGGCGGCAGATAGGGGCTGAACTTCAGATCGACGCTCAGCATACGGCCCGTCAACTGCGTCATCTCGTTGAGCATGCGTTCGCCCGGCTGGTGCGCGCAGTTCGCATCCCAGAAGGCGTCGAGCCGGGCCTGCGCGGCCTGCGGTCCACCGGTCAGGTAACCGAACCAGGCCAGCAGCGCGCTGATCGCGCCACCCGAGGTGCCGCTGATGCCGGCCAGGTTCAGGTGTTCACCGCTGCCCTCTTCCACGAAGTTCCGCTTGCCGCCGGAGCGCGCAATGAGGACATTGTCGAAGCGGGGCAGCAGCACCGGCAGCGCACCCGCCGTGTACGCCGCATGGCTGCCCCCGCCCTGGCAGGCGATTGCAATGTTCTTGATGGCCATGATCGTCCTCTATGGGAAACTGAACGCAAACCGGCCGGCCTGCCGCGGGCTGTCCATTGGCGCTGTCGCATAGCTCAGGCACGTTGGTGTTAATGAGGTGCTCCGATCTGGCCGAGGAAGTCAGGTTTGACCGGCGCGTGGCGGGACGGTTCGGGAGATCTTGTGCTCGAGCCAGGCCGAATGCCGGTCGACGGCAGTCGACGAGAGAAGCTGCGGGTGGCTGGGGATGCGCAGCGCCGGTGCTAACTACCGACTGGCTCCTTTTGTAGAGACTCGGCCACTTCGACCATGGCGGCAGGATTTTCAAGCGTACTCAGGTCGCCCGGGTCGCGCCCTTCGGCGAGCGCCTGCAGTGCCCTCCTCAGCAGTTTCCCCGACCTGGTCTTCGGCAGCGCGGAGACGAAATGGATATCGGATGGCCGCGCCACCGCTCCCAACTGGGTGGCAACCAGCTGTTTCAGGTCGGCTTTCAGCCGAGCGCTGCCCTGCTTGACGGCCGCGAACACCAGCGGCACCTGTCCCTTCAGCGAATCCGCCACGCCGACCACCGCGACCTCCGCGATCGCCGGGTGGGCCGCAATGCATGCTTCTAGTTCGCGCGTGCCGATGCGATGGCCTGCCACGTTGATGACATCGTCGGTTCGTCCCAGGATGAAGAAATACCCGTCCTCGTCGCGAACTCCCCAGTCGAACGTGCTGTAGACGACTTTCCCGGCAATGCTGCGCCAGTAAGTGTCGACGTACCTGTCGTCGTCGCCCCACACGGTCTGCATGCAACCGGGCGGTAACGGCGCCACAATCGCGACCACGCCCTTCCGGTTGGCGCCGGCGATCTCTTCGCCGGTGAGCTCGTCGATCAGCTTGACGTCGTAACCGTACATCGGCAATCCCGCACTGCCCGCCTTCGGCGCGCACTTGTCGAAGCCGATGGCCGATGCCAGGATCGGCCAGCCGGTTTCGGTCTGCCAGTAGTTGTCGACGATCGGCACCTGCAAGGTATCCTGCACCCAGCCGGACGTCGCTTCGTCGAGCGGTTCGCCGGCGAGGAACAGGGCCCGCAGCGAGCTCAGGTCATGCTTGCGCGCCGCATCCTGCCCTTCCTTCTTGAGCACGCGAACGGCCGTCGGGGAACTGAACATCGCCCGCACCCGGAAGCGCTCGACCAGCGACCACCAGATATCCGGGCCCGGCCGTGTCGGCAGGCCCTCGTACATCAGGGTCGTCATCCCGGCAATCAAGGGGCCATAGACGATATAGCTGTGCCCGACGACCCACCCGATGTCGCTGGTGGCGAAAAAGGATCCGCCCGGCTCGCCCAGGAAGATGTGCTTCATGCTGGAGGAAAGGGCGACCGCATAGCCACCGGTATCCCTTTGCACCCCTTTCGGCTTGCCTGTCGTCCCGCTCGTGTACAGGATATACGAGGGATGGGATGCATCGACCCATGCGCATGGCACGGACGCGCCCCCGGCCACCCTGGCCCGTGCGCCGGCATAGTCCACGTCCCGCCCTTCGACCCACGCTGGCGCGCTCAGTCCGCGATCGACGACGAGTACCTGCTGCGGCTTGTAGGCCGAGGCTTCGATGGCCTGGTCGAGCAAGGGCTTGTAGGCGATGACCTTGCCGTCGCGCGAACCCGCGTCGGCGCAGACGATCAGCTTCGGGGCCGAATCTTCGATGCGCGTCGCCAGGCTTGCGCTGGCAAAGCCACCGAACACGACGGAGTGAATGGCGCCCAGCCGGACGCACGCGAGCATCGCGAACGCGGCCTCCGGAATCATCGGCATGTAGATCAGCACACGGTCGCCCTGGGCGACACCATGCGCGACAAATACGGCCGCCATCGCCTGCACTTCCGCGTGCAGATCGGCGTAGGTGTAGATGCGTTCCTGGTTGACTTCGGTCGAATGCCAGACCAGGGCGGGCTGGTCGGCACGGTCGATGAGATGCCGGTCGACCGCATTATGGCAAAGGTTGAGCTTGCCGCCAGCGAACCACCTGGCAAATTCCGGGCTTGCCGTGGAGAGGACGGCGTCAAAGGGGCGATGCCAGTCGATGGCCTGTGCCTCGCGAGACCAGAAAGTCTCCGGCGATTCGATCGACTCATGGTAAAAGACCGGATAATCCATGCGCGCTCCAGATGTGAGTGATTCATCAGGGCCGGGCCGCCCGCGGCAGCCGGCGGCATCGGTATCACTGCGCTCGGGTGCTCACGGGAAGCGGTACCATCACCGGCTGCCCCGGCTTGGAGCAGCCGGTATCGCAGCAGCGGCCGGGCTGGCGATTCCTGGTGATCGAGCGACTTTCGTCGTGCAGGATACCACGCTCGAGCAGGCGCTCCACCAGCTCGACCTTGCTTCCGACCGGGTAGTTGCGCCAGATTTCCTGCTTCATGGCGGCCGGCGACCCGCCACCGTGCAGGCTGATCACCGAGTACCAGCCGCCCTGATAGGATGCCGTCAGGTCTTCGATGAAGCGTGCCGTCTCGATGCGCTTGTCGTAGGGGATGTCCGGGCTGGCCTGCAGCACTTCGGAGAGCCTGGCAGCCGTCGCCGGGTTATGGTCTTCGTCCGGCCCCGGCAGCGCGACGATCAGGCCGCCGGAAACCTCGTGCGCGATCCGGTGCATGTCGTAGATTTTGGTCGCCAGCAGCAACTTGCCGATGTTGCTGAACACCGGGTCGGGCATGAATGAGCCGCTGTATTTGTCCTGGGTGGCATAGACGCTTGCCGCGACACCGCAGGCATAGAAGCCCTCGGTAATGGTGATCAGCTCCACCATCGGGTCGCGCAGATTGCTCTTGGCGCCCGGATCGAGGCCGTTGGCTTCGCACATCAGTGCGCCGGCGCCGATGAGCAGGTCGCCGAACCCGGCGCGCGCTGCGATACAGCTGTGGCGGTGGTGGGTCGCATAGCTATAGGTCAGCACATGGCTGTGTTCCCAATCGCCGGCATAGAACACGCGTTCCCAGGGAACGAAGACACGGTCGAACATGACCACGGCCGTGGACTGGCCGTATTTGCGCGAGAACAGGGCGTCTCCGTGCTCCAGCTTTTCGCCGGGTCGCCCCGCCGGCCGGGCGACGATCGTGATGCCCGGTTCATCCACACGCACCGCGCAACATACGGCAAAGTCTTCGTCCTCCTGTCCCATGTTCCGGCTCGGCATGACCAGCAACTCGTGCATGTAGGGCCCGCCCGTCACGATGGCCTTGGTGCCGCTGATGACGATGCCCTTGCCGTTGCGTTCGACGATGTGGACGTAGGTATCCGGATTGGCCTGCTGGTGCGGCTTCCTGCTGCGGTCGCCCTTCGCGTCCGTCATCGCCACGCCGATCGACAGATCCTGGTCCTGCACGTGGGCCAGGTAGGCATCGAAGCGGGCCCTGTGCTCGGCCGAGCCTTTGGCGTCGTCGATACAGGCGACCGCCTGCGCCAGCCCGTTCAGGGCATCGTGGGCCAGATAACGCTGCGCGCACCCCGTTTCCTGGCACAGCACCCGCACGGCCTCGAGCTTGTTCAACAGGTCGCCGGCCGACTCGTTCAGGTGCAGCATCCTGCTGACCACACGGTTGCGCCGGGTCTGGGTGGCCAGCGCGATCGGCTGCAGTTCGGGGCGCAGCGCGTAGTCGTAAGTGTAGGCCAGGGCATTGATGCCGGGCCGGAAGGCCGGCTCGTCGGCCACGCTGTCGACTTCGCGTCCGTCGACGTAGACCCTGGGCTTGTACTCACGCAGCGATTCGCGGTACTGCTCGCCGGACATCAGGTCGACGCAGGTGGCCGGCGCAGCTTCGTGGGGGACGTTCATCGCGATCTCCATTGAACAGTGATCTTCAGATTAAACGGTGTTCAATCCGCTTGTCAACGTTTATACTGACCCCATGAACACCCCATCGTCCGCACCCCGCCGCAGCGCCGGCAAGAAGGAAAAGGAGACCCAGGTCGCGCGCCAGGCACGCCACCAGGCATTGGCCGACGTCAGGCGCGAACTGATCCTGGATGCCGCGCGGTCGGCCTTCTTCGAACTGGGAATGGAAAAGACGAGCATCCGCGAGATCGCGCACCGGGCCGGCTACACGCCAGGCGCGATCTACAGCTATTTCGCCAGCAAGGAAGCACTCTACGGCGCCCTGCTCGGCGAATCGCTCGACAGGCTCAATGCGCTGGTCGAGCACGCCCGCGAGAACTGCGCTCCGGGAGCGGACTGCCTGCGCGCGACGGCGCGGGCCTTTTTTGAATTCTATCGCGAGAATTCGCGCGACCTCGACCTCGGCTTCTACCTGTTCCAGGGCATGCAGCCGCGGGGCCTGACGCCGGAACTGAACGAGACGCTCAATGCACGCCTGCGCGATGCGCTGCAGCCCTCTCAGGACGCCTTGCAACAGCTCGGCCTGACGGCGACGAAGGCGCTGCAAGAAGTCACCGCGCTGTTCGCTCATACCGTCGGTTTGCTGGTGCTCAGCCACACCGGGCGTATCCGCATGTTCAGGCAAGCATCGCAGGATCTGTTCGACACCTATCTCGCACAGCTGGTCTCCCGGGCTGAAGCGCATTCGCGGAGTTGACGATGACTATGATGCGTGCTGAAAAAAGCGTACTGGTGCTGGTGGACTACCAGTCGAGGCTGATGCCGGCGATTCACGAAGCTAGCCACGTCGCGGGCATTGCACAGCTGCTCGGCCAGGTAGCGCGGCTGCTCGGCATTCCAGTACTGGGGACCGAACAGAATCCGGACAAGCTCGGACCGAACCTTGAACAGGTCAAGGCCGGGTGTGACCGCACCCTCGCCAAGACCCACTTCGACGCGTGCAAAGACGGGCTGCTGGGCGCGCTGGACGACGCGAAGCCCGGATGCGAGCAGATCGTCATCGCCGGTTGCGAAGCCCACGTCTGCATGATGCAAACGGCGCTCGGACTGCTTGAAAGCGGGAAGCGCGTCTGGGTCGTCGCCAATGCAAGCGGTTCGCGCCACCCCGGCGATCACGCCGCTGCGATGAGCCGACTGGCCCACGCAGGCGCGACGATCGTGACCCACGAGATGGTCATGTTCGAGTGGCTGGGCGACTGCAGGCAGGCACGCTTCCGTGAAGTGCTGGAACTGATCAAGGCATCCGCCTGAGGCGAGGCGGGAGAACTTCGAGCGTTCGAGCCGATACGAAGACGAGCACGCCGCCAGCGGTCAGCGCCAGTTGTCGGGCCGTATCAAGCACGCGCGGCATCGGGCGTCCAGGCGACGCAGGGAAGCCGGCACAACAGGCAACCGGGCGCCGCTGCCCCCGTCCAGGATGAGGAAATCAGGGGCTCAGGCGTCGTTGATGCCACTCTTTGCCACGCTGCGTTTCACTCCCACTCAATCGTCGCCGGCGGCTTGCCCGAAATGTCATACACAACGCGATTCAAACCACGCACCTCGTTGATGATCCGATTGCTCACCTTGCCCAGCAGCGAATGCGGCAAATGCGCCCACTGCGCCGTCATGAAGTCCAGCGTCTGCACCGCACGCAGCGCCACCACGTACTCATAAGTACGCCCGTCGCCCATCACCCCCACCGACTTCACCGGCAGGAACACGGCGAACGCCTGGCTGGTCGCCTCGTACCAGTTCACCGGCGCCTTGCCCGCATCGATGCCCGGCACGTGCGGCACTTCGAACGGGGTGTTGCGCAGCTCTTCGATGAAGATCGCGTCCGCCTCGCGCAGCAGATCGGCATACTCCTTCTTCACCTCGCCCAGGATGCGCACGCCCAGGCCAGGGCCCGGGAACGGATGACGATAGACCATGTCATGCGGCAGCCCCAGCGCCACGCCGAGTTTGCGCACCTCGTCCTTGAACAGCTCGCGCAGCGGCTCGAGCAACTTGAGGTTCAGGGTCTCCGGCAGGCCGCCCACATTGTGGTGGCTCTTGATGGTCTGGCCCTTTTTGCCCTTGCCGGCCGATTCGATCACGTCCGGATAAATCGTGCCCTGCGCCAGCCACCTGGCGTTGGTCAGCTTGCCCGCTTCGACCTGGAATACCTCGACGAACTCGCGGCCGATGATCTTGCGCTTCTGCTCGGGGTCGGTGACGCCGGCCAGGTGACCCATGAACTGCGCCTCGGCATCGATACGCACGACTTTTACGCCGAGGTTCTTGGAGAACATGTCCATGACCATCTTGCCTTCGTCCTTGCGCAGCAGGCCGTGGTCCACGAACACGCAGGTCAGCTGGTCGCCGATCGCGCGGTGGATCAGCGCGGCGGCGACGCTCGAGTCGACGCCGCCCGACAGGCCCAGGATCACCTCATCGGTGCCGACCTGCTCGCGGATCTTGGCGACGGCTTCGCCGATATAGTCGGGCATGTTCCAGTCCGACTTGCAGCCGCAGATCTCGTGCACGAAGCGGCCGATGATGGCTTCGCCCTGGGTGGTGTGGGTCACTTCCGGGTGGAACTGCAACGCGTAGAAGCGGCGCTCTTCGTCGGCCATCGCGGCGATCGGGCAGCTGTCGGTCGAACCCATCAGCTTGAAGCCTTCCGGCATCTCCAGCACCTTGTCGCCGTGACTCATCCAGACCTTCAGCATGCCGTGGCCTTCGTCGGTCACAAAGTCGTTGATGCCGTTGAGCAGCGCCGTATGGCCGCGGGCGCGCACTTCGGCGTAGCCGAATTCGCGCTTCAGGCCGTTCTCGACCCTGCCGCCCAGCTGGGCCGCCATGGTCTGCATGCCGTAGCAGATGCCCAGCACCGGCACGCCGGCTTCGAATACCGCCTGCGGCGCGCGCGGCGAATCGCCTTCGAGCGTCGAGTTGTGGCTGCCCGACAGGATGATGCCCGAGGCGCCGTATTCGCGGACGAACTCGTCGCTGACGTCATAGGGGAAGACTTCGGAGAACACGCCGGCGTCACGCACGCGGCGGGCGATCAGCTGGGTAACCTGGGAACCGAAATCGAGGATGAGGATTTTGGAATGCATAGGGAGACAGTAGGTGGTGATCGTAGGGTGGATGGCTGCGCCGGCCACGCGTTCAAACAGCGCGTGCGTCGATTGAACGGGTGGGAGGGGAACCCGTCCACCCCACAAGAGCGCAGCCGTCGCTAAGGCCGCGGCGGATGTCGATTACTCCGAACGGTAGTTCGGCGCTTCTTTCGTGATCTGCACGTCGTGCACATGCGATTCGCGCATGCCGGCCGAGGTGATCTCGACGAACTCCGCCTTCTCGCGCAGCTCATCGATGGTCGAGCAGCCGCAGTAGCCCATCGACTGGCGCACGCCGCCGATCAGCTGGAAGATGATCGCCAGCACGCTGCCCTTGTAGGCGACACGGCCTTCGATGCCTTCCGGGACGAACTTGTCGGCCGTGCTCGAGGCTTCCTGGAAGTAGCGGTCGGCCGAACCGTCGGCCATCGCGCCCAGGCTGCCCATGCCGCGGTAGGATTTGTAGCTGCGGCCCTGATACAGGATCACTTCGCCCGGCGCTTCTTCGGTGCCGGCGAACATCGAACCCATCATGACCGTGTGGGCGCCGGCTGCCAGCGCTTTCGAGATGTCGCCCGAGAAGCGGATGCCGCCGTCGGCGATGCACGGCACACCGGTGCCTTCGAGCGCCTTGGCCACGTTCGAGATCGCGGTGATCTGCGGCACGCCGACGCCGGCGACGATACGGGTGGTGCAGATCGAGCCGGGGCCGATGCCAACCTTCACCGCATCGGCGCCCGCTTCCACCAGCGCCAGCGCCGCGGCGGCGGTGGCGATGTTGCCGCCGATGACGTCCACGTGCGGGAAGCGCTCCTTGATCCATTTCACGCGGTCCAGGATGCCCTGCGAGTGGCCGTGGGCGGTGTCCACCACCAGCACGTCCACGCCGGCGGCGACCAGCAGTTCGATGCGCTCCTCGTCGCGCGGGCCCACGCCGGTGGCGGCGCCGACCAGCAGCTTACCCTGCGAATCTTTTGAGGCCAGCGGGTGCTCGTGCGACTTTTGAATGTCTTTCACGGTGATCAGGCCGCGCAGCTCGAAGTCGTCGTTGATCACCAGCACGCGCTCCAGGCGGTGCTTGTTCATCAGGCGCTTGGCTTCAGCCGTGTCCGCGTTCTCCTTCACGGTCACCAGCTTCTCGCGCGGCGTCATCTTGGCGCGCGCTTCGGCTTCCAGGTCTTCCTCGAAACGCAGGTCGCGGTTGGTGATGATGCCCACCACCTGGCTGCCCTCGACCACCGGGAAGCCGCTGATGCCGTGCTGCTGCGAGAGCGCCAGCACTTCACGGATCTTCATGGTCGGCGGGATCGTGATCGGGTCGCGCAGCACGCCGGCTTCGAAACGCTTCACCCGCGCCACTTCGCGCGCCTGGTCGCTCGGCCTCAGGTTCTTGTGAATGATGCCGATGCCGCCCTCTTGCGCCATTGCGATCGCCAGACGTGATTCGGTGACGGTGTCCATGGCCGCCGACAGCAGCGGAATGTTCAGCGTGATGTTCCGGGTCAGCTTGGTACGCAGCGAGGTTTGGGCCGGGAGAACGTTGGAATAAGCCGGGACGAGCAGCACGTCATCGAAGGTGAGTGCTTTTTGGAGGAGACGCATAGTATTTCCTATAGGCGCAAAAGCGAATTATACAGAAACTCCCCATTGCCGTCGCCGGGGAGGCGCAAAATTTCTTTTGCATGGTGCGCCCGGCAATTGACAGCCGAGCCAGGACATGGCGAAATCGACGCGATTCAATCAGGAACCATCTCATGCCTCTTCTGTCCAGACACGCCCTCGGCGCCCTGCTCCTCTTTGCCGCGACCGCCGCCCATGCCCAGTACGTCTGGATCGGCCCCAACGGCACGCGCCAGTATACCGACCGCCCACCGCCGCCCGGCACGCCGGCCAGCAAGATCCTCAAGTCGCCCGGCCGCCCGGCGCCCGAACCAGCGCCTCCTGCGGAACCTGCCGCCGCGACGCCAACCGGGGGCCAGGCCGCGGCCAGAGCGCCCACCCTGGCCGAGCAGGAAGCCGCCTTCCGCGAACGCAGCAAGGCGCGCGCCGAGCAGGAGCAAGCAAGCCAGGAAGAAGCCGCGCGCCGCCGGCGCCTGGCCGAGCATTGCGCCGCGGCGCGCGAGACAGAGGCCAGTCTCGCCTCGGGCATGCGCGTCGCGCGGGTCGGACCGGATGGCGAAAAAACCTATCTGAGCGACGAAGAAAAGGCCGCGCGCAGCGAACAGGTGAAGCGCGCGCTGCAGGAGTGCCGCTGAGCCGCTACGCCGCCGGCTCGCTCAGTTTGCCGCTCAGCGCGCCGCTCATCGGGCCGGTGAGCGGCTCGGGCGCGACCTCCACGCGGTTGCGCCCGCCCGCCTTGGCCGCGTACAGGGCCGTATCGGCGCGCGCCATCAGGCTGGCGATGTGCTCGCCAGGTTGCAGCATGGCCATGCCGATGCTGACCGTACAGGACACGCCGGCCTCGCCCGCCCCCGCCGGCAGCGCGTGTTCGAGCGCGGCGCGCAGGCGCTGCGCCACCGCGAGCACCGTGCCGCCGTCGGCGTCGGGCAGCAGCACCGCGAACTCTTCGCCGCCCAGGCGCGCGCAGTAGTCGATCTTGCGGATGGCTTGCCGGGTGCGCTCGACGAGGTCGCGCAGCACCTGGTCGCCGACCCCGTGGCCATGGGTGTCATTGATGCGCTTGAAGTGGTCGGCATCCACCAGCAACAGGCCGAGACCGCTGCCACTGCGCCCGGCCCGCGCCAGCTCGCGCTCGGCGAAGGCGAAGAATGCGCGGCGCGAGGCGGCGCCGGTCAGGTGATCGTGGTCGGCGGCGTGCATGCTGGCGGCGATCAGGCGCGCATTGGCCATCATCACGGCGCCCAGCGTCAGCGCCGGCAGCGCCAGGGTGCCGATCGCAAAGAACACCATATTGTAGTTGCTCGCCTCGAGCAGCGAATAAGGCTGGTAGGCATCGATGGCGTAGAAGGCGCCGCGCCAGGCGTGGCCCACGCCCAGCACCAGGGCGGCGCAGCGGGTGAAGATGAACGAATAGCGCAGGCGCGGCTCGGCCGGCGCGCGCAAGGCGACGCCGATCGCGAAACAGACGGCGCTGTGGTAGATCGACATCGCCACGATGCGCAGCGGCGGCGAATCGACGGCAAGATGGAAGAACACGAGCGCGGACATGGCGGCCAGCGCCCCGCACGCCAGCATCCGCCACGGGACCGAGCGCCCCAGGAAACGGCGAAAGCCCGCATAGCACATCGTGATCGTGCCCATGTAGAGCGCGTTGGCCACCTCGATGCTCAGGAAATCGGGGACCAGCCCGCGCCCGGCGAACAGCGTCAGCGCCACCACCGCCAGCAGGTTCGCCCGTCGCCACTCACGGATACCCGCCACCTCGCTCTTGGCGAGCGACGACAGGACCAGCAGCATGACACCGGACAAGGCGGTGGTCACCAATAACAAACTTACGGCATTTAATATCGGCACAGCAATAAGGCGGGTAGTAACGCGGCGGGTGGACACACCGGCATGGCGGCACGGCGGCGACGAATGGGCGCCATCGTGTCAGGCCAGGCTCCGGGGCGCCGTGCGCCCTTGCCTTTCGCCGCATGCACGCCTCGGCCCATGGGAGTCGTCATGATACCAAGAAACCCCGTGGAATCTATCCAATTATTGCGGGCGCACAACAGACAACGCGTGCGTGCCGCTAGGCGCCGTCGTCGGCCAGGTCGGCCCCAGCGGCGGGCGCGCCGCGCGCCTTCTTGGCCGCGCGCTTGCGGCGCGACTCCTTGGGATCGGCCACGAGCGGCCGGTAGATTTCGATGCGGTCGCGCTCGCGCAGTACGGTGTCGAGCGTCTTTTTCTTGGCATAGATGCCGACCGGCTGCGTCGTCAGGTTGATGTCGGGAAAGGCCTGGAGCACGCCGCTGCGCTCGATCGCCTCGCCGATGGTCGTGCCCGCGTCGACCTGCATCGGGTGCAGCCATTCGACCCGGTCGCTGGCATAGCACACCGAAATGCGCAGCGTCTCAGCCATACAGCGCCTCGGCGCGCTTGCAGAACGAGTCGACCATGCTGTTGGCGATCATTCCGAATACGGGGCCGACGATCTGCGCCAGGATCACGCTCGAGAACTCGTACTGCATGTCGAAATCGATCTTGCAGGCATCTTCACGCAGGGCCTTGAAACTCCAGGTTGCCTCCAGCATCTTGAAAGGACCGTCCACCAGGTGCATCTTCATCTGGGTCGGGCGCTGGTTGTGGTTCGCCGTCGTGAAGCTTTGCTTAACGCCGTGGAAATTGATCTGCAGGCTGGCGACCAGTTTGTCGTCAGTCCGCTCCACCACCTTGACGCCCGCACACCAGGGCAGGAACTTGGGGTAATCCTCGACCTTGGCGACCAGGTCGAACATCTGTTCTGCGCTATAGCCAAGGAAAACTGATTTGTGCACTACTGCCATTGGTCAACCGTTTGTTATGATGTTGGTCATTTGCATGCGCCGTTTGTTGGCGCAATGGCAGTAGTTTAACCGACACGCGAATTTTCGCCTTTTCATGAGCATCGCTGACAATAAAAAAGCATTTTTTGACTACTTCATCGAAGACCGCTACGAAGCGGGCCTGGTGCTGGAGGGTTGGGAAGTAAAAGCCATCCGCGAAGGGCGGGTGCAGATCAAGGAAGCCTATGTGCTCGTCCGCAACGGCGAGCTCTACCTGTTCGGCGCGCACGTCAGTGCGTTGACGACGACTTCCACCTTCAGCCACCCGGAGGCGCTGCGCTCGCGCAAGCTGCTGCTGCACCGCGCCGAGATCGACAAGCTGATCGGCAAGGTCGAGCGCGCCGGGTTCACGCTGGTGCCGCTCAACCTGCACATGAAGAAAGGCCGCGTGAAATGCGAGATCGGCCTGGCCAAGGGCAAGAAGCAGCACGACAAGCGCGCCACCGAGAAGGACCGCGACGCCAAGCGCGAAGTCAACCAGGCCATGAAGACCAACCGCCGCTGACGCGGCCGTGGTGTGGGCGGACGTGTCAGGCGCCCAGCGCGCCCGGCGCCACCGCGCTGCGCACCGACAGGCGCCAGGCGCCAAAGCTCAGCAGCAGGCCGGCCGCCACGCCCAGCGCCAGTTTCAGGGCGCTGTCGAACAGCAGCGGCGCCACCAGGCCCGACACCAGCGCGAACGACATCATCTGGATGAAGCCGACCATCGACGAGGCCAGGCCGCGGTTGCGCGGAAACAGGCCCATCGCGGTCAACTGCAGCGCCGGCATCGCCACCGCGAGGCCGAAGGTATAGACGAACAGCGGCAGCACCGACCACGGCACGCTGGCCGGGAACAGCGCGTGATAACCGACGTTGAGCGCCACGCCCAGCGCCATCAGCACGTAGCCGGTCCGCATCATGGCGCCGGGGGTCGCGCCGGGGGTCGCACGGTGAGCGCGCCTGCCGCCCCAGGCCGAGCCCACCACCATGCCTCCCACCAGCGGGATGAACATCCACGCGAACGCCGTCTCGGGCAGGCCAAGGATCTCCATCACGAAGTTCGAGGCCGAACCGATGTAGAGCGACAGGCCGCTGAAGGCCAGGCCCACCGACAGCGCCAGGAACACGAATTGCGGGTTGCGCAGCACCATCAGGTAGTTGCGGCCGATGGTTCCGGGGTGGAAGGCCTGGCGCTTGTCGACCGGCAGGCTTTCGGGCAGCATTTTCATGACCAGGACGATCAGCGCCGCGCCGAACACGGCCAGGAACACGAACGACGCGCGCCAGCCGAAGTGCACGTGCAGCCAGCCGCCCAGGATCGGGGCGATGGCCGGCGCCAGGCCGAACACCATCATGATGTGCGACATCATGCGCTGGGCTTGCGCGCCCGAAAAACGGTCTTGCACGATGGCCTGGCCGATCACCGAACCGGCGCCGGCCGACAGGCCCTGCAGCGCGCGAAACACCAGCAGCCAGCCGAAGCTCGGCGCCCACGCCGCGCCGATCGAGGCCAGCGTGTAGACCAGGAGCGCGGCCAGGATCACGGGCCGGCGGCCGAAGGAATCCGACAGCGTGCCGTAGAACAGCATCATGAAGGCGAACGTGAACAGGAACACGCTCAGGGTCTGTTGCACGGCCACCGGGCCGACCCCGAATTCGACGCCGATCGCCGGCATCGACGGCAGATAGGTATCGATGGCCAGGGCGCCGATCATGCCGAGGCAGGCGAGGATGACGGTGAGGAGCTTTTGCATGTACTACACTTTCGGGATCATTGCGAATGGGCGCCTGGATACCGCACGATGCGATCGTCAGGGGGACGCGATTGTACGCCATGTCGCCCCCTTCAATCCTCACCGATCCTCACCCCGTGCTGCGGCGCGGTCGCCCCGGCGTCGCCCTACGGCGCGCGCAGCGACAGGCCGAAGCGGTCCAGGCGCGGCATCCAGTCTTCCTGGTAGGCGGCCGACACCAGGATGCGCTCGGCGCGGCCGATCAGCTTCTCGCGCGGCACCAGGCCGATCACGCGCGAATCGGCGCTGTCGTTGCGGTTGTCGCCCAACATCAGGTACTGGCCGGCCGGGACGCGCAACGGGTCGAAGCTGCGCGGCGCCGCAACGCCCGGCAAGACCTGGATGCGCTGGCGCGTGCCCGCCACCCGCTCTTCCAGCCGGATGGCGTCGACCGCGTGGCCGCGGCTGCGCTCGCGCGCCTCGCCCAGCACCGAATAGCTGGCGCCCTCGCCATTGATGAACAGGCGGTCGCCCCGCATCTCGACCAGGTCGCCCGGCACGGCCAGCACGCGCTTGATCAGGCGGATGTCGTCGTGCGGCGCGTGAAATACGACCATGTCGCCGCGCGCCGGCTCGCCCAGGTGCGCCACGCTCCGCTCGGTCAATGGTATCTTGAGGTCGAAGGCCATGCGGTTGATCAGCACCACGTCGCCCTCCAGCAGGTTCGGCCGCATCGAGCCGCTCGGGATCGGGCTCCAGTCGGCCACCGCGCTGCGAAACACGCCGAACAACAGCAGGAACATCAGGAAGCCCTTGTTGGCGCGTACGAAGTTTCTCATGGACGGCTCCTCGGTGAATGGAGCGCCAAGCATAGCCGTCGCCATCGTATCAAGGCTTAACAGTTCGTTAAGTCAATTGCAGGCGAAGGGGCGCCGGTGTCACCGGGTTGTCATATTTGACATCTACACTGACTGCGGGACGACTACGACCGCAGAATATGGACATGAAGAAAAAGGCCATCGAGGCTGAGCTCAAACAATTTTCCGACAGTGGCGCCTACCTGAACCGCGAACTGTCGCTGCTCGAATTCAACCGCCGCGTGCTGGCCCAGGCCGAAGACCCGTCGGTTCCCCTGCTCGAACGCCTGCGCTTCTTGTGCATCGTGGCGAGCAACCTGGACGAGTTCTTCGAAGTGCGGGTCGCCAGCCTGCTGGCCCAGTACCAGATCGACCGCGACAGCGGCGCCCTGCCCGACGTCCTGGCGGCCGACCTGGAACGCGCCAGCGCCGAATGCCGCCACCTGATCGCCCGCCAGTACAGCCTGTTCAACACCGAGATCCAGCCGCAACTGTCCGAGCACGGCATCCATCTGCTGCACCGCAGCGAACGCAACCCCGCCCAGCGCGCCTGGGTCAAGCAGTACTTCGACAACGAGGTGCGCCCGCTGCTCACGCCGATCGGGCTCGATCCGGCCCATCCCTTCCCGCGCGTGATCAACAAGAGCCTGAACTTCATCGTGGAGCTCAGCGGCAAGGACGCCTTCGGGCGCGGCTCGGGCATCGCGATCATGAAGGCGCCGCGCGTGCTGCCGCGCGTGATCCGGCTGCCCGACGAGCTCTCGGACAAGAAAGGCGCCTCCTACTGCATGCTGTCGTCGGTGATCCAGGCCCACATGGCCGACCTGTTCACCGGCCGCGAGGTGGTGTCGCACTCGCAATTCCGCGTCACCCGCAACAGCGACCTGTGGGTCGACGAGGAAGAAGTGAAGAACCTGCGCCAGGCGCTGCGCAGCGAGTTGCACAGCCGCCAGTACGGCTTCGCCGTGCGCCTGGAGGTGGGCCGCTCCTGCCCCGAGCACCTGTCGGACTTCCTGCTCGACCAGTTCCAGATCGACCGCAGCCGCCTGTTCACGGTCGACGGCCCGGTCAACCTGGGCCGGCTGCTCGAGATCGTCAACGCCAACGACCAGGCGGAACTGAAATTCCCGCCCTTCGTGCCCGGCTATGCCGGCAAGCTGTCCGGCCCGGACCTGTTCGCCACCCTGCGCAAGCACGACGCGCTGCTGCACCACCCGTTCGAGTCGTTCCAGCCGGTGATCAACTTCATCGGGTGCGCGGCGGCCGATCCCAACGTGGTGGCGATCAAGCAGACCATCTACCGCGCCGGCAGCAATTCGGAGCTGGTCGAAGCGCTGATCGAGGCCGCGCGGCGCGGCAAGGAAGTCACCGTCATCGTCGAACTGATGGCGCGCTTCGACGAGGAAGCCAACATCAATTGGGCCGAGAAGCTCGAGCAGGCCGGGGCCCAGGTGGTGTATGGCGTGGTGGGCCTCAAGACCCATGCCAAGATGGCCCTGGTGCTGCGCCGCGAACCCAGTGGCCTGCGCCGCTACGCCCATCTCGGCACCGGCAACTACAACCCGACGACGGCCAAGTTCTATACCGACATGGGCCTCCTGACCGCCGATCCGGAACTCACCGCCGACGTCAACGAGGTGTTCATCCACCTCACCAGCATGACCCGGCCCAGGCAGCTGGCCAGCATCTGGCTGGCGCCGTTCTCGCTGCAGAAAGAGATCGTGCGCGCGATCCGCCAGGAAGCCGAGATCGCGCGCCATGGCCGGCCGGGCCGCATCATCGCCAAGATGAATTCGCTCACCGACGAATCGGTGATCAAGGCGCTGTACGAGGCCTCGCAGGCCGGAGTCAAGATCGACCTCATCGTGCGCGGCGCCTGCTCGCTGCGGCCGGGCGTGGACGGCCTGTCCGACAACATCAAGGTGCGCTCGATCGTCGGCCGCTTCCTGGAGCACACCCGCATCTTTTACTTCCGCAACGACTTGAAGCACGACGTGGTGCTCAGCAGCGCGGACTGGATGAACCGCAACCTGTTCCGCCGGGTCGAAGTCGCATTCCCGATCCGCTCGACCGCGCTCAAGCGGCGCGTGCTGCGCGAGGGGCTGCACCCCTACCTGAAGGACAACGTCAATGCCTGGGAGCTGGCGTCCGACGGCCATTACCGGCGCCGCAAGGCGCGCGGCAAGCAGCCGCAGTACAGCGCGCAGCAGGTGCTGATGGACATGCTCGGCGCCGCCAGCCTCAAAGGGGACGCCAACGACAAGGAGACCGACAATGGAACTGATCCTGTGGCGCCACGCTGAGGCCGAGCCGGGCGAGCCGGATGCGGCGCGCGCACTCACGCCCAAGGGCCAACGCCACGCCGCGCGCATGGGCGCCTGGCTCGACCGCAAGCTTCCGCCCGCCTGCCGCATCCTGGTGAGCCCGGCCAGGCGCTGCATCCAGACCGTCGAGGCGCTGGGACGGCGCTACGAGGTGGTCGAGGCGCTCAGCACCGACTCGAGCGCGGAGGCGATCATCGCCGCCTGCGGCTGGCCCGGGCACCGCCAGCCGGCGCTGATCGTCGGCCACCAGCCGCTACTGGGGCAAGTCGCGTCGATGGTCGTGTGCGGAGACAAGCAGGATTGGCGCATCCGCAAGGCGGGCGTGTTCTGGATCGAGCACAAGGGGGCGGACGGCGTACCCTTTATCCGGCTGGTGGCGGGGCCCGACGTGATCGGCAAATTGCGCTGAACGGCGTGGGGTTGGCGGCTTGCTGCAATGCGGTGATGGTGATCGGCTCCGGTATCGCGCCGAATGATCTAGTGGCAATCTATCACCGCGTCGGCGGCAAAGCCGCCGACCCTACCGCACCTGGAAGCCGATTCCGACCTCATTCCAGTTGCCCTCTTCCTTCTCGAACCACGGCGCCAGCGTCGGATGGCGCGCCAGCAGTTCCGGCGGCAGGTCGATCTCGATCCTGCTCTTCATGCGCAGGCGCAGGCCGCCGATGTCGTTGTCGGCGCGCGCGTGCATGAACACCACCGCCAGGCGCAGCGCCAGCACCGCCTTGGCCAGGTCGGGATCGATCAGCGCGTCGCGGATCTTGCGCAGATTGCCCTTCTGCCCCAGCACCAGGGTCGCCAGCAGGCGCTGCTCGCGCGTGGTGAAGCCGCCCAGGTCGGCGTGCTCGACGATGTAGGCGCCGTGCTTGTGGGCCCCGCTCATCGAGATGGCCAGGCCGATCTCGTGCAGCATGCCGCTCCAGGCCAGGTAGTGCGGCTGGCTGTCGGCCTGCGGCTGCAGGCGTTCGTACAGCAGGGTCGCGATGCCGCAGGTGCGCAGCGCGCGCTGGGTGTCGACCCGGAAGCGCTGCATGCAGGAGCGGACCGCGGCGTCGCGCCGGTCGCGCCGGTTGGCGCGCAGCTCGAGGTCGGACAGCACGCCCAGGCGCAGCCCGGCATTGACCACCTGCAGGCGCTCGACCTTCAGCTCCTGCATGGCGCCGATGAGCACCGTCAGGCCGCCGACCATCACCGGCACCCGGTCGCGCTTGACGCCCGGAAGCGAGACGGCTTCCACGTGGCCCAGCTCGATCAGCAGGTCGCGCAGCAGCAGCAGGCTGGCCTGCGACACCGCACCGTCGCCGATCGCGTTACGGCCGATGACTTCCGAAATGGCGCGCATGGTGCCGGACGAGCCGTAGGCGGCGTCCCAGCCCTGGGCGTGATACAGCGAGGCGGCGTCCTCGAAGCGGGCGCGCGCCGCGGTGACGGCGGCGTCGAAGGCGCGCGCGGTGATGCGGCCGTCGGGGAAATAGGCGCGCACCTGCGGCTGGGTGCCGATGCCGAACGACTCGACCAGGTGGATCTCGGCGCCGGCGCCGGCGATGACCTCGGTCGAGCCGCCGCCGATGTCGATCACCAGCCGCCGCTCGTCGTGGCGCTCGATGGCGCGGGTCACGCCCATGTAGATCAGGCGCCCCTCTTCCTCGCCCGAGATGATCTCGATCGGGTATCCGATCGCCGCTTCGAGCTGCGGCAGCAGCTGGTCGGCGTTCTTCGCCACGCGCATGGTGTTGGTGGCGACCACGCGCACGGCGTCGAGGTGGTATTCGTCGAGGATCTTGCGAAAGTCGTGCAGGCAGGCGATGGCGCCGCGCATCGCCGCCTCGCTGAGCATGTTCCGGCTGTCGAGCCCCGCCGCCAGGCGGATCGGATCGCGCGCGGTGCGCACGATGTGCATGCGGGCGCCGAGCGGCTCGCCGATGTGCAGGCGGAAGCTGTTGGACCCGAGGTCGACTGCTGCAAACATGAGGCCCTTTCGAGAATGGACGAATCCCGCGGCCAGCTCATGCTGTGCGGAATCGACTGGCGCCAAGTATACAGCGTGGCGCGGGCCGTCACCAACCCCGGCGCACCAAACGTGCCCCGGGCGCCGCGCGGCGCCGCCGGTTCAGCGGCGCTGGCGGGCGCTCGGCGTGCGGCGCAGGCAGGACCAGGCGCCGACCAGGCAGGGAATGCCAAGCGTGACGGCGGACAGGGCGTCCCAGATGCCGTCACCCAGCAGGGCCGAGATGAGGCCGATGGTGGTCAGGATGGCGAGCACGATCGGCGCGCCCCAGATCTGCATCGGGCTTCGGCCAGCGGCGCGGCTCATGGTGCGGCTCATGGTGCGGCTCACGACCCGCCCCCCTCGCGCGCCAGCGCCGGCGCCCCGTGGCCACATGCCGGCGCGTGCTTGTCCAGGGCCGCGGCCTTGGCCGTCGCGTTGGCGGTCTTGCCGCGCTTGACCCACAGGTACAGGCCCGTCACCAGGATCCCGATGGTCGCCAGGTCGAGCACCGCCCACAGGAATTTCATCCACTGGCCGCCGTAGTCGCCGAAGTGCAGCGGTTGCGACACCAGCAGCGCTTTCAGGTACCACGGCAGTTCGGGCGCGTCGGTCAGTTCGCCGGTGTGGGCGTCGACCAGCACCGGCCGGTGCATGCGCGAGCTGAACGGTTCGTCGCCGTTCATGTAGATGCCGTAGTGGTGGGCGCTGGTGAAGTCCGTTCCCGGGAAGGCCACGAAGGCGACCCGCATGCCCGGCAGCCGCTCCCTGGCCTTTTCGATCGCGTCGTGCACCGAGGCGGTATGCGGCTGCGGCGCCTTGTCCTTGTACTGGGCCAGGATCTCGCTGAGCTCGTTTTGCTGGTAATACTTGAGCATCAGGTCGGCCCAGGTATTGATCATGCCGGTGCCGCCGACCACGAACAGCCAGGTGAGCGTGACGATGCCCAGCAGGTTGTGCATGTCGAGCCATTTGAGGCGGCTGCTCTTTTCCTTGCGCACGGTGCCGAAATCGAGCTTGCGCATGAAGGGCGAGTACAGGACCGCGCCGCTGACGATCGCCACCAACAGCAACAGGGCCATCAACCCCAGGAACAGTTGGCCGGCCAGGCCCATGAACAGGTCGACGTGCAGCGCCAGCATGGTCGACATGAATGCGCCGCCCTCGAAGGCCGGCTCGGTGATCACCTGCGTGGTGCGCGCATCGACCGCGATCGGCTTGTAGTCGTGGTCGTGCATGTGGTCGGCCAGGGTCACGTTCCAGATCTCGGGCACGTCCGCTTCCTGGGAGATGAACATCGGCTTCTTGGACGGGTACAGCTCCTGGGCCGAGGCGATCACGGCGTCGACGTTGCCCATTGGCATCGGTTGCGACAGGGCCGGCGGCTCGACCTCGTTGCCCAGCAGGTGGCCGATCTCGTGGTAATAGATGAGCGGCAGGCCGGTCAGGCACAGCAGCAGCATGAAGGTGGTGCAGACCAGGCTGGACCACTTGTGAATCCAGCCCCAGCGGCGCAGGGAAACAGGTGACATGTTATTGGGTAAGCATAATAGCTAGCGACACAGACCACGAATAATAATCGTTCTCATTTACAGACGCAAGCTTCAGGCATAGAATGCGCGTCATCTCCATTGCATAAGAAGAGCAAGACACATGAATTCCCTGCGCCCGACCCTGAAGCCAACCCCCACCCCGGCCGCGCTGGCCGCCGCCCTCCTCGTCGCCATGACGGCGTCCGGCGCCGTATCGGCCCAGCAGAACGCGCCGGACACCGGCGAGAGCATCTCGACCGTCGTCGTGACCGCGTCGGCCGACGCTTCGGCCCAGGGCCTGCCCGCGGCCTATGCCGGCGGCCAGGTGGCGCGCGGCGGTCGCCTGGGCCTCTTGGGCAACGTCGACATCATGGACACCCCGTTCAACAGCACCAACTACACCCATGCGCTGATCCAGGACCAGCAGGCGCGCAGCGTGGCCGACGTGGTGCAGAACGACCCGTCGGTGCGGGTGGCGCGCGGCTTCGGCAATTACCAGGAGCTGTACATGATCCGCGGCTTCGCGGTCGGTTCGGACGACACCGCCTACAACGGCCTGTACGGCCTGCTGCCGCGCCAGTTCGTGGCCACCGAGCTGATGGAACGGGTGGAGGTGCTGCGCGGTGCGCACAGCTTCATCAACGGCGCGGCGCCGGCCGGCGGCAGCATCGGCGGCTCGATCAACATCCTGCCCAAGCGCGCCCCGAACCAGGAACTGAGCGAAGTCACCGTGGGTGTCGAAACCGGCGGCCAGGGCTACGGCGCCATCGACCTGGGCCGCCGCTTCGGCGAGGAAGGCCGCGCCGGCGTGCGCGTCAATGTGGCGCACCGCAACGGCGACACGGCGGTCGACCGCGAAGAGCGCGAGCTGTCCGTGTATTCGATCGGCGTCGACTACCGCGGCCGCGGCTACCGCCTGTCGGCCGACGTCGGCGCGCAGGACCACCAGCTGACCAATGCCCGTCCGAGCGTGGACCTGGCGCCCGGCCTGCCAATGATCGCGGCGCCGGATGCGAGCCACAACTTCGCCCAGCCCTGGACCGTCTCCAACGAGCGCCATACCTTCGGCACCGTGCGCGCCGAGGTCGACCTGGGCACCGACGCGGTGGCCTGGGCGGCCGCGGGCCTGCGCAACGGCCAGGAGTTCAACATCCTGGCCGGCATCGACGTCAACGCCGTCAATGGCGACGCCACCATGAGCCGCTTCGACAATATCCGCAAGGACCAGGTGCGCACCGGCGAAGTGGGCGTGCGCGGTTCGCTGCGCACGGGCGCCGTCAAGCATGTGCTGAGCGCGTCAGCGTCCGGTTTTCATTCCAAGTCGCGCAACGCCTACGGCATGAGCGACTTCGCCGGCTTCGGGTCCAACCTGTACGCGCCGCGCGACGTCGCGGCGCCGTCGCCGACCTTCTTCACCGGCGGCGACATGAGCGATCCGCTGGTGACCTCGAAGACCATCCTGTCGGGCCTGGCGGTCGCCGACACCATGTCGTTCATGGAGGACAAGGTGCTGGTCAACGTCGGCGTGCGCCACCAGCGCATCAAGGACTTCGGCTACGACTACAATACCGGGCTGGAGAATTCGGGCTACGAATCGAGCGAGAACACGCCATTCGCGGCCATCGTCTACAAGCCACGCAAGGACGTGTCGGTATATGCCAACTACAGCGAAGGCCTGCAGCGCGGCGCGGTCGCCTCGGGCGTCGACATAATCAACCAGGGCGAGGTCTTCGCACCCTACGTCGCGCGCCAGCGTGAAGCGGGCGTCAAGTACGACAGCGGCCGCTACGGCGTGACGGCCGCCGTGTTCTCGACCAGCCAGCCGAGCGCCTATGTCGAGAACCGCGTGTTCGGCGTGTTCGGCGAGCAGCGCAACCGCGGCCTCGAGCTGTCGGTGTTCGGCACCCCGATGCGCGGCCTGAAGCTGCTGGGGGGCCTGACCCTGATCGACGCCGAGCAGCGCGTGACGGCCGGCGGCGTGAACCAGGGCAAGGACGCGATCGGCGTGCCGGAAACGCAGCTGAACATCGGCGCCGACTGGGACGTGCCGGGCGTGGCCGGCCTGTCGCTGAACGCGCGCACCGTGTACACGTCGAAACAGTACGCCGACGGCGCCAACCTGCAAAAGCTGCCGTCGTGGACCCGCGTGGACCTGGGCGCCACCTACAGCACCCGCTTCATGGCCCGCGACCTGACCCTGCGCGCGCGCGTGGACAACGTCACGGACAAGAATTACTGGGCCTCGGCCGGCGGCTATCCGGGCGCGGGCTACCTGGTGCTGGCAGCGCCGCGCAGCGTGGTGGTGTCGGCGACCATGGGGTTCTGATGGCGATGTAACGCGTTGGCGGCTGCGCCGCCGACGCGCTCAACCGGCTCTCGGTGACCACCACGATTCATTGCGGCCGCAGGTCGTCCTTCACGGCGGCCAGCGCCATCCGGTCGACCAGGCCGGGCGCGATCAGCTTGAGCCAGCGCCCGATCCTGCCCTGGGCCGTCATCACGACTTCGCGCCGGCGCGCCTCCATCGCCTTGACGATCAGGCGCGCGCATTCCCCGACCGGCATCGCCTTCTCTTCCTTGAGCGCGCTGGCGCCCGCTTCCTCTCCCCTGGCGTTGAAGCCTCGGCAGCGGATGCGCGTGGCCACCACGCCCGGATAGGCCGTCGTCACGCTGACGCCCTCCTCCTTCAATTCGACCCGCAGCGCCTCGAAGAAGCCGCTCATGGCGAACTTGGTGGCGCAATACGCGGTGCGTCCCGGCACCCCGACCAGGCCAGCCAGCGACGACACCGCCACGATGGCGCCGCGGCTCGCCTTCAGGTGCGGCAGCGCGGCCTGGGTGCACCACACGCTGCCCCACAGGTTCACGCGCATCAGCTCCTCGTACCAGGCCAGGTTCTCGACCTCGTCGAACAGGGCGTGCGCCGAACGGCCGGCATTGTTGACCAGGACGTCGATGCGGCCGAAGTGGTCGACCGCCCGCGCGACCAGGCGCTGGCAATCGTCCTGGCGGCCGGCGTCGAAGGCCACCGTGAGCGTGTCGGCGCCGAGCGAGCGGCACTGGCCGGCGACCAGGTCGAGCGGCCCCTGGTTGCGCGCGGCCAGCACCAGCGCGACCCCGGCGCCGTGCCGGGCCGCGAGCTGGCGTGCGATCTCGGCGCCGATGCCATTGGACCCGCCGGTGACGATAAAGACGCGCTTCACTTGTGCACCTTCACGATCTGCAGCGCGCTGGCGATCATGGTGCTCATGTCGCCCAGGTTGGCCGGCACGATCAGGGTGTTGTTGGTCCCGGCCAGGTTCGCGAACGCGTCCACGTAGTGCTCGGCCACGCGCAGGCTGACCGCGTCCATGCCGCCCTTCGAGGCGATCGCCTCGCCCACCTGGCGCAGCGCCGATGCGCTGGCCTCGACCAGCGCCACGATGGCGGCCGCCTCGCCCATGGCGCGGTTGATCTCGGCCTGCTTCTCGCCTTCGGAGCGCGCGATGGCCGCCTCGCGCTCGCCGCTGGCGATGTTGATCTGCTCCTGGCGCCGGCCTTCCGAGGCCGCGATCAGCGCGCGCTTTTCGCGCTCGGCCGTGATCTGGGCCTGCATCGCCAGCAGGATCTCGGCCGGCGGCGTCAGGTCCTTGATCTCGTAGCGCAGCACCTTGACGCCCCAGTTGGCGGCCGACTCGTCGATGGCGTTGACGATGTGGGTGTTGATCAGGTCGCGTTCTTCGAAGGTCTTGTCCAGCTCCATGCGGCCGATCACCGAGCGCAACGTGGTCTGGGCCAGCTGCGTGATGGCCTGGATGTAGTTCGACGAACCGTAGGAGGCGCGCATGGCGTCGGTCACCTGGAAGTACAGGATGCCGTCCACGTGCAGTTGGGTGTTGTCGCGCGTGATGCAGACCTGGGGCGGTACGTCGAGCGGAATCTCCTTCAGGCTGTGCTTGTAGGCGACGCGGTCGACGAACGGCACCACGATGTTCAGGCCGGGGGCCAGGGTGGCGTGGTACTTGCCGAGGCGCTCGACCACCCAGGCGTTCTGCTGCGGCACCACGTTGATGGTCTTGAACACGAAGACCAGGGCAATGGCGAAGATCACGATCGCGACCACGCTGAAAGACGGTTCCATGTGCATCCTTTCTCGTTACGGGTTGTTCTTCCGTGCCGCTAGCGGCGGGCGACGATCAGGCGGTTGCCCCGGACCTCGACGATCTCGAAGTCGCCCGGCTCCGGCTCCAGCCCGGCGCGCAGCTCGACGTCCCACAGCGCGCCGCGGTACATCACGCGCGCGCGCCGCTCCTGCCACTGCGGCACGGTGACGCGCTGGCCGATGTCGAGGTTGATGCTGGGGTCGTTCGCGGCCTGGCCGCGTCCGTGCCGGGCATAGCGGGTACGGCGCAGGATCATGGTGGCGACGATGCCGACGATCGCCGCCGCCAGGGTCTGCAGCGGACCGCTGGCGCCCAGCCAGGCCGCGGCGGCGCCGGACAAGAGTCCGATCGCGATCATCAGCAGGTAGAAGGTGCCGATGAACAGCTCGGCGACGACCAGGATGCCGGCGCCGATCAGCCAGTACGTCCAGTCGGACATGTCAGGGTCTCCTCTCGTTAGACGAAATAAAAAACCCTCGCTACCCGGGATGGGTAACGAGGGTTCTGTACCGCCGCGCGACAAGCGCGGCGGTCATTCTCGAGGGCTTGGAAAGCGATCATTCCTGCCAGTGTAGCACCGGCGGCCCGCGATGGAACATGCCTGCAATCAGGCCTTGGCCAGTTTCTGCCAGGTCTCGATCACCGAGTCCGGGTTGAGCGACATCGACTCGATGCCTTCGTCCACCAGCCACTGGGCGAAGTCCGGATGGTCCGACGGACCCTGGCCGCAGATGCCGACGTACTTGCCCTGCGCCAGGCAGGCCTTGATCGCCAGCGACAGCATCGCCTTGACGGCCGGGTCGCGCTCGTCGAAGTCCTTGGCCAGGAGTTCCATGCCGGAGTCGCGGTCCAGGCCCAGGGTGAGCTGGGTCAGGTCGTTGGAGCCGATCGAGAAGCCGTCGAAGTACTGCAGGAACTGCTCGGCCAGGATGGCGTTGGACGGCACCTCGCACATCATGATCAGGCGCAGGCCGTTCTCGCCGCGGGTCAAGCCATTCTTGGCCAGCAGGTCCACGACCTTCTCGGCCTGGCCCAGGGTACGCACGAACGGCACCATCAGCTCGACGTTGGTCAGGCCCATGTCGTTGCGCACGCGCTTCATGGCCGCGCATTCCATCGCGAACGATTCGGCGAAGTCCTCGGCCAGGTAGCGCGCGGCGCCGCGGAAGCCCAGCATCGGGTTCTCTTCGTCCGGTTCGTAGCGCGAACCGCCGATCAGCTTCTTGTACTCGTTCGACTTGAAGTCGGACAGGCGCACGATCACCGGCTTCGGCCAGAAGGCGGCGGCGATGGTGGCCACGCCTTCGACCAGCTTGTCGACGTAGAAGGCGCGCGGCGAGGCGTGGCCGCGGGCCACCGACTCCACCGCCTTTTTCAGGTCGGCATCGATGTTCGGGTACTCGAGGATGGCCTTCGGGTGCACGCCGATATTGTTGTTGATGATGAACTCGAGGCGGGCCAGGCCAACGCCGTTGTTGGGCACCGACTGGAAGTCGAATGCCAGTTGCGGGTTGCCGACGTTGAGCATCAGCTTGGTCTTGATCGGCGGCAGTTCGCCACGCGAGACTTCGGTGACCTCGGTTTCCAGCAGGCCGTCGTAGATCATGCCTTCGTCGCCTTCGGCGCAGGACACGGTGACCAGGGTGCCGTCCTTGAGCACGTCGGTTGCGTCGCCGCAACCAACCACCGCCGGCACGCCCAGCTCACGCGCGATGATCGCCGCGTGGCAGGTGCGGCCGCCGCGGTTGGTGACGATCGCCGAAGCGCGCTTCATGACCGGTTCCCAGTTCGGGTCGGTCATGTCGGCCACCAGCACGTCGCCCGGCTGCACGCGTTCCATCTCGGACGGGTCGGTGATGACGCGCACCGGGCCGGCGCCGATCTTCTGGCCGATCGCGCGGCCGTGGGTCAGCACGGTGCCGGTGCCCTTGAGCTTGAAGCGCTGCTGGGCGTCGGTGGACTTCTGCTGCGACTTCACGGTCTCGGGACGCGCCTGCAGGATGTACAGCTTGCCGTCGCGGCCATCCTTGCCCCACTCGATGTCCATCGGACGGCCGTAGTGGTTCTCGATGATCATCGCGTACTTGGCCAGCTCGATGACCTCTTCCTCGACCAGCGAATAGCGGTTGCGCAGCTCGATCGGCACGTCGACGGTCTTGACCGAGCGGCCGGCCTTGGCCTCGCTGGTGAACTCCATCTTGATCAGCTTGGAGCCGATATTGCGGCGGATGACGGCCGACTTGCCCTGGGCCAGCATCGGCTTGTGGACGTAGAACTCGTCCGGATTCACCGCGCCCTGCACCACGGTCTCGCCCAGGCCATAGCTCGAGGTGATGAACACCACGTCCTTGAAGCCCGATTCGGTGTCGATGGTGAACATCACGCCCGCGGCGCCGGTGTCGGAACGCACCATGCGCTGCACGCCGGCCGACAGCGCGACCTCGGCGTGGGTGAAGCCCTTGTGCACGCGGTACGAGATCGCGCGGTCGTTGTAGAGCGAGGCGAAGACGTGCTTCATCGCTTCGAGCACGTTGTCGATGCCGACCACGTTCAGGAACGATTCCTGCTGGCCGGCGAACGAAGCGTCCGGCAAATCCTCGGCGGTGGCCGAGGAGCGCACGGCGAACGAGACTTCGGTGTCCGAACCGGCGAACAGGCGCTCGTAGAACGCGCGGATGTCCTGCTCCAGGCGGGGCTGGAACGGGGTCTCGACGATCCAGCCGCGGATCTCGGCGCCGGCGGCCGCCAGCGAGCGCACGTCGTCGACGTCCAGGCCCTCGAGGCGGGTCGCGATGCGCTGGCCCAGCGATGGGCCGCCGTCGGCGCTGTGGTCAAGGAAGTCGCGGAAGGCGTCGGCCGTGGTGGCGAAACCGGTCGGCACGCGCACGCCGGCGCCGGCCAGCTGGCTGATCATCTCGCCGAGCGAGGCGTTCTTGCCGCCGACCGACTCGACGTCGGTCATGCGCAGGTCCTCGAACGAGGCCACGTAGACGCGATTGGCGCCGTCGGCCTGCAGTGCGTCTGGCGACAATGCTGGAGTAGCTAGGTTAGTCATGATAAAAACACCCTTACTTGATGATGGAAAGCTGTTGGTGCATCGGCGCCGGCAAGCGGGGGCGTCTTGACGTGTTCTTGTTATTCTGGCCCGCGTGCAGCACAATGCAAAACCCGTTACCGAGCATTTTACCCCGCGGCGGGGTGAAGTGCAGCGCACATTTAATGCCACTTTGTCAGCAAAGCATACCGACCCAGCCACCATGACCGACGATTCCCTGCCTCTCCCAGTCGCCGCATCGCGCACCGTGTTCTTCGTTTCCGACGGCACAGGCATCACGGCGGAGACCTTCGGTCACGCCGTGCTGAGCCAGTTCGACCTGCGTTTCCGCCAGATTCGCCTGCCGTTCGTGGATTCGATCGAGAAGGCGTACGACGCCGCGCGCCGCATCAACGAAAGCTTTGCGCTGCACGGCCAGCGGCCGATCGTGTTCTCGACGCTGGTGAAGAACGACCTGTCGGCCGTGATCCGCTCGGCGAACGGCATGCACATGGACCTGTTCCAGACCTTCGTCGCGCCGCTCGAGCAGGAACTGGACGTGAAATCGACGCACACGATCGGGCGCATCCACAATGCGGTGGATACCGAGGAATACAAGAACCGCATCGAGGCGATCAACTTCTCGCTGGCGCATGACGACGGTCAATCGCACAAGAACCTGGCCGAGGCCGACGTGATCCTGGTCGGCGTCTCGCGCTCCGGCAAGACGCCGACGAGCCTGTACCTGGCGATGCAATACGGCCTGAAAGCAGCGAATTACCCGTTGATCCCGGACGACTTCGAACGCGGCAGGCTGCCGACTTCGCTGCCGCCGTTCAAGGCCAAGCTGTTCGGCCTGACGATCACGCCCGAACGCCTCTCGCAAATCCGCAACGAGCGCCGCGCCGGCAGCAAGTACGCCTCGCTGGAAAACTGCCGCTACGAAGTCAACGAGGCCGAGCACCTGATGCGCCGCGAAGGCATCCGCTGGCTCTCGTCGACCACGAAATCCATCGAAGAAATCGCCACCACCATCCTCCAGGAAATCAAACCCGACCGCCGCGAATACTGACCACACGAGGGTCAGTGTCGAATTATCGGGAAAGTTTTTGGCGGGGCAATTAATCTCACACAAGCTAGCCGCAGCTTGCCTAAAAGCTCGTGCACATTAATTAGGGTCAGAGTCGAATTGTTTGACAACTTCAAGGAATTGCTCGGCAATTCCACTCTGACCCTCAATATTTTTTACTATCTGATCGACCCTGGTCGAGTACTCGGGAAATAAAATGCCGTGGAGGACGACTTCCTCCGTGTGTTAGCGCTATACCTCGCACAAACTAATTAGGGTCAGAGTCGAATTGTTTGACAACATTCACGGCTGAGCCGTTAATTTGACTCCGACCCTAATTATCCGCTGAGTAATTGGCCAATAATTCTACTCTGACCCTATTTATTTACGGGCCGAATTTGGGAAATTGCACAACAATTCTACTCTGACCCTATTTGGGGTTAGAAGAATTGGCGCCAGTCGGCGAGCCAGGAGGGGAAGTTGGTCGCTTCCATGGGGTTGGCGATGTGGTAGCCCTGGGCGTAGGTGCAGCCGAGGCTTTGGAGGAAGTCCCAGTCTTGCCGGGTTTCGACGCCCACCGCGACCGACATGCGATCCAGACTGTGGGCCAGGTTCAGGCAACTGCGCAGCACCGTGCCCAGCGGCCGGCGCTTGGAGGCGCCGTCGACGAAGCTGCGGTCGATTTTCAGTTCCGTGAACGGGACGCGGGCCAGCAGTTGCAGGTTCGAGCGGCCGGTGCCGTAGTCGTCGATCGCCAGGCCGAAGCCCATCATGCGCAGCCGCACCAGGCGCTCGATGAAATCGGGATTGGTGTTCAGCACCGACGATTCGGGCAGCTCGAAGGTGATGGAGTCGGGCCGGACCTGGTGGCGCTCGAGCGAGGCGACGATCTGGCGCGCGAACGCCGGATGGGCCAGCGTTTCGGGGGCGATGTTCAGCGAGATCGGGACCGGGATGCCCTGGTCCTGGAACCAGCGGCAGCGCTCCACCGACAGCTCGATCATGCTCCAGTCCAGGAAGTCGATGCGGCCGCTCTCTTCCAGCGCTGCCATGAACGATGCCGGCCCCAGCACGCCGTGCTCGGGATGGCGCCAGCGGGCGAAGGCTTCCAGGCCCTTTACCTGGCCGGTCGCGAGCTCGATCTTGGGCTGGAAGAACGGCTCGAACTGGCGCTTCTGCAAGCCGATGCCGATCTGCTGGAACGTGAAGCGCGGGTCGCCAGGCTTTTCGGGCGGTCGCGCCATTGGGGTGTAGTTGTCGAGCAGCGGCTTCAGACTGGCGGCGGTGACCGGCGTGGCGACCACGCCCAGCAGCTCGACGCCGAAGGCCTGGGCCAGGGTCTCGACCGAAAACAGCAGGTCGGCGGGCTGTGCGCCCGTCACCACCACGCGCGCGGGCGCCTGAATCTGGCCCAGCTTGCGGATCAGCTCCAGCCCATCCATGCCCGCCAGCGCGAGATCGACGATGGCGACGTTCACCGCCGGGGCCATGCCGGCCTCCAGGGCCTGCAACGCGAGATGCCCGTCCGGCACGTCGGTGACGCGGCTGGCGCCGAGCTGGCGCAACAAATCCACCAGCGCCCTGCGCTGGGCCATGTCGGCTTGTGCTACCAGAAAATGCAAATGCGCGATGTCCATCGTTACTCCAGTTTCCCAGCCGCAAGACTACGCGATGCGGAGGAAGCCGTCTATAGCCTGGAGCCTATTCCGGTAGGTGGGGGGAAGCTCATGACGACATGCGCGTCCGCGATGCGTGGCTGGCGTGGGCAAGGCGCGAGCAGGCCGCATGGCGAGCCCACGGGTTTGCCACTGCGCGACGAGCAACGCAGCACACGCCTGCCAGGCGCGTCAGGAGCGACTCCCCCCTACCGGCATAGGCTCCCACATCTGCTGCTGGCGCAGCCCCTCGAAGAAGCACACGGCTGCGCAGGCGGCGACGTTGAGCGACTCGACCCGGCCCGCATGCGGCACGGCGACCCGGTGCGTGGCCAGCTTCAAGAGTTCTTCCGACACGCCCTGCCCTTCGTGCCCCAGCACCCAGGCCACCGGCTGGCGCAGGTCCATCGCATACAGCCGCTCGGCCGCATAGCCGCTGGTCGCCAGCACCGGCACCGCAGCGCCTTGCACCAGCGGCGCCAGTTCCACCTGCTCGAAGATGTCGAGCACGAAGTGCGCGCCCATCGCCGCGCGCAGCACCTTCGGCGACCAGCAGAAAGCGGTGCCGGGACTGCAGTAGACCTGCTTGATGCCGGCCGCCGCCGCGCTGCGCAGGATCGAGCCGACGTTGCCCGGATCCTGCACGCCGTCCAGCAGCACGCTCGGCCCCACCAGGGCCGGCGCCGCGCAAGGCTGCGGCGAATCGATCACGAACAGCAGGTGCACGCCGTGCTCGACCTGGCTGACGGCATTGAACAGCGCGTCGGGCAGCGCCGTCAGCGGCGCATGCAGCGCCGCGCAGCGCGCGACGATGGCCTGCACTTCGCGGTTGCCGAGCGCGCCTTCCGCCACCACGCAGTGGCGCGGCGCGCCGCGCAGCTCGAGCCAGCTCTGGCACAGGTGCACGCCGTCGAGCAGGCTTTGCCCGGCCTTGCGCCGCGCCTGCGAGCTGGTGGCCAGGCTTTTCAGATCTTTATAGAACGCGTTGTCGCGCGAGCTGATGGTTTTCATACTGTTTCTGCTTCAGTCATCTGGCCACCAACTTCAGCAAACAGGTCGACCTGCAGCAGGTTGCGCACCGGCGCGAACGATCGGCGGTGCGCCGGCGACGGGCCATGCAGGCGCAGACGCTCCAGGTGCAGCGGCGTGCCGTACCCCTTGTGCTGGTCGAAGCCGTATTGCGGGTAAAGCCCGTGCAGGCGCACCAGCGCGGCGTCGCGCGCCGTCTTGGCCAGGATCGAGGCGGCCGAGATGGCGTTGACCTTGTCGTCGCCCTCCACGATCGCATGCGCGCGCACGTTCATCTGCGGGCAGCGGTTGCCGTCGATCAGGGCCAGCGTCGGCAGCGTCTGCAGCGCCTCCACCGCGCGCCGCATCGCCAGCATGGTCGCCTGCAGGATGTTGATGCTGTCGATCTCTTCGCACGAGCATTCGGCGATGGCCCAGGCCAGCGCATGCTCGCGGATCAGCGGCGCGAGTTCGTCGCGGCGCGCCTCGGAGAGCTTCTTGGAGTCGCGCAGGCCCTCGATCGGCCGCAGCGGATCGAGGATGACGGCGGCGGCGAACACGGGTCCTGCCAGCGGACCGCGCCCGGCCTCGTCGACGCCGCACACGACATCGAGCTCGGTGAACGGCCGGTTCCTGGCCGGCAGTCCGGGATACAAATTGACTTTCTTCTTTCTCATGTCTATTCACGCGGCCCTGGGGCCGCGTCCAATGACGCCGAGCACCGCTTGCGCGCTGACGCGCGCGCTGTCGCGCAGCAGGCTGTGGTGCATTTCCAGGAAGCGGCCGGCCAGCCGTTCGCGCCCGGCCGCATCCTGCAGTTGGGTCCAGACGGCGTCGGCCAGCGCCTCGGGCGTGGCCGCGTGCTGGATCAGTTCCGGCACCAGGAACTCGCGCGCCAGGATGTTCGGCAGGCCGATCCAGGGCTGGTAGCCCATATGGCGCATGATCGCATAGGACGCCGCCATCACTTTATACGCGATCACCATCGGCTTCTTGAACAGCGCCACTTCGAGGGTCGCGGTACCGGAAGCGACCAGCACCGCATCGGCGGCGGCGATCGCCGTGTGCGAGCCGGCGGCGCTCACCTGCAGCTCGACGTCCTGCAAGCCCGCCTTGACCACGATCTCGTCGAAGTAGGCGCGCTGGCGTTCGCCGACCATCGGCACCACGAAGCGCAAGCCAGGATCGCGCGCGGCCAGCAGCTTGACGGCGCGCACGAACGGCTCGGCCAGGTATTTCAGCTCGCCCATGCGGCTGCCCGGCATCACCGTCACCACGCGCGCATCCGCATGCAAGCCGAGCGCGCGGCGCGCCGCGGCGACGTCCGGCGCCAGCGGGATGGTCTCGGCCAGCGGATGCCCGATATACGTCACCGGCACGCCGGCCTCGCGATAGATCGCTTCCTCGAACGGGAAGATCACCAGCATGTGCGAGACCGCGCGCTGGATCTTCTTGATGCGCCCACCGCGCCAGGCCCAGATCTGCGGCCCGATGAAGTGCACGGTCGGAATGCCGACGCCGCGCAGCTGCTCTTCCAGGCCGAGATTAAAGCCCGGATAGTCGGCGCCGATGAAGGCGGCCGGCCGCTCGACGGTCAGGCGGTCGCGCAGCCGGCTCTGGATGCGTTTCAGTTCAGGGTAGCGCGGAATGACTTCGAACAGGCCGCGCACCGTGAGCGTGTCCATCGGCACGTCGCTCACCATGCCCTGCTCGATCATGCGCGGCCCGCCGATGCCGTGGAAACGCGCGTCGGGCAGCATCGGCCGCAGCCCGGCCAGCAGGCGCGCGGCGAGCATGTCGCCGGACGCCTCGCCGGCCACCAACGCCAGCGAAACGTCGTTTCTCATATCGCTAGCGGACGATGCCACGGGTGGCGGCGCCGAGGAACTCGCGCAGCAGGCGAATATCGCCGCTGGCCGCCGGCAGGCGCTCTTCTTCGGCCTGGAGGGCCGCCTTGGCCTCTTCCAGGGTCAGGTTCGAGCGGTACAGCAGTTTATAGGCGCTGCGGATGCCGTCGAGCTGCTCGCGCGTAAAGCCGCGGCGCTTGAGTCCTTCGAGGTTCACGCCACGCGCGCCGGCCGGATTGCCCGAGACGAGCACGTAGGGCGGCACGTCCTGGGTGAGGCTCGTGTACATGCCGATGAAGGCGTGCGCCCCGATCTTGCAGAACTGGTGCACGCCGGCGTAGCCCGACAGGATGGCCCAGTCGCCCACCTGCACGTGGCCCGCGAGCTGGGCATTGTTCGAGAAGATCGTATTGCTGCCCACCTGGCAGTCGTGGGCCACATGGACGTAGGCCGAGATCCAGTTGTCGCTGCCGACGCGGGTCACGCCTTCGTCCTGGACCGTGCCCAGGTTGAAGGTGACGAATTCGCGCACCGTGTTGCGGTCGCCCACTTCGAGGCGGGTCGGTTCGCCGTTCCACTTCTTGTCCTGCGGCGCGCCGCCGATCGAGCAGAACTGGAAGAACTTGTTGTCCTTGCCGATCGTGGTGTGGCCCTCGACGACCACGTGCGGGCCGACCACGGTGCCGGCATCGATGCGCACATTCGGCCCGATGATCGAATACGGGCCTACCTCGACCGAGCTGTCCAGCTCCGCCTTCGGATCGACGATCGCGGTCGAATGGATTTTGCTCATCTGGCTCTCCTTTACTGCGCCGCGGCTTCGGGGCCTTTCATCGTGGCCTCGGCGGCGCCGCGGATGGTGCACATCAGCTCACCCTCGACCGCCACCTTGCCGTCGACGGTCGCCACCGCCTTGTACTTCCAGATGCCGCGCGCGACGCGCAGGATCTCGATTTCCATGCGCAGCTGGTCGCCCGGCTCGACCGGACGCTTGAAGCGGGCGTTGTCGATGCCGACGAAATACACCACCGAATTCTCGTCCGGCTTGACGTTCATCGTCATGAACGACAGGATGGCCGCGGTCTGCGCCATCGCTTCGATCATCAGGACGCCCGGCATCACCGGCTTGTGCGGGAAGTGACCGTTGAAGAACTCTTCGTTGACGGTGACGTTCTTGATCGCGACGATGCGCTTGCCCAGCTCGACGTCCAGCACGCGGTCGACCAGCAGCAGCGGATAGCGGTGCGGCAGGTATTCCTTGATCTGGGTGATGTCGAGGGTCTTGAGTTCTGGAGAGGTCATTTTTGTTCTGTCAGGTTTCTGATGGTTTTCTCGAGGTTCCGGATCTTGGCGCGCATCGAATCGAGGTTGCGCACGATCGCCGCGCTGCGTTCCCATTCGGCGTTCTTGGCCAGCGGGTAGAAGCCCGTGTACTGGCCCGGCTCGAGGACCGAGCGCGACACCATGCTGCCCGAGGAAATATGGACGTTGTCGGCGATTTCCAGGTGGCCCAGCACCATGGCGGCGCCGCCGAAGGTGCAGTGGCTGCCGATCCTGGCGCTGCCGGCCACGCCGACGCAGCCGGCCATCGCGGTGTGCGCGCCGATGCGGCAGTTGTGCCCGATCTGGATCTGGTTGTCGAGCTTGACGCCGTCTTCGATCACGGTGTCGTCCAGCGCGCCGCGGTCGATCGTGGTGTTGGCGCCGATGTCGACGTCGTCGCCGATCAGCACGCGGCCGGTCTGCGGGATCTTGATATAGGCGCCGGCTTCGACGGCAAAGCCGAAGCCGTCGGTGCCGATCACCGCGCCCGAATGCAGGATGCCGCGCTGGCCGATGCGGCAGCGCGCATGGAACGTCACGTTCGCGAACAGGTGCGTGTGCTCGCCGATTTCCGCCTCGCGCCCGATGAAGCAGCCTGAATCGATCACGGCGTGGGCCTTGACAACGGCTCCCGCCTCGATCGTCACGTGCGGCCCGACGTGGGCGGTCGGATCGACCGTGGCGCCGGGGTCGACCACGGCGCTCGGATGGATGCCGGGCGCCGGCGCCTGCTCGGTGAGCGATGCGAAATACTGCGCCACGCGGGCGAAGTAGGCGTAAGGGTTGGTGATGACGATGCGCGCGCCTGCATAGGTCGCGGCCACCGTCGGATCGTCCAGCGGCGACAGGATCAGTGCCGCCGCCTGGCTTTGCGCGGCCAGTGCGCGCAGCTTGCTGTTGCTGAGGAAGCTGATGTGCGAAGCGCCGGCGCTGTCCAGGGGGGCGATCGCCTGGACCTCGAGGTCCGCGTCGCCCACCAGTTGTCCGCCGAAGCGCTCGACCAAATCGCCCAGTCGAATGCCCATCTCGGTCTTTCCAGTGTAAGTCAAAATCGGTACCGCTTTACTTGTCGAGCAGCTTCAGGATCTTGTCGGTGATGTCCACGCGCGGGCTCACCCACGCCGCCTCGACCAGCACGGCGTCGAGCTTTTCCTGTTCCGCGACCTGCTCGACCAGCTTATAGGCCTTTTGCGCGATCGCGGCGCGCTCTTCGTTCTTGCGCTGCTGCAGGTCTTCCTGGAACTCGCGCTGCATGCGCTCGACGTCCTTCTGCATGTTGTACAGCTCGCGCGCGCGGCGCGTGCGGTCCAGCTCATTCAGGCCGGCCGCCTCGGCGTCGAACTTCTCGGACGTCTGCTTGTACTTGCCGACCATCTCCTCGACCGCCTTCTGGCGCTTCGAGAACTCGGCGGTCAGTTTGGCGTCGGCCGCCTTGGCCATCTTGGAATCGGTCATCAGGCGCTCGGTGTAGACAAAGCCGATGCGGCTGTTGGTCGCCTGCGCCTGGGCCAGCGGGGCAATGGACACGCCGAAGACGGCGGCCAGCAGCAGCGAGGCCCCAAGCGCGGGTCGAACCGTGGACTTGCGTCCACCAGGCGGCGAGTCAATCAGATTTTTCAACATAAGTCTCTCGCAATCGTTCTTCAGGTCGCCGTCGTCCGCTTAGAAGCCGGTGCCCATCTGGAACTGGAAGCGTTCCAGGCGGTCGCCCGGCAGCGAATTGAGCGGCTTAGCATAACTCAACTTGAGCGGACCGACCGGGGAAATCCAGGACAGGCCGATACCGGCCGAGTAGCGGAATTCGTCGAAACGGATCTTCGCGTCTTCCTGGAATACCTGGCCGCCGTCGACGAAGGTGAACCAGCGCAGGCTGCGGTCGGTGCCGCTGCCCGGGAACGGGAACTGCAGCTCGGCGTTGGCGATGATGCGCTTGGAGCCGCCGATCGCGTCGTAGTAGCGCGGATCGACCACGCCCAGCGACGAGCTCTCGTAGCCGCGCACCGAACCGATGCCGCCCGCGTAGAAGTTCTTGAACACCGGGTAGGCGCTGCCGCCGATGCCCTTGCCGTAATCGAGTTCGCCGCGCAGGGCGAGCGTCATCCACCGCGTGACCGGCTTCCACCACTGGTGCTCGTACACCATCCGGTAGTACTTGGCGTCGCCGATGGCGTCGATCTCGAAGTTGGCGCGCTGGAAGCGGCCGCGGGTCGGGGTCACCGCGCTGTCGCGGGTGTCGCGCCCCCAGGCCGCGGTCAGCGGGATCGCATTCGTGGTGGCCTTGCCGATGCCGCTCTCCGGGCCGCCGTTCTGGCGCACGAAGGTCTGGTAGATCGTCGGCGAGGTCTGGTCGGTTTCCAGTTCGGTGCGTTCCAGGCCGGCGCCGAAGTAGACGGTGTCGGATTCGGAGAACGGCACGCCGAAGGTCAGGTTGCCGCCCATCTGGCGCACGGTATACGAACCGATGTTCAGCGCCGGCGGGCGCGAGGTGCGCAGGTACAGCGAGAACGCGCGCGAAATGCCGTCGTCCGTGAAGTACGGATTGGTCTGCGAGAACGCGATCGTGCGGTTGTACTTGCTGGTGTTCAGTTCGATGCCGACCGTGTTGCCGCTGCCGGCGAAGTTGGCCTGCGAGATCGACGCGGTGAAGGTGAACTTCTCGGACTGCGAGAAGGCGCCGCCGATCATGAAGTTGCCGGTCGGTTTTTCTTCGACCGCGATGTTCACGTCCACCTGGTCCGAGGTGCCAGGCGACTCCGGCGTTTCGACCTTCACGTCCTTGAAGTAGCCGAGGCGGTCGACGCGGTCGCGCGACAGCTTGACGCGGTTGGCGTCGTACCACGAGCTTTCGAACTGGCGGAATTCGCGGCGGATCACTTCGTCGCGGGTGACCGTGTTGCCCGAGATGTTCATGTGGCGCACGTAGGCGCGCTTGCCCGGATCGACGAAGAAGGTGAACGCGACTTCGCGTTTCTCGCGATTCAGTTCCGGATTGGCCGTCACGTTGGCGAAGGCGTAGCCGAAGGTGCCCAGGCGGTCGGCGATCAGCTTGTTGGTCGCCTCCTGCAGGTCGCCGACATAGGTCTTGCCCGGCTGGAGCACGATCAGTTCCTTGAGCTCATCCTCGCGGCCGAACATCTCGCCCTCGAGCTTGACGCTCGAGACGGTGTACTGCTCGCCCTCGGTGATGTTGAGGGTCAGGTAGATGTCGCGCTTGTCCGGGGTGATCGAGACCTGGGTCGATTCGACGTTGGCTTCGAGGTAGCCGTGGTTCAGGTACCAGGACTTGATGGTCTCCAGGTCACCGGTCAGCTTCTGCTTCGAATACTGGTCGGCCTTCGAGTACCAGGTGAACCAGCCCGACGGGCGCAGTTCGAGCAACTGGCGCAGCTGCTTGTCGCTGAAGGCCTTGTTGCCGACGATGTTGATGCCCTTGATCTTGGCGACATCGCCCTCGTCGACGTTGAACATGATCGTCACGCGGTTGCGCTCGATCGGGGTCACGGTGGTAGTGATCTTCACGCCGTACAGGCCATGCGACAGGTACTGGCGCTTGAGCTCCTGCTCGGCGCGGTCGACGGAGGCCTTGTCGAAGATGCGGGTCTGGGCCACGCCGATCTCGGCCAGCGCCTTGACCAGCATGTCCTTTTCGAATTCCTTGGTCCCGGTGAAGTCGACCGACGAAATCGCCGGGCGTTCCTCGACCAGCACCACCAGCACGCCGTTTTCTTCCTCCAGGCGGATGTCCTTGAAGAAGCCGGTGGCGTACAGCGCCTTGATCGCACTCGACGCCTTGGCGTCGTCGAAGGTTTCGCCCACGCGCACCGGCAGATAGCTGAACACGGTGCCTGCTTCCGTTCGCTGGATGCCTTCGACCCGGATATCCTTGACGACGAACGGGTTGACGGCCAGCGCATGTCCGGCGCACATGGCCAGCACGGCCGCGCCGATCAAGCTGCGACGAATGAACGGCAGGGCAAAACGATCTGGTTGTGATTTCATTGGCTGGATCAAAGGGTCAGTCATTTGGACAACGATTGCATATTATTCTGCGCCGGGCATTTCCGCGCCAGGTTCCGGGAGCGAATGCGGGCCGCTAGAGCAGCCGCACCAGGTCATTGAAGACGGCGAGCGCCATCAGCATGAACAGCAGGCCGACCCCGGCGCGCTGCGCGAACTCGCCGACGCGCGCAGGAAGGGGACGCCCGGTCAAAACTTCCAGCGAATAATACAGTAAATGGCCACCATCCAGAACTGGAATTGGTAACAAATTCATTACTCCTAAGCTGATACTAATAAAGGCGATGAACTGTAAATAGCTTACGAGACCTATTCTTGCAGTCTGCCCGGCATAGTCGGCAATGGTAATCGGACCGGTCACATTCTTCCATGATGCTTCCCCGGTAATCATCTTCCAGATCATCTTGAGGGTCATCACGCTGGTGTCCCAGGTGCGCTCGGCCCCGCGCGCAATCGCCTCGAACGGGCCGGACGTCACGGTCACCATCTGCGGGGCCTGGGCCACCATGGCCTTGATCACGCCGCGGCCATTCGGGTCCGCCTCCGGCGCCAGCGACAGGGCCACGACCCGGCCGTCGCGCTCGACCTCGAGCGCCAGCGGCTTGCCGGGCGCCGAGCGCACCGCCTCGATGAAGGCGATGCCGTCGACCACCGGCTGGCCATCCATGCGCAGCACCAGGTCGCCCTCGCGCAGGCCGGCGCGCTGCCCTGCCCCATCCGGCAGCACCTTGTCGATGCGCGGCTGCGGACGCCACAGGTCCAGGCCCAGTTCGGCCATCACGTCGGTGTCGACGTCGAGCCGGCCGACCACCGCCGCCGGGAGCGTGGCGGCATAGACCCCGCCGTGGGCGCCGCGCAGTTCCAGGCGCAGGTCGGATTTGTCGACCGCCGCATGCACGACCTGCCAGCGCAGTTCGGACCATGAGCGCACCGGATTGCCGTTCGCGGCGACGACGGTATCGCCGCCGCGCACGCCGGCCTTGGCCGCCTCGGACGCCGCCGGCGCCTCGCGCAGGCGCGCCGACGGTTCGTCCACGCCATGCATGTACAGCGCGGCCATCAGGCCGATCGCCAGCAGGAAGTTGGCCAGCGGGCCGGCGGCCACGATGGCGATGCGCTTCCAGACGTTCTGGCGCGTGAACTCGCGAGCCAGATCGGAATCGTCCACCGGCGCCGTCTCGGGGTCGCGCGCATCGAGCATCTTGACGTAGCCGCCCAGCGGCAATGCCGACAGCGCCCATTCGGTCTGGTCCTTGCCGAAGCGGCGCGACCAGACCACGCGGCCCATGCCGACCGAGAAACGCAGCACCTTGACGCCGCAGGCGCGCGCAACCAGGTAGTGGCCCAGCTCGTGGATCACGATCAGGGGACCGAGCGCCAGCACAAAGGCCAGCACGGTGTAAAGCATGGTCATGGCGGATTCCGGGAAGTCAGCGCGGCAAGCCTGGCGCGAGGTTCGAGACGGCGTCGTTCGCGGCCGCGCGCGCGCGCGCGTCCTGGGCCAGCACCGCCTCGATCGACGGGGCCGGGCCGTGCGGCACGACGTCGAGCGCGTGGCGAATCACGCGGTCGATGTCGCGAAAACCGATGCGGCGCTCGAGGAAGGCTTGCACCGCCACCTCGTTGGCCGCGTTCAGCAGGGCCGGCGCGGTGCCGCCCGCGCGTAACGCGTCAAACGCGAGCGCCAGGCAGGGGAAGCGCTCGAAGTCGGGCGCGAAGAACTGCAGCGCGGCCATTTGCGTCAAGTCGAGCTGGGCCACGCCCGAATCGATCCGGTCCGGGTAGGCCAGCACATTGGCGATCGGGGTGCGCATATCGGGGTTGCCCAGCTGGGCCAGCACCGAGCCGTCGACGTAGGACACCATCGAGTGGATCACGCTTTGCGGATGGATCACGACTTCGATCCGGTCGGCCGGCGCGCCGAACAGCCAGTGGGCCTCGATCACTTCCAGGCCCTTGTTCATCATGGTGGCCGAGTCGACCGAGATCTTGCGGCCCATGACCCAGTTCGGGTGCTTGCAGGCTTCGTCGGGGGTCACGCTGCCCAGCGTGTCGACGGCGCGGTTCAGGAACGGGCCGCCGGAGGCGGTCAGCAGGATCTTGGCCACGCCGCAGCCGTCGGGCGCGCGCCCATACGAGGCCGGCAGCGCCTGGAAGATCGCATTGTGCTCGCTGTCGACCGGCAGCAGGGTCGCCTTGTGCTCGCGCACGGCGTCCATGAACAGCTGGCCGGACATCACCAGCGCTTCCTTGTTGGCCAGCAGGATCTTCTTGCCGGCGCGCGCCGCGGCGAGCGTCGGCGCGAGGCCCGCGGCGCCGACGATGGCGGCCATCACGATGTCGGTGTCCGGGCTTGACGCGATGTCGCACAACGCCTCCTCGCCGTATTCGACGCTGGTCGGCAGGTCGGCGATCAGCGCCGCGAGTTGCGCGGCGGCATTAGCGCTGCCGACCACGGCGCGCTGCGGGCGGAACTGGCGGCAGGCGGCGGCCAGTTCTTCCACCCGCGAATGGGCGCTGAGGGCGTGGACGCGGTAGCGGTCGGGATGGCGCGCCACCACGTCGAGGGTCGAGGCGCCGATCGAACCGGTGGCACCCAGGATGGTAATGCCTTGCATGGGAACTTCCTTCTAGAGCCGGGTGGCGATCAGGGCCGCCAGCGGCAGGACCGGCACGAGTGCGTCGATCCGGTCCAGCACGCCGCCGTGGCCGGGCAGCAGATTGCTGCTGTCCTTCATGCCGGCGCGGCGCTTGAGCTGGGATTCGAACAGGTCGCCGACCACGCTGGCGACGACAATGAGGGCGATGACGGCCAGCATGCCGGCCCAGCCGAAGCTGGCCTGCACGCGCACCGCGAAGGTGTTGGCGAGCAGCTCACCGCCGAACAGGACGGTGATGGATGCCAGCAGCAACGTCACGATGCCGCCGCCGATGGCGCCTTCCCACGACTTGCCGGGCGAGATCGACGGCGCGAGCTTGGTCTTGCCGAAGGTCTTGCCGCACACATAGGCGAAGATGTCGGCCGACCAGACGATGACGAGCACCGACAGCAGGAACAGCGCCGAATACTGGAACAGCATGACGATGGCGGCGAAGCACGCCACCAGCGCGATCGCGTACAGCAGGCTCAGCAGCGTGTTCGGCGTGGTGGCCAGGGGCGGCAGGCCGAGCTTGAGCGTGGGCGCGAATCGCAATGCCCATAGCAGCGCGCCGATCGCGAACCAGAAGGTCGGGTCGCCCTGCGCGCGCATGAAGAAGGCGTAGGCGAAGGCGAGGGTCCAGGCCACGGCGATGGCGACCGCGCTCTTCGCGCCCGGGTTGAACAGGCGGAAACACTCCCAGATCGCCGCCCCGAAGAAGAGCGAGGCGACCACCGCGAACGCCGTGGGGTTGCTGGAATACAGCACCGGCAGCAGGACTGCCAGCAGGACGAGCGCGGTGAGGATCCGGGTCTTGAGCATCAGTTGGTCTTTTTCGCGACTTGCGCGCTGGTCTGGCCGAAGCGCCGTTCGCGCCTCTGGAACGAGGAGATCGCCTCGTCCAGCGCCTCGGGCGTGAAATCGGGCCAGAAGGTGCTCGTGAAATACAGTTCGGAATACGCCAGCTGCCACAGCAGGAAATTCGAGATGCGTTCCTCGCCGCCGGTCCGGATGAACAGGTCGGGTTCGGGCGCATACGCCATCGCCAGGTGGGGAGCCAGCATTTCCTCCGTAAATTCGGTTACGCCGGGGTTGGCCTGCACCATCTTCCCCGTTGCCTGCATGATATCCCAGCGGCCGCCATAGTTGGCGCACACGGTGACGGTGAGGCGGGCATTGCCGGCGGTTCGGCGCTCGGCATTGGCGATCATCTCTTGCAGCTTGGGATCGAAGCGGCTCAGGTCGCCCACGACTTTCAGGCGGATTTGATTGGCGTGCATCTTCGCGACTTCGCGCTCGAGCGCCGTCACGAACAGGCGCATCAGCAGCGAGACCTCATCGGCCGGACGGCGCCAGTTCTCGGACGAGAAGGCGAACAGGGTCAGGTATTCGACCCCGCGCAGCACGCAGGCCTCGACGATGCCGCGCACGGCTTCCACGCCCTTGACGTGGCCGGCGACGCGCGGCAGCAGGCGTTTGGTGGCCCAACGGCCATTGCCATCCATGATGATGGCGATGTGGCGCGGCACGGCGATCGTGTCGGGAACGGCGGTGGTCGAACTTTTGAACATCTTGTATCCAGCGGGGCTGCGCCCAGGTGCATGCGCGGTGCGCAAATAGCCAATCAGAATTGGACAATCATAAGGTAGGCGGACCGGCCGCGGCAAGTTGCCGGGGCCGGTCCGCGAGAAAGCCGTCGAGCCCGACCTTACACCGTCAGGATTTCCTTCTCTTTCTCGGTCAGCAGCTTGTCGATGTCGGCCACGGCCTTGTCGGTCAGCTTCTGGATCTCGTCCGAGGCGCGGCGCTCGTCGTCTTCCGACGCGGTCTTGTCCTTGACCATTTTCTTCAGCGCTTCGTTCGCGTCGCGGCGAATATTGCGCACGGCAATCTTGGCATCCTCGCCTTCCGACTTGGTCAGCTTGACCATTTCCTTGCGGCGCTCTTCGGTCAGCGGCGGGGTCGGCACACGGATCATGTCGCCCTGCGCCGACGGGTTCAGGCCCAGGTCGGCGTCGCGGATGGCTTTCTCGATGGTGCTCGCCATTTTCTTTTCGAACGGCTGGACGCCGATGGTGCGGGCGTCGACCAGGGTCAGGTTGGCGACCATCGGCAGCGCGGTCGGGGTGCCGTAGTATTCGACCATCACGTGGTCGAGGATGCCGGTGTGGGCGCGGCCGGTACGGACCTTGGCCAGGTCGGCCTTCAGGGTCTCGATGGACTTGGCCATGCGCTCTTGCGCGTTCTTTTTGACGTCAGCCAGGGACATGCTGCTCTCCTTGTTGTTCAGTAATATTTTAAACGTGTACCAGTGTACCTTCGTCTTCGCCCATGATCACGCGGGTGAGCGCGCCGGGCTTGACGATGGAGAACACCTTGATCGGCAGTTTCTGGTCGCGGCACAGCGCGAAGGCGGTGGCGTCCATCACCTGCAGGTGCTTGGCGATGGCTTCGTCGAACGTAATGTTCTCGTAGCGGGTCGCATTCGGGTCTTTCTTGGGGTCGGCGCTGTAGACGCCATCGACCTTGGTGGCCTTCAGGACGATCTCGGCCGAGATCTCGGCGCCGCGCAGCGCGGCGGCCGTGTCGGTGGTGAAGAACGGGTTGCCGGTGCCGGCGGCGAACACGACGACCTTGCCCTCTTCCAGGTATTGCAGGGCTTTCGGACGCACGTAAGGCTCGACCACCTGCTCGATGGCGATCGCCGACATGACGCGGGCGGTGATGCCCACGTGGCGCATGGCGTCGGCCAGGGCCAGCGCGTTCATGACGGTGGCCAGCATGCCCATGTAGTCGGCGGTGGCGCGGTCCATGCCCTGGGCGCCAGGGGCGACGCCGCGGAAGATGTTGCCACCGCCAATCACGACCGCCACCTGCACGCCCAGCTTCGCCACTTCCGCCACGTCGGCCACCATGCGCTCGATGGTGGCGCGGTTGATGCCGAACGGGTCGTCGCCCATCAGCGCTTCGCCAGACAGTTTCAGAAGGACTCGTTGGTAGGCTGGTTTTGTCATGGAAGCGGCTCCTAATTAATGTTTCGAATTCGTGTCTGGCCAGCACCTCGTCGGTGGGCCTCATCAGTCCTGCGATTGATGGATTGTACGGCGTACGCCTCGTCAGGAGCGCGATGCAGGGTGGACCGGAGGGGCGCCCCGGCCCATCCTGCAAAAACGGGCCTTGCGGCCCGTTCTAGTTGATTACTGCTTGTTTGCAGCCATCTGGGCTGCAACTTCTGCTGCGAAGTCGTCGACCTTCTTCTCGATGCCCTCGCCGACCACGTACATGGTGAACGCCTTGACGGTGGTGTTCGATGCTTTCAGGTATTGCTCGATCGACTGCTTGTCGTTCTTCACGAATGCCTGGTTCAGCAGCGACACTTCTTTCAGGTACTTCTGCACCGAGCCGTCGATACGCTTGGCGACGATCTCGTCCGATTGCGGCTGCTTGCCTTCGGCGACGGCCTTCTCGGCGTCTTCCTTGGCCTTCAGTTCGGCGACCGAACGCTCTTTCTCGATCATTTCAGCTGGCACTTGCTCCGACGACAGAGCAACTGGCTTCATGGCAGCGATGTGCATGGCCAGGTCCTTGCCGACTTGCTCGTCCGCGCCGTCGAAGTCGACGATGACGCCGATGCGGGTGCCGTGCAGGTACGACGCCAGCTTGCCGGTGGTTTCGAAACGCTGGAAGCGACGCACGGTCATGTTCTCGCCGATCTTGCCGATCAGGCCGGTACGCACGTCGTCGAAGGTCTTGCCGTCGTGCGGCAGTGCCGCGAGGGCGGCGACATCGGCCGGGTTGTTCTCGGCGACCAATTTGGCGGCCAGGTTGACCATGGCCAGGAATTCTTCGTTCTTGGCGACGAAGTCGGTTTCGCTGTTGACTTCGACCAGCGCGCCGACGTTGCCGGAGATGTAGGTTGCCACGACGCCTTCGGCGGTGATGCGTGCCGATGCCTTCGATGCCTTGCCGCCCAGCTTGACGCGCAGGATCTCTTCAGCACGACCCATGTCGCCTTCGGCTTCGGTCAGTGCTTTCTTGCATTCCATCATCGGCGCGTCGGTCTTCGCGCGCAGTTCGCCTACCATCGCTGCAGTAATCGCTGCCATGTTGATTCTCCTAAATATTTTATCCGGGGTTGCAGGTCGTTATGACAACGCCCCACAGTATTCAGCTTAAAAAAAGGGGGGCTCGTGCATGCGGCGCCCCCTTCGATGTGTCAGCGAGCGCTGAGAGCTTCCCCCCACCTACCGGGAGAGGCTCCGACCCGCCGTCACTTATGCCTGCTCGGAAACTTCGACGAAGTCGTCGCCGCCAGCCTTGACCATTTCAACGACTTCGTTGGTGGCGTTGGCGCGGCCTTCCAGGATCGCATCGGCAACGCCGCGTGCGTACAGGGTGATCGCTTTCGACGAGTCGTCGTTGCCCGGGATGACGTGGGTCACGCCTTCTGGCGAATGGTTGGTGTCGACGATGCCGATGACCGGGATGCCCAGCTTGCCGGCTTCGGTGATGGTGCCCTTGTGGTAGCCGACGTCGACGACGAAGATCGCGTCAGGCACGCCGCCCAGGTCCTTGATGCCGCCGATCGACTTTTGCAGCTTTTCCATTTCGCGCGAGAACAGCAGCGCTTCTTTCTTCGACATCTTCTCGACCGAACCGTCTTCGACTTGCGCTTCCATGTCTTTCAGGCGCTTGATCGAGGTCTTGATGGTCTTGAAGTTGGTCAGCATGCCGCCCAGCCAGCGCTGGTCGACGTAAGGCACGCCGGCGCGCTGCGCTTCAGCGGCGATGATGTCGCGCGCCTGGCGCTTGGTGCCGACCATCAGGATGGTGCCGCGGTTGGCCGAGATCTGCTTGATGGTCTTCATCGCATCCTGGTACATCGCCATGGTTTTTTCCAGGTTGATGATGTGGATCTTGTTGCGATGACCGAAGATGAACGGCGCCATCTTTGGGTTCCAGAAACGGGTCTGGTGGCCGAAGTGAATACCGGCTTCCAGCATTTCGCGCATAGTAACGGACATGTGATTCTCCAGGGTTGGGTCTTGAATGTGGCCAGTCACCAGTCAGGCACCCTTTTAGGGCCACATTCGCGATTTCAATAAGATTTCAATAAAATTAAAGCTACTTTTTACAACATTGCTCGATGCGAATCCGAGCAACCCGAGATTCTAGCGGGATTTGCCGTTTTGTTCAAGCATGACGTGGCGCTGGCGGCGGGGGCAGCCCTGAGGAAGGAATGTTTCCTCTATAATGGACCCTTATTGCACAGACTTATCGCATCGACTACCGCAGGATACGAATTCCCTATGGCCTCCACTCCCAAAACTCTTGACGAAATCGAAGGCATGCGCATTGCCTGCCGCCTCGGCTCGGAAGTGCTCGACTATATCACTCCGTTCGTGAAGCCCGGCGTCACCACCGGCGAACTCGACCGGCTGGCGTACGACTACATGGTCAACGTCCAGGGCACGACCCCGGCGACCCTGAACTATGCCCCGCCGGGCTACCCGCCCTTCCCCGGTTCGATCTGCACCTCGCTCAACGACGTGATCTGCCACGGCATCCCGGGCGAGCGCGTGCTGAAATCGGGCGATGCGCTCAACATCGACATCACGCCGATCACCAAGGATGGCTACCACGGCGACAACAGTCGCATGTTCCTGGTCGGCGAGCCGTCGATCATGGCGCGCCGCCTGTCCGAGATCACCTTCGAATGCATGTGGCTGGGCATCGCCGCCGTCAAGCCGGGCAAGCACCTGGGCGACATCGGCCATGCGATCCAGCAGCACGCCGAAAAGGCCGGCTACAGCGTGGTGCGCGAATTCTGCGGCCATGGTGTGGGCCGCGTGTTCCACGAAGAGCCGCAGGTGCTGCACTACGGCCGCCCGGGCACCCTGGAAGAGCTCAAGCCCGGCATGATCTTCACCATCGAGCCGATGATCAACGCCGGCCGCCGCGACATCAAGGAAATGCCGGACGGCTGGACCATCAAGACCCGCGACCGCAGCCTGTCGGCCCAGTGGGAACACACGGTGCTGGTCACCGAGTCCGGGGTCGAGGTGCTGACCATGTCGGCCGGCAGCCCGCCGCCGCCCGCCATCGTGCTGCCGCTCCTGAGCCCGGGCGCGGTCCCGAGCCTGGCCGCGGCCTGAAGGAAGCCCATGGGACAGGCCGCCCTGCTCGACTCCGCCCGCGCCACGCTGCGCCAGCGCCTGAAGAACGAGCGCCAGCTGGTGTTTCAGGCCTTCCACGAAGACGGCAAGCCCGAGAAGCTCCTGCGCGGCCTGCGCCAGGTGGTCGACGGCGTCCTGCTCGACGCCTGGCAGGCCGCCGGCCTGCCGGAGCATACCGCCCTGGTGGGCGTGGGCGGCTACGGGCGCGGCGAACTGTTCCCCTATTCCGACGTCGACCTGTTGATCCTGCTGGGGCAGCCGGCCGACGCCATCACCCAGGCGCGCCTGGAAGGCCTGGTCCAGTTGCTGTGGGACCTGGGCCTGGAGATCGGCCACAGCATCCGCACCGTGGACGAGTGCCTCATCGAGTCCGCCGCCGACATCACCGTCCAGACGAGCTTACTGGAGGCGCGCCTGGTCACCGGCAGCGCGCCGCTGTTCGAGGAACTGCAGCGGCGCTACCGCGACGCACTCGATCCGCAGGCCTTCTTCCAGGCCAAGACCGCCGAGATGCGGCTGCGCCACGCCAAGTACGAATACACCGCCTTCGCGCTCGAACCCAACGTCAAGGAAAGTCCCGGCGCGCTGCGCGACCTGCAGGTGATCCTGTGGGTGGCCAAGGCCGCGGGTCTTGCCGACACCTTCGGCCAGCTCGCCACGCGCGGCCTGATCACGCGCATGGAGGCGCGCCAGCTGATGGAAAAGGAAAGCGCCTTCAAGGACATCCGCATCCGGCTGCACTTACATACGAAAAGGCGCGAAGACCGGCTGGTGTTCGACGTCCAGACCGCGATCGCCGGCACCCTGGGCCTCACCGCCAGCGGCGAAGGCCCGGACGCGCGCCGCGCCAGCGAATTCCTGATGCAGCGCTACTACTGGGCCGCCAAGACCGTCACCCAGCTCAACACGATCCTGCTGCAGAACATCGAAGCGCAGCTGTTCCCGCAGCCGGCGGTGGCCTTCCCGATCAGCGCCCGCTTCACCCAGGTCGGCAGCCTGATCGACATAGTGGCCGACGATACCTTCGAACGGCATCCACCCGCCATCCTCGAGCTGTTCGTGGCGATGACCGAACGGCGCGAACTGAAGGGATTGAGCGCGCGCGCCACGCGCGCCCTGTGGCACGCGCGCACGCTGATCGATGATGCCTTCCGCGCCGACCAAGGCAACAAGGCATTGTTCCTGCGCGTGCTGCAGGCGCCACGCGGCCTGGTGCACGCGCTGCGCCGCATGAACGAATTCGGCATCCTGGGCCGTTACCTGCCGGCTTTCCGCAAGATCGTCGGCCAGATGCAGCACGACCTGTTCCATGTATATACCGTGGACCAGCACATCATGATGGTGGTGCGCAACCTGCGCCGCTTCACGATGCCGGAACACGCGCACGAATATCCGTTCTGCAGCCAGCTGATCGCCGACTTCCACGATCGCTGGCTGCTGTACGTGGCGGCCCTGTTCCACGACATCGCCAAGGGCCGCGGCGGCGACCATTCCAAGCTCGGCATGACCGATGCGCGCCAATTCTGCGACGCCCACGGCCTCTCGATCGAGGACACCGAGCTGGTGGTGTTCCTGGTCGAGCAGCACCTGACCATGTCGACGGTGGCGCAGAAGCAGGACCTGTCCGACCCCGACGTGATCCAGGCCTTCGCCGCCGTGGTCAAGGACGAACGGCATCTCACCGCGCTCTACCTCCTGACGGTGGCCGACATCCGCGGCACCAGCCCCAAGGTGTGGAACGCCTGGAAGGCCAAGCTGCTGGAAGACCTGTACAAGGTCACCCTGCGCGTGCTGGGCGGCGAGCCGCATAGCGCCGACCGCGAGCTGCGCATGCGCCAGAAGGAAGCGCTGGCCACCCTGCGCCTGTTCGGCCTGGACGCCAACGCCCACGACGCGCTGTGGAAGCAGCTCGACGTGGCGTACTTCTTGCGCCACGACGCCTCCGACATCGCCTGGCAGACGCGCGCGCTGATCGACAAGGTCGACGCCGACAACCCCGTGGTCAAGGCGCGGCTGGCGCCGATCGGCGAAGGCCTGCAGGTGGCGGTCTACGTCAAGGACCAGCCCGACCTGTTCGCGCGCATCTGCAGCTACTTCGACCGCAAGAACTTCAGCATCCTGGACGCCAAGATCCACACCACGCGGCACGGCTACGCGCTGGACAGCTTCCTGGTGGCGGACGAGAACTTCGCCGGCAGCTACCGCGACATCATCAGCCTGATCGAGCACGAGCTGTACACGCAACTGCTGTCGCAAGAGCCGCTGCCGCCGCTGGTGCGGGGACGCCTGTCGCGGGTGGCGCGCACCTTCCCGATCACGCCGACGGTCGAACTGCGGCCGGACGAGCGCGGCCAGTTCCATGTGCTGTCGATCGCGGCCAACGACCGCATGGGCCTGCTGTACGCGATCGCCAGCGTGCTGGCGCGCTACCGGCTGAACCTGCACACGGCCAAGATCATGACCCTGGGCGAGCGCGTCGAGGACGTGTTCCTGATCGATGGCGCGGCCCTGAACAATCCACGCACCCAGCTCCAGCTCGAGACCGACCTCCTCGATGCACTGAAGGTCTAGTGATTCACCTCTTTTTACAGTAAAGCTTTTCCAGATGACCGAACCGCTCCGCCTCTCCAAACGTATGTCCGAACTCGGCCTGTGCTCGCGCCGCGAAGCCGATGAATGGATCGCCCGCGGCTGGGTGCGGGTGGGCGGCAAGGTCGTCTCGGAACTGGGCAGCAAGGTGCTGCCGACCCAGCGCATCACGGTCGAGCGCCAGGCCGCGGCCGAGCAATCGAAACGCGTGACCATCCTGATCAACAAGCCGGTCGGCTACGTCAGCGGCCAGGCCGAAGACGGCTACACGCCGGCCGTCGCCCTGATCAAGCCCGAGAACCGCTGGGCGGACGACCCGTCGAAGGAGCAGTTCCATCCGACCCAGCTGCGCAGCCTGGTGCCGTGCGGGCGGCTGGACATCGATTCGGTGGGTTTGCTCGTGCTGTCGCAGGACGGCCGCGTCGCCAAGCACCTGATCGGCGAGACCACCAGCGTCGACAAGGAATACCTGGTGCGGGTGCAGTACACCAAACCGGGCAAGCTGCCCGAGAGCGACCTGAAAAAACTGAATCACGGCCTGTGGATGGACGGCAAGCCGCTGCTGCCCGCCAAGGTGCGCTGGCAGAACGAGGACCAGCTCAGTTTTACCCTGCGCGAAGGCAAGAAGCGCCAGATCCGGCGCATGTGCGATATGGTGGACCTGAAGGTGGTGGGCCTCAAGCGCGTGCGCATCGGCAAGGTCAAGCTGGGCAACCTGCCCGAAGGCCAGTGGCGTTACCTGGCCCCGGACGAGCAGTTCTAAGCGCCTCGCAGCGCCGGCTTGCCGTCCGGTAGCGGCGCTTCCCTGGCCAGCAGGCCCTCGGCCTTCAGCTCTTCCCAGAACGCCGGCGCGATGGCGATGTTCATCAAGGCCGCATTGCGCTGCAGGTGCGCCACGCTGCTGGCGCCGGGGATGGTGGCCGCCACCACCGGATGGGCCAGGCCGAACTGCAGCGCCGCCGCCGGCAGGTCGACGCCATGGCGCGCGGCCACCTGGCGCAGCCGCTCGCGGCGCGCGATCTTGTCTTGATCCGCCGGGGCGTAGTCGTAGTTCGGGCCGCCGGCCAGGAAGCCCGAATTGAACGGCCCGCCCAGTACCACCCTGGCGCCGCGCTGTTCGCACAGCGGGAACAGCTCGTCCAGCGGCGTGGTTTCCATCAGCGTGTAGCGCCCGGCCAGCAGGAAGATGTCGGGGTCCGAGTCGCGCAGCGCGCGCAGGCACGGGTCGATCGTGTTCACGCCCATGCCCCAGCCCTTGATCACGCCCTCCTCGCGCAGCCTGACCAACCCTTCGAAGGCGCCGCCGCGGCCGGCCGCGATCGCGTAATGGTGCTCGTACTCGGCCTGGCTCAAGCGGTCCGGCGACAAGTCGTGCACATAGACGATGTCGATGTGCGACAGCGCCATGCGCTGCAGGCTGTCCTCGATCGAGCGGCGCGCGCCGTCGGCGGTGTAGTCGTCGATGCGCCGGAACGGCAGGCCGCCCACGAACGGCGCCGCGATCTCGGGCGTCTCGCTCGGCGCCAGGATGCGGCCGACCTTGGACGACAGCGTGTATTCGTTGCGCGGACGGCGCCGCAGCGCCTGGCCGAAACGGTGCTCGGACAGGCCGGCGCCGTAGTGCGGCGCGGTGTCGAAATAGCGGATGCCGGCATCCCAGGCGGCATCGACGGTATCGTGCGCCGCCTCGTCGCTGGTCTCGTGGTACATATCGCCAAGGCCGGTGCCGCCCAGGCCCAGGCGCGTGATGGGTTGGTAACGCTGTGTCATTGCTCTGTCCTTTCGCGACGACTCATGAAGGAACAGATTCTGCCTGCCGCACGGCGACGCCGGCGCACGCCAGCGGCGGCGCAACAGTTGGCGCAAAACGTGACGCAAACAAGCGGCGCTGCTCCGGCATGCGCCGGCGTCAGGCCGCGCGCCGGCTCTCGATCTGCACCAGCGCTGCGCCCAGGACCTCGAGATCGACCGGCTTGGCGAACAGGTCGTGAAAGCCCGCCGCGAGCGCCCGCGCCCGGTCTTTCTCCTGCGCATACCCCGTCACCGCGATCAGGATCGCCTGCGACGCGCCGGGCTGCGCGCGCAGCGCCGCGGCCAGCTCGTAGCCGTTCATCTCGGGCAGGCCGATGTCGAGCAGGCAGACGTCCGGACCGAAGTCCGGCAACACCGCCAGCGCGTCGCGCGCGCTGTGCGCGATCAGCACCGTATGCCCGAGGGTTTCCAGCAGCAGCGACAGCGTGACCGCCGCGTCCTCGTTGTCGTCGACCACGCCGATGCGCAGCGCCGGCATAGTTGCGCGCGGCGGGTTGCGGTCGCGCGCGCGCCGCTCGACCTGGTCGCGCGTCGACAGCGGCAGGCTGACATGGAAGGCGCTGCCCTTGCCAGGACCATCGCTGCTGGCGCTGACCGCGCCCCCGTGCAGCCTGAGCAGGCTGCGCACCAGCGCCAGGCCGATGCCGAGCCCACCCTGGCTACGGTCCAGGCCGCGCGCGCCTTGCGCGAACAGGTCGAAGGCGCTGGAGATCAGTTCGGGCGACATGCCGATGCCGTCGTCGCGAATGTCGACCGCGAGCGCGCCGCCATCCGTCGTCAGGCGCACCGCGATGTGACCGCCTTCGAGCGTGTACTTGGCGGCGTTGCTGAGCATATTGGTCATGATCTGGACCAGGCGCTTGCGGTCGCCCACCACGATGGCGCGCGCCGGCGGCAGGTCCAGGGTCAGGCGGTGCTGGTGCTTCTCGATCAGCGGGCGCACCTGTTCGATGGCGTCGGCGACGACGTCCTTGAAATCGAGCTCGCGCAACTCGAGTTCCACCTTGCCACGGGTGACGCGCGACACATCCAGCAGGTCGTTGATCAGCGACGTCATGTGCCCGGCCTGGCGCGCCACGATCTCGCTGGCGCGCTGCACCATGACGGGATCGAGGTGAAAGTTGGACAACATCGTGGCGGCCGAGACGATCGGCGCCAGCGGATTGCGCAGCTCGTGCGCGAGCATGGCGAGGAATTCGTCCTTGCGCTGGTCGGCCTCGCGCAGCGCCGCGATCAGGTTTTCCTGCTCGGCCATCGCCTTGCGCAGCTCGATCTGGCTCATGACCTGGTGCGCCAGCGTGGCCAGCACGAATTGCTCCTGCTCGCTCAAGCCCTGCGGTCGCGGCTTGTCATCGAGCACGCACAAGGTGCCGAGCGCAACGCCGTCGCGCGTCTTGAGCAGGGCGCCGGCGTAGAAGCGCAACCCGGCATCCTTCGTCACCAGCGGATTGTCCCTGAAGCGCGGATCCTCGCGCATGTCGGGCACGATCATCTGCTCCTCCTCGAGCAGCGCGAAACGGCAGATCGAGTCGTCCAGCGGCATTTCGCGCCTGCCCAGGCCGATCTCGGACTTGAACCATTGCCGGTCGCGCGCGATCAGGTTGACCGCGACGATCGGCGCGGCCAGCAACTGGCTGACCAGGCGCACGACATCGTCGAACGAACGCTCGGGAGGCGTGTCGAGGATGCCGTAGGAATCGAGGACGGCGAGGCGCGCTTCTTCATCGAACGTGGCGGTGCTGGACGTCATGGCTGGTCGGAAGTGGCGAAAAACGGCCGGGAACACGCCGGCTGGCCATCAATTATAGGAAGAAAGCGCAGCGAACGGCCACACCAGAGGTCGGTCCAGGCCCGTCCCTCCCGGTCCGGGGCCGAAGCCCGAGGCTCAGGCGCCAAAACGTTTTGCCCTCGCGGCGATCCAGATTACGGCCACCAGGACCGACAGCGGGGTCAGGAAGATCGCGGTGAACAGCAGGAAAGGATGGTTCCTGACAGGCGGCTCGCTCAGGCCACGCCCGGACGCAGCCTGCGCCACAGCGCGCGCGCCGCGGCATGCACCAGCCAGGAAAACAGCGCGATGATGGCCCCGAACATGGCCGGCAGGATCGGGCCGGCCACGACACTCATGGCCAGCGCAAAGCCCAGCAGGTATTCGGCGTGCCACAGGCGCACCACGAGGGCCAGCGCCAGCAGGCCGAAGAACACGTAATCCACCACGGGACTGCCGGCCGCGAACAGCGCCGCCAGCATGGCGCCGTAGGCCAGCGCGCACAGGAAGCCGACCAGGGCCGCGCGTCTTGCCGGCCCCCCCGCCCCGGCGGCGCGGCGCTCGACGCGCCCCACCGTCCACCAGGTCAGCAGCGGCACCAGCAGCAGGCCCCACCAGTTGGACACCGCGGGCAGGTCGGGATTGGCCAGCAGGTGATGCGACGCCACGCCGCCATGCAGATACTCGCGCGCGAGCAGGGCCGTTTCGGCGCACAGCGCGACTAACGTCAGGAGGGTACGGCGACGGCTGGCGGTGGCGGCGGTCATGGTTTTTTCCGGACGTGGACGGGCTCGATCGCCTCACGTTACCAGAAGTCGCGGGGCCGCTCTACGCCGCAGCGAATTTTATGCCGCCGGCATGATCTGCGGACGGCCAGCGTGCACGGTTCAGCCGCCCAGCACCGTGACGACCACCCGGCGCCGGTGCGGCGCCGTGCGGTGTTCCCACAGGTAGACGCCCTGCCAGGTGCCAAGCAGCATGCGCCCTCCCCCGAGCGGAATCGTGAGCGCGGTGTCGGTCAGCATGGTGCGGCCGTGGGCCGACATGTCGTCCGGCCCTTCGGCGTCGTGGCGATAGGCCGGATCGCCGTCAGGCGCCAGGCGCGCAACGATGGTTTCCAGGTCGCGCCGCACGTCGCCGTCGGCGTTTTCGGTGAGCAGCAGCGAGCAGCTGGTGTGCTGCACGAAGACCTGGACCAGGCCGCATTGCACGCCGGATGCGGCGACCACGGCGGCCACATCGCGCGTGATCTCGCGGGTACCGCGGCCGCCGGTCGAAAACTCGAGGATGGTCTGGTGCGCCATGCTGCCGCCTTGTGATGAAAGCCGAAGGCCTTCATCATAGCAGCGCGGCGGATTCTCGCAACGGCCAGTCGCGGCGGCGCTCGGCCAGGATCTGCTGCGCGCGCGGGTGTTGCGGCTTTGGCGAAGAATGCTTGCGGCGTGGCCTGTTCCCGGATCTTCCCCTCGGCCAGGAGCCAGACCCGGTCGCCGACGTCGCGCGCAAAGTGCGCCAGGCAGGCCCGCTCGAGCGGTTGCCTGGCGTGCTCGCGCGCCTGAACCTGCGTCGCCAGTTTCAATTGACATAGCGGCGCACCAGGCAAGCGACCCGTGCGCCTGATGCTGCAAATTGTTGCCATAATGACCTCAACTCGATCGGAGAAGCCATGCTCGTCGTAACCTACAATGTCAACAGCATCAATAGCCGGCTGGATGCCCTCATCCAGTACCTCGGCGAGCGCCAGCCCGACGTCGTCTGCCTGCAGGAGCTGAAGGCCCCGCAGGACAAATTCCCGCTGCAGGCGATCGAGGACGCCGGCTACCACGCGCTCTGGCACGGCCAGAAAAGCTGGAACGGGGTCGCGATCATCACCCGCGAGCCGGCGCAAGAGGTGCAGCGCGGCCTGCCGGGCGACGAGACCGACGAACAAAGCCGCTACATCGAGGCGGTCTACAAGGGCATCCTGATCGCCGGCCTCTACCTGCCGAACGGGAATCCGGCGCCGGGGCCCAAGTTCGACTACAAGCTGGCCTGGATGGAGCGCCTGCGCCTGCGCGGCCTCGAACTCCTGGCGCAGGGCGTTCCCGCGGTGCTGGCGGGCGACTTCAACGTGATCCCGACCGAGCGCGACGTCTACAAGCCGGAGCGCTGGGTCGACGACGCCCTGTTCCGTCCCGAGACCCGCGCCGCCTTCGAGCGCCTGATCGACCAGGGCTGGCTCGATTCGCTGCGCGCCATCCACCCCGACGAGACGATCTACACCTTCTGGGATTACTTTCGCAACGCCTTCGGGCGCGACGCCGGCATCCGCATCGATCACCTGCTGCTCAGCCCCGCACTGCAGCCGGCGCTGAAGGATGCCGGAGTCGACAAGTTCGTGCGCGGCCGCGAGAAGCCGAGCGACCATGCGCCGACCTGGGTCGAACTCGATCTGGCGAAGGTCACGGCGTAGGACTCAGCTCCAGCGGCCGTCCCCAGGGCCCATCTCCATCGGTGCTGCACGACGCAGCGCCGCCACCACCATCGCATTCGATACAATAAGGAGCACACCATGAAACGTTACCTCATCGCCGCCGCCGTCCTGGCCCTGCCGCTGGGCGTCCAGGCCGTCTCGATGCCCGGCTTTTGCGCCAGGGGCATCGGCAGCGCCGAAGCCAAGATCTGCCAGCATCCCGGTTCGGCCGAATCCGAAGGCCTGGTCTTCGCCCTGTACCGCGCCGCGCTCGAAAAGCTCGACGCCGGCGCCAGCAAGGAACTGCAGGAGCGGCACACCAAATGGTGGGACGGCGTGAAGGAGTGCGCCGAAGCCAAGGACATGAACGGCTGCATCAACAACGCCTACGGCAGCCGCATGCTGCAGCTGCAATCGACCTACAAGCTGGTCAAGACGACCGGCCCGGTCGCCTTCACCTGCGGCGACGGCAGCAAGATCAGCGCCACCTTCCTCGACACCACGCCCGCCTCGATGGTCGCGGTGCGCGACAAGGAACACGTGCTGCTGCGCGGAGAACGGACCGCCAGCGGCATCGCCTACGGCAACCGCAGCGAAGAATTCAAGGAACACCAGGGCAAGGTCACCATCAAGTGGGGCGCCAATGCCAAGGAACTGAGCTGCAAGAAGTCGTAAGACTGCAGGCCCGCGCCGCCCGAACGGGGGAACATGCGCGGGCGAACATGCGCGGGCGAACATGCGATAAGCTGTTCGCCCGTTTCTTTTTTCGACACGTCCATGCTCTCGCCCGAACAGCTCTTCGGCTTTCTCGCCGCCGCCATCCTGATCACCCTCTCTCCCGGCCCCGACAACCTGATGGTGCTCAGCACCGGCATCGCCAAGGGCCGCCTGCGCGGCATCGCCTTCGGGCTCGGGTGCGCTTTCGGCTGCATCAGCCATACCGTGCTGGCCGTGATCGGCGTCAGCGCGCTGATCGCGGCCTCGCCAGCGGCCTTCACCGCGCTCAAGGTGGCGGGCGGCCTGTACCTGATCTGGATGGGATGGGGCGCGATCAGGAGCCGCGGCGGCGCGCGCGTGACCACCGCCGGCGCATCCGGCGAGCCGGCAGGACGGCTGTTCGCCAAGGGGCTGGTGGCCGCGGCCATCAATCCCAAGGTGGCGCTGTTCTTCCTGTCCTTCCTGCCGCAGTTCGTGGTGGCGGCGCGCGGCGACGCCAACCTGCAGATCGGCCTGCTGGGCATCGTGTTCACGCTGCAGGCGGCCGCCATCTTCGGCGCGCTCGGCTATTTTTCGGGAGCGATCGGCCAGTGGCTCAACCGCACGCCCACGGCCGGCATGTGGCTGGACCGGATCGCGGGGGCAGTGTTCATCGGGCTGGGACTGCGCCTGATCGTGGCGCGTTAAAGAAGCGCGGTGCGACAGACCGCGCTGTCGTCGTTACAGTTCGATGGCGACCTGCGCCGCCTGGCCCTGGCGCGCCGGGACCCGCACTTCGAGCAGGTGCTGCTGGGCGTTGAACACGAAGCGCGCGGCGCGGCCGTCGACCGTCACGCCACGTGGCTTCGCCTTCACATTGTGCACCTTGAGCGCGAAGGCCCGTTCCTTTGCCGCCATCGCCTTGCCGGTCTCGGTCTTGAAGCCGATCTCGAGCCGCCTGTCGGCGAATCGACTGTCGAAGCGCACGATCTCGTACTTGCCCTGCGCATGGGCGTTCGCGGTCTCGCCGTCGTCGTCGTACAGCTTGCCGTTCGAGGCGGCCACCGACGCGTCGTGGTAGTAGTGCAGGTCGATCTCGCGGCCGGTGTAGTCGCGCGTGGTCTGCACCACCTTCGCCATCGGCACGAAGGCGCCGGCGCGCACATAGACCGGGATGTGGGCCTCGACCGGCTTCACCGTCTCGAGGATGCCGCCCTGGTGCGCGCGGCCGGTATGGAAGTCGAACCACACGCTGCCGCTGTTCGGGAAGTACACCTCGGCGCGGGTGGCGCCCGGATGGACGATCGGCGTGACCAGGAAGTCCGGGCCCCACAGATAGGTGGTCGAGCGCTCGGCCGGCTGGGCCGGATCGGCCTCGACGAACATCAGGGGCCGCATCAGGGGCATGCCGGTCTGCTCGTTGTCGAAGGCGATCGTGTAGTTATACGGCAGCATCGCATAGCGCAGCCATACCGCCTCGCGCGCCAGGACCTTGGTGCGCTCGGAGCGGAACACCGGCTCGGACGCCACCGCCTCTTGCGCATGCGGACGGAACACCGGCTGGAACACGCCATACTGCAGCCAGCGCACGTACAGCTCGTCGTCCAGCACCGCGCCGGCAAAGCCGCCGAGGTCGGAGTGCATATAGGCCAGGCCCTGCATGCCCATCTGTAGCGAGATCTCCATCTGCGACTGCAGGCCGCCCCAGCTGCGCGCGACGTCGCCCGACCACGGGATCATGCCGAAGCGCTGCGAGCCGGAGTAACCGGCGCGCATCAGGATGAAGGGCCGCTCGTTCGGGAATTCCTGCCTGTAGCCATCAAAGATCAGGCGCGCCCAGTCGTGGCCATAGACGTTGTGCACCTGGTCGGCCGAGCCGGTGGCGTGCTGCAGGCTCGACGGGTGCACCTCGGGCTCGCCCAGGTCGCCCCACCAGCCGGTGACGCCGCCCTTCTTGAGGTCGCGGTAGATGCTCCACCACCAGTCGCGGCCTTCCTTCTTGTAGATGTCGATCAGGCCCGTGTTCCCGAAATAGAAGTCATACGTGTAGGGCTTGCCCGCCTTGTCGGTGGCCAGCACGCCCTTCTCCACCGCTTCGCCCCAGCGCTTCGACGTGGTCAGCACGAACGGTTCGGTGACCACCACCGTCTTGACGCCCCGGGCCTTGAAGTCGGCCATCATTTTTTCTGCGTTGGGGAAGGTGTCGCGGTCCCAGGCCAGGTTGCCCATCGTGCCCTGCACCGTCTTGCCGAACCAGTAGAGGTCGAGAATGACGGCGTCGAGCGGAATCTTCTCTTGCGCGAACTTGTCGACCACGGCGCGCGTCTCGGCTTCGGACTTGTAGCCGAAGCGGCTGGCGAAGTTGCCGAAGGCCCAGCGCGGCGGCAGCGGCTGGCGGCCGGTCAGGCCGGTGTAGCCGGCCATCAGGTGGTCCCAGCTGTCGCCCGCCACGACCTGGTAGGTCTTGCGTCCGCCGATCACCTCGTAGCGCAGGGTGCCGTCGTTGCGGCTGTCGAAATCGAGCCAGCCGGTCTGCGGATTGTCGAAGTGGATCGCATATTTCTTGGACGACAGCGCCACCGGAATCGTGTAGTTGAGCAGCTCGGAGCGCTCGGCATAGCCGTAATGCGCCTTGTTGTACAGCTGGAAGCGGTGGCCGCGGCGGTTCATGCCGACCGCGCGCGCGCCGGCGCCGTACAGGGCCTCGCCGTCTTCCAGCGCGAATTCGATGACGTCCATGCCGTTGGCGCGCTGCACGCCCCCCTTTTCGGCCACCAGCGGCTTGCCCTTGTAGGCGTAGCTGATTCGGAACGGCTGCTTGTCGATCATGACGCTGATGCCGCCGTCGACCGCGTAGGTGATGCGGCCGCCCTCGTCCCTGAACGTGGCCTGCACCTGCACCGGCGCCAGGATCACCGCGTGCGAGGCCGGATCGAAGCGCTCGCCCTTGGGAATGAAGGTGGTCTCGACGATCGTGCTCGAATACGGCTTGATCAGGTAGCGGCCGTCGTTGGTCGCGATCTCGAGGGAATTCTGGTTGCGCGTGACGCCGGCCAGCTGGCGTTCGGCGTTCTGGGCGAGAGCGAGCGGGCTGGCGGCAAGCGGGATGGCTGCAATGCAGAGCGCCAGGCGGGCAATCGGGGCTTTGGTCATGTCTTCGTTATCGTTGTTGTGAAAGTGCAGGCGATAAGCATGACAGAATTCCGCCGGATCAGACAGTCTTGACGCAAACGCAACGCCCCGTGCCGCCCGGGCAGACGCGGGGCGCTGAAGACAATCTGAAGAAAGCGCTCGCCAGGCTCGGTTCGACCCCAGCGCCGGCTGCATCAGGCGGCCCTGGCCGTCGGCGCGCGCGTTGGCGACGACGACGGTGCGGCCATCCGGGTCCTGGGCGAGCACGGCCACCGCTGGCGTGCTCAATTCGTCTTCGCCCTGGTTCTCGCAGCCCGGCACCAGCTTCGAGATGCCGGTACAGGCGGCCGCTGGCCCCCTTGATGTCCTGTATCGACAGGGTCTGGCAGAAGTACGGATTGCAGGTGCGCCGCCGCCGTTCGGGCGCGCGTCAGCCCGGCTTCCAGTAAGATGGCGGGGATTCCCACTCCCTGCCATCCAGCATGTCTCTCATTACTCCCAACCGCCAACTCCAGGTCGCCCAGCGCGTGCACGCGATCGAACCGTTTCGCGTCATGGAGATGGTCAAGGCCGCCGGCGCACTCAAGCGCGCCGGCCACGACGTCGTCAGCATGAGCGTCGGCGAGCCCGATTTCACCGCGCCCGACATCGTGGCCAGCGCCGCGATAGAAGCCATTCGGGGCGGCGTCACCCAATACACCGAATCGCTGGGCCTGTTCGAGCTGCGCGCGGCGATCTCGCGCCACTACGCCGCGACCCAGGGCCTGGACATCGACCCGCGCCGCATCGTGATCACGGCCGGCGCCTCGGCCGGCCTGCTGCTGGCCTGCGCCGCGCTGGTGTCCGAAGGCGACGAAGTCCTGATGCCCGACCCGTCCTATCCATGCAACCGCCATTTCGTGGCCAGCTTCGGGGGCCAGGCGGTGCTGGTGCCCTGTTCGCACGAGGACCGCTACCAGCTCGGCGCCCACCACGTGGCCGACCTCTGGGGCGACCGCACGCGCGGCGTGCTGGTGGCCTCGCCGTCGAACCCGACCGGCACCTCGATGACCCCTGACCAGTTGCGCGCCATGCTGGAGGCGGTGCGCGCGCGCGGCGGCTTTGCCATCGTCGACGAGATCTACCAGGGCCTGTCCTACGACCAGCAGCCGTCAAGCGCGCTGGCGTTCGATGCCGACGCGATCACGGTGAACAGCTTTTCCAAGTATTTCAACATGACCGGCTGGCGCCTGGGCTGGCTGGTGGTGCCGGACAGCCTGGTGCCGGTGTTCGAAAAACTGGCGCAGAACCTGTTCATCTGCGCGCCGACCGTGGCCCAGCACGCGGCGCTAGCCTGCTTCGAGCCCGAGGCGCTGGCGATCTTCGAGGAGCGCCGGCGCGAATTCCAGCGCCGCCGCGACTACCTGGTGCCGGCGCTGCGCGAGCTCGGCTTCGGGGTGCCGGTGATGCCGGACGGCGCCTTTTACGTGTACGCCGACATCGACCGCGTGGCGCACCCGCTGCGCGGCGACAGCGCGGCGTTCAGCCTGGCGGTGCTGCAGGACGCCCACGTGGCGATCGTGCCGGGCGACGATTTCGGGGTGGCGGCGCCGCAGCGCCACGTGCGGTTTTCGTATGCGACGAAGTACGAGCGGATCGAGGAAGCGGTGACGCGCCTGCGGCGTTTGTTGGCGTAGGGTCGGCCGGGGCGCGCAGCCAACCTTGCCGCCGCGCCTAAGACGCCGCGCCCGCCAGCAACTCGATCAGCACGCCGGGCGCCACCGGCTTGACCAGGTAGCGGTCGAAGCCGGCCGCCAGCGCGCGTTCGCGGTCTTGCGGCTGGCCATAGCCCGACAGGGCGATCGTCAGGGGCCGGGTTGCGCCTGCACCCGTGCCAGCATGCGCGCCCGCACTTACTCCCGTCCCCGCGTCCGCGGCGCGCAGGCGCGCCATCAGTTCCAGGCCGTCCAGGCCCGGCAGTCCGATGTCGCACACGACCGCGTCGAACCGCCCTTCCAGCGCCAGCGCCAGCCCGGCATGGCCGTCGCCGGCGATTTCCACCGCGTGTCCTTCGACTTCGAGCAGCATGCGCAGCACGTCCGACGCGTCGGCATTGTCTTCCACGATCAGGATCCGTCGCCTGGCGCCGGCGACCGGCGCGGCGCCGTCGGCCACGCCGTCGGACGCCACCGCGCTCGACAGCGGCAGCGACACCCTGAAGGTGCTGCCCTGCCCCAGCCCGGGACTGGCGGCGGCGACGCTGCCACCGTGCATGGTGACGAGATTACGCACCACGTTCAGCCCGACCCCGAGCCCGCCCTCCGAGCGCGCCAGCGTGCGCGGCCCCTGGGTGAACAGGTCGAAGGCGCGGCCGATAGTCTCAATGGACATGCCGGCGCCGTTGTCCTCGATGGTGACCGTCACGCGGCCGTCAGGGCCGGCCTGGGCCGCGACCCCGATCCGGCCGCCGTCCTGCGTGTATTTCGAGGCATTGTTGAGCAGGTTGGTAAACACCTGGGTCAGGCGTACCCGGTCGCCATCGACCACCAGGGCATCTTCCGCCCGCGCGATCGCCAGCTCCTGGCCGCGCTCGCGCACGCGTGGCATGACTGTTTCCGCCGCATGCTCGATCAGCTCGGCCAGCCGCAGCGGCTCGATGGCGAGCGTGATCTTGCCGCTGCTGAGGCGGGCGGCGTCGAGCAGGTCGTCCAGCAGGCGCGCCATATGGCCCACCTGGCGCTGGATCACGCCGGTCAGCCGTTCCAGGGCAACGGGATTCACCGGCGCCCGTTCGAGCAGGCTGGCCGAGACGCTGATCGGCACCAGGGGATTACGCAGCTCGTGCGCCAGCATGGCGAGGAATTCGTTCTGGCGGCGGTTGGTTTCCTCGGCGTCGTCGCGCGAGGTCTGGGCGTCGACCGCGGCCAGCACCAGATGCTCGTTCGCTTCGCGCAGGCTCGCGGTCAGCGCGCGGCTGGCGACGAGATCGCCGCGCAACTGCTCCGCCTCGCGTTCCAGCGCCGCCAGGCGGAGCGCCAGGGTGCCGTCGTCGCTGCCTGGTGTCGCCGCCGTGAGATTCATTCAGGCTATCCCGCGCGCGACGGGTAAACCGTGCAGCACGCCTTCGAATTTGGTCGCTACCGGCTCGATACGGATGCCGTCGTCGCCGATGCGAAATTCGCGCAGATCGGTGCTGTGGGCGCTGCCGCGGACCTTGACCACCGAGATGAAGCGGCGGATCTGGCCTGCGCTCTCGCCGAAGCGCATCACCACGATGGCGTCGGTGAGATAGGCCACGTCGGCCTGGCTGAACCTGAGCTGGGTGAATTCGTCGTCCAGTCCCATCGTCACCAGCACGCTGACGCCGCGCTTGGCCAGCGAGGACAGCATCTGGAACACGGTCGAACGCAGCTGGTTGCGTCCTTCCGGCGCCAGGTACAGCGCCAGCTCGGACAGCGAATCGACCACCACCCGGCGCGCGCCGGTGCGGTCGATCGCCTCGTTCATCTCGTCGAGCAGCTCGTCGACCGTCAGGTCGATCTTGCGGCTTTCGACCATCTGCACGTCGCCATTGGCGACCAGCTCGGCCAGTTCGGCATTGCGCAGGCGCGATGCGCCCTTCTCGAACGAGACTGCCACGCCCTTCTCGCCCATCCGCGCGCCCGCCTGCAGGAAGCGGGTGCCGAGGATCGTCTTGCCGCAGCCGCTCGGCCCCGATACCAGCAGCGAGTGGCCTTGCGGCAGGCCGCCGTGGAGCAGGCCGTCGAGATCGGGGGTGCCGGTGGGGATGCGCGCCGGAGCGCGGTCGACCCGCGCCCCCTGGTGATGGTCGGACGCCAGCGGCGGCAGGATGCGTGGATACACGCGGATGCCGTCGTCGGTGATGCGGAAGGTGTGCGAGCCGCCCAGGTGGGCCTGGCCGCGCATCTTCACCACGCGCATCTTGCGCACTACAGAGTTATCCTCGTGCACCGGCGTCAGCGCGATCATACCGTCGGCCACCGTCATGATCGGGCTGGCTTCGGCGTCGCCGTGCAGGTATTCGCCGATCAGGAAGGTGGTCGCCTGCCAGCTGGTCATGCGGGTGCCGAGTTCCTGGATGAAGTGCTGCAGATCGGCCACGCCCTCGATGCCGGCGCGCGCGGTCTGCGCCACCGAGCGGAAGGAATCGACGAACACCAGGCTGGGCGAGAAATCCTCGACCTCCTTCATCAGGCGCGTCAGCACGCCGCTGAAATCGCCCGCGCGCAGGTTTTCGGCCAGGTTGACATAGCGCACGCAGTTGCCGACCATGTCCATGTCAAAGAAGCTGTACTGTTGCTGGTAACGCAGCATCTTGAGGGGCGGTTCGCCCAGCACCGTGAAGAACAGGGCGCGGCGCTCGTTGCTTGCCAGCGAAAACATGATCTGATGGGCCAGCGTGGTCTTGCCCGATCCCGGCGGCCCGGCGATCAGGTTGAAGGAAAACTCGCTCAGCCCTCCCCCCAGGAGAACATCGAGCCCCGGCACGCCAGTGCTCAGCTTTCCAAGGGATACTTTATCGCTCATTACTTGTGCTCCTGTGCATTCTTCTCTTCCCCGTCCCGCGCGGCGGCATCGAGCAGGCGTCGTGCGAGAGCCTGGCCGATAAGTGACGCCAGCAACTCGGTAAACGTCTGGAGCAGTGCCGCATGCGCGGCCTTTGCGTGGTCGGGTGCCACGCTGGCGAGCAGCTCGTCCAGCGCGGTGATTTGGGAGTCGCGGGTCTTGCATGGCGACGTTTCCGCCAGCCAAATAAATTCGGGACCGACAAGACGGCATGCCCGTCCATACAGCGCGCAAAAGCCGTTGTCACCGATGAGCGGACCCAACTGGTCGGCCAGGCGCCGCCAGGATTGGATGAGCTGGATATGCTCTTCAGAACGCCCGGGGCCGCCCTTACTCGTCATCATGTCTAGGTCGAATAGCAATTGCTGCCGTTATCTTCATGAAAGGTCCATGCACACGATCGCGTGGAATCGTCGTGCGCTCGCCCGGCGATAGGTTGACGAACATTATATCTTGGCTTCCTGCCATTTCCTGACCTTCCGGCGATTAAAATTGCGCGGCGCCATGGGTCAGCACAGGTATTTACGGCGCGAAACATGCGGTAGGCATGTGCCTGTTTCCCCGCTAAGATGTGTATCGCCGAGCAATCATGCTCATTATTAATCAGGGGATCAATGAAAATATGCAAGCTGGGCGCCGCCGTCTCGACGGCCGCCGTCGTGATGGGTCTGGCATCTGCGCCGGCGGCCGTGGCCGCCACGAACGCACCTGCGGTCGCGGTGAAAGCGACCGCGACCGCCGCAGACGCACGGTTCAAGGACATCTACACCAGGGAGTGGAAGTGGCGCATCGCCGAGCGCCTGGCGCGCGACGAAAACGCGCCCGACGCACGCCCGGGTTATGCGCGGGTCGACGCCGCGGCCCAGGAAGGGCGCCGCGTCTACTGGGCCGGCATCCTGAAGGAACTCGATGCGATTTCGCCAGGCGCGCTCTCCCCCGCCGAACGCATCAATTTCGCCGTCTACCGCGCCCAGATCGCCGCCCTGCATGACGCCCAGCGCTTCCGCGAGTACGAGCAGCCGGTCAACGCCGACACCGCATTCTGGTCCGACGTCGCCTATGCCGCGCGCCGCCCGCTCAAGAGCGCCGACGACTACCGCAATTACCTGGCGCTGCTCGAAGGCCTGCCCGCCTATTTCGACCAGGAGCTGGACAATATGCGCGCCGGCCTGGCGCGCGGCTTCACGCCGCCCAAGGTCACCCTGGCCGGCCGCGAAGGCACCCTGAGCTCGGTGACCGGGGCGAAGACGCCGCAGGACGTCGTGTTCTACAACCCGTTCAGGCAGATGCCGTCGTCGATGCCGGCCGCCGAGCAGGCGGCGCTGCGCGCGCAGGCGGTGGCCCTCATCCAGAACAGGATACAGCCGGCCTATGCCAAGGCGCTGGCCTACTTCCGCGACGAGTACGTGCCGAAGGCGCGCACCACGCTGGCGGCCCAGGACATGCCGGGCGGGAAGGAATACTACCAGTCGAAGATCGTGGAATTCACCACGACCGACCTGACCGCCGACCAGATCCACGCGATCGGCCTGGCCGAGATGGCCAAGATCCGCGCCGAGATGCACGACGTGATGAAGCAGGTCGGCTTCAAGGGCGACTTGCAGGCCTTCCTGCAGTTCCTGCGCACCGATCCGCAGTTCTATGCGAAGACGCCGCAAGAGCTGCTCAAGAGCGCGGCCTGGACCTCCAAGAAGTTCGACGCCAAGGCCGACCAGTTCTTCGGCCACCTGCCACGCCGCCGCTTCGCGATCGTGCCGGTGCCCGACGACCAGGCGCCGTTCTGGACCGCCGGTCGCGGCGGTCCCGGCACCTATTGGGTCAATACCTATAACCTTCCGGCCCGGCCCCTGTACAGCCTGCCGGCCCTGACCCTGCACGAGTCGGCGCCGGGCCACGCGTTCCAGATTCCGCTGGCGCAGGAACAGAAAGGCGTGCCGCCGTTCCGCCGCGCCTACATCTCGGCCTATGGCGAAGGCTGGGCGCTGTACACCGAGCGCCTGGGCACCGAGATGGACATCTACGAAACCCCGTACGAAGTGTTCGGCATGCTGAGCTACCAGGCCTGGCGCGCTTCGCGCCTGGTGGTCGACACGGGCGTGCACGCCAAGGGCTGGACGCGGGAGCAGGCCCAGGACTACCTGCTGCAGAACACCGCGCTGTCGAAGCACGAGGTGGAGACTGAAGTCGACCGCTACATCTCGTGGCCGGGGCAGGCGCTATCCTACTATCTTGGCCAGATGGCGATCCAGGAAGCGCGCGCGCGCGCCGAGAAGGCGCTGGGGCCGAAGTTCGACATCCGCCACTTCCACGACACCGTGCTGCACGTGGGTTCGGTGCCGCTGCCGGTGCTGCAGCAGCGGATCGACCAGTTTATCGCGGAGGGCGGGCCGAGTCCGTACCCGAAGGAAAGCTGATCACTCGCCGACGCAGGGGCCGCAGCGCGCGGCCCCTCTTATTTGTCGAACAGCTTGAATTTCAGCTGGAACGAAATGCCGCCATACAGGCGGTCCTTGTAGTTCGGGATGATCCCGACGTTCACGCCGACCCGCTGATACTCATAGGTCAGGGTCGGGATCGCGCCCGGGAACCAGCCGCCGTCGCGCGTCTTCGGGTAACCATCGAAGGCGGCCAGCGCCAGCCCCACGCGCACCGGGCCGACCGCATACGGCTGCCAGATCACGCCCGCGTAGTTCGACCAGGCGCGGTCGCTGTTGTAGAAGCGGCCTGCGGTGGCCGTCATCGTGCCCTTGAAGCGGTACTCGAGCGCCAGGCCCTTGTTGTTGCCGTTCAGGTCCTTGTCGCTGTCGAAATGCGCGGTGTAAAAGCCGGTGTCGACCCACAGCTGGCGCGTGGGCGACGGGTCGATCTTCGTGAAGAAGTCAGCGGCCGACGCCGCCGGCGCGGCCAGGCAGGCGCACGCAGCGGCCAGGAAGAAGAAAGCGCGGCTCAATCGTCGGCTCCGGGGTCGAGTTGGGGGAACATCACTTCGGTGAAGCCGAAGCGGGAAAAGTCGCGGATCCGCATCGGGTACAGGATCCCCAGCAGGTGATCCACTTCGTGCTGCACCACGCGCGCATGGAAGCCTTCGGCGTCCACCACGATGCGCTTGCCGAACTGGTCGAACCCTTCGTAATGCAGGCGCGTATGACGCGGCACGCTGCCGCGCAGGCCGGGCACCGACAGGCAGCCCTCGAAGCCTTCTTCCATCTGGTCCGACAGCGGCGTGAGCACGGGGTTGATCAGGACCGTCTCGGGCACCGGCGGCGCATCGGGATAGCGCTGGTTGCTGCCAAAGCCGAAGATCACCAGTTGCAGGTCGACGCCGATCTGCGGCGCGGCCAGGCCAGCGCCGTTGGCGGCATGCATGGTCTCGAACATGTCGGCGACCAGCGCATGCAGCTCGGGCGTATCGAACCGCGTCACCGGCTGCGCGACGCGCAGCAGGCGCGGGTCGCCCATTTTCAGGATCGCGCGCACCGTCATGCCGGGCCTCTTCCTTCGAGCAGGCCGGCCAGCGAGGCGCGAAAACCATCGGCCGTCTCCGGGTGCTTGAGGCCGATCGCGGCGGTGGCCTGCAGATAGCCCAGCTTGGAGCCGCAATCGTAGCGCTGGCCGGCGTAGCGGTAGGCCAGCACGCGCTCGTCGCGCATCAGGGCCGCGATGCCGTCGGTGAGCTGGATCTCGCCGCCGGCGCCCTTGCCGATGTTTTCCAGGTAGTCGAAGATCGAGGGCGACAAGACGTAGCGGCCGACCACGGCCAGGGTCGACGGCGCGTCCGCGGGCTGCGGCTTTTCGACGATGTTCGAGACCAGCTCCAGGCCGGTGCGGTAGCACGCGCTGCTCACGATGCCGTACTGGCGGGTGTGCTCGCGCGGCACGTCCTGCACCGCCAGGATGCTGCTGCGCTCATAGGCGTAGACGTCGGCCATCTGGGCCAGCACCGGTTTCTGACCGTCGGCGGTGTCCATGAAGTCGTCCGCCAGCAGCACGGCGAACGGTTCATTGCCCACCACCGGGCGCGCGCACAGCACCGCATGACCCAGGCCCAGGGGCGAGGACTGGCGGATGTAGATGCAGTTGACGTTCTTCGGGATCACGCCGCGCACGGTCTCGAGCAGGGCCTGCTTGCCGGCCGCCTCGAGTTCGGATTCGAGCTCGTAGGCCTTGTCGAAATGGTCTTCGATGGCGCGCTTGTTGCGGCCCGTGATGAAGATCAGCTCAGTGATGCCGGCGGCCACCGCTTCTTCGACCGCATACTGGATCAGCGGCTTGTCGACGATCGGCAGCATCTCTTTCGGCTGCGCCTTGGTCGCCGGCAGGAAGCGGCTGCCCAGGCCGGCGACGGGGAATACGGCTTTGCGGATCAGGTTCATGGTTTCTTGTTGACGGTTCGGTTATGGTCCGAGGAGCGCCAGCAGCGCCGCCTCGTCCAGGATCGTGACGCCCAGCTCCTCGGCCTTGGCCAGCTTGCTGCCGGCGTCCGCGCCGGCCACCACGTAGGAGGTCTTCTTCGACACCGAGCCCGACACCTTGCCGCCGGCCTGCTCGATCAGCGCGCCGGCGGCGTCGCGGCTCATGGTCGGCAAGGTGCCGGTCAGGACGAAGGTCTTGCCGGCCAGCGGCCCCTCGGGCGCGGCGGCAGCTTCGGGCAGGGATTCCAGCAGCGAACGCCGCAGGGCCGCCAGCGACTGCACCCGTTCCCGGTTCTCGCGCACCGCCATCCATTCCTCGAGCGCGGCCGCGACCGTTGCCGGCAGGCCGAAGATGCCGAAGTCGGTGCGAACGCCGATGTCTTCCAGACCCTGGCCGGCGCCCACCACCTGGCGCGCGCGCGGCTCGGTCAGTTTCGGGATGTCGAGCGCGGCCAGCAGCTTGATCTCGTCGAGCTTTTCGCGCAGCTGCGCCTTCGGCGGATGCTCGTCGCGCGGACCCACGCCGGCCGTGAGCAATGCATCGAGGGCGATCTGATTCTTTTCTTCGGCAAAGAATTCGGCGATCGACTCGGCCACCGTGCCGCCGATGTCGGGCAGCACGCGCAGCAGCGCGGCCGGCGCGCGCCGCACCAGCGAGAGGCTCCCGAGCCAGTCGGCCAGCGTCTTGGCGGTCGACTCGCCCACGTGGCGGATGCCGAGCGCGAACAGCAGGCGCTCGAGCGGCGGCTGCCTGCTGGCGGCGATCGCGGCGAGCAGGTTGTCGGCCCACTTGGTCGCGACCTTGCCCTGCTTCACAGTCTCCGGTGTCGTGCCGTCGCGCTCGTCCGCCAGGCGCTTCATCTTGAGCAGGTCGTCGAGCGTGAGCTTGTAGAGATCCGCCACGCCCTCCACCAGCTTTGCCTCGACCAGGCTGTCGATGTAGCGGTCGCCCAGGCCCTCGATGTCCATCATGCGCCGGCCGGCGAAGTGGCGGATCGCTTCCTTGCGCTGGGCCGCGCAGGTCAGGCCGCCGGAGCAGCGCGCGATCGCTTCGTCCGCCTCGCGCACCACGTGCGAACCGCACACCGGGCACTGCTTCGGCAATTCATAGATTGGCGGTTCCGGGCTCAAGCGGCGCTCCAGCACCACCGCCAGCACCTCGGGGATGACGTCGCCGGCGCGGCGCACGATCACGGTGTCGCCCACGCGCACGTCCTTGCGCCGCACTTCGTCTTCGTTGTGCAGGGTCGCGTTGGTGACGGTCACGCCGCCCACCGAGACCGGCACCAGGCGCGCCACCGGCGTGATGGCGCCGGTGCGGCCGACCTGCACCTCGATTGCCTGGACCATGGTCAGCGCTTCCTCGGCCGGGAATTTATGGGCCAGCGCGAAGCGCGGCGCGCGCGAGACGAAGCCCAGCGCGCGCTGGTCCTCGATGCGGTCGACCTTGTACACCACGCCGTCGATCTCGTAAGGCAGCGCCTTGCGGCGTTCGCCGACGTCGCGGTAGAAGTCGAGCAGGCCGTCGCGGCCCGCGACCACCTTGCGTTCCTTCGCGACCGGCAGCCCGAGCGCTTCGAACCAGTCGAGCAGGCCCGAATGGGTGGCGGGCAAGTCAGCGCCCTCCACCTGACCCACGCCATAGGCGAAGAAGCGCAGCCTGCGCTCACTGGTGATGCGCGCGTCGAGCTGGCGCAGGCTGCCGGCGGCGGCATTGCGCGGATTGGCGAATTCCTTCTGGCCGGCGGCGCGCTGGCGCTCGTTCAGGGCCTCGAAGTCGCGCTTGAACATCAGCACTTCGCCGCGCACCTCGAGCACCGCCGGCAGGTCGGCGCCGTGCAGCCGCATCGGGATCACGCGCACGGTGCGGATATTGGCGGTGACGTCCTCGCCCGTGTAGCCGTCGCCGCGGGTCGCCGCCTGCACCAGGCGTCCATCCTCGTAGCGCAGGCTGATCGCCAGCCCATCGAACTTGAGCTCGGCGTTGTAGACGACCTCGCGCACTTCCAGCCCTTCGCGCGCCTTGCGGTCGAAGTTATCGATGTCCTCGATGGTAAAGCCGTTGTTCAGCGACAGCATCGGCACCGCATGGGTGACCTGGCCGAATTCCGGAATCGGGGCGTCGCCCACGCGCCGGGTCGGCGAATCGGGGTCGACGCTTTCCGGGTGCTGCGCTTCCAGCGCCACCAGCTCGTGGTACAGCTTGTCGTACTCGGCGTCGGGAATCGTCGGCGCGTCCAGCACATGGTAGTTGTAGCTGGCGCGGTTCAGCTCCGCGACCAGCCAGCGCATGCGTTCAATGCTGCGCTCGCGCTCGTTCTGTTGCACTTGCTCGGTCACCGCACGTCCTCAGCTGAACAGGCGCAGCGCGCGGGTCGAGCCGGCCGGAATGTCGGCCGCGTCCATCTCCTGGTAGAACTCGCCCACCTGGGCCTTGATCTCGTCCAGCGCCTCGTCCACCAGCGGCTGGTCGAAATCGTCGACGATGGTCGCGTCCAGGCGCTGGGTCAGGCCGCGCGCCGTATCGACCATGCGGCCGAAGCCGTCGCGCGCGGGGGCGACGCACGGCACGTCCAGCAACAGGGTCAGGCGCGAGGTGGTGTCGGCGCCCAGGGTGACGTTGGTCGACAGCGTGAACAGCACGGCGCCTGCCGCGCCTTCCTTGTCGGGCATCGCGAACCTGCCGTCCGGGCGCACGTCGAAGCCCGCGTTCTCGAGGGCGCCGATCAGGGTCGGCATCGCCCACGGCGCGCCATTCGCGGCCAGGTTCACGCCCAGCTGGGCGTCGTGGCCGGCCACGAAGCGGTGCAGGATGCGCGCCTCGGCCATCACCTCGATCATGTCCGGCACTTCCGGCTCGGCCCCGATCTCGTCGGCCACCGCGCGCAGGCGGGTGACCAGTTCGGAGTATTCGAGTTCGTTCAGCGCCGTGGTGCGGGTCGCCATCTGCACGCCCGCCTGCAGCTTGGTGTACACGCCGCCGTGCACGATCGGCTCCCATTCGCCGCTGACGGCAAATCCGATGTAGTGGATCGGCTTGTTGCCGACGCGGCGCAGCGTCTGCAGGGTCGGCAGGATCTTGTCGCCGCGCACAGGCGTTTCGAGCGAGAGGGGAATCAGGCAGTCGATCAGCGGATCGACCAGGCATTCGGCCAGCTCGGCCGGCGGCATGCCGGGGCGGGTGCCGGGCAGCGAAGCGGCCACCGCATCCTGGGCAGCGCTGGCGCCGGTGGCGCGGTAGCTGGCGGCGGGGGCGCCGGCGCTCGGGGCGACCGGCGCTGCCTGGGCCGGGGCCGGGGCGGCGGCCGGCGCCGGCGTCGCGAGCTGCGGCTCGGGCTTGACGTCGGCCGGCGCGAAGGCGGCGGCGTCGAGCACGGGTTCCTTGGCAAGCAGCGGCGCCTTGTCGTCGAGATCGGCCTCGAACACCGGCTCGTGGCGGTCCACGGCCGGGGCCTGCTCGCCGTCGCGCATCAGGACGTCGTCGTGGTCGGAGGCGAAGGCGCGTTCGACGCTCTTCCTGGCCTTGTATTCCTGCCACTTGTTGTAGGTGATGACGCCGACGACGAAGACGCCCCCGGCTGCGATCAGGCTCATTTGGAATTCAGTCATGCTGCTTGTGCCTCAATAGCGAAATTCGCGCCGAATCCGCCAGCCTTGCGGGCTGCGCGGTCCTGTTGTTCTGCGAAATGGTTAATTCGATCGAAATGCATCCGTGCAGGCGCTCTCCCCACGGAAATTCGTGCAATCATACCAACTCCCCCGCGCGGACGCCATCGCTAGCCGGCGCGCCGGCACGATCTTGATGCCGGCGCCGGCGCGCCCGGGGCGCGGCAGGCCGATCTGCGAAATGGCGTTCGTGATCGCGCGAAAGCGCGCCTCGCTCCCGGCCTGCGGCGACGCGGCCACGCCCGGCACGCCCGGCACGCCGACCATGGCGCCATCGGACTCGCGTAGCGGCGACAGGGAGAGCTTGACGGGTGCGGGGTGTTCGAGCCCGGCGCCGGCCTGGGCCAGGCTGCCGTCGAGGATGCGCGCGGCCAGCTCCCGGATGGCGGCGCCTTCCAGCAGCGCCGCGAAGGCCGGATTGGCTGCGGCCATGGCGCCGTCGCCGCGCACGATGCACATCGGCGCCGGCGACGCGCCGATCAGCCGCATGCGCTGCGCGAGCGCCGGCGCTTCCGATGGCATCTGCGGGGCAAACTGCGATGTTCTAGGGTAGTCGGTCATTGCAAGCATTCGTACGGTGGAACGTGCCGCGGCAGAGGCCGGCCAGTGTAGCACGGCGCACCGGGGGAGCCGCGCCGGTTCAGGCGGCGGCCATGCCGGCGGCCGCCTCCATGTCCACGGCGACGATGCGCGAGACGCCCTGCTCCTGCATCGTCACCCCGATCAGCTGGCTGGCCATCTCCATTGCGATCTTGTTATGCGAGATGAACAGGAACTGGGTGTGTTCCGACATCCGCTTGACCATGCGGCAGAAGCGCTCGGTATTGGCGTCGTCCAGCGGCGCGTCGACTTCGTCGAGCAGGCAGAATGGCGCCGGATTCAGGCGGAACATCGAGAACACCAGGGCGGTCGCGGTGAGCGCCTTTTCGCCGCCCGACAGCAGGTGGATGGTGGCGTTCTTCTTGCCCGGCGGCTGGGCCATGACCTGCACGCCGGCGTCCAGGATCTCGTCGCCGGTCATCACCAGCCTGGCGTTGCCGCCGCCGAACAGGATCGGGAACAGTTCCGAGAAGTGGCCGTTCACGCGGTCGAAGGTATCCTGCAGCAGGTCGCGGGTCTCGCGGTCGATGCGGCCGATCGCGTCTTCGAGCGTGGCGATGGCCTCGTTCAGGTCGGCGTTCTGCGAGTCGAGGAAGCGTTTGCGCTCGGTGGCCTGGGCCAGCTCGTCGACCGCCGCCAGGTTGACCGCGCCCAGGCCGTTGATCGCGTTGGCCAGCCGGGTGACCTCGGCCTGCAGGTACTGCGGTTTCAGCTCCGGGTCGAGCTTTTCGGCCAGCGCCGCCTCGTCGGCGCCGGTGGCGGCCAGCGCCTCGGCAAACTGCTCCTGGTTCAGGCGCGCGGCCTGCTCCTTCAATTGCATCTCGGTGATGCGGTCGCGCTGCGGCTGCAGGCTGCGCTCGGACTGCATGCGCGACTCTTCGGCCGCGCGCAGCTGCTGGGCGACCTGGTCCAGTTCATGGCGGGCATCGGACAGCGCCGCTTCCTGCGTCGTGCGGCGCTCGAGCAGCGCTTGCAAGCCTTCGTGGGCGGTGCCGCTTTCGAGGGCCTCCAGCTCCAGGCGCGCCTGGGCCAGGCTGGCGCCGACCTGCCCGGCCTGGGTGGCGGCGGTCGCCATCGTGCGCCGCAATTCGTCGATGCGGCTGCGCTGGGCGCGTTCGGCGAACTGCGCCTCTTGCGCGCCGCGTTCCAGTTCGCGCAGGTGTTCGCGCGCACGGCTCAGGGCCTGCTCCTGGTCGAGGAAGGTGGTCTGGCCGTCTTCGTGCGCCTCCTGCAGCTCGGCCAGTTCCAGGTCGAGCTGCTCGAATTCCTGTTCGGCTTCAAGCTGGGCCTGGCACTGCTCGGACTCCTGGGCCGCGATCTCGGACAGGTCGGTCGCGATCTGGCCGCTCCTCTGGTTGAAGCGCGCCTCGATCTCGCTCTGCTTGAGCACCTCGATCTGCAGCGCATGCACGTCGCGCTGCAAGGTGGCCACGCGGCCGCGCGCATCCTGCAGCCGGCGCGCCAGGTCGGCCACGGCGGCATCGGCGCGCACCGCGCGCGTGCGCGCCTCGTCGGCCAGCAAGGCCTGGGCCTTGAGCTGCCGGGCCGTGTTCTCGATCTCGTGCTGGCGCGCCAGCATGCCGTCCTGCTCGGCGTCCGGCGCGTGGAAGCGCACGCTGGAACGGGTCACCAGATGGCCGTCGCGCGTGACGAAGGCCGCGCCCTGCGGCAGGCGCGCGCGCCCGGCGAAGGCGTCAGACGCGTCAGCCACGTAGACGCCATGCAGCCAGTCTTCGAGCACGCCGCGCACGCCGGGGTCGTTCACGCGCAGCAGGCTCGCGAACGGCTTGAACCCGTCGGGCGGCGCCGCGTGGCCGCCCGCCTGCGGCGCGTACAGCGCCAGGCGGGCCGGCGGCGCGTCAAGCACGAAGGCCTTGGCCCAGTCGATGTTCGATACTTCGAGCGCGCCGGAACGCTCCCTCAGCACGGCCTCGAGCGCGGTTTCCCACCCTTCTTCCACGTCCAGCTTTTGCCACAGCCGCGGCAAGCCGGCCAGCTCGTGCTTCTCGAGCCAGGGCTGGACTTTGCCCTGGGTCTGCACGCGCTCCTGCATCTGGCGCAGCGCGCCCAGGCGCGCCTCCAGCTGGGCGTTCGCCGCGCTCTCGGCCTGCGTCTGCGCCTGCGCTTCCTTGCGTTCGAGCTCGACCGCCTCCTGACGCCCGGCCGCCTCTTCCAGCAGCATGGTCTGTTCTTCCAGCGACTGCTGCTTTTCTTCCAGCTGCAGGCGCAGGTTGTCGAGGGTCGCGCTGTCGGGCAGATTGAGGCTGCTGCGCTCCTGCTGCAGGCGTTCGCGGCGCGCCGCCAGGCTGCTCAGGATGCCGCCGGCGTTGCGGCCATGGGCCGAGGCCAGCTCGATGCGCTGCTGGACCTGCATGATGCGCGCGCGCGAAGCGGTCGACCGTTCCTGGCCGGCGCGCCAGGCCGCTTCCAGCTCGGGCAGGCGCTCGTTGTGGACCTCGACCGCGATCTGGGCGCCCTCGGCGCGCACGGCGAGTTCTTCCAGCTGCATTCCGGCCTCTTCCTCGCCCTCGCGCTGTTCCTGCTCCTGCGCCAGCCATTGGTCGCGCTGCGCCGTGAGCGCGGCGATCTGGTTCTGCAGGCGGGTGCGCGACTCGACCACGAACTTGATCTGCGCCTCCAGGCTGCCGATCTCGGAATTGATCTGGTACAGGGCGCCCTGGGCCGTGTGCAGGCGGTCGCCGGCGGCGAAGTGGGCCTGGCGCAGGTGTTCGAGATCGACTTCGACGCTGCGCAGCCTGGCGGTCTGCGCTTCCAGGCTGGTTTGGGCTTCTTCCATCTCGCGGAAGAACTTCGCCTGTTCGGCCTTGGCCTCGTTCTTGCGCATCAGCCAGAGCAGCTTCTGCTTTTCTTCCTGGTCGGCCTGCAGCTGGTGGAAGCGGTTGGCGACCGCCGCCTGGGCTTCGAGTTTTTCGAGGTTGGCGTTCAGTTCGCGCAGGATGTCCTCGACCCGCAGCAGGTTCTCGCGCGTGTCCGACAGGCGGTTCTCGGTCTCGCGGCGCCGTTCCTTGTACTTCGAGACGCCGGCGGCTTCTTCGAGGAAGACCCGCAATTCCTCCGGGCGCGATTCGATGATGCGCGCGATCATGCCCTGGCCGATGATGGCGTAGGCGCGCGGACCGAGTCCGGTGCCGAGGAAGATGTCCTGGATGTCGCGCCGCCGCACCGGCTGGCCGTTGATGTAATAGGTGGACGTGCCGTCGCGCGTGAGCGTGCGCTTGACCGCGATCTCGGCATACTGCCCCCACTGGCCGGCGGCCTTCCCGGCACTGTTGTCGAACACCAGTTCGACCGAGGCGCGCCCGGCGCTCTTGCGGTGGGTGGAACCGTTGAAGATCACGTCCTGCATCGATTCGCCGCGCAGCTCGGACGCTTTCGACTCGCCCAGCACCCAGCGCACCGCGTCGATGATATTCGATTTGCCGCAGCCGTTGGGGCCGACCACGCCGACCAGCTGACCCGGCACCTGGAAATTGGTGGGATCGACGAACGACTTAAATCCCGACAATTTGATGGATGAGAGACGCACGTGGGGTCGGCTATGGCTGTAGAGGTAAAGCGCCCATCATACCATTGCAGGCGTGGGCCTGGACAGCCAGGGCGATCGCTCGCGGACCTTCACGCACTGCAACATGCACTGCGACATGCACTGCGTCAGGCGCTGCGGGCCGCGGCGTGCGACGCCGCCGATGGGCCGGCGTCGTTGACCGCGCCCGGTCCCACCGCCGCGCTCAGGATGCGGCCGACCACGCCCTCGGCCGCCACCACGCGCATCGCGCCTGCGCGCAGCAGCTCGGCCAGGCGCGCGGCCGGCAGCGAAAAGGCTTCCTGGCGGCCGGCGCCCGAAAAGATGTACAGCGTGCGCAGCGGGCTGACCCAGGCCAGGCGCACCCGGCGCACGACGTGCGCGTCGCGCAGTTCGAGGCGCATGCCGCGCTCCAGTGCGGCCAGCGCGGCGGCGGCCGGATCGCTTGCCGCGGCCTGCGCTTCCTCGGCCTGGGTGCGGGCCTGCTCGCGCTCCTGTTCCTGCTCCTGCGCGATCCGGCGCAGCGCATCCTGCTGCGCCGCCTCGAGCGCCAGCTCGAGCTGGCGCTCGGGCAGGAGTTCGATCGGCGCGCGCACGATCGAGGCATGGCATTCGGCCAGCTCGGCAAAGAACTGCAGGCGCTCGGCATCCTGCCAGCGGGTGGCGTCGAGCCAGTTGTTCAGGCTTGCCAGCAGCGCCGGCAGGCGCGCGATCAGGGCCTTTCTCTGCTCCTGGGTCGCCTTCGGCTTGACGCTCCAGATCAGGTCGTCCATCGTGCGCGTGGCATTGTCGACGGAGCCCGGACGACTGTCCTCGATCGTGTAGGCCAGCGCCAGCGCGACGCTCCAGCGGCCTTCGAGAAAACCCGTGACTGCCGGGATCAAGCGCTCTCCGGCCAGGCGCAGCGCCACCGCGCGCCGCGCCGAACGTTCGGCGGCGGCGCGCTTTTCGCTGCGCATGGCCTGGGCGATGGGCGCCGCCATGGCCGCCTGCTCCATGTGATCGCGCGCGGCCAGGCCGGCCTCGAGGTCGGCCACGGCCGCCCCGAACTCGGGGTCGGCCTGATCGCGCACGCGCTCGACGCTGCGGCGCATGGCGCGGTAGACCGGGTCGTCCGCGTCCAGCGGGCGCTCCCAGCCGGCCTGCGACAGCAGGTCGAGCAGGCGCCGCGCCGGATGGGCCTCCTGGAAGAAGAAGCTGCGGTCGCGCAGCGCGGTGCGCAAGACCGGCAACTGCAGGTGACCGATCAGTTCGCGCGTCTCGGGGGCGACGCCGTCGTCGTGCAGCACGCCGCCGAACACCTGCGACAGCAGGTCGAGCGTCGTTTCATCGCCGCGCGACAGCGCGCCCTGCGGCAGGCTGGCGCGCAGGCCGGGCAGGACCAGCATCCCGGGGGCGGCGGCCGGGCCGGCGGCGCCCGCGCGGGACAGCAGGTCGCTCAACGACTGCATCGCGGGCTGCGTCGTGGACTGCATCATCGGGTGCACCGCCGGACCCGCGGCGGCGCTGGACGGGACGGCGCCCGCCGCAGGCCCGGGCGGCGGCGCCACCCCGAAGCCGGACGCCGCGCTCGGACGCCAGCCGCCGCTGCCCTGCGGCAGGTTCGGGATCTCGGGCACGGCCGGGTCGAACAGCTGGCGCAACTGCTCGGCCAGCGCGGCGTCGCGCCGGGCGCGCCCGGCCTGGCGCGCCGCGCGGTCGTCGGTCTTGCTGAAGCGGGTGTCGGCGTCGCCCTCCTTGCGCGCCTTGAGCTTTCCGACCAGGGCTTCGTACAGCGGCCCCAGGTCGAACATCAGGCCGGGACGCAGCAGCGGCGCCACCAGGCCGTGGGCGTCGGGATCGGGTTCGAACTGGCGCCAGGCCGCGTCCACGGCGGCCAGGAAGACGTCGGGGCGGAACGGGTTGTGCGCGGCGCGCACCAGGTCGCGCCCGAGCAGCAGGCCGAGGCGCACGCCGAGCGTGGCCAGGCCCTCGGAATGCTGCAGGTCGAACGGCCGGCTGACGACGCCCAGCGCCATCTGCCGGTCGATCTGCTCCAGCGGGACGAGGCTCAGTTCGACCGGCCTGGCCGCGGCAGCCGGGATCCCGGTATCGGCCGCGTGCGGGAACAGGCGCGCGACTTCCTGGCGCAGCGCGGCGTCGATCCCGCCCGTCGCCAGGTGGATGAAGGCGTAGCTGTTGTCCTTGAGGAGATTGCCCGACTTGACGCGCCGCATGACGGCGGCGGGGTCGAGACCGGCCGCGGTCAGGTCGAGCAGCGCGGACACCATGCGCCGCGCCATGTCCGCCAGGCCGGACTCGGCATGGCTGCGCGCCATGTCGACCAGCTCGGCCAGCGCCGCCTGCTGGGCGGGTGCGGCCTTGCGCGCGGCAGAGCTCTGGGCGGATGGGGTGGCCATGACGGTTGGGCGAAGTGTGGCGAACCCCTATTCTGCCATACTCTTACCTCCCAGCAATGATCAAACACATCCCGGCCGGGGCGGCGCCGACCGCCGGTGCGACGGCGGCCGCACCAACCCGGTTCAGATATTGCGCAGGATGGCGCCTTTCGGCGGCGCGAAGTCCTGCACCTCGTGGATCATCTTCGCCTTCTTGGCGTCGCGCGCGGTCAGGTGCAGGTCGCCGTACTGGTGCACGCCCCACTGCTCGGGCGAGAGTTCGATTTCCTTGCGCAGGATGGCCTCGGTGCGCGCATCGTCGGCGCGCAATCCTTCGACGATGATGTTGAGCGCATCCGGCCGCGAACCCGGCGAGGCGGTCGCGTGCGACTTGTGGATCATGAAGCGCGCGGTCTCGCTGGCGTAGCGGCGCGAACCGGCCAGATAGACCACCACCGCGATCGAGGCCACCGCCCCGGCGTTATACATGACGAATTTGATCGGCGAGTTGGCCATGAAGTTATACAGGCACAAGCCGTCGCTGACATAGCCGCCGTTCGACTGCAGCAGCACGTGGGCGGTATCGATCCCTTCCTCGGTCATCGCCGCCACCGCCTCGAACATCCGGTGCACCATATCACTGTTGACGTCGCCCGACAGCGTGTACCACCCCTCTTTCTCTTGCAACGTTTTTTCTTCGTTCATAGTCTGTTCCCGCCTACAAAGTAAGTGGAACAAGTGTAGCAAATCACGACAAACACCCCGAAAGCCCCTGCACCAATAGTGCGCAGCAATGCTTTCGAGCAATTCAAGAATGCGGGGCGATGCCGGCAAATCCTCTACGTTGCCAGCCAATCCGACGCCGCCCTCATGGCGGGGCAAGGGGAGCGGGCGGTCGATCCGGGGCTTGCGTGGTTGACAGGGTTGGCGGGCTGGCATATCCTCCGCAGTCTTGATCGGGAGAGCGCAGCGACGCTGCCGCCGAAGGGGCACTCACCCATAAACTCTCAGGCAAAAGGACCGGTCAAGGGACGGCGGCGCACGGCGCGGCCGGTCAACTCTGGAGAGCGGCCGCGATGCGGCCCACCGAAGGGGCAAGCGGCGCCGGCCGCTATCTCTCAGGTACCAAGGACAGAGGGGTCGATAGCGCACGACGATCGTGCCGACACCCTATTCATGTCCGAGGATTCCATGACGCTCAAAGCGACCCCGCTCAATTCCGCTCACCGCGCCCTTGGCGCCAAAATGGTCGATTTCGGCGGCTGGGATATGCCCGTCAACTACGGTTCCCAGATCGAAGAGCACAACGCGGTGCGCAGCGACGCCGGCATGTTCGACGTTTCCCACATGTGCGTCGTGGACGTCAAGGGCGCCAACGCCCGCTCTTTCCTTCGTCGTCTGCTGGCCAACAACGTCGACAAGCTGCAAGCGCCGGGCAAGGCCCTGTACTCGTGCATGCTCAATCCGGAAGGCGGCGTCATCGACGACCTGATCGTCTATTTCTTCTCCGAGGACTGGTTCCGCATCGTCGTCAACGCCGGCACCGCCGACAAGGACGTGGCCTGGATGAACCAGCACAATGCCGCCACCAACAGCGGCGTGACCATCACCCAGCGCCGCGACGGCAACGATCCGATCGCCCTCGTCGCCGTCCAGGGTCCGAACGCCCGCGCCAGGGTATGGGAAGTGCTGCCGACCACCAGGGCCGCGACCGAGAACCTCAAGCCGTTCAACGCCGCCATCGTCGAAGCTACCGCCTTCGGCGAAGCCATGGTCGCCCGCACCGGCTACACCGGCGAAGACGGCTTCGAGATCGGCGTGGCAGCAAGCCAGGCCGAAGCCCTGTGGAATGCCCTGCTCGCCGCCGGCGTCAAGCCGGCGGGCCTGGGCGCGCGCGACACCCTGCGCCTGGAAGCCGGCATGAACCTGTACGGCCAGGACATGGACGAAACGACCAATCCGCTCGACGCCGGCCTGGCCTGGACCGTCGACCTGGTCTCCGAGCGCGACTTCATCGGCAAGGCCGCGTTGCAGGCCAAGGGCCAGGGGGCGCAGTTCGTCGGCCTGATCCTGCGCGAGAAGGGGGGCATCCTGCGCGCGCACCAGCGCGTGATCGCCGCCTCGAGCGAAGAATCGGGACAATTCGGCGAAATCACCAGCGGCACCTTCAGCCCCAGCATGCAGCAGGCGATCGCCCTGGCGCGCGTGCCGATGGACGTCGCGGTCGGCGACACCGTGCAGGTCGCGATCCGCGACAAGCACCTGGCCGCCAGCGTCGTCAAGCTGCCGTTCGTGCGCAATGGCAAAGTGCTGGCCGCCTGACCCGCCGGACCGGATAACAAACACCCTATACTGACAACCCCACCATCCTCAGGAGTCTCCATGAACATCCCTACCGACCTGAAATACACCGAATCCCATGAATGGGTGCGCCGCGAACAAGACGGCACCCTGACCGTGGGCATCACCGAATACGCGCAGGACGCGCTGGGCGACATCGTGTTCGTCGAACTGCCGCAGGTCGGCAAGGCATTCACCGCGGGCATGGACGCCGCCGTGGTGGAATCGGTCAAGGCCGCCAGCGACATCTACGCGCCGGTCTCGGGCACCGTCATCGCCGTCAACCAGCCGGTCGCCGACGCGCCCGACTCGATCAACCAGGATGCCTACGGCGCCTGGCTGTTCAAGCTGGCCCCGAGCGACGCCGCCGCCTACGACAAGCTGCTCGACGCCGACGCCTACGGCAAGACCACCGACCACTGATGGTCCCGGGTGCGCCCGCTCCCGGGCGCACCGCCCCGTGCCATCCCAGCCACCCCATTCTTCGCCCAGCCAGCATTGGCGCCAGACTCCTTCCCGATTCTCTTTTCCTACCATGACCCGCTCCAGCCTCACCCAACTTGAAGCACGCGATTCGTTCATCCCGCGCCACATCGGCCCGTCCGAATCCGAACAGGCAGCCATGCTGTCGACCCTCGGCTACGCTACCCGCGCCGCCCTGATCGACGCCGTGGTCCCGGCCAACATCCGCCGCAAGGACAGGCTGGACCTGGGCCAGTTCGCCGAGCCGCGCACCGAAGAAGAAGCGCTGGCGGTCCTGCGCGGCCTGGCGTCGAAGAACAAGGTGCTGAAATCGCTGATCGGCCAGGGCTACTACGGCACCCATACGCCAAAGGTAATCCTGCGCAACATCTTCGAAAACCCGGCCTGGTACACCGCCTACACGCCCTACCAGCCCGAGATCTCGCAAGGCCGCCTGGAAGCCATCCTGAACTTCCAGCAGGCGATCACCGACCTGACCGGCATGGGCATCGCCAACTCGTCGATGCTCGACGAAGGCACCGCCGCCGCCGAGGCCATGACCCTGATCCAGCGCGTCGGCAAGTCAGCCTCGAAGGTATTCTACGTGGCCGACGACGTGCTGCCGCAGACCCGCGAGATCATCGAGACCCGCGCCCGGCCGATCGGCATCGAAGTGCGCACCATCGCGCCTGGCGACATCGAAAAACTCGAGGAAACCTGCTTCGGCGTGCTGCTGCAATACCCGGGCGTCGACGGCGAAGTGCGCGACTACCGCGCCGCCGTCGAGCACCTGCACGCCGCGGGCAGCATGGTGATCGTGGCCGCCGACCTGCTGGCCCTGACCGTCTTGACCCCGCCGGGCGAATGGGGCGCCGACGTGGTGGTCGGCAACAGCCAGCGCTTCGGCGTGCCGCTCGGTTTCGGCGGCCCGCACGCCGGCTACCTCGCCACCCGCGACGAATTCAAGCGCAGCATGTCGGGCCGCCTGGTCGGCGTCACCATCGACGCCCAGGGCAACCCGGCCTACCGCCTGGCGCTGCAGACGCGCGAGCAGCACATCCGCCGCGAAAAGGCGACCTCGAACATCTGCACCGCGCAGGTGCTGCTGGCCGTGATGGCCGGCATGTACGCGGTCTACCACGGCCCGCAAGGCCTGGCCCGCATCGCGCGCCGCGTGCACCGCCAGACCGCCATCCTGGCCGCCGGCCTGCAGCAGCTGGGCTTCGAGCTGGCCAACAAGACCTTCTTCGACACCCTCACCGTGCGCGTGCAGGATGCCGGCGCGATCCACCAGCAGGCTGCCGCGCGCGGCCTGAACCTGCGCCGGATCGACGCCACCAGCGTCGGCGTCTCGCTCGACGAAACCGTCACCCGCGACGACCTGGCCAACCTGTTCGCCGTGTTCGGCAACGGCAAAAGCGTCGACATCGACCAGCTGGACGCCGCCGTGGCGGACGCCTTCCCGGCCGTGCTCGCCCGCACCAGCGCCTACCTGACCCACCCGACCTTCAACCGCTACCACGCCGAGCACGAGATGCTGCGCTACCTGCGCGCGCTTGCCGACAAGGACCTGGCGCTGGATCGCACCATGATCCCGCTCGGCTCGTGCACCATGAAGCTCAACGCCACCGCCGAGATGGTGCCGGTCACGTGGCCCGAGTTCTCGAACGTCCACCCGCTGGCGCCGAACGACCAGACCGTCGGCTACCGCGAGATGATCGCCCAGCTCGAAGCCATGCTGTGCGCCGCCACCGGCTACGCCGCCATCTCGCTGCAGCCGAACGCCGGCTCGCAGGGCGAGTACGCGGGCCTCCTGGTGATCCAGAAATACCACGAGTCGCGCGGCGAAGGCCACCGCAACGTGTGCCTGATCCCGTCGTCGGCGCACGGCACCAACCCGGCCTCGGCCAGCATGGTCGGCATGAAGGTCGTGGTCACCGCCTGCGACGACAACGGCAACGTCGACCTCGCCGACCTGAAGGCCAAGGCCGAGCAATACAGCCGCGACCTGGCCTGCGTGATGGTCACCTACCCGTCGACCCACGGCGTGTTCGAAGAGGGCATCAAGGAACTGTGCGAGATCGTGCACCAGCATGGCGGCCAGGTCTACGTCGACGGCGCCAACATGAACGCGCTGGTCGGCCTGGCCGCGCCGGGCGCCTTCGGCGGCGACGTCAGCCACCTGAACCTGCACAAGACCTTCTGCATCCCGCACGGCGGCGGCGGCCCCGGCGTCGGCCCGATCGGCGTCGGCGCCCACCTGGCGAAATTCCTGCCAAACCAGCTGTCGAGCGGCTACGTCCGTAGCGAAGAAGGCATCGGCGCCGTCAGCGCCGCCGCCTTCGGCTCGGCCTCGATCCTGCCGATCTCGTGGATGTACATCGCGATGATGGGCGCGGAGGGCCTCACCAGCGCGACCGAAGTGGCGATCCTCAACGCCAACTACATCGCGCGCCGCCTGGCGCCGCACTACCCGGTGCTGTACGCGGGCCACGACGGCCTGGTCGCGCACGAGTGCATCATCGACCTGCGCCCGCTGCAGGACAAGACCGGCATCAGCAACGAAGACGTGGCCAAGCGCCTGATGGACTTCGGCTTCCACGCCCCGACCATGAGCTTCCCGGTGCCGGGCACCCTGATGATCGAGCCGACCGAATCGGAATCGAAGGCCGAGATCGACCGCTTCATCGAGGCGATGATCACCATCCACGCCGAGATCGTCAAGGTCGAGCGCGGCGAGTACGACCGCATGGACAACCCGCTCAAGGGCGCCCCGCACACCGCCGAGGTGGTCACCGCCGATGCCTGGGCTCACGGCTACACCCGTGAAGTGGCGGCCTTCCCGGTCGCCAGCCTGCGCAAGAAGAAGTACTGGCCGCCGGTCGGCCGCGCCGACAACGTCTATGGCGATCGCAACCTGTTCTGCGGCTGCGCGCCGATCAGCGACTACGAGTGATCCCCGGTCACTTGCGGCTCGAGGCGAGCCGCAAGTGCGACGCCTGGTGGCGGCGCCGTTCCCTGGCGCCCCCGCGGCGCTCGCGCGCCGGTTCCCCGGGCGCCGACCAGGCCCCGCCGCCGTCCTTGCTCCCCGCGCCCTCCACCTGCGGCGGCGGCGCCTGCGCGCCCTCTTCTTCCAGCCTGAACCCCGCCACCGTGCGCGACAGCGCCAGCGCCTGCATCTGCAGGGTGCGCGCCGCGCTCGCCGCTTCTTCCACCAGCGTACAGTTCTGGCGCGTCACCTGGTCCATCCGCACGATCGCCTGGCCCACGTCGGCCAGGTGCGAGGCCTGGCCCTCTCCCGCCGCGCCGATGCGCCCGGCGAGGTCTTCCACTTCGCGCACCGTGCCCGCGATGCGCTCCATATTGCTGCCGGCATGCTGGGCCCAGGCCGCGCCGCCATCGATCTCGGCCAGCGACTGCGCCGCCACACTCCGGATTTCGCGGCTGGCGGCGACCACCCGGCGCGCCAGCGCCCGCACCTCGCCGGCCATCGCGGCCATCGCCGGCGATGGCTCGCCGGCGTCCACGTCGTCGTCCACGCTGGCAGCCATATGTGCGCGCGCCGCGCCCAGCGCCGCGTTCAGGGCCAGCGTGCCGGCCTCGCTCGCCGCCAGGTCCAGCCCATCGACGATCTCGACCACCCGCTGCGCGCCGCGGCGGCTGCCGGCGAGCGTCGCCACCAGCCGTTCGACCACGTCGCTGCCTTCGTGCGCCGCCGCGCCGGCGCCCGCGGCCAGGCGGTTGGCGGCGCGCGCCTGGTCGGCGCCCAGCTTGACGTCGGCCGCCAGTTCGCGCAGCGCGCCTTCGGTATGGGCCAGTGCGCTGGCGCGGAACACGGCGCGGCTGCCCAGGCTCAGGCTGCCGAGCTTGATGTCGCGCGAGGCGGCGCCGATCAGGCGCGCCGATTCCAGGATCGAGCGCAGGGTGCCGTTCAGGTTGCGGATGCTGGCGTCCAGCTGGCGCGAGGTGTCGGCGATCTCGTCGCCGCCGTAATCGTGGCCCTCGCCCCGCCGCACGGTCAGGTCGCCGCTGGCCAGGCTGCTCGCGGCCAGCCCGATGCCGCGGATCTCGTCGAGCAGGATGCGGCGCACGGCGAACGTGATCGCCAGCGACAGCGCGATCGCCAGCAGCACAACGGCCGGCATCAGCATCGAGATCATGCGAAAGTCGGCCTCGGCGCTGGCGGAGGCTTCGCGCGACAGCGCTTCTTCGAGCGCGCCCAGGGCGGCCAGGCGCTGCGCCACCAGCGCGAACGCGCTCTCGGCCTTTTGCATGGCATTGGCGCCGATCGAGCCGTCCAGCGGCGCCAGCTCGATCACCTCGCGCACCGCCGCAGCGTAGCGCCGCTGCGCGGCGGCGGCCTGCTCCACGTGGCGGTCTTCGGCTTCGGTCAGGGTCGCCTTGCCCAGTGCCTCCAGGCCGGCCGCGATGCGCCGGTGCTGGGCCAGGATGTCCTGGCGCAGCGGCTCGGTGCGCGCCAGCGGGAAGCTGCCGCCCATCCAGCTCAGCAGGCGATAGATATCGGCGTGCGCCTTCTGCGACTGCGCCGCCAGGCTGCTGGCGGCGCGCATGCTGGCCGCGCGCTGGCCGACGATCGATTCGAGCGAATCGTTCTGGCGCACCATCGCGTAATAGGCGACCCACGACAGCAGGAGCAGCAGGATCAGGACGGCGCCGGGCGCGAGCAGCAGCTTGGGGCCGATCTTCAGGCGGCACAACGGCCGGGACAGCAGGCGGGACAGCATGGTCAGCCCCCGCGAGCGGTGGACGGCTGCGGTGGGCGGCGCGGCGGTGTCATGTTCATGGCGTTCTCTCGCAACATTTCTGGAATGCACTCCACAATGTACGCCGTCCGTCAACGCATTCGCTTGTTCCGACGCAAGCCCGGTCCGGCCGCGCACGTATGAGCGAGCCCATGTATGCTTACCGGTAACAACTGCTTACCAACCCATGCGTGGCGCATGAGTGCAGCGCCTCTGGTCGCGCTATGCTCGCACCATCCCCCGATCGAGGAAATCCCATGCAAGCACGCGCCCTCCTGTCGACGCCCGGATGGCTTGCCGTCGCCACGATGGCGATGGCGCCGGCATATGCGCAACTGGCGGCGCCGGCCGCCGCGCCGGTGGAGCTGGCCGACGCCCGCGCACGCAGCGTGTTCTCGGCCCCACGCGACCCGGGCTTTCAGACTTTTCCGCGCGTGTACGGGGGCAATGTGAACGCCAACCCCAACGACCGCCTGTTCGGCGGCCTGTTCAAGACCGATCCCAGGCTGCTGATGGGCGTCTCGGTGACGCCGGCGCTGGCCTTCGAGGCCGGCTACGTCAACCTGCTCGACCAGGGCTTTCGCCCGGTAAACGAACGCGATCCCGAAGACACGACCGGCGCGATCGGCCTGCGCGGCTTCAATCTGCACGCGGCCGTCAAGGTGACGCAGCCGCTCGGCGACGGCCTGTCGGCGTACAGCAAGGTCGGGGTAGCCCACAGCGAGAACCGCCGGGGCGTGCGCAGGGGCGTCGATACGGGCCTGTACACCGGCGTCGGTGCGCAGTACAAGATCAGCGAACGGGCCACGTTCGACGGCTCTTTCGAGAATCACGGCCATGCGGCCAGGCGCTTCGAGAACGCGACCAACTCCAGCAGCAGGGTGCGGGCCAATCTGAACGTCGGCTTCTGAGCTCGCTTTCCGGGACGGGCGCGCGCTACACTAGCGCCCATGAGATTTCCCGCTTTCCTCGCGCGCTACCGGCTGTTGCTGGGCGTTGGCCTGGTATCGCTGCTGCTGCACCTGGCCGCCCTTGCCTGGCTCGAATTGGCCGTCCAGCGTGCGCCGGGCGTGCACGAGCCTGCTCCAGTGACGCTGCGGCTCGCGCCCGGCCCGCAGTCCGAGTCGCAGCCCGAGTCGCAGCCTGGTCTACAGCCCGATTCACAGTCCGCCCTGGCAAGCGCGCCCGAGCCGGATGCCAGGCCCGAGACCGCCACGCCTGCGCTGCCCCCGCTCGCGCCGCTCCAGCCGGGCGGGCAAGGCGAGGTGCTGCCGGGCGCGATGCCGGGCCAGTTCCGGGTCTCGCCGGCGCCGCCGGCACGCCTCGGCTACCGCGTGAGCGGCGGGGGCGCGGCGCGCCTGGAGTGGCGCACCGACGGCAGCAGCTACCGGATCGCGCTCGACGGCATCCTGGGCGCGCTGGACAGCGAGGGCGGCCTGGACGACGGCGGGCTGGCGCCGCTGCGCGCCAGCGAGCCGGCAGGTCCGGGCCGGGCGAGTACCGAATTCGATCGCGCGAACGGGGTGATCGTCTCGCACCTCGGCGCGCGCCGCGACCAGCTGGCGGGCGGCGCCCAGGACCGCGCCTCGCTGCTGCTGCAGCTCTCGGGCATGGGACGCGCCAATCCGGACCAGCTGCGCGGCGTGCTGGCGTTCTGGATCGGCGCCGCCGGCGGGGCGCGCGAGGAACGCTACGAGGCGATGGGGATGGAGCCGGTCGACACCGGGATCGGCGTTCTAAAAGCGCTGCGTTTGGCGCAGCTGGCGCCCGAGGGGGCGCCGCGGCTGGAAATATGGCTGGCGCCGGGCCAGGCCTGGCTGCCGGTGCAGCTGCGCCTGACGCTGCCCGACGGCGCGGTGCGCACCCAGACCCTGGACGCCGCCGAGATCGGGATGGACAGCGCGGCCGGGCCTTGATGCAGGGGCCGCGTCAGGCCAGCTTGGCGGCGTGCTCGCGGGTCGCGTGGAAGACCAGCTTTGGCCAGCGCTCCTGGGTCAGGCGCAGGTTGACGCCCGAGGTGGCCAGGAAGGCCATGTTGCCGGCGGCGTCGTAGGCGACCTGGTGGCCGAGCTGGTTTTCGAAGTCGCTGAGGGATTTCTTGTCGTCGCTCGAAATCCAGCGCGCGCTGCTGATGCTGCTGCTTTCGAACACCGCGTCCACGCCATACTCGTTGAGCAGGCGGCTGGCCACGACCTCGAACTGCAGCACGCCGACCGCGCCCAGGATCAGGTCGGCGCCCAGCACCGGCTTGAACACCTGTACCGCGCCCTCTTCGCCCAGCTGCTGCAAGCCCTTGTGCAGCTGCTTGACCTTCAGCGGGTTACGGATGCGCACCGTGCGGAACAGGTCCGGCGCGAAGTACGGGATGCCGGTGAATGTCAGCAGCTCGCCTTCCGAGAAGCTGTCGCCGATCTGCATGTTGCCGTGGTTCGGCAGGCCGATGATGTCGCCGGCGTACGCCTCTTCGACCTGCTCGCGGCTCGAGGCCATGAAGGTCACCACCGACGACAGCTTCACTTCGCGCCCCAGGCGCAGGTGCTTGACCTTCATGCCCTTCTCGAAGCGTCCCGAGCACACGCGCAGGAAGGCGATGCGGTCGCGGTGGGCCGGGTCCATATTGGCCTGGATCTTGAACACGAAACCCGAGAACTTCGGTTCGACCGGCGCGACCGCGCGCACGGTGGCGTCGCGCTCGCGCGGCGCCGGGGCCCAGTCGACCAGCGCCGACAGGATTTCGCGCACGCCGAAGTTGTTGATCGCCGAGCCGAAGAACACCGGGGTCTGCACGCCCGACAGGAAACGCTCGAGGTCGAACACGTGCGAGGCGCCGTGCACCAGCTCCACTTCCATCTTCAGCTGCTCGATTTCGAGCGGGAACATCTCGGCCAGCTTCGGATTGTCGATGCCCTTGACGATCTCGAAGGCGCCGTCGGCCTTCTCTTCGCCGGCCTTGAACAGCATGATCTCGTCCTTCAGCAGGTGGTACACGCCGCGGAAGTTCTTGCCCATGCCGATCGGCCACGTCACCGGCGCGCACTCGATCTTGAGCACCGACTCGACCTCGTCCAGCAGCTCCAGCGGATCGCGGGTCTCGCGGTCCATCTTGTTCATGAAGGTGACGATCGGGGTGTCGCGCATGCGGCACACGTCGAGCAGCTTGATGGTCTGTTCCTCGACGCCCTTGGCGGCGTCGATCACCATCAGGGCCGAGTCGACAGCGGTCAGCACCCGATAGGTGTCTTCCGAGAAGTCCTGGTGGCCTGGGGTGTCGAGCAGGTTGATCACGTGCTCGCGGAACTCGAACTGCATCACCGAGGACGCGACCGAGATGCCGCGCTGCTTCTCGATGTCCATCCAGTCCGAGGTCGCGTGGCGGCCGCTCTTGCGGCCCTTGACGGTGCCGGCCAGCTGGATCGCGCCCGAGAACAGCAGCAGCTTCTCGGTCAGCGTCGTCTTGCCCGCATCGGGGTGGGAAATGATGCCGAAGGTGCGGCGGCGCGCGACTTCGCGCGCGATCGCGCCGGCCTGGCGGGGAGCGGCGACGTCGAGGTCGTCGCTGGAAATATCGGTGTCGTTGGCCATCAATCGAGCCCTGTTGTCGGGCCGCGGGCGACCCTGGTCGGAAAACCCTCGATTTTACCGTTTCCGGGGCGCGCCGTGTGAACTAAACGGCGCGCCCGGCGCTGTCTATTGCCTATTCGCGCACCCGGCGCCAGCCGGTGCGGCGCGCGTCCTGGGTCCTGGCCGGCGCCACCTCGGTGGTGATGGTATTGCCCTTGGCGGTGGTGGTGATCAGCTTGAGCGCGCCCGACGGCAGGCGCACGATGGTCGTGCCCACCGCCGCCGCGTCGCCCGACAGCAGCACGCCGGCGATGTCGTTCGAGACCGCCGCGCCGCTGCACACGTCCACGAAATACGCGTAGCTGATACCGCCCACGGCGCAGGCGGTCGAGGACTGCGGCAGGTTGGTCACCACGGTCAGGGTGCCGGCCACGATCTTCGGATCCAGGTTGACCCGCTCGCCGTCGTTCTCGTCGAAGTCGACGAACCAGCCGCGCTGGCGGCCCAGGTCGGCGATCGTCCCGCCGATCGTGAACTGGTTCGAGCGCGGCACGTCCGGCGCGGCGTCATCGTAGGGCCGGGTTTCGGTCAGGGTGCGCTCGGCATAGGTCGCGTCGTCGCGCCAGGCGGCGGCGTCGAACGCGGCGCCGTCGTCCTTGAGCACGTAGGCGCTTTGCACCCTGGTGTTCTGGATGTCCGGCAGGTCGAGCATGCGGCCGGTGCCGAAGGCCACCACGCGCTTGGTCGGCGAGGCGTCCGCGCCCTCCCCGGTCGAGCCGACCTGGCAGACGGCGACGTCGGGCCGGGTGGTGATCGGCTGGTCGGGGCCGGCATTGGCCATCAGGAGCCGCCCGACCTGCTCGCCGGTGAAGTCGAAGCGCCACATCTGGCCCTGGTTGTCGCCGCCGTAGACGTAGGTCACGAGCGGATCGGTGTTCGGGTTCGCCGTGATCGCCGTGATCTTCGCCAGGCCCGACGGCGTGGTGGCGTCGCCGCTGCCGGTGGTGAGCATGCCCTTGTCGAGCACGTCGCTGGCGCCCAGGTTGGCGATCGCCTGGCCGGTCGCGACGTCGATCACGAACAGGTAGCCCTTGCCGCTGCCCGACCCGATGTCGTCGGCGCCGGGAATATTGTTGTAACCCGAGGTCAGGAACACCACCCAGCGCTCTTCGCCGCCCACCCGGATGGTGCCGAATTGCGGATTGCCGAAGGTGAAGCCCATGTCGGGCTGGTGGTGCACGCCGCCGCACACCGCGCTGTCGGCGCAGATTTCCCACAAGGGCCGGGGATCGGCCGGATCGGTAACGTCCAGCGCATAGTAGCCGCGCCCGCCGGCATTCAGGCCGGCGACCAGCACCGAGCGCCATTCGCCATTGATCTTGACGTCGGCCAGCTCGGGCGAACCGTCGGTGCTGAACTGGTGGCTCGAGGCGTAGTTGACGCTGGCCTGCCGGTACAGCTTCTTCATCGTGATGCGCGGCATGTAGGCCCACAGCTCCGCGCCATGCTCGGCGTCGAAGGCGTGCAGCATGCCGTCGTTGGCGGCGATGAAGACGATCGGGTCGCGGCTCGCGTTGTCGCTGCGGAAGGCCGCGTAGTCGGCGCTGCCGTAGGCCTTGCGCGGTTCGCGCAGGTAGGCCGGCTTGGACGACGCCACGTCGCCCAGGATCTCCAGCTGGGCGCCGTTCGGACCCGTGTCTTCCGGCCCGGTGGTGGTGTAGGCGCGCAGCAGGACGTTGTCGGCATGCCGCTGCCGGCCGCGCAGCCAGCCGACGATGGTCCGGCCGTCGTCGACGACGGCGCGCTGGTCGGCCGACAGGCGCGCGCATTGCGGCAGCGCCGCGCACTTGTTCGAGAACCAGGCCTGGTCGGCGCCCAGCAGGTCGTAGGCGAAGTCGGTGCGCGCGCCGGTGGCCGGGTCGCGCCACCAGATGTTGCGGGTGTCGGAATCGGCCCCGACCTTCTGGCCGATGCTCCAGGACGTCTTCCATTCAACGTCCTTGCTGACCTCGCCTGTGACGATGTCGATCACGCGCTTGGAGAGGTTGCCCGTCCACTTCACGGTGGTAAAGGTGGCCGAGAAGATGTCGCGGTCTTCCTGGGCCACGTTGGGGGTCGAGGTGGCGGCCGCCGCGGCCGCGCCGGTGGCGACCTGGATGTCGTTCAATACCCGGTTCAGGCTGTCGACCACCTGCAGCGGATCCGAGGCCGGGAAGTATTTGCCGCCGCCGTTGATGGCGGCATGCCACAGGTCGTCCACCCGCGACTGCAGCGCGGTCGACAGGTCGGTGGTGCCGGTATTCGGATCGGGCCAGACGTAGGCGCCGTTGTTGTTCCACGGGCAGCCGGTCGCTACGCCGTTGATCAGGTTGTAGAAGTCGCCGCCGACCACGGGCTTGGTGTCGTAGTCCGGCTCGTAGGTCATGATGCCGTCCACGCCCAGGCCCAGGGCGTAGGTGCGCATGTGCAGGTGGTTGTTGCCGACGCCCGGCACCTGGCCGGTCTTCGACATGTCGTCGATGTCGGGACGCAGCGACACGGTGCCGGTGCTCGAGCCACCGTTGTACCAGTACAGCGCGACGTCGGCCAGCGACGGCAGCGTTTGTGGGCGGGTATCGAGGCAGCCCTTCTCGCGCGTGCAGAAGCGCGCCGGGTTGACGATGTGGTCGTTGTTGACGACGGTTTCCTGGTACACGGCAGGCGAATTGCGGGTCGCCGGCTCGACCAGCGTCTTGGGGCTGCTGCCGTTCCAGTAACCGTCGGTGGTGACGAAGGTAAAGTTCTGCTGACAGGCAAACTCCACCGTCTCCTCCCCGGCCGCCTGCTGGTAGGGCGCCTGGTTGGCGAACATCTTGCCGATCGCGTGCAGCGCCAGGCGGATCGGGGTGCCACCCGAACTGTTCATCGCGTACAGCGCGTTGTACCAGTCGATCCGGTTCTGGCCCGTGAACGGCTGCGGACGGCTCATGGCTTCCTCGCCGGCCGCATCCTGCAGGCCCACCAGGCCGACCTTGTAGGCTTCGCCCAGCGGCTGGAAGGCCAGGCCGACGGACGTCTTCATCATCTGGTTGCGCGTCTTGTAGTAGGCGTACCAGTTGGCGAAGTTGGTCATTTCCTCGTCGTAGGTGCAGGCCGCGCCCTGGCAATCGGTGCGCTGCGCCGATTTCGGGTAGGTGTCGCGCGCCGGCACGATGTCGGTGCGCACGAACACGCCGGTATCGAAGCCCGAGACCGAGGTCGGCGCGCCATCGCTCGTGGCCGGCGCGCTCCCCCAGGTCAGGCTGGCCGGATTGTCGACCCGGCTATAGCTCAGGTTGGCGCCGGTCATGCTCAGCGGCGCCACGATGCAGACCGTCGAGCTGGTGGCCGCCGCGCAATGCGGCGTCACGTTGTTCGGTCCGACATAGGCCTTGATCGTGCCGCCGGTGCCGATGTCGGCGGCGATCTGCGCAGCGACTTGCGCCGCCGTGTAGTTCTGGCCGAGGCGCAGCGAATCGATCAGCGTGGTATTGCCCAGCTTGAGGCCAACCAGGCGGCTGCGGCCGCTGGTGGTGCTGCTGTTGGCGGCGCGCCCGCCGACCTGCAGCAGCGCGGTGGCGGCGGTGCCGGAATCGACGACGATCTCGTCGCCGGTGCGTTCGCCCTCCTTCACCACGGTGCAGTCGTTCTTGTTGGTGACGCCGGCGGCGCAGCTGATCGGGATCACGGCCAGCATGTCGCTTGAATCCAGCGTGATGCCGAAGTCGGCGCAGGCGCGCACCACGCCGCTGGCCGTGGGTACGCAGGCGGTGAAGGGGCGCGCCAGTCCGGTCTTGTTGACGATCGAGGCCGCCAGCGCGGTGGCCAGCGCGGTGCGCTTGGCGGCGGTATTGGTGCCGCTCGCGGCCGCTGCCACGTCCCTGGTGACGGTCTGCGTGCCCGATACCCCGACCGAGCGCACGGCCGTGATCGAGACCGCGCTGGCGGCGCCCGAGTCGTTGATCGTGATGGTCGAGTACCAGTTGGCCGACCGGTTCGGGTCGCCATAGCGCGGGTACTTGTAGTTGCCGACGTACTTGGCCTGGCAATTGGTCAGCGCCGTGCTGTTGCACCAGCGGACCGGGGCCGCCACCGGATACCCCTGCGGGGCCGGGGCATTGACCGCCGTGCTCACGCAATTCTTCAGGCTGGCGTCGGTGCAGTATTCGGCGACGTTGATCGTGTAGTAGTAGGGGTTGCCGCCGACCTGCTCGGCGCTGTTGTAGCTCAGGCTCGGATAGGCGTAGCCGCCGATGTTGCGGCGGCACTCGCCGCTGCTGCTGCACCACTGCAGGTCCGGATAGCCGGTCAGCAGATTGGTCGTGGTCTCGCTGGCATTGCGCATGTTGCGCCGGTCGATGCCGAAGCCGTCGGTGGTCACGGTCGTCCAGCCGTCGGTCGCGCCGGAGGTCTGGCTCGGATACGAGGTCTGGTCCGCCCTGACCGGCGGATGGTAGCGCACCTTCGGGTCGTAGTACTGGCGGTTGAACTGCGGCGCCGCATACGGCGGATCGCCGATCACGCAGCCGCGCGGGGTGCGCGCCGCGAGCGTCGTACTGGCGCGGCAGGTGGTGTTGTCGTCGACGTAGTCCGGCGTATGGTTCCAGGCCATCGAGCCGGAATCGTCATACAGCAGCATCAGGTTCGGCTTGACGGTGCCGCTGCCGGTGATGCTCATCAGGGGCAGCGAGGCCAGGCCGGTCGGGCCGGCCCAGGCCGGCGCCGGCGCCAGCGTCATGGCCAGCGCCATGGCGAGCAGGGTGAGGAGGGAGAAGTTCATGCGCATTCCATTCGTGGGGCGTCAGGCGCCGATCAGGACAGCCATCTGGTTGATCACGTTGCCGCCGCGCGCGCCGTCGACGCGGGCCGTGATCACGTAGTGAATCTGGGGCGAACTGGCGTAGGCCGGCGCGTCGGACGCCAGGCTCTCGCCGATCGCGACCCGGTTGCCGATCCGGACCGTATTGGCCGAGGTCAGCACGCATTGCTGCATTGCGCCGCTGAAGCCGCCCGGCTTGCTGCACATGCGGTGGATGACATAGCGGATCCGGGTGCCGTCCGGATCCTCGACCACGACGCTGTTTGCCCAGAATTTTTCGTTGTTCGGCGTCCAGGTCGTATCCAGGATGGCCTGGTAGCCGTTGGCCGCGTCATCCTGGTTGAGGCTGGCCTTGTCGGCCGACGCGGTGTCGCTCAGCCACTGGAAGCCCGTGTGCAGGCCGAAGTCGACCGCCCGGCTCAGGGTGGCGTCGTAGGCCAGGTTCGCGGCCGCCAGGGTGGCCGAGTTGCTGGAACGAAGCAGGTAGATGCTGGTCACCAGCATCACCAGCATCATGATCAGCATGACGGGCAAGGCGACGCCTTCCTGGCTGCCGGTTCGTGTCGGTGGATGGTTCATGCGGTGGGCCTCCAGCCGGCGTTACGCAGCGGGACGATGGTCTCAAAAGTACGGTAGCGGTAGCAGCGCCAGTCGACCGGGTCGTCCGCGACTTGCACGTCGAGCTCGATCTCCACCGGATCGACGCCCTGCGGCTGCGCGCTGCCGAACACCTTGATCGGGTCGGGCTGCGCCGTGCACACGCCGTCCGCGCCGGGCCGCTCGGGCGTCCGTGCACGCGCCACGACGGCGATGCGCAGGGCAGCGATGCGCTGGTAGTCGCCCGGCCCGCCGGTCACGCCATCCAGGTCGGCGTCGATCATCGCGCCCGACCATTCGCCCACCTGCATGCCCAGCTCCGGATCGAAGCCGGCGGCGTCGCGCGTGTCGAAGCCGTACTGCGCCTTGAGCGAGACGATGTTGTCGGCCACCGCGTGCGCGGCGCCGCCGTCGGCGCCGAGGTTGGTGGCGCGCAGGCGCAGCACCCCGTCCCGCACCAGCCAGGTATGGAACGACAGGTTCTCCTCGGGTCCGAGGTTGAAGATGCGGCTCGCGCTGCCGTCGAAATTACGCCCCAGGGCGCCGGTGTTGTAGCGGTAGCGCACGTCGCCGATCGAGATCGTCGGCGCGGCGCCCTCCTCCGTCAGCGCCGTGACCTGGGCCAGCGCGCAGCGTCCTTCGCCATTCTCGGGCGCGACCACGATCACGTCGCCGACCGTGAAGCCGTACAACAGGCGGTCGACCACCAGCTGGTTGCCGCCGATGTAGTTGGTTTGCAGGCGCGTGGTGCCGGTGCCGCCCGGCGCGCTGCCGGCGTACAGGGTCAGCTGGTCCGGCTTGCCGTCCGCGCCCGGCACGATCACGGCCGGCGCCAGCGGCGTTATCTCGGCGCCGGCGCGGCTGGCGGACGCCAGCACATAATCGCTGTTGTCGTTGAACAGGGTGTCGCAGCCGTTCAGGATCGGATCATTCAGCCCATAGCCGGCCTGCTCGGCGTCGCCGCTGATCGAGAACATCGCCATCATCCCGTTCTGCATCGAATCCGAGCCGCCCAGCGCGCCGCGCTTGGTGGTTTCGGAATCGGTCATCATGCGGGTGGCGAACAGCACCGCCAGCAGGCCGATGACGATGCTCACCATCAGCTCGACCAGCGAAAAGCCGGCCATCCGGCCCGCCTGATGCAGGCGCATGGCGGAACTCATGCCGACCTCGCCAGGTAGGTGACCACGCGATGCGTGTTCTGCTGCGCCTCTTCGCTGCGGCGCCAGCCGATGACGATCACGATGGCGGTGCGCTCGGTGTCCGCCGCCGGCGTGACCGTGACCTCGACCGCCGCATTCGGCAGGTGGCCGGACAGCGCGGCGTGCCAGGTCTCGAGGCGCGCGCCCGGCTGCGCATCGCTGGCCAGCGCATACTCGTCCAGGTGATCGAGATCGGTGCTCATCACGCCGATCAACTCGTTGGCCGCGATGGTCGCCTCGGCGCGCATCGCCGCCTCGGACAGGGCGGCCTGGGAATTGACCTGCAACGCCAGGGTGCCGACCAGGCCGATCCCCAGCAGCAGCACGGCGATCAGGGCTTCGAGCAGCGCGACGCCGCGCTGGGCCTGGCGTAGCGGCGAAAAGCGCGGGCGCATCAGGGGCACCTGCGCGAATCGGCGTTGCCCACGTCGGGACGGCAGGTCACGACGGCGCCGGCCAGCGTCAGCACCACGGCGCCCGGCGTGAACGCGCGCTCGGCGTCGGCGCTGCCAGGACCGAGGTCGAGCCGCATCAGCGCCGGCTTGCCGCCGTCGACCCAGCCCAGCTCGGTGAAATAGACCGAGCGCGCCTCGGCGTCGGGCGCCACGGTCAGGGCCGTGGTGCGCGGCAGCGCGGCGGCGCTGCGAAATACCGAACGGGTCGCGACGTTGCCGTCTTGCGGACCCGGCGCCGGGTCGTCCACGGTCGACCAGCGTTCGCTGTCGGCGGCGCAACCGTCGTCCGGCATGGGGAAGCAGACGTCGACCTGCCAGTCCAGCTGGCCGCTGCCCGCGTTCTCGGTGAAGACCAGGCGGCTGCGGCTGTTGTTGGCCAGCGCCTGGTTGCGCGCGGTCCGGAAACCTTCCGCGTAGAACTCGGCCGCGCCGGTAGCCGTCGTGCCGCCCAGCCAGCCGCGCATGCCGGGGACGCCGACCGCCAGCAGGATGCCGAGGATCGCCAGGACCACGAATGCCTCGATCGCCGTGAAGCCGCCCTGGTCGGATCGCCTTACTGGGAGCATGTGCCCTCCTTGCGGTCGACCCAGCAGTCATCGCTCCCGAGCCAGCCGTCCGGCACCCCGGTGGTGGCCCGCAGGCCCGCCTGGTCGATGGTATAGACGAAACCGGCGGCGGCGTTCTTGCCGGTGGCGACCAGGGTGTAGGCCGAGACGGTGGCGTCTTCCAGGGTGTAGTCGAAATTCTGGCCGGACTCCGGCATGAGGCTGGCGCCTGGCTTGTCGAAATCCTCGTACTTGCGATGGTTGGTCCAGTACTGCTCCAGCTTGTTCTGGGTGGACGCCAGCGTGCCATGCGCCTCGACCAGGCGCGCGCGCATGACGTAGCTATTATAGGAAGGCACGGCAATCGCGCTGAGGATGCCGACGATCGCGACCACGATCATCAGCTCGACGAGCGTAAAGCCGGATTGGCGCTGCTGCATGGAATTCTCCTCGAAGGCGGGCGGATTCCGCCGATAATGTTGCCATGAGGAATGATATCCCAGGAACCTGTCATTTCCCTGAGGAAAAGCTGACAAAGTCCTGACAGCGACGCAAATACGACGCCGTGCGGCCTAGCGTGCCGATCCTGCGCCGAAACGCACCGTGACGCGGGCGCCGCCGCCCTCGGCATCGTCCAGCACCACGGTGGCGCCGTGCGCCTGCGCGATGTCGCGCACGATGGCCAATCCCAGGCCGCTGCCGGTCGTCTTGTCGTCCAGGCGCACGTAGCGTTCGAACACGGCGGCGCGCCGCGCGGCCGGGATGCCGGGACCGGAATCCTCGACCGTGAACAGTACCGCGTCACCCACGCGGGCGCAGGCGACCGTCACCCGGCCGCCGGGCGGCGTATAGCGCAGCGCATTGTCGACCAGGTTGTCGATCAGGTCGCGCAGCTGGAATGCATCTCCGTCGACCGGCGCCGGCGCCAGCTCGAAGCCGAGGTCGATGTCCTTGGCGGCCGCCTGCCCGACGAAGAACTGGATCGTTTCCTGCACCAGGCTCGCCAGGTCGAGCGCGGCGTGCCGACCGTCCGGGCGCCCCTCCCTGGCGCGCGCCAGCGCCAGCAGCTGGTTGACCTGGCGGATCATGCGCCCGTTGGCCAGCTCCATCATGCCCAGCGAACGTACGGTGTCGCCGTCGCGCGCATGGCGCGCACGCAGCCACTCGAGCTGCAGCTGCATGCCGGCCAGCGGCGTGCGCAACTGGTGCGCCATGTCGGCCAGGAAGTCGCGCTGGGCGCGCGCACCGGCCTCCACCTTGTCGAGCAATTCATTGAAGCCCGCGACCACCGGCGCGATCTCGTACGGCACGCTGGCCTGGGGGATCGGCGCCAGGTCGCCGGGCCCGCGCGCGGCCAGCTCGGCGCGGATGCGCGCCAGCGGGCGCAAGCCGTTGCTGACCGACAGCCAGACCACGCCGGCCAGGGCCAGGGTCACCATTGATACCAGCACCACCAGCGAGCGCACGACGGCCGAGCGCACCTCGAGCCGCTGGCGGAGAGTGCGCGCCACCCCCAGGTGGCGCTCGCCCTCGGGCGTGGCGAGCGCCAGGGCGACCACCCGCACCGGCTCGCCGTCGACCTCGGCGTCATACGGCGCCGCACCCGGTCGCAAGGCAGGAAAGCCGGCGGCGCCGGCCAGGCGCCGGCCATGCGCATCGCGCACCACGAACCAGCTGCGGTCGGCGCCCGGCGCCCCCGGCGACAATGCCGGCGGCAGTTGCGGCGCGGCGCCCGCGGCCAGCCGTGCGGCCAGGCCGTTGGCGGTGTCCTGCAAGCCGCCGTCGAAGGCGACCTGGGCCGGGGTCCAGGCCAGGCCTGCGACCAGCGCGGCCAGCACCAGGTTGACCAGCAGGATCGGGCCGAGAAGCCACTTGAGCAGGCGCAGCCGGATGCTGCTCATGCCGGGCGCAGCGTGGAACCACCCTTCATTCGGCCGCCTCCAGCAGGTAGCCGAAACCGCGGATGGTGCGGATCGCCACGCCGGAACCGTCCAGTTTCAGGCGCAGGCGCGACACATAGACCTCGACCGCGTTCTGGGTCACGTCCTCGCCCCAGGGCAGGATGGCGTCGATGATCTGCCCCTTGGACACCACCCGCCCGGCCTGCTGAAGCAGGTATTCGAGCACGCCCCACTCGCGCACCGACAGCTCGATGGGATGGCCGGCGACGCGGGCGCGGCGGGTGGCGCGGTCCAGGCTCAGGCCGGCAAGCGAGATCAGGGTGGAGGCGGGAGCGTGGCGCCGCGCCAGCGCGCGGATGCGGGCCACCAGTTCGGCGGTGGCGAAGGGTTTCACGAGATAGTCGTCGGCGCCGGTCTCCAGGCCGCGCACCCGGTCCTCGACCGCGTCGCGCGCGGTCAGCAGCAGCACCGGCGTGGCCGCGCCGCGCGCGCGCAGGCGGCGCACCACCTCGAAGCCGTCGATGCCGGGCAGGCCGATGTCGAGCACCACCACCTCGGGCCCGGGCTCTTGCAGGGCGCGGTCGGCGGCCAGGCCATCGGCCACCTGCATGACCGTCATGTCCTGCGCCTGCAATGCGCGCAGCAGGCCGTCGGCCAGCACCGCATCGTCTTCCACCAGCAACACCCGCAGCCCCATATCCGTCAATTCCGTCGTCGTGATGCGCCCGTCAGGGTCGCGTCGGCGAATTATGCGGCATTTCGGCGTTCTTTAATGAAACTTTGTGGCGCAAGGTGCGCCAGCGCACCGATCTCCCTAGTAGGACTGGGCTGACACGACATCATGTTTGGAACCTACATGGGGGCGGATACTCGTCTTATGTGCGGCAACAGACGGTAGCTTTAAAGTACACCCATCGCGATGAGGTAAGAAAAACAACCCTCGCTGGAATCGCCCCCGACGCACGATAGACATAAGAGGACATAAGATGAACAACACTCAGTTTGGTGGTCTCACCCAAAAATCGAAAAACCAGGTCCCTGCCACGAGTGAGGCAATGAAGTCCGCGTCGAAACCGGTCGTGAGCTACAGCGGCACCCAGCAGAACGAGCTGCTGGCCGCCCTGCCCCGCACCGACCTGGAAGAGATGTTCGACCACCTCGAACTGGTCCCGATGCCGTTCGGTAAAGAGTTGTTCGAGTATGGCAGCAAATTGGAATACGTGTATTTTCCGACGACCGCAATCGTGTCGCTGCTGTATGTGATGGAAGACGGCGCCACCACCGAGATCGCCGTGGTCGGCCATGAAGGCGCGGTCGGTGTGTCGCTGTTCATGGGCGAGCGCGCCACCTGCAGCGCCGTGGTCCAGAGCGCCGGCTACGGTTACCGCCTCAAGACCCAGTATCTGCGCGACGCCTTCAACCGCGGCGGCGCCCTGCCCCAGCTCCTGATGCGCTACACCAATGCGCTGTTCGCCCAGATGGCCCAGAACGCCGTCGGCGGCCGTCACAGCTCGATCGAACAGAAGCTGTGCCGCTGGCTGCTCGATCGCCTGGACCGCTCGGCCAGCAACGAGCTGAAAGTGACGCAGGAACTGATCTCGATCATGCTGGGCGTGCGCCGCGAAAGCATCACCGCCGCCGCCGGCAAGCTGCAGGACGAAGGCCTGATCCAGTACCGCCGCGGCAATATCACCGTGCTCGACCGCGCCGGCCTGGAAGAATATGCGGGCGAATGCTACAAGGTCGCCAAATCGGAATACGACCGCCTGCTCATGGATGTGGCGCGTTGAGATGACGTGACGCCGGCTTCGCCATCGGCTCCGCCTCCAGGGCGGACGATGGCGAGAGCGGCGGCGGCAAGGCCGCTTCGGCCTGTACGCACGAGAGGGCCACGGCAGCTACGGTCGTCGTCCCGGTCATCGTCGCGGTCAATGCGCCCGCCACACCCGCTTCTTCACTGCCCCCCGGGGCCGCCGCCGGAATCACAGCGCGCACGCACGTTCCCACCCCATTTACACCACGCTCCACCACCAGGGTGCCGCCCAGCAAGAAAGCGCGCTCGCGCATGCCGAGTAGACCATGCGATGTCGACCCGGCCAGGGCATCCTGGGGAATGCCGACGCCATCGTCGCTGATCTCGAGACCCCAGCCATCGGGCTCGCGCGTCAGGTTGACGATCACGGTGCGCGCCTTGGCGTACTTGGCAATATTGTTCAACGCCTCTTGCGTGATACGGAACAGCGCGATCGCCTGCATCGGGCCGGCGGCGTCGGCCTCGGCGTCGATCAGCGCATCGCAATCGAGCGACGTGATGCGTGCGTAATCGGCGCAATAGGTTTGCAGCGCAGCCGACAGCCCCATATTGTCGAGCAGACTCGGCCGTAAATTCTCGATGATGCGGCGCTTCAGCTGCACGGTGTCGACCAAGGTTCGCTTGGCGCGCCCCAGTGTGGACGCCAGTTCCGGATGGCTGGTGCGCAGTTGCTCGCTGACCGTGGACAGGTCCATGCCGATCGCCGTCAGATTGGCGCCCATTTCATCGTGCAGTTCGCGCGCCAGGCGCGATTTTTCTTCTTCCGACACCTTGATCAGGTGGCGCGACAGCACCGACAACTGGGCGGTGCGCTCGGCGACGATTTCTTCCAGGCCATCATTGGTGCGCTGCAGGGCGCGCTCGGCCAACAGGCGCATGCAGAAGGCGCGCTTGATCATCTTGTAGAACAACAGCAGCACGATAATCGCGGCGGCGTTGATGCCGACGCCGAAGACCACGGCGTGCCGATATTGCTGGTAGAACTCGGCGGTGCGGGTAGCGAGCAATTCGTTCTGCTCGCGCGTCATGATCACGACCTGCAGGCGGATCTCGTCCATCTGCGCCCGGTCGTCGGGCGAGGCGGCGATCGCCACGATATCGTTCAGTCCACCCTCGCGGTAGACCCCGAGCGACTGTTGCAGCAAACCGAATTTCTTGTCGACCAGCGTGCGCAGCTGATGCAGGTTCTTTGCCTGCGAAGGCGTGTCGCGCAGCAGGCCGCCGAGCGATCGCATCTGCTTGTCGATTTGCTGGGAGGCACTGCGCAGCGGGCCGAGATACACCTCGTCGCCCGACAGGAAATAGCCGCGCAGGCTGCTTTCGGCATCGGTGACGATCAGGTTCAGGTATTGCAGCTCGTCCGACACCTTGGCCGTCTGCACCTGCAGCGCATTGGCAGAGCGCAAGTCGTCGAGGTTACGCGTCAGGAATACGCCGTTGACGACCAGCAGCACCACGCACATCAGGCACAGCAGTGTTTTGTGAAGGGGGAGACTGCGGATGGATTGTTCGTCCGCAGCGGTAGTGAAAACCATCCAGGCTTCCTTTCGTGCAAGGAATTTGGCCCTTCATTATAGGCGTATGCACGTGATGTTGCACTGCGAAATTCTCTGCCGTAACTTCTTGTTGCATTTGCCCATGAGGATATGCAACTCGCTCTACCAATGAAAACGCGCCCTGGTGGGCGCGCTGTCAGATGAATCCGGCCAAAAAATCAGTCGAACATTAATCGAGCAAATTGTTTTTCATGGCGTAATAGGTCAGGTCGGAATTCGACTGCAGACCCATTTTTTCCATGATGCGGGTACGGTAGGTGGACACGGTCTTGATCGACAGCGACAGCGCGTTACCGATGTCGGACACGGTCGCGCCCTTCGCCAGGCGCAGGAAGACCTGGAATTCGCGGTCGGACAGCTCGGTATGCAGCGCCGTGTTGGGGTCGCGGTCGAAACTCTGGGCCAGCAGTTCACCGACCGTGGAGGACACATAGCGACGGCCTTGATAAACGGTGCGCACGGCGGTCTTGAGTTCGTCGGCCTCGCACTCCTTGTTCAGATAGCCGTTGGCGCCCATCTTGAACAGGTTCAGCGCATATTGCTGCGCCGGGTAGCCAGACAGGATCAGCACCGGCAGATTGGGCTGGCCCTGGCGGATGGTGCGCAAGATGTCGATGCCGCTCTGGTCGGGCATCGCGATGTCCAGCAGCAGGACGTCGCAGATCTCGCGGCGTGCGATATCGAGGGCCTCGCGGCCAGTAGCGCCTTCGGCGACAACGTCGAAATCGCCCGACGATGAGAAAATCTGCTTGAATCCTGCTCTAACTATCTGGTGATCGTCACAAATGGCAACGCGTATCATTGTCTTCCCTTAAATTTTCCTCGCGCAGGAAAGTGCCGGGTCTGAACCGCCCGGTATACATGCGTTTTATTCAGCATATGCGCGAGTGACATTTTAACACTCAGAGGGCCGCGTTCAACAGGTGCACGAATGGTTGAGTCATCATAAGCCGAGTGACCGGCATCTGACCAGCAAAAGGCCGGCATCTGAACCGGGGACGACTCGCCGGCGGATGAACGCACATTTCTGGGCGGCACGATTTGTTCACGGCTGGCCCGGCTGGCAATGGCACTACTGCGCAGTTTACGCCGGCCGTGGCCCGTTCTTGAGCAAGTCGAGAATGTCCAGCAGATCGGCGCGCAGCTTGTCGCCGTCGATCGCTGGCGGGCTGTCGGGCAGGTCCAGCCGGTCGAACTCGAGCGCCGCGCTGGCGCGGTCGTCGAGGCGGTTGCGCGCGCCGCTGATGGTAAAGCCCTGCTCGTACAGCAGCGCGCGGATGCGCCGGATCAGCAGGACTTCGTGGTGCTGATAATAGCGGCGGTTTCCACGGCGTTTGACCGGCTTAAGCTGAGTAAATTCCTGTTCCCAGTAACGTAAGACGTGGGGTTTGACTCCGCACAAGTCACTGACTTCCCCAATCGTGAAATAACGCTTGGCCGGAATCGGCGGCAGCACGGTCGGTTCGATCTTGTTCGGTCGGTCATTCATTGCTTATTGGGCGTCCTCAGGCTGCACGCGCCAGGGAACCCGCGGGTGGACTACCTGGCGTGGTCTCTTCAACCATTCCCTTGAGTTTCTGGCTGGCGTGGAATGTCACGACGCGGCGCGCCGTGATGGGAATTTCTTCCCCTGTTTTCGGGTTGCGGCCAGGCCGCTGCGGTTTGTCGCGCAACTGGAAGTTGCCGAAGCCGGACAGCTTGACCGCCTCGCCGCGCTCGAGCGCATTGCGGATCTCGTCAAAAAAGGTTTCGACCATGTCCTTGGCTTCGCGCTTGTTCAGGCCGACCTGCTCGAACAGCAGCTCGGCCAGCTCGGCCTTGGTCAAGGTCGGCAATGACTGTTCAGCTTCCTTGCGTACCCGCGCCACCTGCATGGCGCGGTCCAGGTCGGCGGCGAGCGCCTCCTGGAACACGGCGGAATCAAGGTCGTTGTTGTTAATTTTGAAGCCCTGCCTTCAAGTCGAACGATGTTTCGGATCACGGACAAGCCTGGGCTCGCCCGTCATGGAATAGTCCTGCAGTCGGATGTCGCCGCCTATTTCGCCACTCATGCGCGCAGCCGCGCGTTCAGTGTCGTCAACGCCGATTGGGCGACCGCTGCCATGATGGCATCGACCGCTTCGTCCTGCAGCGTCGATTGAGTATCTTGCAAGCTAAAGCGGAAAGCAAGGCTTTTTTCATCCGCCTCCAGGCCCTTGCCGCGATATTCATCAAACAAAACAACGGCTTGCACGATCTTTCCTGCAGGATTGACGGCGATTTCGGCATGGAACGCGTCGAGCACGCTCTGGGCCGGAACGTCCTGCTTCACCACCAGCGCCAGGTCGCGCGTGGCGCCCGGGAACTTCGAAATCTCGGTATGGCGCGGGACCACGCGCTCGCACAGGGCGTCCGCATCGACTTCGAACAGCACCGGCGCTTGCGGCAAATCATATTTCTGCAGCCAGCGCGGATGCAGTTCGCCGACCAGGCCGATCCGCTCGCCGTCCAGCTCGACAGTGGCGCAGCGGCCCGGATGCAGCGCCGGGTGCTCGGCCTTGGTGAAACGCAGCTGGCGCGGCGCGAACAGCGCTTCCAGATCGGCCTTCACGTCAAAGAAATCGACGGCGCGGGTCGGCACACCCCACTGCTCGTCCGCGGCGGGACCGTAGGCGATCGCGGCCACGCGCTTGGGTTGCTCGTAGCCGGCCACCGCCAGCGGACCGTCCTGGACGTCGCTATTACGCTTGAACACGGCCCCGGCTTCGAAGACGCGTACGCGGCTCGCCTTGCGGTTGAGGTTGTAGCGCACATTGGCGACCAGGCTGCCGATCAGGCTCGAACGCATCACGGAGAGCTGGCTGGCGATCGGGTTCTGCAGGCGGATCGGCTCGGGATTGCCGGCGAAATCCGCTTCCCAGGCGCTCTCGACGAAGCTCATATTGACCACCTCCTGGTAACCCAGGTCGGCCAGCTGATGGCGAACCGCGAACAGCGAACGGGTGTTTTCGGGCGCGATCAGCATGGCGCTCGGCGCCACCGGCGGATTGGCCGGGATGTTCTCGAAGCCATATACGCGCGCCACTTCCTCGATCAGGTCTTCCTCGATCTCGATATCGAAGCGGTAGCTCGGCGCCGTCACCAGGAAACCGCCTTCCTCGCGCACGAATTCCAGCCCCAGGCGGGTGAAGATGTCGGCGATCAAGTCGTCGGTCAAGGGCACGCCGATGACTTTCTGGGCGCGCGCCGTGCGCAGCCGCACCGGCTGACGCTGCGGCAGGTTCACGATCTGGTCGTCGACCGGGCCGACCCTGGTGGCGGCGGTGCCGCAGATCTCGACGATCAGCTCGGTGATGCGCTCGAGGTGCTCGGGAATGCTTGCATAGTCGACGCCGCGCTCGAAGCGGTGCGCAGCGTCGGTCGAGAAATTGTAGCGGCGGGCGCGGCCCTGGATCGCGTTCGGCCACCAGAAGGCCGCTTCCAGGTAGATGTCGGTCGTGTCCAGCGAGACGGCAGTGGCGTCGCCGCCCATGATGCCGGCCAGCGATTCGATTTCCTGGTCGTCGGCGATCACGCCGACCCACTCGTCGAGTTCGATGGTGTTGCCGTTCAGCAGCTTGAGCGACTCGCCCTTCTTGCCCCAGCGAACGTCGAGCGAACCGTGGATCCTGGCCAGGTCGAACACGTGCGACGGACGGCCGACTTCCAGCATGACATAGTTGGAAATGTCGACCAGGGCCGACACCGGGCGCTGGCCGCTGCGTTCCAGCCGGCGCTTCATCCACTCGGGCGTGCTCGCGCGCGCGTTCAGGCCGCGGATCACGCGGCCGGCGAAACGGCCGCACAGGTCCGGCGCCGACACCTTGACCGGCAGGATGTCGTCGCTATTCACCGGCACGGCGCGCGTCGGCGCCAGGCTCAGGGGCGAGCCGGTCAGGGCCGACACTTCGCGCGCCACGCCCAGCACCGACAGGCAGTCGGCCTTGTTCGGGGTCAGCTTGATGGTGAACTTGAGGTCGTTCAAGCCCAGGTAGTCGCGGATGTTCTGGCCCACCGGGGCGTCTTGGGGCAGTTCCATCAGGCCGCTGCCCTCTTCCGAGATGCCCAGCTCCTTGCTTGAACACAGCATGCCCTGCGACTCGACGCCGCGCAGCTTGCCGACCTTGATCTCGAACGGCTTGCCGTCCGCGCCCGGCGGCAGCAACGCGCCGGCCTTGGCGCAAATCGCCTTCATGCCGGCGCGCACGTTCGGCGCGCCGCACACGATCGTCAGCAGCGTGCCGCTGCCGGCGTCGACCTGGCACACGTTCAGGCGGTCGGCGTTCGGGTGCTTCACCACTTCCTTGACTTCGGCCACCACCACGTTCGAGAACGGTGGCGCGACCGCCTCGACCTCTTCCACTTCGAGGCCGGACATGGTCAGCAGGTGGGACAGCTCATCCGAACTCATCTTCGGATCGACCATGGAACGGAGCCAGTTTTCCGAGAATTGCATATTCTTTTTACCTCAGCGTCGCAAATTAATTGAACTGCTTCAGGAACCGCAGGTCGCCTTCATAGAACAGGCGCAAGTCGTTGATTCCATAACGCAGCATCGTCAGGCGCTCGAGGCCGGAGCCGAACGCGAAGCCGATGAACTTTTCCGGATCCAGTCCGAAGTTGCGCACCACGGTGGGGTGCACCTGGCCGGCGCCCGACACTTCCAGCCAGCGGCCCTTGAGCGGACCGGAACCGAAGGCGATATCGATCTCGGCCGACGGTTCGGTGAACGGGAAGTACGACGGGCGGAACCTCACTTGCAGGTCGTCGGTCTCGAAGAAAGCCTTGACGAAGTTCAGGTACACACCCTTGAGGTCGGCAAAACTGATGTCCTCGCCGATCCACAGGCCTTCGACCTGGTGGAACATCGGCGAATGGGTGGCGTCGCTGTCGACGCGGTAGGTGCGGCCCGGCGCGATCACCTTGATCGGAGGCGTGTGGGTGCGCGCATAGCGCACCTGCATCGGGCTGGTGTGGGTGCGCAGCAGCAGCGGCTTGCCCAGGCTGTCATTGCCCTCGATATAGAACGTGTCCTGCATCGAACGCGCCGGATGGTTCTCGGGGCTGTTCAGCGCGGTGAAGTTGGTCCAGTCGGTCTCGATCTCGGGACCGTCGGCGACGTCGAAGCCGATCGAGCGGAAGATCTGCTCGACCCGTTCCCAGGTGCGCATCACCGGATGGATGCCGCCCTTGGAGCGGCCACGGCCCGGCAGGGTGACGTCGATGCTCTCGGCGGACAGGCGCAGCATCAGCTGCGCTTCGGCGAGCGCCTCGCGGCGCGCGGTCAAGGCCTGTTCGATTTGTTCTTTGGCGGCATTGATCAGGGCGCCCTGCGCCTTGCGCTGTTCAGGGTCGAGCTTGCCGAGGCCCTTCATGAGGTCGGTCACCTGGCCGGTCTTGCCCAGGTACTTGGCTTTCGCATTTTCGAGCGCGGCGGCATCCAGGCTGGCCGCGAAGTCGTTCCTGGCCGCGACGACGAGTTGTTCCAAGTTCATGCTTGTTCTTTTCCTGTTTTTCGTTGGCGGGAGACGCCAGAATCAAAAACGGGGCACAGGTGTGACCCTTGCCCCGCTTCTAGTGCGCCGCGCCATCGCTAACGCGGCGCTGACTTGCTAGCAGACTGATTTATTCGCCTGCTCAGGCAGCCAGCTTGGCCTTGACGGCGCTGACGATCGCGGCGAATGCCGGCTTGTCATGCACAGCCATGTCGGCCAGGACTTTACGGTCCAGTTCAATCGCGGACTTCTTCAGGCCGTTCATGAAGGCGCTGTAGGTCATGCCGTGCGAACGCGAAGCCGCGTTGATACGGGTGATCCACAGTGCGCGGAAGACGCGCTTCTTGTTGCGGCGATCGCGGTAGGCATACTGGCCAGCGCGCATGACTGCTTGCTTGGCAACACGGTATACCTTGCTGCGGCGGCCACGGTAGCCTTTGGCAAGTTCAAGAACTTTCTTGTGACGGGCACGTGCAGTAACCCCACGTTTTACTCGAGGCATATTCGCTCCTTAGTGTGAGATTAAACAGCAGATGGCATCATGCGGTAGACGCTGGTCACGTCCGACGCATTGATGTTACGGGTGCCGCGCAGCTGGCGCTTGTTCTTGGTGGTCTTCTTGGTCAGGATGTGACGCTTGAAGGCCATGCCCGACTTGACGGTACCGCCCGGACGCACGCGAAAACGTTTCTTCGCGGAGCTCTTGGTTTTCATTTTTGGCATAGTCATCTGCCCTTGCGGACAGCCTCATATGGGACAGGATTGCAGGTGGCAGCAACGCTGCTCTTGGATGCCTACTTTCACTTGTCTTGCAGCAGAAGCGAGTCTGCTACAACCTGTTTCTAAAAACAGGAATCGCAGATTGTAGCACAGGTTTCGAGGGAATAGGATGGTCGCCGGCAACTCATCCGGCACGCCACGCGTCGCCCACGAAGCATGGACGCGTGACAGCCGGTCCGTGGCGCCGGCTTTCGCCTGCGCCACGGACCCGGCCGTGTATCCGCCTCGCGCGAAGAATTACTTCTTCTTTTTCGGCGCGACCACCATGATCATCTGGCGACCTTCGAGCTTCGGGAACTGCTCGACCGTGCCGACGGCTTCCAGGTCGGCACGCAGGCGTTCGAGCATGCGCAGGCCGATGTCCTGGTGGGCCATCTCGCGACCGCGGAAGCGCAAGGTGATCTTGGTCTTGTCGCCTTCTTCCAGGAACTTGATGAGGTTGCGCAGCTTGATGCTGTAGTCGCCCTCATCGGTGCCCGGACGGAACTTGATTTCCTTGACCTGGATGATCTTCTGCTTGAGCTTGGCTTCGTGGGCCTTCTTCTGCTCCGAATACTTGAACTTGCCGTAGTCCATCAGGCGGCAAACCGGAGGGACCGCATTCGGCGCGATCTCAACCAGGTCGACGTTCTTTTCTTCGGCCAGACGGAACGCTTCGGCCAGGGTCACGATGCCCAGCGGCTCGTTGTCCACACCGTTCAAACGCATTTCCGGATGGGTGATCTCGCCATTGATGCGATTCTGCTTGTCAGTAGCTATGTCTTTTCCTTTGAATGTATTGGTATTGGCCGGGATTATTTCGTCTTGGCGGCAACTTCGCCTACCAGACGCTCCACGAGCGCGTCGACGGACATTACGCCCAGATCGACATTGCCGCGGGCACGCACGGCCACAGTGTTCGCGTCCTTTTCCTTATCCCCGACAACGAGGATATACGGCAGTTTTTGGACGGAATGTTCACGTATTTTATAGGTGATCTTCTCGTTCCGCAAATCAGCGTGAACGCGCAGCCCGGCCTGGCGCAGCTTTTGCTCGACTTGCTTGACGTAGTCGGCCTGCGCATCCGAAATATTGAGCACCGCAACTTGCACTGGAGCAAGCCACAGCGGCAGCGCGCCGGCGTAGTTCTCGATCAGGATGCCGATGAAGCGCTCCATCGAGCCCACGATCGCGCGGTGCAGCATCACCGGCACCTTGCGGGTGTTGTCTTCTGCGACATACTCGGAACCGAGGCGGCCCGGCATCGAGAAGTCGACCTGCACGGTGCCGACCTGCCATGGGCGACCCAGGCTGTCCTTCAGGTGGTACTCGATCTTCGGGCCGTAGAAGGCGCCCTCGCCCGGCAATTCGGTCCACTCCACGCCGCAGGCGCGCAGCGCCGAACGGAGCGACTCTTCGGCCTGGTCCCAGACTTCGTCGGAACCGATGCGGCTGCTTGGCCTCAGCGCGAGCTTGACGTCGATGTTGGCGAAGCCGAAGTCGTCGTAGACGCCCATCGCCTGGGCGTGGAAGGACGTGACTTCGCGCTCGACCTGCTCTTCGGTACAGAAGATGTGGCCGTCGTCCTGGGTGAAGCCGCGCACGCGCATCAGGCCATGCAGCGCGCCCGAAGGCTCGTTGCGATGGCACTGGCCGAATTCGCCGAAGCGCAGCGGCAGGTCGCGGTAGGAGCGCATGCCCGCGTTATAGATCTGCACGTGTCCCGGGCAGTTCATCGGCTTGAGCGCATACGAGCGGTTTTCCGACTCGGTCGTGAACATATTGTCACGGTAGTTCTCCCAGTGGCCGGTCTTTTCCCACAGGGTGCGGTCGAGGATCTGCGGCGCCTTGACTTCGCTGTAGCCGCTGACCTGGTACTTGTGGCGCATGTACTGCTCCACCTGCTGCCAGACGGTCCAGCCCTTCGGATGCCAGAACACCAGGCCCGGCGCTTCTTCCTGGAAGTGGAACAGGTCCAATGCCTTGCCGAGCTTGCGGTGGTCGCGCTTTTCCGCTTCTTCGAGCATGTGCAGGTATTGCTCCTGGTCTTCCTTCCTGGTCCAGGCGGTGCCGTACACGCGCTGCAGCATCTCGTTCTTGGAGTCGCCGCGCCAGTAGGCGCCGGCCAGCTTCATCAGCTTGAAGACCTTGATCTTGCCGGTCGACGGCACGTGCGGGCCGCGGCACAGGTCGGTGAAGCCGCCTTCGCTGTACAGCGAGACGTCTTCATTGGCCGGAATCGAGGCGATGATTTCGGCCTTGTAGTGTTCGCCGATCGACTTGAAATAGGCCACGGCCTCGTCGCGCGGCAGCACCTTGCGGGTGACCGGTTCGTCCTTCTTGGCCAGCTCGACCATCTTCTTTTCGATGGCGGCCAGGTCGTCCGGGGTGAACGGGCGCTTGTACGAGAAGTCGTAGTAAAAGCCGTTCTCGATGACCGGGCCGATGGTGACCTGGGCTTCCGGGAACAATTCCTTGACCGCATAGGCCAGCAGGTGGGCGGTCGAGTGACGGATCACGTCCAGGCCTTCCGGGTCGCGCTCGGTCACGATCGCGAGATCGGCATCACCGTCGATCAGGAACGAGGTGTCGACCACCTTGCCGTTGACCTTGCCGGCCAGGGCGGCCTTGGCCAGGCTCGGGGCGATGTTTTGTGCTACCTGGGCCACCGTCACGGGGCCGTCGAATTGACGGCTGGAGCCATCGGGAAGTCGAACGTTCAGCATGCTGTTCTCCAATTGGCGCACGCGCCGGTGAAAAATAAACAAATAGACAATGGGAATTTAAAAGACGAAAAAAAACGCGGCACTAGCCGCGTTTTTCCGTTGTGTTGAGCAAAAGCACACCCCTTCGCGTCTAGCGACTCCCCCACAACCAGGTTGTAGTTCGCGGTGTCATAACCGTCGGTGCCTTTCTCGCTCTTATTGCCGTGTTCTGGTGGGCGGTGCAGAATTCGAATCTGCGACCCCTTGGATGTCGACCAAGTATTCTAACCAGCTGAACTAACCGCCCGATGCCGCCATTATAAGGACCGCATGGCGGAACCGCAACCCTCGCACGGAAATAGTTGCCGCAGGACCCGCCCCTGCCCGGTTGCGGCGTATGCTTTACACTTCCGGTCTGCCACCATTTTCCCTTCGCCAGCGATGACTTACCAGCCGTACGACCCTTCGCACCTGCACGCCCACCTGGACGGCGACGCCAGTCATGCGCACTCGATCGAGGCGCGCAGCCAGAAGGCGCTGGCGGTGGCGCTCGGCCTGACCTTGCTGTTCGCCGTGGTCGAAGTGATCACCGGCTTCCTCTCCAACTCGCTGGCCCTGATCTCGGATGCCGGCCACATGGTGACCGACGCCGCCGCCCTGGGCCTGGCCTTGCTGGCCCAGCTGATCGCCAAGCGCCCGCCGTCGGCCCGCCACTCCTTCGGCTTCGTGCGCGCCGAAGCGCTGGCCGCCTTCGTCAACTGCCTGGCGATGCTGGGCCTGGTGGCCTGGATCGGCTACGAGGCGGTGCAGCGGCTGATCCATCCCGAACAGGTGCAGGGCGGCATCGTGCTGGTGGTCGCGGCCCTGGGCGCCTCGATCAACCTGCTGGTCGCCTGGATTCTTTCTCGTAACAACGACAGCATCAATACCCGCGCCGCCCTGGTCAACGTGATGGGAGACCTGCTCGGTTCGCTGGCGGCGATCGCCTCCGGCGCCATCATCTACGTCACCGGCTGGGTGCAGGCCGACCCGATCCTGTCGATCTTCGTCGCCCTCCTGATCCTGCGCTCGACCAGCGGCATCCTGCGCGAGTCGTACCACTTCCTGATGGAAGGCGTGCCGCATGCGATCGACTACGTGCAGGTCGGCGCCGACATGGCCGCCGTCGACGGCGTGCTGGCCGTGCACGATATGCACGTGTGGGACATGTCGCCGGGCCACCCCGCCCTGATCGGCCACATCGAGATCCGCAGCCTGGAAGAATGGCCGCCGGTGCTCGAAGCGGTGCGCGCCATGCTGCGCGAACGGCACGGCATCGATCACGTGACCCTGCAGCCCGAGGCGGCTGGCGGCAAGTCGCTCTAAGCGCCTACCCCGGCAGGTGGGAGTCGCTCCTGCCGCGCCTGGCAAGTGTGCGCTGCGTTGCTCGTCGTTGCATGGCTCGCCATGCGGCCTCCTCGCGCCTTGCTCACACTCGCCATGCATCGCCTACGCGCATGTCGGCATGAGCTTCCCCCCACCTACCGGGATAGGCGCTAAGGCGCGCGTGTAAGCCGATGCCGACCCGGCGCTCAGGCGCGCGCCGATACCCCGGTCGTACCCGCCCCGCGATAATCAAGGCATGGAACTCACACCGAACGTCTTCGACACCATCATCATCGGCGGCGGCCCTGGCGGCCTGACCGCCGCCATCTACCTGCACCGCTTCACGCGCAACGTGGCCCTGGTCGACAAGGGCAATAGCCGGCTGGGCTGGATTCCCGTCTCGCACAACTATCCAGGCTTTCCCGATGGAGTCAACGGCAAGCTGCTGCTGGACCAGCTCCGTTGCCAGCTCGGCAACTACGGCGGCCATGTGATCCCCGGCGAGATCACGAACCTGCGCATCGAGGACGGCCTGTTCGAAGCCGACTGCTGCAGTCCCGAGGGCGACCTGACCACCCTGCGCGCGCATACGGTGCTGCTGGCCACCGGCGTGGCCGACGCCGGCATGCCGGTCGAGCGCTGGGAAGAAGCGGTCGCGGCAGGCGCCGTGCGCCTGTGCCCGGTGTGCGACGGCTTCGACGTCATCGACAAGCGCATCGCGGTGGCCACGTCCGAGGTCAATCCGGTCGGCCACGCCCTGTTCATGCGCAGCTTCAGCGCCGACGTGCTGCTGTTCGAGCGCGCCGACGAAACTGCCGTCAACGCCGACGAAAAGCGCCAGCTGGAGGCGGCGAACGTGCTCCACATCGCGTCGCCGCTGGCCGGCGTGACCCTGACCGACGACTTGCGACCGGTGCTGCACACGCGCGATGGCGAGCACTACGAATGCGACGTGTTCTATCCGATGCTGGGCGAAAGCGCGAGATCGAGCCTGGCGGCGGCCCTCGGCGCCGAAACCGCCGAGTGCGACAAGCTGCTGGTGGACGACCATTGCCGCACCACGGTGCCGGGCCTGTTCGCCATCGGCGACGTCACGCGCGGGCTGAACCAGATCGCGGTGGCGACGGGCCAGGCGGCGATCGCGGCCACGACCATCCACAATACGCTGCCCTGGGCCCTGCGCTCCCGGCCATGACCGACTGTCGAAAAACTTTACAGTTAAACAACGTCGGTAGCAGATAGTGAACAAAATCAAGTAATTGCAGGCAGGCATGGGAATTGCATAGCGATACCCATCGTCCGAATTCATCATTGACTGATGGCGGCGCGACCAATCAACGCTGCCGACGATCCCTGATGCTGAATATTCTGACGTTCTCAACCCTGTTCCCGAATGCCGTCGAACCGCACCACGGAATTTTCACCGAGACCAGTCTTCGCCAGCAACTGCGCCACCACCCCGTCCGCTCGATAGTGGTTGCACCGGTGCCATGGTTCCCGTCGACTGCGGGGGTCTTCGGGCGCTATGCGCGCTATGCGCGGGTGCCGCGCGAGGAAGTCCGGGACGGCATACGGGTGCTGCATCCGCGCTACGCCAATTTGCCCGGTATCGGCATGTATGCGACACCATGGACACTGTTCCACGCCGCACGCGGGGCCATCGATGGCCTGCTTGCGCAGGGCGCCGATTTCGACCTCATCGATGCTCACTACTTCTACCCGGACGGCGTGGCCGCGGCCATGCTGGGACGCCATTACGGCAAGCCGGTGATCATCAGCGCGCTGGGCAGCGACATCACCCAGCTGCCGGACCATGTCTGGCCACGCCGCCTGATCCGCCAGGCGGCGCACTCCGCCTATGCAATGATCAGCGTCTGCGAGGCACTGCGCCAGGACATGATCCGCCTCGGCCTGCCCGGAGAACGCATCCATGCGTTGCGCAATGGCGTCGATCTCGAACTGTTCTATCCGGAACCCTATGCACGGGCACGTGCGGGGCTGAGCATCGACGGCTTCACCCTGCTCTCGGTCGGCCACCTGATCGAACGCAAGGGGCACGACAAGGTCATCTCCGCCCTGCCGCAACTGCGTGGCGTGCGCCTGATGATCGTTGGCGCGGGTCCGGAGCGCGACCGGCTCATGGCCATGTGCCGCCAGCTCGGCGTGCAGGATCGCGTCCGCTTCCTCGGCCTCCTGACACAGAGCCAGTTGCGCACCTGCTACAGCGCCGCCGACGCGCTGGTGCTGGCCTCGAACCGGGAGGGCTGGGCCAACGTCCTGCTCGAGGCAATGGCCTGCGGTGCGCCGGTCATCGCCAGCGACGTGGGCGGCACCGCCGAGGTGGTGCGCTGCCATGCGGCAGGGCTACTGCTGCGCGCAAATTCAGCGGCCGGCGTGGCCGATGCCGTACGGCGCCTGCGCGCCGACATGCCCACGCGCGAAGCGACCTGCGCACACGCCCGCCTGCACTCCTGGCACGCGACCACACATGCCCAATTCAACCTGTTCGCCAACGCCGCCGGATTTTCAATCGATCATGCTCTCCACCGACCAGCTGCTTGACCTCACGCTCCAGTACAACACGCAAGGATTCGTCCACCTGAAACAGCTGCTGCCGCAGGCGGTGGTAGCAGCTGCGCGCAGCGCCTTCGACGCCGCTGCCGCCCGCCACGCGCAGGCGACGCGTCAGGCCCGCGACAGCGGCAAGCGCTTCCACGACCTGCCCGCCATCCTCGATGCCGATCCGGTATTCGTCGACCTCGTCGACTTGCCTGCGCTGTTCCCGCTGCTGCGCCGGACGGTGGGCGAAGATATCGCGTTGCAGGAAACCAGTGCGCGCCTGTTCTTTCCCGGCCCAACCTTCACCAGCCCTTACCATTCCGACATCGCGCGCGTGTCGGGCGTCGCCCCCGCCCACGCGCCCAGCTTCCTGGCCAAGGCACACTTCTACCTGGAAGACCTGGCGCCGAACCAGGGCTGCCTGTCGTTCATCCCGGGCAGCCAGCACCTGCCGCCACTGCATGTCAATCCGCATCGGCCGACGCTGGCCGCCTCCGGCGCAACGGTGCGCATCGTGCCACGCGCCGGCGACGTGGTGCTCTTCAACACCCATGTGCTGCACATGGCCGAGGCCAACGACACCGATCGCGTACGCAAGTCGCTCATCTATACCTACGGTCACTTCTGGATGAAGGCCTTTCGCAGCGCTGCGCCATCCGATCTGGCCCGTTTCGATGGCGACCCGCAACGCCAGCAATTATTCGGCGTCGACCTGCCCGGTGTCAGCCACTTCGGCCGGCGCCTGGACCGACTGACGCCACCCGGCATGGCGATCCGCTTGCGCCGTCTTTCCGAAAAACTGCTGCATCGCCTGCTGCCGGCCGACAGCCTGCCGCCGCGGGCCTGAGCTTCGCGCGGGGCGCTGTCGCATGAAGCAACGCCGGCGGTCTCACCCCATGCAAAGTGGCGCGCGCCAGTCGGGATGAACGCGCGGCTTGACGATGGAACGCGCATTGTCGGCGCGCCAGCGATCCCGCTCACGCGGTAGCTGCGTCTCGAAGAGCGTCTCGACATGATCGACCGTGACCGGTGACTTTCAATGCATCGCTCAAACGCCGGTTCCCCTCACTGGCCCGCCACGAGCGCCATCCGGCGCCGGATCCCGTCCGCTGCCGCGCTGTCGCCGGCCGCCCTGGCGCGCTGCTCCTGCACCCCGAGCCAGGTCAGCAAGGGGCGGCGCCAGCCCTGGTTCGAGGCGGTGTCCACCGCCAGCGCGATGCCCTGCGGCGTCATGCGTCCCGCCTTGAACAGCGCCCCGGCCGCGACCATCCGCGACAACGGGTCGTCGATCTTGTCGAGCGCGCCGCCCGCGACCACGGCGCGATGCTGCTCGGGCAGCAGCGCCGCGTCCAGGCCAATCCACTGCCCCGCCAGGTAGGCGGCGTAGGCGCGCTGGCCCGGCGTGGCATCCGCCGCCAGCGCCGCATAGCCGGGGCAATCCTCGAATACGAGACTGGCCGCCTGCGCCGCGCAGCGCACCAGCTCCACCTGGGCCACGCGATCCGGGCGCCCGGTGGCCGCCGTCTCGCGCCGCGCCTCGCGGAATTCGGCCTCGGACGCCGCCGTGTGCCCTTTCAGGTAGTCGTCGACCGCGGCGTCGAGGGCGTCCTTGGCATTGGCTTGCCAGTCGGGCGGCAGCGGCTTGCCGGCGCAGCCGGCCAGCGCGGCCACGATCAATACGCAAGCGATTTTCATGGCAGCTTGATCTCCTGGCTGCTCCGGGCGAACGGCCATTTGCGGTTGATTTCCTCGACCAGGCGGTTCACCTTGCGCAGGCTGGCGTCGACCTCGCCGCGCAGCGCGCCCAGGTCTTCGGTGGCCGCGCGCGTATTGGCGCCCACCGCCTGGGCCTCCACCAGCACCGCGTCGACCTTCTTCAGCGTGGCGCTGGCGTCCTGCAGCACCACGTCCAGCTGGCGGACCGCGGCCTGGGTATCGTCCATCACGCCGGCCTTGCCGAACACGCGCTGGTCGGCCTTGGCCAGGATGGCGTTGACCCGATCCAGCGCTTCCATCAGCTTCTTCGCCTCTTCGTCGCCGCCCAGCGCGCCGCCGAGCACGCCGTAGCGGCCCGACATGCGGGCCGTCACCGCCGACAGGTTGGCCAGGCTGGCGTTGACGTCCGAGCCGGACGCGGTCATGGTTTCCAGGTTTTCCAGCAGCGCGCGCGCGGTGGCGACGATGCGCGGGATCTCGGCGGTGGCGTCGCCGCGCAGCACGGTGCGGGTGGAATCCGGCGGCAACGGCGGATCGGTCAGCACCCCGGTATAGGCGCGCAGGCGGGTCTCGCCGACGATGCTCGACTCCAGCGTGAACACGCTCGAGACGCGCAGCCACTTGGCGTCCTTGCTCTGGACGTCGACCGTGATCTGCACCTTGCCGTCGTCGCCCAGGTCGACCTGGCGCACGCGCCCGATCGGAAAGCCGGCGAAGGTCATGTCCATGCCGGGGATGACGCCGGACGAATCCTCGGCCACCAGGGTCAGGCGCTGGGTCGGCTCGAACACGCCGCGCGCGTACATCACGTACAGCACGAAGGCCGCGATCATGAGGCCCAGCAGCACCAGCAGGATCACCGCCTTGGCTTCGACGTTCTTGGGCTCGTCGGGGGTGGATGGATCAGGAGTCGGGTCCGGCATGAGGTTCTCGTTCCAGGATTCAGATGTATTTCAGGGCCAGGGAGCTGGCCTCGATCACGATCAGCACGAACAGCAGGCGCAGCGCGCCGGGCTGCACGCTGGTGGCCAATGCACGCGGATAGCGCTGCAATTCGAGCACGGCGGCGGTCGGGATCAGGGCCACCGCCAGGCCGAACAACACCGTCTTGATCACGAAGCCGGCCGTCACCACCGGCGTGAACACGCGGCCCACGGTGCGGGTGTAGTCGGGAATGCCCCAGGGCGACAGGCCATACACGTTCAGATAGGCCAGCAGCAGTACGGTGATCGACGTGACCATCGCCAGCGACAGCACCGCCACCGCGTTGGCGATCAGTTGCGGCACCAGGTCGCGCCGCACGCGGTGCAGCGCCTCGATGCTGGCGGCGCGGATCGACAGCCCTGAGCGCGCCAGGCCCAGGGCCGCGGCGTCGAACGCCATGCTGGCGCGCAGCGCCACGAACAGCGCCGCCGCCAGCGGAATCAGCTCCAGCACCAGCACCCGCACCACCATCTCGAGCGCGATGCCGGACAGGCCGTAGCTCTTGGCCGTGACCAGCACGATGCGGATGATGACGAGGCTGACCAGGCAGGAGGCCAGCGTGAACCAGGGCAGCACCAGCCAGGTGCTGGCGTGGATGTGGCGCGCGGTGGCGTGAAAGCTCGCGCGGCGCCAGGTGGACGGCGAGAGGGCCGTGACGACGGCGACCGCGCCCAGGTGGATCATGTACCACCAGCTGCGCAGGTAGCGCGCCAGGTAGGCGGGCCACAGGGTCGGTTGGGCGATGGGCGGGATCGTTCGCGGCATGGACTGAATGATACTCGGTTGCAGGCGATTGAACGGGTCCGTGACAATTGATGACGTTCGCACGGACCGCGGGGCGGCGTGGCCGGCGCCCTACTGCCTCCTCGCCTCCATCACTCCCGACACCTCCATGATCGCCGCCAGCGCCTTTTGCGCCTGCGCCGTCGACCCGATCTCCGCCGTGAACACCATGCGCGCCTGGCCCCTGGCGCTCTGGGTATTGACGCCGATCACATTGATCTTCTCGCGCGAGAACACCTCGGAGATGTCGCGCAACAGGCCTTGCCGGTCTTGCGCCAGGATGAACAGGTCGACCGGATAAACGGTCTCCATGCCGGCCGTGCCCCACTCCACCTGGATCACGCGCTCGGGCGACTTGGCCTGCATCTCGGCGAAGTTCTTGCAGCTGAGGCGGTGGATCGAGACGCCCTTGCCGCGCGTGACGAAGCCGACGATCGGGTCCGGCGGCGCCGGTTTGCAGCACTTGGCCAGCATCGTCATCAGGCCTTCGGTGCCCACCACCAGCACGCCCGACTTGGCGCCCTGCTCGACGCTCGATGCGCGGCTCTTGTTGACCACCGCCGCGTCTTCGACCGGCGCCGGCTCGACGCTCTCGTGCAGCGCCGCTTCGACGTGACGCAGGCTGAACTTGTCCTTGCCGACCTCGATGAACAATTCGTCCACCTTGGCGAAACCGAGTTTCTGGGCCAGCAGCTCGAGGTTGACCGCGGTCTTGCCCTCGCGCTGCAGCGATTTCTCGACCAGCGCCCGGCCATTTGCCAGCGTTTCGGCCACGTCCAGCGCATGGAACCAGGCGCGGATCTTGGAGCGGGTGCGGCTCGAGACCGTGTACTCGGGACTGAGCCAGTCGCGCGACGGGCCCTGGCTGCCGGCCCCGCCCTTGGCGGTGATGATCTCGCAGGTCTGGCCGTTCTTGAGCGGGGTATTGAGCGGCACCATCACGCCGTCGATCTTGGCGCCGCGGCAGCGGTGCCCGACCTCGCTGTGCAGGTGATAGGCGAAGTCGATCGGCGTGGCGCCGACCGGCAGCTCCAGCACGCGCGCCTGCGGCGTGAGCACGAAGATGCGGTCGTCGAGGCTGGCCGCCTTGAGTTTCTCGACCCATTCCTTCTGCTGGTTTTCCTGGCCGGCCACGGCGTCGGCGACGTCGGTCTTCCAGGCCAGCAGCTGGCGCAGCCAGGCGATCTTCTCGTCGTACTGCTGGCTCTTGAAGTTGGACCCGCCCTCTTCCTTGTAGCGCCAGTGGGCCGCGATGCCGTACTCGGCGAAATTGTGCATCTCTTGCGTGCGGATCTGCACCTCCAGCGGACGGCCGTCGTCGGCCGTCACCACCGTGTGCAGCGAGCGGTAGCCGTTCGGCTTGGGGCGCGAGATGTAGTCGTCGAACTCCTTAGGCACCGGAGTCCAGATATTGTGGATCACGCCCAGCACCGTGTAGCAGGTCTTGATGTCGGCCACGATCACGCGGAAGGCGCGCACGTCGTAGAGCTCCGAGAAATCGAGCTCCTTGCCGCGCATCTTGCTCCAGATGCTGTAGATGTGCTTCGGCCGCCCCGAGACATCGGCCCGGATGCCGGCCGCGGCCAGCTCGCTTTGCAGGCGCGCGATCGACGAGGCCACGAAGCTTTCGCGCGACATGCGCTTTTCTTCGAGCATCTTGGCGATGCGCTTGTAGGTATCCGGTTCGATGAAGCGGAAGGCCAGGTCTTCGAGCTCCCATTTCAGTTGCCAGATGCCGAGCCGGTTGGCCAGCGGCGCATAGAAGTCCAGCACCTCGCGGCCATAGGCGCGCGTGACTTCGTCGAAACGCTTGTGCTCGGCGAAGTAGCGCAAGGTGGCGGCGCACGAGGCCAGGCGCATCAGGACCACGCGCATGTCGGTGGCCATCGCCAGCAGCATCTTGCGCAGGGTCTCGTTCTGGGCCGCGGCCTGCTGGGCCGCGTTCTTGCCGCTGCCCACCGGCGCCTGGCCGGCGGTCAGGTCGCGCAGGCGGATCAGCTGGTGCACGCCCTGCACCAGCGCCGCCACTTCGGGGCCGAAGCGCTCCTCGATGCGCCCGAAGGTGGCAGGGTCCATCAGCGCCAGCTCGAACAAGAGGCCCGCGATGCGGGTCTCGGCGTCGGTGTTCAGGTAGGCCAGGGTGCCGGCCGCGCCGAGCGAGAACTCGAACGCGCCCTGGCCCGAGGAAGCGATCCGCTCGCCATAGCCTGCGGCCGCGTAATCGAGCGCCGCCTGCACGCGCGCGCAGTCCGCCTGGCCCAGTCCCTGGACCAGGCCGCTGTTTACGTCGCCCAGCAGGGCGGTCGATACCATACGACGGTTCTGCCTTAGCGAACGGCGGCGGTGACGCACACCTCGACCAGGCAGGCCGGATTGGCGAGCCTGGCTTCGACGGTCGCGCGCGGCGGGGTATGGCCCTGCGCCACCCACTCGTCCCAGACGCTGTTCATGCCGGGGAAGTTATCCATGCTGGAGATGAAGATCTGGCAGGTCAGGATGCAGGTCTTGTCGCTGCCGGCGTCGCCCAGCAGGCGGTCGACGTGGCCCAGCACCTCGCGCATCTGGCCCTCGATGCCCTGGCTGGTGTCTTCGGCGATCTGGCCGGCCAGGTAGACGGTGTCGTTGTAGATCGCTACTTCGGACAGGCGTTTGCCTACGTGCAGTCGTTTGATTTCCATGATCTCTTTCTTTAGGTTTATGACGAACCGCTTCGGTTCGGGTTGACAATGTTGTTGCTTGTTCAGTCGATTAAGAAGGCGCGCGCGATCGCGATCTGGTCGTCGTGCACGAAGGTCGGCGCATGGCCCACCCCGGGCAGTTCGACCAGGCGCGGACGCGGTCCGCGCTGCGTCATCTGCTGCGCGGTCGCGCGCGACAGCAGGTCGGAATGCTCGCCGCGCACCAGCAGGGTCGGGCAGCGAATCTTGTCCCAGGCCGCCCACAGCGCGGCCTCGTCCTGGGCGGCGCGTTCCAGGGTGATCTCCCGGAACGGCTGCGCCAGGTTCAAGTCGTAGTGGCGCTCCCACTGGCCGTCCTGCCCCTGGCGCAGGACGTCGGCCGCCAGCTTGCGCCACTCGTCGTCGGAGTGCGGGCCGAAGGATGCCGAGACCGTCTTCACGAACTCGGCCCCGGCGGCGAAGCTCGGGAAGCGCACGTCCTGGCCGATGTAGTCGCCGATGCGCCGCAAGGCGGCGCCATCGAGCACCGGGCCGATATCGTTGAGCACGAACTTGCGCACCGGGCTGCCCTCGAGCGCGGCCAGCGCCATGCCGACCAGGCCGCCCATCGAAGTGCCGAACCAGGCCACGTCCTCGTTGTCGGCGCCGGCCGTCACGCGCGCGATCAGGGTCACCATGTCGGCCACGTACTGCGGCACCGTGTAATAGGCCGGATCGCGCAGCCGCTCCGAGCGCCCGCGCCCCACGATGTCCGGGCAGACCACGCGATAGTCGTCGCACAGGGCGCGCGCCAGATGGTCGAAATCGTCGCCGACGCGGGTCACGCCATGCACGCAGACCAGCACCTTCGGATTGTCCGCGTCGCCCCATTCCTTGTAGGCGACGCGGTGCAGCCCGGCGGGCGAGCTGCACTGGACGCTTTTTAATCTGGGTTCAGACATCGGGACTCCGTCATGAAAAAATAGGCAGCCGCCGGTTGGCGGCGGCTGTGCAATTCGCCATCAGAATGGCGTTGCGATTAGAATTCTACCAATTCTCAGGAAGTTTCCCCGATCACCTTCATATAGAGGACGCAATGAAATCCAGCATGCTAAGTGGCAAAACGGCTCTCGTCACCGGTTCGACCTCGGGCATCGGCCTCGGGATCGCGCGCTCGCTGGCCGAACAGGGCGCCAACATCGTGTTCAACGGCTTCGGCGACGCCCAGCAGATCGAGAAGCTGTACACCGACATCGGCGCCGAATTCGGGGTGCAGACGGCCTACCACAACGCCGACATGTCCAAGCCAGCGGAGATCGAGGCCATGATGCGCTACGCCGTCGAGAAATTCGGCGGGGTCGACGTCCTGGTCAACAATGCCGGCATCCAGCACGTGGCGCCGGTCGAGGAATTCCCGACCGAGAAATGGGACGCCATCATCGCCATCAACCTCAGCTCGGCCTTCCACACCACCCGCCTGGTCCTGCCCGGCATGAAGCAGAAAAACTGGGGCCGCATCATCAACCTGGCGTCGGTGCACGGCCTGGTGGGATCGAGCCAGAAATCGGCCTACGTCGCCGCCAAGCACGGCCTGGTTGGCCTGACCAAGGTGACGGCGCTCGAGACGGCGCAGACCGGCGTGACCGCGAATGCGATCTGCCCCGGCTTCGTGCTGACCCCCCTGGTGCAGAAACAGGTCGACGATCGCGCCGCGCGCGACGGCCTGGACAACGACGCCGCGCGCAAGGCCTTGCTGCTTGAAAAACAACCGTCGGGTGAATTCGTCACCCCGGAAGAACTGGGCGCGCTGGCCGTGTTCTTCTGCAGTCCGGCCGCCGACCAGGTGCGTGGCGTGGCGTGGAACATGGATGGCGGCTGGGCCGCCCAGTAACATCGGGGCGAAACGGCGGTGCCGGCCGGGCGCCGCCTCGGCCCCGCGCTGTCACGGCTGCTGCGCCAGACCCTGCCGCCAGACCCTGCCGTCCGCCAGCCAGATGGCGGACCGGCCACCCTCCTCCCTCCCCGTTCGCACCGCTGCGGTGCGTGAGCCTGCATGCCGCCCTGGTGCAGTGCAGCATGCGGATTTCCACAATAGCCCGCTGAGAACGATTGCTCCACCATGGAACAACCACGAACCTCGCTGAAGAGTTGCCATGAAGAAGCCTTTCTATAAAGTACTGTATGTCCAGGTGCTGATCGCCATCGTCCTTGGCGTGTTGCTGGGGGTGTTCTACCCCGAACTGGGCACCGCGATGAAGCCACTGGGAGACGGCTTCATCAAGCTGATCAAGATGATCATCGCCCCCGTGATCTTCTGTACCGTCGTCGCCGGCATCGCCGGGATGCAGGACATGAAGAAGATCGGCCGCGTCGGCGGCAAGGCGCTGATCTATTTCGAGGTCGTGTCGACCTTCGCCCTGGCCATTGGCCTCGTGGTCGCCAACCTGGTCAAGCCGGGCGCCGGCTTCAACGTCGATCCGGCCCACCTCGATTCGAGCTCGATCGCGCAGTACACCACCAATGCGCATGCCCAGACCACGACCGAGTTCATCATGCACATCATCCCGAATACCTTCGTGGATGCTTTCGCAACCGGTAACATCTTGCAAGTCCTGCTGATCGCGATCCTGTTCGGCTTCGCGCTGTCGATGATGGGCGAACGCGGCCGTCCAGTCACCAAGTTCATCGACGACATCGCCCACGTGATCTTTGGCATCGTCAACATCGTCATGAAAGTCGCCCCGATCGGCGCCTTCGGCGCGATGGCCTTCACCATCGGCAAATATGGCCTGGAGTCGCTGCTGCCGCTGGCCAAGCTGATGGGTTCGTTCTACCTGACCTGCGCGCTGTTCGTGTTCGTCGTACTGGGCGCCATCGCCAAGTTCACCGGCTTCTCGATCTTCAAGTTCATCAAGTACATCAAGGAAGAACTGCTGATCGTGCTGGGCACCTCGTCGTCGGAAAGCGCCCTGCCGAACCTGATGCGCAAGCTCGAAAAGCTGGGCTGCTCCAAGCCGGTGGTCGGCCTGGTGGTCCCGACCGGGTACTCGTTCAACCTGGACGGCACCAATATCTACATGACGATGGCGGCGCTGTTCGTGGCGCAGGCAACCAATACCGAACTGACCCTGACCCAGGAACTGACCATCCTGCTGGTGGCGATGCTGACCTCGAAAGGCGCATCGGGCATCACCGGCGCCGGCTTCATCACGCTGGCCGCGACCCTGGCCGTGGTGCCGACCATTCCGGTGGCGGGCATGGCCCTGATTCTCGGCATCGACCGCTTCATGAGCGAAGCGCGCGCCCTGACCAACTTCATTGGCAACGGCGTCGCGACGGTCGTGGTGTCGAAGTGGGAGAAAGAACTGGATTCGGCGCGCATGGACGACGTATTGAGCGGCCGCGTCCATGTCGAAGACCAGAACAGCCTGAAGCAAGTGCGCGAAGCGGCGTAATCCCGCGCGCTGCCCGCCCCAAAAAAAACCGTGTCCTCGGACACGGTTTTTTTTATCCCTTCTTTTTATCCCTTCTTTTTATCCCTTCTTTTTATCCCTTCTTTTTATCCCTTCTTTTTTATCTCTCGTTTTTATCGCGCCTTTTTTATCCCACCCTTTTATTTCCCCATTTTATGGCCGCAACGGGTCTGCTATATTGCGGCTTTCCCGAATGACGACCGCCCTGGTCCGCCACGATGCACATCGCCGCCCAACCCGATGACGAAGCCGCGCGCCTGGCCGCGCTGTACGAACTCCTGATCCTCGACACCCCGCCCGAGGAACGTTTCGACAAGATCGCGCAATTCGCCGCCGCCGAGTTCGACATGCCGATCGTGCTGGTCACGCTGGTCGACGCCAATCGCCAGTGGTTCAAGGCGCGCGTGGGCATGCCGGTGTGCGAGACCGGCCGCGACGTGTCGTTCTGTGCGCACGCCATCCTGCGCGACGAGATCATGGTGGTCGACGACGCGCTGCAAGACCCGCGCTTCGCCGACAACCCGCTGGTGACGGGCGCGCCGCACATCCGCTTCTATGCCGGCGCGCCGCTGGCGCTGCCGTCCGGCCTGCGCCTGGGCACCCTGTGCCTGATCGACCGCCGACCGCGCACGCTCGATGCGATGGAACTGGCCATCCTGGGCACCTTGCGCGACCTGGCGGTGATGGAACTGGCGCACCCGGAGGAGCGCGCGGATGACTGAATCCATGCACATCCTGCTGGTGGAACCGGAGCCGATGCTGCGCCGCACGGTGGCGATGACGGCGCGCAGTCTTGCGCTGAGCCAGGTGCATGAAGCCGCGAGCATCGAGGCCGCGCGCCGCATGCTGCACGCACGCGCCTTCCACGGCGCGGTGATCGCGGTCGACTGCATCGGTCGCGGCGGCGAACGGCGCTACGACCTGAGCCTGGTCGACGAACTGCGCGCCGCCGGCGCGGCGAACGCGGTGATCCCGGTCGCGATCATGGCCGAACAGGCCACCGCCGAACTGCTGCACGAGCTGCGCAACCGCAAGATCAGCCGGGTCATCCTGAAACCCTTCCGCGCCAAGGTGCTGCTGGAAACGATCGAGCAGTTCGGCGCCGCCGGCAAACCGCGGCCCGGCCTGCCCCAGCGCCCGGCCTGAGCCCTCCCGGCATTCACTTTATTCACCCCGCATCCTGACACACGCGGATAGTTGTAGACACCTCGATCTAGACAGGATAATCTAGATTCATCCTGAACAGACGAGGTCATGTCATGCCGCGCTCCCCCGACGCTCCCAAGCCCACGCCCGCCGAACTCGACCTGCTGCAGGTGCTCTGGCCGCTCGGCGCGGCCACCGCCAAGCAGGTGCACGAAGCGATGCTCCCGCAACGCCCCGACGTCACCTATGCCACGGTCTTGCGCCTGATGCAGGTCATGCACGGCAAGGGCCTGCTCAGCCGCGACGAGAGCGAACGTTCCCACGTGTATGCGCCCGTGCACGAGCGCGACGCCCTGCAGACCAATCTGCTGCAAGACCTGATGCAGCGCGCCTTCGCGGGCTCGGCCAAGGCGCTGGTGCTGGCCGCGCTCAAAAGCGGCATCTCGAAGAAGGAGCGCGACGAGATCGAGCGCTTGCTGAAGGACGGAGACGAGCGATGAACGGCGCGCATCTTGTCGCCAGCATCGGCTGGACCCTGATCCACTTTCTCTGGCAGGGCGCACTGATCGGCTGTGCGGTGGCCCTTGCCCTGTTCGCGATGCGCAAGGCGCGCGCCGAACACCGTTACACCGTGGCCTGTACCGGACTGTTCCTGTGCCTGGCGCTGCCGGCGGCGGGCCTCGTCCTGCGCTTGCAGGCGGCCGGCGCCAATCAGGCCGGCGCCCTCTTCGGCGCCGCGGCGGTGCGCCCGGCCATGGAGGATGGCCTGTTCTGGGACGCCCTGCTGCGCGAACACATTGCCCTGATCGTGGCCTGCTGGGCCGCCTGCGCCCTGGCGTTGGCGCTGCGCATGGCGCTCGGCCTGGCGTGGATCCGGCGCGCCGCGTCGGGCGAGCGCGGCGATGCCGCCTGGCAGGCCCGCCTCGATCGGCTGGCGGCGCAATGCGGCGTCACGCGGCCGGTGCGCCTGCGCCTGGTCGATGGCTTATCGAGCCCGGTGACCGCCGGCTGGTGGCGACCGGTGGTGCTGGTGCCCGCGTCCCTGGTCACCGGCATGCCGGCCCACCTCCTCGAGGCGCTGCTGGCGCACGAGCTGGCGCATATCCGGCGTCATGACTACCTGGTCAACCTGGCCCAGAACGTGGTCGAGACGCTGCTCTTCTATCACCCGGCGGTGTGGTGGATCTCGGGGCGCATCCGCACCGAGCGCGAACACATCGCCGACGATATCGCGGCAAGGCAACTGGGCGAACCGCGGCGCCTGGCCCTTGCCCTTTCCGAACTGGACAAGCTCCAGTTCTCCACCCACCACCTGGCCCAAGCGGCCAACGGAGGAAACCTGATGAAACGTATCACACGATTGGTTCGTCCCGACACCCAAGCCCCGAGCTGGAAGGCAGCCGTCCCGGTCATCGGCCTGGCCATGCTGAGCGCCGCCGTCTTCGCCAACGCCCAGCCGGCGCAGGCAACGGCGCAGCAGGTGGACCAGCAGGCGCTGGCCGACTTCCATTCCTGCGCCAAGCCCGAGTATCCGGAGGCCGACCATAAGGCCCGTCACGAAGGCACCGTCGAGCTGGGCTTCCTGGTTGGCCTGGACGGCAAGGTCAAGGAAAACAAGGTGCAGAAGTCGAGCGGCCATGCCGGGCTCGACGAAGCGGCGCGGTCCGCCCTGGTCAAGTGCAGCTTCAAGCCGGCGCTGGCCAACGGCAAGCCGGTCCAGGCCTGGACTAAGGTATCCTATATATGGCAGTTGAAATAACAGCATGAACGCTCCACCGGGGACGCCCGGTGGAGCGAAGAACACAGCCGCTCCTCGCCATTCGACCGGTGCGGCCAATGAAGGAGAAGGAATGTCACACAACAAACCGCTGTCCTGCACCCTCACCCACGCTCACTGGAAAGCCGCCGTGCCGGCGCTCGGACTGGCCCTGCTCGCCGGCTGCACCCAGACGCCGCCGGTCAATCCCTTTACCGCGCTGCCGGACAGTGTCACCACCGAGCCGGTCGTGAACTTCAAGTCGTGCCGCCAGCCGGAGTACCCCCCGCAGGCGCTGGCCGCCAGGGCGGAAGGCACGGTCACGCTCGCCTTCCTGGTCAGGGCCGACGGCACGGTGCGCGAAGCGGTGGTGCAGAAGACCAGCGGCAACGAATTGCTGGACGAGACGGCACGCGCTGCGCTTGCCAAATGCAGGTTCCAGCCGGGTACGGTGAACGGCGCGCCGAAGGAGCAGTGGACTGCGGTGAAATACGCCTGGGCGCCGCAATGACGCCGCCCGCGATGCGCATCCTGGCGGCTGCCGGCATGGCCGCGACGCTCCTCGCCGGCTGCGCGCAGTCGCCCGCACGCCAGGCCGCCGCGCCGGCCGACGCGGCGCAGGCGGCCGCGAATCCCGGCTCCTGCAGCAGGCCGGTCTATCCGGCACAGGCGGCGGCCAACAAGATCGAGGGAACCACGACCCTTGGCATGCTGATCGGGCCGGATGGCAAGGTCATCCAGTCGCGGCTATATGCCTCGAGCGGTGACGCCTCGCTCGACGAAGCAGCGCGAAGCGCCCTCTCGGCCTGTACATTCAAGCCAGCAATGCGCCAAGGGAAGCCGGTCCTTGCCTGGACCTCGGTGCAATACGTCTGGACGATGGATTAAGAGCCTATCCCGGTAGGCTGCAATGACAAAGGGCGCTGGTTTGCAGCGCCCTTTGTCGTTTTACACCGCGCCGATTACAGCGCCGACATATGCAGTTCGCAGCCGGTGGCGGCCACGATCTCGTCACGCCCCACGCCCGGCGCCAGTTCGACCACCTTCAGGCCGGTATCGGTCACGTCGATCACGCCCAGGTCGGTGATGATGCGGTCGACCACGCCCACGCCCGTCAGCGGCAGATCGCATTTTTTCAGGATCTTGTGGCTGGTGCTGCCATCCTTGGCGGTGGCGACGTGCTCCATCACGACCACCACGCGCTTGACGCCGGCCACCAGGTCCATCGCGCCGCCCATGCCCTTCACCATCTTGCCCGGGATCATCCAGTTGGCCAGGTCGCCGTGTTCCGACACCTGCATCGCGCCCAGGATCGCCAGGTTGATCTTGCCGCCGCGAATCATGCCGAAGGAATCGGCCGAGCTGAAGTACGCCGAGCCCGGCAGCGCCGTCACGGTCTGCTTGCCGGCGTTGATCAGGTCGGCGTCGACTTCTTGTTCGGTGGGGAATGGGCCGATGCCCAGCAGGCCGTTCTCGGACTGCAGGAAGACTTCGATATCCTTCGGTACATAGTTGGCGACCAGGGTCGGCAAGCCGATGCCCAGGTTCACATAGAAGCCGTCCTGCAGCTCCCGGGCCGCGCGCGCGGCCATTTCATCACGAGTCCATGCCATGTTCTTGTCTCCGAATGTGTGGGATCAGGCGCGTATGGTGCGCTGTTCGATGCGTTTCTCGGGCGTCGGATTGTGGACGATGCGGTGCACGAAGATGCTGGCCAGGTGCACCTGGTCCGGATCGATCTCGCCGATCTCGACCAGTTTCTCGACTTCCACGATGCATACCTTGCCGGCCATGGCCACGTTCGGATTAAAGTTGCGCGCGGTCTTGCGGAACACCAGATTGCCGGCGCGGTCGGCCATATGGGCCTTGACCAGGGACACGTCGGGCGTCAGGGCGTGTTCCATCACGTAATGCTCGCCGTTGAATTCGCGGGTTTCCTTGCCCTCGGCGACGATGGTGCCGTAGCCGGTCTTGGTGAAGAAGGCCGGGATGCCAGCGCCGCCGGCGCGCAGTTTCTCGGCCAGGGTGCCCTGCGGGGTGAACTCAAGCTCGAGTTCGCCGGCCAGGAACTGGCGCGCGAATTCCTTGTTTTCGCCCACGTAGGACGAGATCATCTTCTTGATCTGGCGCGTTTCCAAGAGCTGGCCGAGGCCGAAACCGTCCACGCCGGCGTTGTTGGAAATGGCGGTGAGGTTCTTGACGCCCGAATCGCGCAGCGCCGCGATGAGGGCTTCCGGAATGCCGCACAGGCCGAAGCCGCCCACAGCGATGGTCTGGCCGTCTTGCACGATGCCGGCCAGGGCGGCGCGCGCGTCTGGATAAACTTTATTCATACCCGTCCCTTTTATAGGTTAAGCCAAAGCTCTTCTGTACAACTGAGTAGAGTCTCAGCATAGAATACGTGACAACGAAGCACAATACCGTAGAACTACGGCCGCGTCCGTAGCCCGCCTTCACACATACCACCGCGAATGAACACAGCTGTCGATCTGCCTCAGATGAAACCGCCTTGCGCAATCGATTACGAGATGATCTTCCAGCACGCGCCGGTCGGCATGTGCGTCTCGCTCGACCGCGTGATCCAGGCCTGCAACGGCGCGCTGGCGGCGATGTTCGGCTATCCCGACCGCAAGCTCGATGGGCAATCGTTCAGCATCCTGTATCCGACCATGGACGAGTTCCTGCGCACGGGCGACCGCATCATTCCCATCATGAACGCCAGGGGCCGCTATTCGGACGAGCGCATCATGCGCCGCGCCAACGGCGAGCTGTTCTGGTGCCACGTGACCGGACGCGCGCTCGACCCGCTGGAGCCGCTGGGGGCCGGCGTATGGACGTTCGAGGACGTGAGCGAGAAGCGGCCGGTGACGGCCGAATTGACGCCGCGCGAACGCGAGATCGCGGCATTGTTGGTGGAAGGAAAGACCAGCAAGATGATCGCGCGCGACACCGACCTCAGTCCGCGTACGGTCGAGATGCACCGGGCCAGCCTGATGCGCAAGTTCGCCGCGTCGACCTCGCTGGAACTGGTGCACAAGCTGATGGGGGCCGGATGACGCCGGTCCCGGTTCACGGGGCGCCGAGCCGCAGCAGTGTCAGGACCGGGACGGTTTCCAGCGGCTGCGTAGAGGCCAGCATGCCCGCCAGGCCCGGAAGCGCGAGCGGATACTCGGCGACGCTCGCGCGCCCGAGCTTGATGCGGGCCTCGTGTGCGCACCACATGCGGTAGAAGGCGACCCGGCGACTTGCCGGCTCGCTGGCGCGCAATACCGCCACGTCGTGCGCACTGAAGGCTTGCTCTGCCAGTGCCATGACGTCGCGCGCCGCATCGATACGCTCGATGTCGAGGCCGAGGCCGAGGCCGACGCCCGCTCCCGCCGCACAGGCGACCCAGCGGCCGCTATGCGAGATGCTGAAATCGACGTCCGCCTGCGGCGACAGGGCCGGCGCCAGGCCCGGGCGCTCCTCCAGGCAGATCGCGGCCGGCTCGGTCCCGAGCAGGCTGCCCAGCGCGCGCCGCAGCAAAGCGCGCCCGATGATGAACTGGCGCCGCCGTTCGGGACGCACGAAGCGCGCGCAGCGCGCCCGTTCCGATGCGCCCAGCCACGCGGCATGGCGCTCCAGCGCCTCCGGCGCGACGGCGTCGGCATCCACCGCCCACAGCAGGACCTGACCGGTCGACGTCATCGCGACACCATCGGCACCGGGGCGCTTTATTGGATCTTGACGAAGTCGGCCTTGAGCGCGACGCCGGTCATGATGGCGCCATCGTGGCATTCGAACTCGGTGGCGCTGGCGCGCTCGACGTTCTTGTAATTGCTGACGATGTTCACGACGGCGTTCGCGCCGAGCTCCTGCGCGCGCGCCCGTAGCCGCAACATTGCCGAGAGAAACACCCAGTTGCACGAGGTCTCGGCGGACTTGCCGAAGGAATTGGTCTTCTGGCTGGTCTTGTCCGAACCAAGCCGCTCGATGACTTGCGGGGTCTTCTGGTCGCCAAAGTAGAACTTGATGCCGTCGCCCAGACGCGCGCGGGCGTCATTGGCATCGAGGGCGGCTTCGATCGACATCATATGGACGGTGTCACGCGCCTGGGCGGGCATGGTGGTGGCGAACAGGGCAATGGCTGCGCTCAGGACCAGCTTCTTCATGTTTTCTCTTTCGGTCAGGTCTGAAATACTTGCGGGGCGGCATGCAATCCGGAGCACGCCGCCCCTGTGCCGTGATTACGGCGCTGCGACGGCGGCGTCGTCGGCGCCGGTCGGGCCGCCGACTGCACGGTCGTAGTTGGCGATGGTGTAGTCACTGGCCAGCTTGGCCACGCGGTTGAGCATCAGGTTGTCATGGACGCCCATCGTGAAGCCACCCGCCATGGCGCCGGCGCGCTGGAAGAACTGTGGGCTGGCCACGACCTTGCCGTTCTGGTCGCGGTAGGTCACGCGCATCAGCACGCCCGAGCTGCCGGCAAACGGCCCCAGGAACACGCGCTTGGCGCCGCTCTTGAACGAAATCTGCTCCACCACCGGCTCCACGGTCAGCGTACGGCCGTTGGCCGGAACGCTATTCCATTTCTGCACCGACGGGCCGAGGTCCTTGGCAAAATTCTCGGCAATCTTGCCCAACGCAGCCTGGTTGCCCTTGTAGCCGGCGGCGAACACGACCGGCTTGACGTCGATGCGGCCATACTGCGAGAACGCCTCGGTCGGCGCCGGATTGTTCAGCGACGATGCCTTGATCTTGGTTGCGCAGCCTTGCAGCAGCGGAACCGCTGCGGCGACGGCAAGCACGAGGATGGTGCGGCGAGTAGCTTTCATGGACTTCCTTTTTTAGTTTTGATTGAAGGGCACTACCTTTTGAATATCAGCGACGTATTGATGCCGCCGAACGCAAAATTATTTGACATCACGTAGTCGCAGTCGAGTTGGCGTCCCTCGCCGCGGATGTAATCGAGTTCGCCGCATTCCGGATCGATGTCGTCCAGGTTGAGCGTCGGCGCAAACCATCCTTCGCGCATCATCTCGATGCTGATCCATGCTTCCAGCGCACCGCAGGCGCCCAGCGTGTGCCCCATATAGCTCTTGAGCGAACTGATGGGCATGCGCTTGCCGAACACGGCGTGCGTGGCCTGGCTCTCCGCCAGGTCGCCATGGGCGGTGGCGGTGCCGTGCGCATTGACGTAGCCGATGGCGTCCGGACTCAAGCCCGCGTCGCGCAGGCTCAGTTCCATCGCCACCTTCATCGTGGCGGCATTGGGCTGGGTCACGTGGGTGCCGTCGCTGTTGGTGCCGAACCCCACCAGCTCGGCGTAGATGGCGGCGCCGCGCGCCAGCGCATGCGCGCGCTCTTCGAGGATCAGGCAGCCGGCGCCCTCCCCGATCACCAGGCCGTCGCGGGCGCGGTCGAACGGCCGCGGGCTGGTCTGCGGCGCGTCGTTGCGGGTGCTCGTGGCGAACAGCGTGTCGAACACCGCCGCCTCGGTCGCATCGAGCTCTTCGGCGCCGCCGGCGATCATGGCCAGCTGGCGCCCGCTCTTGATCGCCTCGTAGGCGTAGCCGATACCCTGGCTGCCCGAGGTGCAGGCCGACGACGTCGTGATCACGCGGCCGGTCACGCCAAAGAACACGCCGATGTTCACCGGCGCCGTATGCGCCATCATCTTGATGTAGGTCGTGGCGTTGATGCCGCGCGTGGTGCGCTCTTCCATCATGCGGCCGAAGTCGCCGATGGCGCTCGGCGTGCCGGCCGAGGAACCGAACGACACGCCCATCTGGCCGCTCTTCAGCAGCGGATGGTCGAGCAGGCCCGCGTCGTGCAGCGCCAGTTCGCTGGCGCGGGTGGCCAGCAGGGCCACCCGGCCCATGCTCCGCGTGGCCTTGCGGTCGTAGCGGGTCGAGAGCTCGAACGGCGCGGCAGGCGCGCCAAGCTGGGTATTCAGGCCTTCGTAGCCCGCCCATTCCTCCATGCGCACGATGGCGTTGCGGTAGGCCCCCAGGCGCTTGCGGATCGTCGGCCAGTCGTTGCCGAGCGGGCTGATCCCGGCCATGCCGGTCACCACCACGCGGCGGTTCATGCCAGCCCCCCATTCACCGACAACACCTGGCGCGTCACGTAGGCGGCGTCCTCCGACATCAGGTAACTGACCGCGGCCGCCACTTCTTCCGGGCGGCCGACGCGGCGCGCCGGCACCAGCTTGAGGGCCTCGTCCAGCGGCACCTCGGCGATCATGTCGGTCTCGATGAGGCCAGGCGCCACGCAGTTGACGGTGATCTCGCGCTTGGCCAGTTCCAGCGCCAGCGCCTTGGTCGCGCCGATGATGCCGGCCTTGGCGGCGCTGTAGTTGACCTGGCCGCGGTTGCCGATCAGTCCCGAGACCGAGGCCATGGTCACGATGCGGCCGGGCTTGCGGCGCTGGACCATCGGCATCACCAATGGGTTGAGCACATTGAAGAAGCCATCCAGGTTGGTGCCCAGCACCACGTCCCACTCTTCGCCGCTCATGGCCGGGAAAGCCGTATCGCGCGCCACGCCGGCATTGGCCACCACGCCGTAATAACAGCCGCTCCGCTCGATGTCGGCCAGCAGCGCCTCGGCGGTCGCTTCGCGCTGGCCGATGTCGAACTGCAACACGCGCGCCGCGCCGCCGGCCGCCACGATACCGGCCGCCACCGCGTCGGCGTCGGCGCGCCGGTCGCGGCAATGGACGACCACGTCGTAGCCGTCGCGCGCCAGGCGCTGGGCGATGGCCTTGCCGATGCCGCGCGACGACCCCGTCACCAGCACGCTTTTCTGGATACTACTCATTCTGGACTCCGTTGCAAAAACTCTTCGACATTATTGGGCTGGAATACGGTGATGGTGGCGGTCGCGAGCTCGCGCCCGTCGTTGCCGTCCACGATGCGGCAGTCGAATGCCCCCAGGCCGTTCTCGCCCTGCAGCGCGCGCTGCACGTGGACGTGCAGCCGGCTGCCGGCGGCGAATGCCGGCACCGAGCACGCATAGCGACGCGTGCCGAGCAAAAAACCGACCCGCACCGGCGCGCCGCGCAGGCGCGCCGCATGGCCGGCGTGGGCGGCGACGGCTTGCGCCATGTATTCGACGCCGACCCATGCGCCCACCGCGCCGTCGACGCAGAACATGCTGTCCGGGGTGATCGTCACCTCGGCGCAGAGGTTCTCGTCGTCGGCCGCCAGCAAGCGTCCGAGCAGCGACATGGCGCCGCTGTGCGGCACCAGGCTGTGGATATCGATCGGGTCCTCCTGGCGCGCGCTCATGCGGTCCTCCCGAACAGCAGCGCCGCATTCGATCCGCCGAAGGCGAACGAATTGCTCAGCGCATAACGGATGGGGCGGCCCAGGCACGCGCCCGGGAGCGCGAGGTTCAATACCGGCAGCGCCGGATCCTGTTCCCCGTCCCACAGGTGCGGCGGCAACCGGCCGTCCGGGTTATCGTCCTGCATCGCCAGCCAGCAGAACGCCGCCTCGACCGCGCCGGCCGCGCCCAGCGTGTGGCCGGTGAACGGCTTGGTCGAGCTGACCGCCACCCCGGCGCCGAACAGCGCCGCTACCGAGCGCGACTCCATGGCGTCGTTCTGCACGGTCGCCGTGCCGTGCAGGTTGATGTAATCGATCGCGCCGGCGTCGATGCCCGCCCGCCTCAATGCGTCGCGCATCGCGATGCGCGCGCCCACGCCTTCCGGGTCGGGCGCCGAGATATGGTGGCCGTCGGACGATTCTCCCCAGCCGCACAGCGCCACCGCCGCCGGGTCGCAGCTCATCAGGAACAGCGCCGCGGCCTCGCCCAGGTTGATGCCGTTGCGCTTGGCGCTGAGCGGGTTGCAGCGGGCGACGCTCACCGATTCCAGGGCGCTGAAGCCGGCGACGGTAAAGCCGCACAAGGTATCGACGCCGCCCGTGACGACGGCGTCGCACAGGCCCATGCGGATCAGGCGCGCGGCGCTCGCCAGCGCCTTGGCGCTCGACGAGCACGCGCTCGAATGCACGTAGGCCGGACCGCCGACGCCCAGCTCACGCGCGAGCAGCTCGGCGACCGAACCCATCTCTTGCTGGCCGTAGTGAAAACCCTCGGGCAGCACGCCATCGGCGAGGTGCACGGCCAGCGCCGACTCGGCCCCGCTCACCCCCGAGGTGCTGGTGCCGATCACCACGCCGACCCGCGCCGCGCCGTGGCGCGCGATCGCGGCGTCGACGGCAGGCCGGATCTGCGCCAGCGCCGCCAGCGCCAGTGCGTTATTGCGGCTGCGCAGAGAGAGCGGCAAGCCGGCCAGATCGGGCAGCGCGGCCTGCACGCGGCCCAGGGGCAAGGATCGTCCGGGCGAGCAGGCGTCCGAGACCACCAGACCGCTCGCGGCGTCCACCAGGAGGCGGCGCGCGATGGTCGCGCGCTCGCTGCCCAGCGCGCACAGCAGCGCGCAGTCGTTCAGGTACACATGGGGCATGACGGTCTTCATTCGGATGCCGACACCACGGTCAGCCGGTAGTGGTAGCGCTGGTTGTCCAGGACCGCGGTGCCCTGCCAGCGCGGCAGGCCGCTGTAGGTGATGGTGGCCACCACCTCGCCGTCGCGGCGCAGGGTGCGCCGCAGCCCCTGGTCCTCGACCTCCCAGCCGGGCGGCAAGGCGCGCGCGATCTGCTCGACCGGCCACAAGGTCAGCTGCAGGTCTTCCAGCACGTCGGCGGCGCGCACCTGGGACGGCAGCATCGGATGGCGCCATTCGGTGACTTCGAGGCCGTCGAACTCGAGGCTCAGCACACGCATGCCGAGCGCCAGGCCGACCAGGCTGACCCGCCGGGGATCGACTTCGAGCGCCGCCAGCAGGTCGTTGGTGCTGCCGGCGCGTTCGACCGTCAACTGCTGCTGCACGCTGATGGTGGCGCCGAGCGTGGCCGGCGCCAGGCGCAGGCCGAGGCGCGCCGGCGTCTCGGGTCGGGTGGCGCAGGCCGCGAGCAGCAAGGCGGCCGCCAGCGGCGCCAGACGTTCAAGCCGGGACAGGCGTTGCATGATGCGATTCCTTCGATACTGAAAAACAGGGGGCGAGCAGCCAGACCAGCGCGGCGCCGGCCAGCATGGTCAGGCCGAAGGCCCGCAATGCCGGGGTGCCGCTCAGGGCCAGCAGCCCGAAAGACAGGATGGTGCTGGCCGCCGACAGCCCGACCGCGAGCCAGGGGGCATCGTCACCCTCGCCCGACTCTTCCTGCATGAAGATGCCGTAATCGACGCCCACGCCGAGCAGCAGCATCAGCGCCAGCACGTGGAACAGCTGCAGGTGCTGGCCGCTGTAGCCGAGCAGGGCCACCGTGAGCACGCTGGCCGCCGCGGTCGGCGCCAGCACGCGCCAGGTACGGCCCCGATAGCGCGGGAACAGGACCGCGAGCACCACCGCATAGGCGCCCAGCACCACCCAACCCATGGTGGCGCGGTAACTGCCCAGCACCGCCGAGATGCCGCCGACCTTGTCGACCCATTGCACGCCGTCGAGTCCGTCGGCGGCGCCGGCCAGCACGGGCAGCGACGCGTAGCGCAGGCCGCGCAGGGCCACGATGCTGGCGTGGACCTGCCCGTTGCCGTCATCGATCGCGCCCAGCCACAGATGGCGCCACGGTTCGGCCGCCGCGCTGCGCAGGAAGTCGCCGACCAGCATCGGTTTTGCCTGGCTGCGCAGGTGGGCGGCGGTGACACCCGCCCATGCGGGATCTTCCCCGATCTCGGCCGCCAGCATCGTCAATGGGCCGCCGGCGCGCAGCAGCTTGTCCTCGATCAGCGCCAGACGCTCGGCCTGGACGCGCGCGGACGGCACCCAGTTCGACAGCGCCTGGTAGCCGCCGATGTGGCGCGCGGCGATCAATGGATCGAGCCGGCGCTTGAGCGCTTCCTCGCGCTGCAGTACCTGTTCGGCCGAGGCGCCCCGGACCAGGAAATACTGGACCGGGCTTGGGGCGTCGAGCAGCTTGCCCAGCTTGATCTGGTCCTGGACCAGGCCGGGCGGAGACGATTGCAGCGAGCGGATGTCGTCGTTCGTGGTCAGTTGCGACCAGCCGCCGAGCGCGACGGCGCCCAGTAGCGCCACCAGCGCCAGCGGCGCCGGCTTGCCCGACAGGCGCGGCCAATGGCGCACCACGCCGCGATAGCGCTGCGCCAGCCAGCCCGCTTGCAGGGTATCGGCCGAGATCAGGGCCGGGAACCAGCAGACGACGGTCAGCCATGCGAACACCAGGCCCAGGGCCGAGAACACGGCCATGTGGCGCAGTCCCGGGAACGGCGTGAGCGCCAGGCCAAGATAGCCAATCACCGCCGCCAGCAGGGTCAGGCCCAGGCCCGGCAGCAGGCGCCGCAACAGGGTCGGCGAATCGAGCGCCGGATCGGCGCGCAGGCGATGACACAGGAAATAGATGCCGTAGTCCTGGGCCACGCCGATCAGGCTGGCGCCAAAGACCAGGGTCAACAGGTGGATCTGGCCGAACAGCAGCCAGCACACCGACAAGGCGCCCAGGAAGCCGACCCCGATCGCCAGCAGGGTCAGGCCAATCGGCTTGAGCGTGCGGAAGGTGAGCCAGGTGAGCAGCACGATGCCGATCAGCGAGCCCACGCCGATGGTGTGGATCTCGCGGCTGGCCTGGCGGCCGGCGGCGGCGGCGTGCAGCACGACGCCGGCGGCGATCACCTCGGCGCCCGGCGCCGCGCGCCTTGCGGAGGCCGCCGCCCGCTCCAGCAGCGGCGCCACGGCGTCCTGGGCGCCGAGCGAGAACGCCGGCTGCGTCAGGGTATAGGTCAGCAGCACGTAGTCGCGGCCTTCGCCAGCCACGAACAGGCGGCCGTCGCGCGGGCGCACCGGGGTTTCGCCGGCGCGCTCCTGGGCCCAGCCGGCGAACAGGCCGAAGGGGTCGTCGCGGAACGATCCCAGCCTGGGGCCCGAAAACGCGTTGTACAGGCGCGCCAGCGCGTCGTCGACCCAGAACCGGGCCGGCTCCGTGCGCATGCGGCGCTCCTGCTCGGCGCCGGCCAGCAAGGTGGCGTGCGGCTGCAGGCTGGCCAGCCAGCCGGCCTGCGCGTCGTCGCCCATCGCATCGAAGGCCAGCAGGCCCGCGTGAGGCGCCAGCGCCTGGCGATAGGCGTCGGCCGCCCGCCCCGCGGCGTCCCACTCGGTCGCGCCGACCAGCATTACCACCCGCTGCTGCGCGCTGTCGACCATATGGGTGAACGACTGCTGCAGCACCGGATCGCGCTTTTCGAGCGGCAGCAGGGCCAGGATGTCGGTATTCGGCGCGACGCGCTGGCCGATCCACAGCCAGGCGTTGTGCCCGACCAGCAGGCACACGACGAGGGCCCAGGCCAGCGCCAGGCGACGTTGGCCGATCAAAGCTGGGCCGCCTCTTCCGGCAAGACCGCGCCCGGGCCGGTCTTGATGCTTGAAAACACGATCTCGGTGCGGTCGCCGCTCTCCTCGACCATCTGGATGCTGCGCACGTGGGCGCCGCCTTCGAGCGCGATCGTCCCGACCGCGCGCGCCAGCGCCGCATTGCGTGCCTTGAGCGCGACCTTCCAGCTGTCGGCGTTCGCGCTGCCGTCGACCTCGAACAGGCTGTCGAGCCGGCCCAGGTCGCCGCCCAGCAGCGAGAACAGCACGCCGTTGATCATGCGCACGGTCGGCTCCTGGCTGGCGTCGAGGCGCATCGCGACCCGCTCGCCCTGGAGGTGGACGATCTCGTCGCGCTTGAGGCGCAGCGTGTTCGGGAACGGTTTCAAGGTGCGCCACAGCACGCCCTTGCCGGCGACCACGCAGAAGCGCCCGTTCGACAGCAGCGGCTTCTTCATGCCGGCCAGGCGCTTGGTCTGGTCGAAGCGGCCGCACAGCTGCTCGGGCTTGTCCAGCATGGCCTGGATCCGCGCGACCGGCGCGGCGGCCTGGGCAAGGCCGGCGGCTGTGCCTGCGCCGATTACCAGCGCCGCCATGGCGAGGAGTTGTTTCATGGTGCTGGCACTCCCAACTTGTCGAAAAGGATGGGCGGCGAGACGAAGCACATCTCGCCGCTCTGGATGTCGACCGCGACCTGGGTCGTGGTGGCGCGGTTCAGGCGCTTGCCGCTGGCGGCGTCGAGGATCAGGTAGTCGATGCGCAGGCGGTTTTCCCACTCGACGATCTCGGCGCGCAACAGCAGGCGCTGGCCGAAGGTGGCCGGGCCGGCGTAGCGCAGGTTCATCTCGATGATCGGCCACATATAGCCCGATTCGCGCATCTGCTCGTAGTTGTAGCCGATCTTGTCGAGCAGCGCGCAGCGCGCGACCTCGAGGTACTTGACGTAGTTGCCGTGCCAGACGATCTGCATCGGGTCCAGGTCGAAGAACTGGACCTGCATCTCGACCTCGGCCCACCAACGCGCCGGCGTTTTGAGCTTACGCATACAGGCTCCATGCCTGGTCGCGGATGCGTTCGAGCAGCCGGCGCAGATCGGGGTCGAGGCGGCGGTCCTCGGTCACCGGCGCCACGTCGTCGCCCAGCAGTTCGAGCATGCGCGCCAACGGCGCCGGCAGCGCGCGCGCCGGATCGAGGCGGCGGCGCAGCCACGCGCCCTGGCGCACCGTGATCAGGAGTGCGGCCGCCACCTGCTCGGTCAGTTCCAGCACGCGCAGGCAGTCGCGCGCGGCGATCGTGCCCATGCTGACCTTGTCCTGGTTATGGCATTCGGTGGAGCGCGAGAACACCGAGGCCGGCATGGTCAGCTTGAGCGCTTCCGCGGTCCAGGCCGAGGCGCTGATCTGCAGCGCCTTCAGGCCATGGCTGATCGCGGCGCGTTCGCCTTCCATGCCCGACAGGTTGGCCGGCAGGCCGGCGTTGTAGCGGGCATCGACCAGGAGCGCCATCTGGCGGTCGAGCAGGTCGGCCAGGTTGGCCACCGCGTTCTTCATGCCGTCCATCGCGAAGGCGATGTGGCCGCCGTAGAAATGGCCGCCATGCAGCACGCGCTCGCCCTCGGCGTCGATGATCGGATTGTCGTTGGCGCTGTTGAGCTCATTCTCGATCGCCGCGCGGAAGAACGGCAAGGCGTCGGCCAGCACGCCGATCACGTGCGGCGCGCAGCGGATCGAATAGCGGTCTTGCAGGCGCTTGCCGTTGCGCTCGCGCTGGCCGCCATATTCCAGGTCCTGGCGCAGCCAGGCGGCGACGCCCTGCATGCCGGCGTGCGGCTTGACCGAGAACAGGGTTTCGTCGAAATGATGGTCGTTGCCGTCCAGCGCGAACGACGCCAGGGCGGTGATCCGGGTGGTCAGGCGCGCCAGGTAATCGGCGCGGTCCCAGGCCAGGCAGGCCAGGCCGGTCATGACGGCGGTGCCGTTCATGATCGCCAGGCCTTCCTTCGGCCGCAGGCGCAACGGTTCGATGCCGGCTTCACGCAGCGCCTGCGCCGCCGGCACCTGCACGCCGTCGCGCAGCACTTCGCGCTCGCCGCACAGCACCGCCGCCAGGTAGGACAGCGGCGTCAGGTCGCCGCTGGCGCCGACCGAGCCTTCGCTCGGGATCAGCGGCAACAGGCCGGCGTCGAACAGGCGCACGATCTGCTCCAGCAGGCCGATGCTCACGCCCGAGAAGCCCTTGGACAACGACGCCAGGCGCACGGCCATCACGGCGCGGGTCTCGGCCGGCGTCAGGAACGTCCCGAGGCCGCAGCCATGGTAGGTGTACAGATGGTGCGGCAGTTCAGCCACCAGCGACAGCGGCACCGGCACCGTGCACGAGTCGCCATAGCCGGTGGTCACGCCATAGATGGCGCCGTCCTCGCGCAGCAGGCGGTCGAGGAAGTCGGCGCCGCGCGTGATCGCGGCGCGAAACGCCGGGTCGCTTGACAGCACCGGCTGCGCGGCGCCGCGCGCGATGGCGACCACGTCTTCCAGGGCCAGGCGCTCGCGGTCGAAGCGCACCGTGCGCGCGGGTTGGTTCAGGTCATCAAGCTGCATCAGGGCGTTCCGATCCGGGGTCTTGCCAAAAGTCGTAGAAATTGAACCATTCGAGCGGCGCACGGCGCACGTGGCGCTCGAGCCGGGCGGCATAGTCGGTCGCGAGCCGCGCAAGCGCCTCGTCGCGGCTGGCGCGCGGCAGCAACACGCGTTCGCGCAAGAGCTCGAAGTGCAGCTCGTGGCGATCGCCCTGGCGCACGGCGAACATGGTGTAAAGCGGGCAGCCCAGCACCGAGGCCATCACGTACGGGCCGACCGGAAAGGCGGCCGCCTGTCCCAGGAACGGCGCCAGCGCCACCCGCGGCGCCTTTGCCACCGGCACCCGGTCGCCGGCGATCACGACGAACTCGCCGCGTTCGATCCGCTCGGACAGCTGCATTGCCATGGCCGGCGTCATGTCGGTGACCTGCATCAGATTCAGTTCGCTGCGCGGATCGAGCCTGGCCAGCATGGCGTTGAAGGCTTGCGCATGGCGCGTGTGCACCAGCACCGTCACCTTCAGGCCCGGCGTACGCAGCGAAAGCGCGCGGCACAGGTCGAGATTGCCCAGGTGGGCGCACACCAGCAGTGCGCCGCGCCGCGTTGCGATCCGTTCCAGCAGCGGCTCGGCCCCATGCAGCGAGACCTTCGAAAAATCGAACAGCCCGCCCCACAGCAGCATCTTGTCGAGGATGGCCTCGGCGAAGGCGCCGAAGTGGCGCAGCACGCCAAGGAAACCATGCGGCGCGCCGGCGCGCGCGAGATAGCCGCTCGACGCGCGGCGCGCCCGGCCCTGGGTCGCGACGTACCACAGCAGCACCGGATACAGCGCCAGCCGAAACGGCCAGCGGCCGAACACGCGGCAGATCCAGAACAGCAGGCGCATGCCGCCGACGAAGCTCGCTTCGTTGATGGCCGCCCAATGCGGCGCGTCGGGCGCGCTCTTCAGTTGCGCCATGTGCGCACCAGCAGGGTGGGAATGCGCGGCAGCATGCCGAAGAACAGCGCCACATGCAGACGGGTGATCAGGACGTTGTCGGTCCAGGCCTTGAAATGCGACACGCCGTCTTCCGGGTAGCCGACCCTGGTCGGCAGGTTCACCACCTCGCTGCCGTCCCAGTACAGGCGCACCAGGATCTCGATGTCGAAATTCATGCGCAGCCCGAGCCGGCGGCGCGCCGCCAGCGCCATGACCGCCGTCACCGGATACACCCTGAAGCCGCACATCGAATCGCGGATCGCCAGCGACAAGGTATTGATCCAGACCCACACGTGGGTCAGGTAGCGCGCATACAGGCGCAGCGCCGGCACCGATTCGTCGTACACCGGGCAGCCCGCCACCACCGCCGCCGGCCGCGCGCGCGCCGCGTCCAGGAAGCGCGGGATGTCGGCCACGCTGTGCTGGCCGTCGGCATCGACCTGCAGCACGTGGCTGTAGCCGTCGCGCCGCGCCCGTGCGAAGCCGGTGAGCACTGCCCCGCCCTTGCCCTGGTTGAGCGCATGGCGTTCGAGCACGACCCGGCCGGGATGGGCCGCCGCAAGCCGGTCCAGCACGGCGGCGCAGGCCGGCGCGCTGCCATCGTCGACCAGGATGCATGGCAGGCCGTGTTCGAGCACCTGGGCCAGGACCTTGCCGATCGCGTGCTCGTGGTCGTACACCGGGATCACGACGCAGGGATGGAACATCATTGCCGCTCCGCCCTGGCGAAACGCAGCAGCGAGTGGCAGTAACCGATGCCGTCGCGGGCGGTCAGGAGTTCCAGTCCCGCGGCGCGCGCCAGGCGGATGTAATCCCCGCTTTCGTAGACCTTGCTGTTGCCGCTGGCGAGGACGTTGAAATACGGCGAGGTATTGATCAGGCAATAGGACGCGATGTCGTAGCGCTGGCGGTCCCAGAAGGTGTCGAGCACCAGCACCTGGCCGCGCGGACCCAGCGCGCCCGCGACGCGGCGGAAGATGCTGGCGATCGCGGCCTCCGAGAAGCAGCTCAGGAACTGGCTCATCCAGATCAGGTCCATCTCGCCCGGGAGCGCCGCCGCTTCGTCGAGCAGGTCGGTCGGGTGCAGCGTCGCGCGCGCGCGCAGCCCGCACTCGGCGAGCCTGGCGTCGGCCACCGCCAGCTGGCCCGGCAGGTCGACCAGGTGCAGCGCGACCGCCTTGTCGTAGGCCAGCGCGGCCAGCGTGAACTTGCCGGTATTGGCGCCGATGTCCATCAGGCGCCGCGGCGCGGTCGCGAACACGTCCGGCATGATCTCGGGGAACGAGGTGTCCGAATAATAGTGGTCGAAGGCCAGCCAGCTGCTGCGCGCCGGTTCCGGCAGCTGCGACAAGCCCTGGTACAGGGTCGGCCAGTCGCCGAACACCTTCAGCCCGAGCGGGCGTTCGGCGTCGAGCGCCCTTTCGAGGTCGAACATCGCCTGATAGCAGACATCGTGGTTGAAGTCGATGTTGACCTGGGTGATGGGGTCGGTCAGGACCACGAAACCGGTCTTGTCGAGGGCGTAGCGGCCCGCGTCGATCAGGACCACGCCGGCCGACAGGCAGGTTTCCAGCACCACCTTCAGCACGTACGGCGTCCAGCGGCCGTCCTGCGCCAGCTCGTCGATCGACAGGCCGGTCGCGCCGGCGTCGGCGATCGCCTGCAGCATGCCGCGCTTCCAGGCGTAGCGCACGCACTGGAACACCACCGGACCATAGGCGATCTTTTGCGCCTCGAAGCGCGCTTCGAAGGCGCTCTGGCGCTCCGGCGAGAATTTCTTGTTCAGCATGCGTGTTCAGCTTTCCAACAGGATGCGGCCGCTGGCATGGGCGCCGGCGTCCGAGAAATAACGGAAATTCAGGCTGCCCTTGGCCCGGTCGTGCAACAGTTCGAGCAACACCGGATGGCCGGGCCGGATCATCTGCTGGAACTTGAGCGCATTGATGCCCCTGAACGCGCCGGCCGGGGCCAGCTGTTCGCGGCCGTAATGGATCGCCCAGTCCACCTGCACCACGCCCGGCAGCACCGGCGCCACGCTGAAGTGGCCGTCGAAGTACAGCAGGTCGGCCGGCACGACCAGCTCCAGCAGGACCCGCGCCGGGCCGGCTTCCAGCAGCCTTGCCGCGGGCAGGCGGGGGCGCTGCGGCCGCCGTTCGTCCAGCAGCGCCAGCAGCTGCGCCAGCGGGGTCTTGCCCTGGGCGTTCACCGGCCATTCGTCGAGATAGCGCCAGCGGCGCGGCAACGCCACCGCGTCGACCAGGCCCGCCAGGGCGGCGCGCAGGCGCGCGTTGAGCGCCGCCTTGCCCGCGCCGTCGAGCAGCGCGCGCCCCTCGGCGCTCGGCAGCACGAAGGCGGCCAGCGTCTGGCGCGCCGCATCCGGCACGCCCAGCACCCGCGCCTCGCGCGCCAGTCCCGTGGCGACCAGGGCGCGCTCCAGCGCGTCCAGCGAAATCCGCTTTTCTTCGATCTTGACGATCCGGTCGTTCCGGCCGCGCAGCATGAAACGACCGGCGCCGGCGTCCTCGGCGCGGTCGGCAAGCGCGAGCCAGCCGTCGGGGCCGGCAAATGGCGACGCCACCTCGAGCGCGCCGGCCTCATCGAGCCTCCAGCGCACTTCCGGCAACGGCGTCCATGCTTCGCCCGTTTCGCCCGTTTCGCCCGTTTCGCCCGTTGTGCGCCGGCGCCAGGCCACGCCGCCGCTTTCCGAACTGCCGTAGATTTCGGTCGGCGCCTGTCCGAGCAGGCCGGCCGCGTGCTTTGATGCGCCCTGCTCCAGCATGCCGCCCGACGAGAACACGGCGCGCAGCATGCACGCGGCGCCGCGCCAGTCCAGGTGAACCGGCAAGCGTTTCAGGTGGGCCGGGCTGCCCAGCAGGATGCAGGGGCGCACGCCCAGCGCTGGCGCCAGGGTTTCGGGAAACTCGTGCCGCGCGGCGTGGATGGCGCGTCCTTCGGCCAATGGCCACAGGATGCGAAACAGCAGTCCGTAGATGTGCTGGTGCGACACCGTCGCGATCACGTCAGCCGCACCGAGCGCGGCGCCGAACTGGCGCTCCAGGGCAGCCACCTCGGCGCCCAGTTGCGAGAAGCGCTTGGCGATCGGCGTCGGCGCGCCGGTGCTGCCCGAGGTGTACACCACGAGCGCGGGAAAGTCCGGCGCCGGCGTCGACCATTCACCGCGCCAGTCGTCCCCGGGGCCGGGCCCGGCCGGCCCGGTCTGCGCCGGGAATTGGCCCCAGAAGGCGTCGACCTGGCCGCCGAGCGCCGCGCAACTGGCGGGCAAGGTGTCCGCCACCAGCCACACGGTCTTGCGCGCCACCCAGGCGCCGATCAGGGCCGCCGCGAATTCGAGGCTGTCGTCGTGGTACAGCGCGACGCGGTCGCCCTCGACGCGAAGCGCGAGGGCGGCCCATGCGCGCGTGCGCGCCAGCCAGGCGCCGTGCGTCACGGCGACGCCGTCGCGCCAGCCCGCGACCGTCTCTTCGGGGCGGCTCCAGAGACGCTGAAACAGATCACGCATGATGCACACGCTTGAAGCGCAGGCGCAGCAGATATTCGCCGCCGAACATCGCGCCCATCAGGAGGTAGGCGATTACGCCGTTATACAGCGACCAGAGCGCGTCGGACGCGAACAGGGCCGTGCCGAGCGCCGCGGCCCCATTGAATACGAAGAACACGCACCAGGCCTGGGTCACGCGCCGGGTATAGGCCACCGCGGCCGGCGGCAGGTCGGGCTCGCGCAGTCGCGCCAGGCGCTCGACCATGGATGGCCCGGCCAGCAGGCTGTAGCCGAACGCCGCCAGCATGACGCCGTTGACCAGCACCGGATACAGCTTCAGCGGCAGCACGGCATTCGACGCGACCGCCGCCGCCGCCAGGGCCAGCCCTCCCGCCACGCTCCAGCGCGCCGCAAGGCTCAGCTTGAGCGTGGGCAGGCGCGTGGCGATCGTCAGCAACAGCAGTCCCGCCAGAAAGCGCGGCTCGACGCTGCCATGCCCCCACCAGATGGCCAGCGGATACACCAGCGTCAACGCCGCCGTCAGGACATTCCAGATCACGCTTCTCAGGCCGCCTGTACTTCGGCCGGCGCCTGCGCCTGCGCCTCGCCCAGGCCGACCAGGGCGGTCACGACGTCTTCGATGGTGCGGATAGTCTTGAACACTTCGGGCTGCAGGCGCTTGCCGGTCATTTGCTTGAGCTTGACCGCCAGGTCCACCGCGTCGATGCTGTCGATGTCCAGGTCGGAATACAGGTTCGACGTGGGAGTCAGTGCATCGCGGTCCAGTTCGAACATGTCGGCCAGCAGGTCGGCGACCCAGACGAACAGTTCATCGCGGTTCATGTCTTCGATACGTACCATGGGGTTCTCCTACTTCTTCCGGTTGGCTTCGATCATCGCTGCCAGCGCACGCACCGAAGCGAAATGACGGCGCGTCTCTTGCGATTCGGCCGCCAGGGTGATGCCGTAGCGCTTCTGCAGCGCCACGCCGATTTCCAGGGCGTCGATCGAATCGAGTCCCAGCCCCTCGACGAACAGCGGCGCCTCGCTGTCGATATCCTCGGGCGAGATGTCCTCGAGCTGGAGAACGTCGATGATCAGTTCCTTCACTTCCTGTTCAAGCATGTTGCTGGCCTTCTTTCATGAAAAACTGTTGCAGGTAATCGGTCAGGCGCCGCGCCGCGACCACTTCGGGCACATCGTTGGCCAGAAACACGTCGACGGCGATGTCGTCCTTGACCTCGATATGGAACTGCGCCTGGCGCGGCGGCACGTGCCACCATTTGTCGCCCTTTCCAAGGGTCGGCGGGTCGCACCGGATCACGACCGGCGTGACCGCGCGCCTGCCGCGCACGGCGACATTGGCGGCCCCACGCTTGAGCGTTGCGGCGCCGCCCGGCGGCGTGCGCGTCCCTTCGGGAAAGATGATCAGATTGCCGCCCGCGCGTAGCGAGGCGATGCAATCCTCGACCAGCTCCGGCCCGCGGTCGTTGCAGATATAGCCGGCGGCGCGGATCGGCCCGCGCATGAAGGGGTTGTTCGACAGCGTTCCCTTGACGATGCAATCGGCGTTGCGCACGAAGGCGATCAAGAAGACGGTATCGATGAGGGTCGGGTGGTTCGCCAGGATCAGCTGGCCATCGCGATCGAGCTTGTCGAGGCCGTGCACCTGGTAGCGCAACACCCCGAGCGTGCGCATGATGCCGACGAAGGCGCGAAAGCTCAGGCGCACGACCGCGCGCGCCGCGCGGCGGCGTACGGCGGGCGCGCGCACGAACAGCGACAGCGATGGGAACACCGCGATCCGCAGCAGCATGCCGCCCACCCCGAACAGCGCGAAACTCAGTCCGGTGGCGAACACCCGCCAGGCGCGGCCGGCATCAGGCAGCATCGCGTCTCCATGTCCAGCGCCTGCCTTGCGCCTCGCGCACCAATGGCGCGCCGCCGCCGAGCTGGAAGCGCAGCACCTCCAGGCCGCCCGGCATGCGCTGGCTGGACTGGCCGGCATGCGCGCACCAGGACAGCCGCAACGCCGATGCGCCGGCCGGCACCATCGCCCAGGCGAACGCGAACGGCTGCTCGTGGCAGTCCTCGAATGGGGCGAGCGGGTCCGGCAGCGGCATGTCGCACGCCACCAGCAAGACCATCGGCGCGCCGTCGGCAAGCTGGCCGCAGGCCTCGATCACGGCATGTTCGAGCGTGGCGCTGCCGGCGGCCAGGGCCACGTGATTGGCGCGGTCGGCGCGGGCGATCGAGAACAGCCCGGCGCTGGCGTTGTGCACGGCCAGGCCGAATGCGGTGGGCGACAGCGGCTCCTTGCGCGCCAGCGCGCGCAGCAGGTCGACCGAACGCGCGACCTCGCCGTGACGCGAGCAGAATACGGTGGGAATGTCGAGGTCCTGGCCGGCGACCTCGTAGGCCACTTCGAGCGCCATGCGTCCCGGCAGGCCGGCGCGGCGGCGCAACATGGCGGGCATCGCGGCGAGCTTCGGCTCGTCGCCCGGCGCCAGCGCCCAGGGTTCCTCCGCCCATGCGGCCCATCCCTCTCGTGTCGTCACGCCGGGAGCCCATGCGGCATGACGCGCGATGGAGAAAGCGACCTCGTTCTCGAACATAAAACTGCCAACAATGGGGGAATGACGCGTCCATGGGACGCCCGGGAAAACTGATCCGATTATAAACGCTCAGTTTCCTTGTAGGAACTGTCTGACAGGCTCACACAGCAGTTTTGCAACAATGTGGCGACATCTCCCGCATGGAGTTACCTTTGGGCAACGAGGATTTTGCCACACCAGGGTGGGTACAAAGCTCACACATTGTCACGATTGGCGGTCGCCGCCAGGCGCCGCAATGGCGCGCGGCCGACTGCGACGCGCATGCCGCCGGTATCGTGATGGTTGAATGCCCGCGGGGGCGTGACCGGGGCACGGCCATGGTACGCGCAACCGGCGCGGCGGTCCGAACGACGGCGCGGGTCACCGCTGGTCATGGCGCACTGACAGGCGGTTATCGGTGCGGGACCACCGCCACGCCGCCGTCACAACCCCTGTACGTATCGGGAATGGCGTCGCTCAGCCGGGAGGCAGCGCGTAGCGACGCAGGGCGCTCGTGCGCCGCGTCAGGACGAAGACCAGGGCCACGATCCAGGCCGCTCCGGTCCAGCCGAGCAGCGCGCACCACAGGAATACCCGGTCGGTATGGGGATAGCCGCGCTTCATGGCGATCACGCCTGGCAACAGCAACAGGTACAGCAGGATCCCCAGGAGCACGAGGGCGATGCGGAAGAGGCACCACGCGGCAGCGGCCAGCAGGACGATCCCGATACGCATGACCCGCTTCATGCCTCCCCCCGGGAAGGCTGGCGCAGCCGTTCGCGCAAGGTCAGGAAGAAGGCCCCGCCGATGCCGAAGCACAGGCCGAGCACGACGGAGAGTGCGACGATCGCTTTGCGCGAACCGGTCGGCCTGGCCGGGACGACCGCCTCGTCGACGATCCTGACGTTGCTGGAGCGGTCTCCGGCGTCGACGTCGAGTTCCTCCAGCCGCCGCAGCACCGCGTTATACAGGTCGGTCTCGGCCTTCAGGTCGCGCGCCAGCCGCTCGAGCTCGGTCGCCACGGCGGGCAGGCGCCCGGTCTCTGCCTCGAGGCCGGCGATCTCCCGGCGCGCCCCTTCGAGCTGCTGTTCCAGCGCCAGCAGCTCTGGATGCCGGTCCCCGTAGCGCACGCCGAGTTCGGCGCGCCTGCGTTGCAGCTGGGACAGCTGCTCGCGGGTCGCCGACAGGCGGCCCAGCGCCAGGCGCGTATCTTCGACGACGTCCGCGGCGCCGTGCTGGCGGCGGTAGGATTCGTAACGCTCCTCGGCCGCGGCGAGGCGCTCGCGCAGCGCGGGAAGGCGCGCGCGCAGCACCTCCATCGAGCCGGTCGACTCGTTCGCTTTCTGGAGACGGACATGCTCCATGTAGACGTTGCCGATCTCGTTGAGGACGGCCGTGACGCGGCGCGGCTCGGCGCCTTCGAGCCTCACGCTGAGGACGCCTGTGTCCTTGCCGAGCTCGGCAACGTTCAGCGCGTCGCCGATCTCTTCGATGACGGCCGGGACCGGGCGCCGCGCCACCAGGTAGGCGGTGCCCGGCGCGCCCTCCATTGCGTCGATCGTCAGGCGCACGCTGGCGCCGTCGAGCGCCGCCAGCAGGGGTTCGCCGACCCGGCCGACGCCAACGGGGCGGCCGTCCGCGGCGTGCAGGCTGTAGCGCTCGCCGTCGAGGCGCGTGACATGGAACGGCTGGTCGAGAAGTTCCGGGGGTACCGACAGCTCGCCCACCCGGATGCGTTCGCCGCCCCAGGCATAGCCGCCGTAGGGCGCCGGCGCCGCGCCGCGGCCCGCATTCCAGCGCGCCAGCGCCGCGCCGACCAGCGGAAACCGGCGCGGCTCGGCCACCAGGTCCAGCCGCAGGCGCGTCGCGGCGGCCCCGATGACCGAGCGCGAGCGCAACAATTCGGCTTCGGACATGGCGCGCTTGTACGCCATGCCCGGCGTGGTGTCGCCCAGCAGGGTGCGCGGTTCGGACGAGCGCATGTCGGTCACGTGGATGAGCAGGTTGGCGGTATAGGACGGTGGCCGCGCCAGCGCATAGAGGACGCCCAGCGCCGCCACCGAGAGCGTCACCAGCGCGATGAACAGCCGGTGGCGCACCAGCACCCCGACATGCTCGGCCAGCCTGAACGGGGCCAGCGCGGGCCCGGGATCGAACCTGTCCAACGGCGTGACTTCGGGTGTCAGGATCTCGTTCTTGCCCATGCTGTTCCCTCGGTTGGACCGGCACAGCGCACCGCTGTGCAACGATTTGAATGACCTGGCGCGTGAAGGCAACCCTGCAATCACTACCCTAACGCGATAAACACTTCACTTGCTGAGCTAAATCAAGGCGATCGGTACCTCAGCAAGCGGCAGCGGTGCTCGATGCGCGTTCCCCCACCGATGCTGCAGCGGCTTTCCGCTTCTTCAGCGTCCGGGGACATGGCGGCAGTCAGGCCGATGGCGGCTGCGCCACGACCGGCGCCACGCCGGATACGGCGAACGGCGCGCGCAGGCGGCGCAGCTCTCCCAGGCCGCCACACGCGGCGAACAGCGCCAGCGCCGTGGCGCCATACACGCCCAGCTTGCCCCCGAGGGAGCGCCACGGGTCGGCGCCGAACGCCGGCGCGGACCATTCGGCCAGCAGGATTCCCGCCACGCAGGCGCCCAGCACCAGCCGCGCCAGCCGCACCGGACACATCGCGCGCCATGGCCGGCCCAGCACCTTCCCCACCGCGCGCGCGTTGGCCAGTTCGCACAGCAGGAAGGCGGCCACGCTGCCGAGCGCCGCCCCGGCCAGGCCGAACCAGTGCACGCCGGCCAGGCTCAGGGTGGCGGACAGCGCCAGTCCTGCGAGATTGATCCGCAGCGCCAGCCGGCCCATGTCGAGCGCCGGCATCGCGAAGCCGATCGCCACCGACTGCAGCGCGACCAGCACCAGGTACAGGCGCATCACCGGGACCGCCGCCAGATAGCGTTCGGTGTACACCAGCGCCACGATCTCGGGCGCCAGCAGGAACAGCGCACCGGCCAGCGGCGCGAGCAGCAGCGTCGCCGCCCCGCTCCCCTTGAGCAGCAGCGCATGCACGTCGGCGCGGGCGCCCGCGGCGACGGCGCGGTTCAGGTGCGGCAGCATGGCGCTGTTGATCGGCTGGCGGATCAGGGTGGCGACCGGCAGCACCACGGCGCCGATGGAGAACGCGGCGAACAGGTGCGCCGGCATGACCGATGCGGCGATCCAGCCGTCGGCCTGGGCCCGCATGGCGAACAGGCTGCCGCCCGCGGCGAACGGCAGTGCGTAACGCCATTGCGCCAGCAGGCTGGCCGGCTCGCAGCGCAGGCGCGCGCCGCCGGGCCGCGTCAGGAAATAGGCCGCCAGCACCGCCAGGCGCAGCGTGGCATCGAGCACCAGCGCCGCCAGCACCCAGGCGATGTCGTGCGACAGGATCGCGGCCAGCGCCACCAGCGCGGTGCGCAGCAGGGCCAGCGCCAGCTCGGTGCTGCAATGCCACAGGATACGCCCCTCGGCGATCGCCAGCGTGGTCGTGATCGACAGCAGCACCGACAGGCCGAGGTACAGCGCCGACAGGCCGTGCGTCGCCCCATGCAGCGCGCGCAGCAGATCGCCCGCGAGCGGGCTGGCCGGACTCGCGAGCAGGGCCACGACCAGGCCCATGCAGGCCAGATAGGCGAGCGCGTTGCCGATCACCGTCAGTTGCCGGCCGTCGGCCCGCGGGAGGAAGTAGTACAGCGCCTGCGGCATGAACGCCGGCGCCAGCGCCAGCGCCGTGCCCAGCATCAGGGTCAGGAAGCGGTACTGGCCGAAGGCATCGAAGTCGAGCTGGCGCACCAGGATCACGGGCATCAGGAACTGCAAGGCGAACTCGGCCATGCCGCCGGCGGTCAGGAACGCCGCCGACCGGCTCACTCCCATGGCGGAGCCGGCGCGCCCCATGTCAGTGGCGCGCCAGGTCGATCAGTTCACGCACGTAGGCGTCCACCATCCGCGTGAGCGAGAATTCGCGGATCACCTTGCGCAGGCTGGCGGCGCCGAACCTGCTCCGGCAGCCGGGATCGGCCATGCGCAGGATGCGGTCGGACAGCGCCGCCACGTCGGCCTTGGGATACAGGTAGCCGTTGCCCAAGTGCTCGACCTGCTCCGAGGCGCCGCCCACATCGGCCATGATCAGGGGCTTGCCCATGGCCATGGCCTCGAGCGCCGCGATCGAGAATGTCTCGTTGTGCGAGGGCACCACGATGACGTCGCACGAGGCGATGGCGAGCCGCACGTCGGCCAGCACGCCCGTGATCGCCACGTCCCCGGTCAGGCACAGGCTGTCGATGGTGGACTCGATCGCCGGTCGCATCGGCCCATCCCCGATCATCAGGCACTTGGCGCAGGTGCCGGCCGTGCGCGCCATGTGAAGCGCGCGCAACAGGTCTTGATGCCCCTTTTCCTGGCGCAGGATACCGCAGACGCCGACCACGTAGTCGTGCCCCGCGAAGCCGTGCTGGCGGCGGAAAGCGCTGATCTGCGCCGTCCCGAAGTCGTTCCTGAAGCGGCCGAGGTCCACGCCGTTGTGCACCACCTGCGAACTGCGCGCCCGGACCCGCTGGGTCTCCCAATACGAGCGCTGGTTCTTGCAGACGAAGACCAGCAGGTCGGACATCCACATCAGGGGACGGTACAGGACCATCTGCAGCCACGCGCGCCGCGTGAACGGCTCGGTCGAGTGCAGGATCTCGACCACGCGCAGGCGTTTGCGCGACAGCAGCCGCACCGCCCAGGCGTAGATCAGCGGATACGGGTTGGCGCAGACGACGATGTCGACCTCGCGCTGCGCCGCGTACTGCGCCAGCCGGCGCGCCGCGCCCAGGTCGAGCTTGTTGCGCGCGTTCAGGCAGAACGCCGACACCCGGCACTGCGCGTCGTCGAAGGCGCCGGGGATCTCGCCCTCGTTCTTCAGGTAGACCAGCGACACCGAGAAACGGCGCCGGTCGAGCGCCTGCGCCAGCGTGACCGCATGGGTCTCGGCCCCGCCGACGCTGGCGGACACGACCAGGAACATCACATGCAGCGGCCGTTCAGTTCCTTGTTCCATGGCAGAGCTCCTCGAGTCCATCCAGATAAGGGCCGAGCACATCCTGCTCGGCATAATGCCGCTCCATGTAGGCGCGGCAGCGCGCGCTGCACGCCTGCCAGTCGGCCCCGCCCGCGGCCAGCGCGGCGACCTGCGTGGCCATGTCGTCGAGCGTCGTTGCCGCGTGGCCCAGTCGTTCGCGGGCGATCACGCAGTCCGGATCGAAGAAGGCGACCGTGGGCGTGCCGTGGATCCAGGCCTGCAGGTACGAGTTGGGAAAGCCTTCGCTGTCCGAGGTATTGACGAACACGCGCGCCGCCGCATAGCGCCCGGCCATCCGGTGATACGGCACACGGCCGTCGAACGACAGGTTCGGCAGCAGCGCGGCCTGCGCCGCGATGTCGGCATACAGGTCGGCGGCGCCGGGCTGCTCGCCGCCGATCATGCAAAAGCGCAGGTGCGGCAGGCGGCGCGCCAGCGCGAGCAGCAGGTCGGGACGCTTGAACTGGCGCAGGTTGTTCACCCACAGCACGTCGATATCGCGTTCCACCGGCCGCGCCGCCGCCTGCACCAGCATGCGCGCGACCGTGCTGTCGCGCCGGTAGTTCTGCAGCATGGCGTCGCGCTGGTGCTGCGTCTGGACCAGCACCAGGTGCGCCCGACGCAACCCGTATTCGTACAGCTTGCGGTCGCGCCGGTACTTGATCAGGAGCGCATCCGGCACGCAATCGCTGTCGTGCGCGACCCGGAACACCAGCTTGCGGCCATAACGGCGGCAGAACAGCGCGACCAGCCCGAGCTGCATGCCGGCGCAGCTCAGGTAGTACACGTCCGCATCGGCGCGCCGCAGGGCGCGCCAGGTCTTGATCCAGCGCGGATACACGAAGCGCAGCAGCGGCAGTCCGGCCTCCTGGCCGAACGCGCGGTGGGTGACGATGCCCGACCAGCTGCGGCGGTCGGCCTGGCCGTAGTCGTACACCACCATGCTCACCTCGAAGCCGCGCCGCACCAGCGCCAGGGCCAGCAGCGTCTGCTGGACCTGCTCGCCGCCGATCCCGTGCATATTGAATTCTTCGGCCAGCACCGGCAGGTTGTCCATCCCGACGAAACAGACTTTCATGACGCCGCTCCCGCCGCCGGCCGGCCGCGCGCCGGGACGCCCGGCGCAGCCACCGGCTGCGCGGCCACGCGGTGCGCACGGGCCAGGGTCCCGACCGCCGCGCCGTAACACAGCCAGAAATACACGCTCGTAAAAGACGGCATGAAGCTGTCGTCGGTCAGGCCCTGGACCAGCAGCAGCAGGATGCAGGCCGCGCCGCCGCTGAAGAACCCGGCCAGCGCGCCCGGTGCAGCCTGGGTGGCCTGCGCGGCCTGGCGCGCCGCGCGCCGCAACAGTCGCCACGCATGGGCGAAGAACAGCGCGATCAGCACGCTGCCGACGATGCCGACGTCGAGCAGCGCGGCCAGGTAGGCGCTGTGCGGGTGCCCCACCGGCAGGATCGTGCGTGCCTGCGCCGCCTGCGACCACAGGATCGATGCATGGCCGCCGCCCAGGATCGGGCGATCGAGAATTTCCGGCAGGAGCGGCAGCCAGATGGCGTCGATGCGGCCCGAGCTGAGCAGGCCAAGGTCGCCGCCGCCGATGCCGTGCAACGCCCGCTGCGCCAGCGAATCGGACGACAGGGCCGCGACCAGCGCCAGCGCGACCAGCATCCAGAGCGGCCAGCTGCGGCCGCGCGCGCAGACCAGCGCATACAGGATCACCACCCCCAGCCCGAGGAAGGCGCCGCGCGAAAAGGTCATCAGGACGCCCCCCATCAGCACCAGGCAGGCCAGCGCCAGCGCGGCCCGCGCCGTGGCGCACCCGGCCGTCCCGAGGGCGCAGATGGCCAGGGCGAGCGCCATGTTCAGCAGCAGGCCGAGTTCGTTCGCGTGCAGGCCCAGCACCGACAGCGAGCGGCGCGATTCCTGCTGCGCCAGGTCGGCGCCGGCGCTGGCGCCGAGCAGCGCGAACAGGCAGACCAGCGTCGCCAGCACCACCGCCGACGACAGCACCGGCAGCAGCAGCCAGCGCGAATCACGCACGTTCGCCGCCAGCAGGCCCACGATCGCACAGCCGGCAATGACCAGCGCGGGGGCGAACAGGCTCACCCTCAGGTAGCCCAGCGGCGTCGTCTCGCGCACCACCTCGAGCACCCTGAAATATTCCGGGATGGCGCTTGCCGACCTGGCGCCGTTGAAGGCGGCGAACACGAACAGGGCGACATAGGCGAGGAAAGCGGGCCGCCAGCGGGGATAGCGGATGCGCCAGGGATCGAGCGCATGGCCGCATGCGACCGACACCAGCGCGAGCAGCATCACCAGCCCGACGATGCGCTGGCCGGACACGCCGGCCACGCCTTCGGACAGGAAAAAGGTCGACACATAGGGCAGCAGGAAAATCGCCGCCACGGCCAGGACACGGAAATCGCGCATGCCGGCCAAGGCCACGAGGCCGGCGCCGAGGACGGCGGCGGCGCGTACGCCGCCGAGCAGCTCGCACGCCATGCCGACCGCCAGCGCAGCACCCAGGCAGGCCAGGTACACGGGCGCCGCCGCGCCGGGCCGGGCCGCGACGGGCGGCGCAATCGATGCCGCAGGTAATGGCGACAGCGGCGGCGACGGCGGTGGCGACGTCGGTGACGACTGCGGTGGCAAGGTCGGATCGTTCATCGGGTTCTCATCGGCGCAGTCCCTCAGGGAGCGAAGCAATGGGTCTTGAAATCGACCACGGTCACGTTGCCGTCCGACGAGATGTGGTGGCTGCCGAGCGAGCGCTGCAGGTAGTCGTGCCGGATGTCGGTGACCTTGCGCTCCGCATACCTGGTCTCGTCGAGTTCGATGATCTCGTACAGGGCCAGGCCTTCCCCGTACTGGTCGAACCCCTGGCGCTGGGCGGCGCGGTAGATGCGGCCTTCGTCCACGATCAGGCCGGCGTTGCGCCCCATGTCGGTATCGATGTAGAGCGGGTTCATCGGGTGCGGCGTCCATGCTCCGCCGAGCGGATCGGGCGCATGGAACAGGCACAGCTCGGAACAGTGGTCGTTCAGGCCGGCGCGGTCGATGCTGGTGAGCAGCCACCAGCGTCCGCGGTGCTCGAAGAACATCGAGTCGGCGGCCGAGATGCCGTCGATGGCGACCGAATCGAGCGACCAGCGCAGCGGGAACTCGTCGCATTTGTAGATGCGGATCTGGTTGCTCTCGGAGGTCTCGGGACACATGTAAAGGTGGCCCGCGTATTCGAACAGGAACGGAAACGACAGGTGGAAGGGCTCGCGCAGCGCCACGCCGAGGCACTTGACGTCGGACTTGGTGATGTCGAGCACCGAGATATGCGCGCGATTGGTGGCATAGACATAGTCTTCGACGAAGCAATAGATCTTTCCGGCGTGGACCCGCAGGAAGGGATCGGCCCAGAAATGCCCGTCCGGCGCCGCCACCGGCACCCCGCGCCACAAGACGGCGTTGCGCCACCCGGAACGGGTCACCGACAGCGTCCACTTGTGACGGATGCCGAGGATGCGCCGCGCGCCGCGCAGGCCGAGCCGCCCGGCCAGCTTGAGCGCATAGCGCAGCGCGTGCAGGCCGCCCGGCGGCGCCAGGCAGCACCCCGAGTACGGGACCGGATCGCGCACCGCCGGCAGCTTGCGCGTCGCGGCCACGTCGCTCAGCAGCCTGCGCAGCTGGGCATGCGCCTTGCAGAACAGGTGCGCCTGGTTGAGCAGGAACGAATACTTGGTACGGAACGCCCCCTCGACCAGGACCTGTCCCGCCTCCCCTGCCCGTCCCAGCCGGACGATGGCAAACCCGGTCTTGCGCGTGCGGTGGTAGGTCTCCCAGAAGCCGATGGGCGCGCCGCCGGCGATCCGGTCGCGCCGGTAGTCGATGCCGATGGCGCCGAGGCGCGCCGCGCCAGCCAGGCGCTCGTCGCAGGTGGCGCCGTCGCAGCACACCAGCAGGTCCAGCTCCAGGCCGCCCAGCTCCGGGGCGGAGATCGACGCGGGCGCGCCATCGGGCAGCGCAGCGGGCGCGGGATCGGGCGGCGCGGCCGCCGCGGACCTGCGCGGCGCCAGGCTGCGCACCGGCACCCCGCGCGCCGCGGCCAGGGTGGCCACGTCGACCACTGCCAGATGCGCGCGGTGCGCCTCGTAGTGGCGCAACAGTTGACGCTCCAAGGCCGTCACGCCGGCAAGCAACAACGGCATGCGCGGCGCCGCCCCCCCGAGGGCCGCGGAACGGCGCGTGCGCCCGGCCCGGCCCGGCGGCGCCCCATCAAGGACCAGGACCAGCGCCAGCTCGAGGTCGCGGTTTTCCGCCAGCCAGTCGCACAGGGTGGCCGTGTAGCCGTCGCTCGCGCGGGTTTCGAGCAACAGGCCGACGCGCAGCGGCTTCACTGTACCGGCACGCTGCATGGCTCGCCCCTTCCCAGCGCCGTGTAATGGTCGATCAGGTATTTGGTATGGCGCACCTTGCCCAGGCTGGAAGCGCCGAACACGATCGATTCGATGCGCGGCTGGCCGCAGACGTACTCGATCGCTTCGGCGGCCGGGATCGCACCGGAAGCAAACACCGACATCGCCACCGCGCGGAACTGGCGCGAAGCGACGGCTTCCTCGTAGGCCGGCAAGCCGCCGCACATTCGGAAACCGATCTTGTTGATGTTGGCGCAGACGATCGGGTTGGCGATGCCCACGGCGTCGAGCGCCTCGAGCAGCCGGGGCAGGTTCATGGTGATGAAGCCGGGTTCGGCTCCGTAGCGCTCGCGCACATGGTCGTGGAAGGTACGCAGCGCGTCGTGGAATCCGAGACCCAGCGCCAGATCGGTGACCACGTTCTGCAGGAAGACCACCGGTGTCGGGATCGCCGTGAACATCTTCATCTCGGCGTCGATGAGACGCCGGATCAGCGCGTCGACGTCGCGCCGCGCCACCGCGATGCCGCTCTTGACCGCCGCCGTCAGCGGCGCTTCGTCCGGCAGGAACTTGCGGACCGCCTCGATGATGCCCAGTTCGGACACCGCGTTGGCATACTTGTGCGCGTAGGGCATGCACGGATAGATTTTCAGCCGGCGGTAGCGTGCCTGCTGCGCGCGGATGGTCTCGCAGATCCCTGCGACCCGCTCGTGGGTGGTGCACATCAGTACTTCGATGCCTATCTCCAGGACGCCGTCGAGCATGGCCATGATTGCCTCGTTGCTCTGGAACTGCATGCTCTGGGCCCGCGCATGCTCATCCGACATGTGGTTGATGCCGAAGAACTGGTTGTCTCCAAATAGAATACGGTCCATCAAGGGCTCCCTTTTAATACCTTCATGATCGTCTCGGGCGAGCTCAGAATCGCGTCGCGCAGCCTTGCCCAGCGCCCCGGGGCGCCGCGCGCGACCGCCAGGTCGGCGCCGCTGACGGTGTCGGTGCGGGCGCCGGACGCGCCGGCGGCGTCGCGCCGGATCATGTCGGCCACCACGTCGGTGGCCAGCCCCGCGGCCAGGCCGCAGTGGCTGTCGACCCGGCGCTGCCGGACCGATTCGGCGAAATAATCGATCTGCGCCGAGTACTCCTCGCCGCGCAGGTAGAACCACACCGGCCTGGTCAGCTCGGTGGTATAGCGGACATTCCAGCCTGCCGCCAGGTCGGGACGGGCCGCCACCGGCGTGCGCAGGTGGATGTGCAGCTCCTGGCGGCTGGCCTCGATCTTGCCGTTGGTGCCCCACAGCACGAGCGTGGTCGACATCTTGCGGTGGCTGTCGTCGCTCCAGTTGGCCGACAGCTGCGCGGTCTTGCCGTCGGCATACGACAGGTTGGCATACACCTCGTCGTCGGCCGAGGCGGAAAACACGCTGCTGAGGATCGAGCCCGATACGCCGGTCGGCGGGCCGACCATGAAGTTGAGCAGGTCGATTCCGTGGCATGCGTAGTCATACAGGCAGCCGCCGCCCTCGTTGCGGCTGCTGCGCCAGGTGGCGCCCTTCGGGCGCAGCACCACCGGGCCATAGCAGTCGACGCGCGCATGATGCACGCGCCCGATCGCGTTCACGTCGAGCAGGCGCCGGACCTCTTCGAAGGTGCCCAGGAAGCGGTTGTGGTAGCCGACCTGGGTCACGGCGCCGCGCGCGGCCGCCAGCGCCACCAGGCGCGCGCCCTCCTCGACGTCCAGGCAGAACGGCTTTTCGCAGAACACGTCGAGGCCGTGCTCGAGCGCCGCGCGCACCATCCGCGCGTGCAGCCGCGATGGCGTGGCCACCAGCACCGCGTCGAGCCGCTCGCGCTCGAGCATGCGCGCATAGTCGCTGTAGGTTGCCACCTTGGTGTAGCGGCCGATGATGTCCAGCAGCCAGGTGGCTGGGTCGCAGACGGCGACCAGCTCCAGGTCGGGATGGGCGCCCACGATGGCCTGGTGCGACAGGCCCATCTTGCCCAGGCCGGCGATGGCGATGCGAATGGGGGGCGTGTCAGGCGTGTGCATGGGTCACCTCGTGCTTGATCATGTCGTAGGCGGCGCGCCCCTTGGCGAGGAGGCCAGCGTTGGGGCCGGCCCGCTCGCGCGAGGCCAGGTAATCGAGGGCGCCTTGCGCGGTCAGCGCCGGCAGGTGGACGCAGGCGCCTTCGGCGATCAGGTAGCGGTCGACGTCGAGCAGCGCGTCCTGGTAGACCGAGATGGTGGGCACGCCCAGCACGGCCATCTCACGGGTCATGGTTCCGCCCGCGCCGATGAACAGGTCGCAGTCGCCGGCGATGGTCTCGATGTCGATCACGCCGGACAGCGTGCGGCAATGCCTGAACGCAGCGCCGGCATAATGCAGGTACTGCTCGCGCGAGCGCGGCAGCACGGTGACGCTGGCGCGGTGCTGCAGCGCGCCGATGACATCGTCGAGGAAATTGCGCGGCCCCCGGTAATACTGGGCCGTCCAGGGCTCGGGACGGACGAAGATGCGCGGCGGCGCCTGCGGATCGCGCGCGCGCGCCGGTGCCGGGCTGCGCTGCGCATACTCCCACAGGTAGATGCCCTCCTTCACGCCGGGATAGCGCTCCACCTTGGCCAGCGACGCCCCCTGGCGCCTGAGGTTCCGGGCCGTCAGGAATTCGGGCACCATGATCCGGTCGGCGCAGGCGAACGCCGGGACGTTGCCGGCGGCGTGCTCGTTGTCGTTCAGGTAGACCGACCGGATTCCCAGCAGCCGGGCCACGACCGGAGAGTGAAAAGAGCTTTGCGACACCGCCACCTCGACGCCACGCCGGCGCAGGAAGCGCACCAGCTGCGCGACGCGGATCGGGAAGCCGCAGGTCTTGCCGATCAGGGAGCGGCCATAATGCACGCCCACCGTCGTGTGCGCGATGCTGTGCATGCGCAGCAGGTCTTCGGTATTGGCCAGCGGACGGCTGGTGACGATGACCTCGTGGGAGCGCTGCAGGTCGCGGATCATCGTGCGGAACATATTGATGTGCGGCGAATTGGATAGATCGAACCAAATCTTCATGGATTCCCCCTGGCCAGTCCCGGGCATGGTCAGCCGATTGTCTCGTCGAAGCGCTCGCGCCTACCGGGCCGGCGCGCGTCGTTTGCCGCCAGCTTCTCGTACAGATCCTCGAGCGTGGCGATCATTCGCGTACTGGAGAACTCGGTCCGGACCCGCTCGCGGCCGGCCGCGCCCAGGCGCATGCGGGTATCCGGGTCGGCCAGCAGACCGAGCACCGCGGCGGCGAGCGCCGCGGTGTCGCCGGGCGCGACCAGCACGCCTTCCACCCCATCGCGCACCGCGTCCGGGATGCCGCCGACCGCCGTGGCGACGACCGGGACGCCATGCGCCATCGCCTCCAGCAAGCTCATCGGCAAGCCTTCGGCGTGCGACGGCAGCACGAACACGGTCGCCGCGTCGAGCAAGGCCGCGCGTGCGTGCGCATCGACCCAGCCGGGCAGGTCGACGCTGGCCTGCAGTCCGAGGGCGGCGACGAGCGCGCGCACCTCGTCGCGCTGCCCGTCGCCGCACAGCAGCAGCCGCGCCTGCGGCACGGCCGCGACGATCGCGGGCATCGCGTGCAGCAGGTCGTGGCAGCCCTTTCCTGCCTCGAGATGGCCGAGGAAGACCAGGGTCGCCGGCGCGCGCCCGCCCGCCTCCGCTCCCTGGCGTTGCGGCAGCAGCACCGGGTTGTGCAGGACCACCACGCGCCGCTGGGACGAGACGGAGCGCACCCAGTCCTGCAGTGCGCCCGAGACGACGACGACGGCCTGCGCGCGGTCGAAGGCGAAGCGCATCAGCAGGCGGGCCAGCGGGCCGCACCCGCTGCGGTAGTAATCCGGGTAGCGCCCCGCGTGCAGGTGCAGCGCGACCGGCACGCGGCACACGTAACCCAGCAGGAAGAAGACATACTTGCGCCAGAAGCTGGTGTTGATGGCCACGTGGATGTGCAGCAGCGCGACCTCGCCCCTGGCCAGGAGGCGCAGCAGGGCCAGCAGGGCCAGCGCGAACAGCTGGATCTTGGCCCGCCCCGGCCCGGTGCGATGGGTCGGAAGGTAGACGATATCGCCCCGTGCGAGCAGCCCCGCGGCCCGGTACACCGCGATGACCGAGGCGATGCCGCCGCAGCCATCGACATGGGTTCCGAGCATCACGATTTTCTTTTCATGGTTCATGGCTGTCGCTCCAGGCATGGGTGCGCCGTCGTTTCACAGGAAGTGGGAAGCCAGCAGGATCACGCCGAACAGCGTCAGGAGCACCGTCTTGGCGCGCCGCGTCTCGCGCTCCATGGCGGCGTCGCGCTCGCTCGCCGCGCCTGGCGCCGGGCGTACGGGGGCCGGCGTCTCTGCCTCGTCCCACAGCAATGGCAGTTGCTCGGGCGGGCTGCTGCGCTCCCGTTCGGACCGGGGGCGGCCGACATCTAGGACGTCCATGATCGCCTCCAGGACGACATGCGCTGCCTTGCCTGGCGCCCCCGCCCGCGCACCAGGGTGCGGGCATAGGTCGGCAGGCTCGCCACGACCGAGGCCAGCGAGCGGTACACGACGATGCGGTCGAAGTCGCGCAGCTGCCCGAGCAACCTGCGCTTGTAGTCATAGCGGCCGGAGAGCAGGTGGTACTCGCGCATCCCGCGCCGGATCGACTCGCAGATGCTCATGAAGCAGCACAGCAGGCCGAGCCGTGCCTGGTCGAATTCGGGATCGTGCGCGATCACGTGCATGTAGGCATGCCGGCCCACATGGGTACACGCCACGCCGGCGCGGATGCGCCCGCCGCTCCGGGCGAGCAGCATGCATCCATACGCGCCAAGCATGCTCTCCAGCGTGGCCAGCGAGTCCGCCGTGTGGCTCGGAGACTGTCCCTTGTGCCTCAGGCGCAGGCAGTTGAGCTCGACCAGGGCGGCGACATCGGCCGGGTCGATGGTGTCGGGGCCATGGAAGGAAAACGCCAGGTCGGGCGCCTGCCGCGCGAGCATTCGCTGGGCGCGCCGGATCGCCACGCGGGTATTCGGCCCAAGGCTGGCGAGATAGGTTTCTGGCGTGCCCTGCAGCGAGATCACCAGGTCTTCGGTGGCGCCGTAGCGCTGGCATGGAAACGGCATACGCCGGCGCGGCGCCTGCACGGCCGGGAAATGGATCAGGTGGACGCCCTGGTGCCGCGAGAACAGGCAGCGCACCATCTGCTCGAGCGCGCCGCCGTCGATGGCGAACTGCTCGCTCAAGACCGTGATCGCGCGCCCCTCGCGACGATACAGCACGCCCATGACGGGGATGCCGTCGCGCTGCGCGACATAGCACGCCACCTCGGCGTCGGCCGGGAGCGCCGCGCAGCGCGCCTCCGTGCAGAACACGTTCTCGTAGCACTGCTCGAGCAAGGCGCCCAGCGACGGCGGAAAGGGGCGTCCCACGAGCACGGCGTCGTGCCGTGCCGCGCCGCTTGCCAGGTCGAGTCGATCGTCGAGTCGATCATTCATTATTCCACCATGTGGTCTTGAAACGAAGCCGGGCCGCAGCGCGCCCACGCTCGTGGTCCGCAGCCCGTCAGGCATCCGTATCGCCCCCATCGCGCCGGAAGCACGGCTTGCCCGCTTCCCCGGCCAGCCGGAGGCGCAGGCGCCGCAGGCGCTTCCGGGCGTGGCGCAGCGCGGCGAGCGAATGGCCCAGGAGCCGGCCGCCCGCACCGCCCCGCGCCTGCACCTCCTCCATGAGCAGCTTCAGATCGTGCAACCGGGAGCGTGCCGCATTGCGCAACAAGGGACGCCAACAGGCGAGCGCGGCCGCTCGGGAGCGGTAGATCGTCACGCTGCTGAGCGTCTTGCGGCGTGCCAGGAAATGGGACTTCCAGTCGTGGTGGCCTCCCATCATCCACAGCTCGCGGCCGCCGAGGGTGATGGCATGGAAGATGACGTGCAGGGTCACCTGCCGGCCCGGCCGAAAGGCGTCGAAGCGTGGGTCGTGGCCGACCAGGTACAGGAAGTGGCGCGCACCGACCTTGAAGCAGAGGCTTGCCGCCACGATGGTTTCTTCGATCAGCATGAGGCCGAGGTAGCCGTGGCTGCGCGCCAGCCGCGCCATGCGGTCGATGTCGGCATTGACGACGTATCGCTCGGCACTGCGCGCATCCATTCGCTGGTCGGTCAGGCGGACCAGTTCGCGCACATGGCGCGGCGTGATCTGGTGCGTCGACAACACCTCGAAACGACACGAAGGAAATTGCGCGGCGCACTTGCGCATGCTGCGCCGCATCAGCTCCCTGGTGCTCTTGCCCAATTGCCGCATATACGCGTCCGCGCTGGGCGGAAGGTCGACCACGTTTTCTTCGAGCTGGGGCCGGACCTGGATGGGGAAGGCGAATCCGGACGCAGCGACCTGCGTGTCGAGTGCGTAGCCCTCGATGCGCCTCGCCGCCGGGTAGCGGGAAAATACGTTGGCTGCGAAGCAAGCCAGGTCGCCCTCGCTCAGGGCGACCTGCTGGTTGAGGATGCGGACCGTGTCGCGATCGATCCGGAACAGGATCAGCAGGACGATGTCATGCTCGTCGGCGGCGGCGAAGGTGTGGACGCCGTCGAGCGGCTCATAAATGCCGATCCGGGTCAGGGTGCAATAGATGTTTGCATAGAGACGCTCGAGGGCTGCCTCTGCAAAGTCTGGAATGGCGCCCTCATAAAAGCGGCTGGAAACAATGTGCTTGTCTTGGTGGGATGAAAATGGCGGATTTCCTTCTGGCCAGAAATCATCTGAAATCGCGGCTGAAATTGTCGCTGAATTCGCAGGAGCGGTGGTGTGTTCAATGACCATTTGATGACCACCCTCCGCATAAAATGAATTCACATTCAAATTCTATTTTTTTGCGATCAGTCTGGCGTGATCAATATCAAACCATGCATGAGCAATAAACTTTTATCACTGCCGAGGTTGGTTTTACCTTTCCCAGTAGATTCACATCGACGAGATCATCGAATCGCGCCCTCGCCGCCTCTAGCGAAGGAAAACAAGACTTTTTCACGAAGGCTTTTGATTCCAACTATAGCCATGCGTCGATTTTCCATAATATTTAATATAATCATTTCACACGCGTATATTTTACGGCTGGCATGATGATAAGCAAGCTGATCGCTATCTTGATTCCACCAATGCGCCGGTTGGCGATGCCGTCGCGCCATTTGCGGCAGGCGTACGCGTGCATGTGCAGGGTGGCGAATGCGTTGACCCGATGGCATCCTCGCCAGGCGGCATCTGCGGGGTCGGCGCGCAGCCGCGCCAGCGGCCATGAAAAAAGCCGCCGCATTCCCATGCGGCGGCTTGTGCTCCGAAGTCGAGCTTAGCGTGCGATGGCAGGCGCCAGAGGCTGGCGTGGGGTACCGCCGCCACCGATGCTGGTCGCGCTATTGTTGTCGACCACGCTCAGGGCCTTCATGATGCGCTGGATGTCACGCACCCAGGCGGTGTTGCCCTGGACCTTCTGGTTCATGTCGAAGCCCCAGTCGCGCTTGAACTCGGCGCGTTTCGAACCGTCCGGACCGTCTTCGGCGCTGAAGTCGAAACCGGCCGCGTAGGTGTCGTCGACGATGTACGCGCCGTAGTTCTGCAGCGTCCACGCCAGTTGCTTGGCCGGCATGGTTTCCAGGCCCAGCGAGGCGATCGACGTGCTGCCCGGAATCGCCAGCAACGCGCCCATCTTCATGGCGGCGGGGGCGTTCTTGCCAGCGCTGCCGTACCAGCCGACCGCATAGCTGTCCGAGGTCGTCGCCGGCCAGCGCGAGCAGGCGCTGCGCGTCGGGCACTTGTACAGCGCTTCCTTGGCGTACACATTGACCTTCAGCGCATGACGCGGGCCGGTCGTGGTGCCTGGACGCAGCTCACCAAGGCGAATGCTGCCGCCGATGGCCGACAGGCCCGAGCCACCGTGCGCACCGGTGATGCCCGCGCCATACAGGTCGACATTGGCGAACTTGGCATAGGCCGTGGCCGGTCCTCCCGCGGTGCAGCGCGCCACTGGCTGGGTCTGCACCAGCGTGCGGCCATCCTTCAGCAGGAACACGGCCGAGCTGTTCTTGTTGCTGTTGGGAATGATGTAGTTGCTTGGCATCGGCACTTGGTACATCAGGCCGCCCGTCGCGGAGCAACGATTCTTGCCGGTCCAGGCGGCATTGCTGTAATTGATATTGACCAGCGGCGCGGTCGGCTTGAGGATGAGTTTCTCATCGTCGATGCCGGGCATGGCGGCCCAGATGTTGTTGCCCGGGTTCGGATTCAGGTTGGCGCGCACGAAGCGTGCCCCGCTACCGATCGGCATGTTCCAGATGCTGTTGCTTGCAAACGGTTGCTTGAGGGGATTGCGCGTACCTGAGGCGACCACGGTTGCCAGCGACTTGTTTCCACTGGGAACGTCGGTCGTACCCGCGGAGGTGGCGTCGGCGAACTGTCCATCCGGCGCGGCGTCGGTGACGGGCGCATCCGCCGTGTTGGTGGCGGCGCTGTCGGGAGCATAATCGGCAGGGCGAACTGCCGTTTCTACTTCTGCCAGGGAAACACTGGTCGGGTCAATCGAGGCAGAATCCCCACCACCACATGCGGCTAGTGCGGCAAACACAGGAGCAAGCACCATGAGTTTGGCTTTCGGATGGAGTCGAGTGGAATTGATCACAGAATCTTTCCTTACATAATGATGGAATGAGGTCATTGGAGGATTCCAATGGCCAATGAGTTCCATCAATCAAGGAAAATATTTTCTGCTGGCTATTTCATCAACTCAAATAAACAAAGATTATTCCCATTAAGAAATTGAACCAAGGGTAAAAATACGGAACAGATATTGATCGTTATGCGCGGGGAAACAAAGTTACCAACCGACATACTTTAGCCAGTACAGCATATAGACAGTGAATGACGGCCGAATTCGTCACCAATTGATGGCGAGATAGCGAACAACGAGGGGAAAGACGTCGGCCGATCGATGGCATGCCACCAATCGGCCGAATGTCGAATGATTGATCAGATCGAGATGATTGCTACACGTGAATCGACACACGCTGCAGATCGTCGCCTTGTCACGCTGGCGATCGCGCGCGACGGTCGAGCATGCACGTGCGCGCTCGCCGCTTCATGCGTCCGGCAGCCCGGCGCGCAGGGACGCCGGCAATGGCGCCGACTTGCCGAGCTTGAAATCGACCCAGACCACCTTGGCCACGCCGTCGGCATGCAGGTCGCCCGGTTCGCCGTCCGCCCCGACCAGGCGAATCTCGTGCGACACCTCGACGCTCGAGCGTCCCGGCGGCGCCACGAAGGTGCGCACCTCGATGTCGCCAGGATAGGTCAATTGCTTGAGGAAATTCATCGAGGCATTGACGATCACCGGCCCTTCGTCGCGCGAATCCGGCAGGCCGCCCACCTGTTCCAGCCAGGCGATGCGGGCCGACTCGATGTAGCGGAAATAATTCGTGTTATTGACATGCCCCATGGCGTCCATATCGCCCCAGCGAATCGGCATACGCATGGTGTGAACCAACTTCTTGCTGCTCATTCCCGTCCCTGCTTCCCAAAAGATTACTGCGCGGTCATCCCGTCATCGGCCGTGATGATGGCGCCATTGATGAAATGGGCTTCTTCCGCCGCCAGCAGCAGCAGCAGCCCGTCGAGGTCTTCCGGCTTGCCCGGCCGCTTGCGCGGCAACATCTCGATCAGCTTGCGGCCTGGCTCGGTGTCGAAATAACTCTCGTTCGAATCGGTGGCGATGTAGCCGGGACAGATCGCATTGACGTTGATCCCGTATTTGCCCCACTCCACCGCCATCGCCTTGGTCATCTGTACCACGCCGGCCTTGCTCATGCAATACACGCCGATGCGCGGCAACACCCGCAGGCCCGCGACCGAGGCGATATTGATGATGCGGTGCTGCTTGCGCGGGTCGCCCTTGGCGCGCGCGATCATGCGCTTGGCCGTCTGCTGGGCCATGAAGAAGGCGCCGCGCAGATTGGTGTCCATGATATAGCCATAGTCGTCTTCGCCGACATCCAGCAGACGCTGGGTGGACGAGACGCCGGAGTTGTTGACCAGGATGTCGATCGGTCCCGCCTCGGTCTCGGCGTGCGCGATCGCCGCCTTGATGCTGCCCAGGTCGGTCACGTCGAGGCGCACTACGTGCGCCGCCCCGCCGTCGGCCTCGATCTCGGCGCGCAGTTCCTTCAAGCGCTCGACCCGGCGCGACGCCAGCACGACCTGGGCCCCTGCGCCGGCCAGCGCCTTCGCGAAGCGCGCGCCGAGTCCGCTCGACGCGCCGGTGACCATCGCAATCTTTCCTTCAAAATTGACTTCGATTCCCACGTCCCGCTCCCCAATGCTGTCGTTCCGGCTAATTGCGAAAGCATAATGATCCCACAAATGTCCAGTATTAGATTGCCTCATCTAATATTGCCTTTACAATGGCCCGCAAGTTGCATTCAACCGTAAAAACACGCACACTCGTGCTATTTTTAAGATTGCCTCATTGAGAGCACACCGACAACCATGACAGAGACAACCAACCTCCTCGAACAATACGGACCGCGCGAAGCCATGGAATACGACGTGGTGGTCGTCGGCGGCGGCCCTGCCGGCCTGTCCGCGGCGATCCGGCTCAAGCAGCTGGCGGCCGAAAAAGGCCAGGAAGTATCGGTCTGCGTATTGGAGAAAGGCGGCGAGCTGGGTGCCCACATCCTGTCGGGCGCGGTGATGGACCCGCGTGCGCTGAACGAACTGATTCCTGACTGGAAGGAAAAAGGCGCGCCGCTGAACACGCAGGTCACGGAAGACCGCGTCATGTTCCTGACCGAGACCCGCTCGTTCTCGACGCCCGTGTTCGCCATTCCGCCGGCGCTGAAAAACCACGGCAACTACATCGTCTCGCTCGCCAACGTCGTGCGCTGGCTGGGCCAGCAGGCCGAAAGCCTGGGCGTGGAAATCTTCCCGGGCTTTCCGGCCGCCGAGATCCTGTACCACGAGGATGGCTCGGTCAAGGGGGTGGCCACCGGCAATATGGGCGTCAACCGCGACGGCGAGCCGGGCGCGGACTTCCAGCTCGGCATGGAGCTGCATGCCAAGTACACCTTCTTTGCCGAAGGTTCGCGTGGCCACCTCGGCCGCCAGCTGATGGCGAAGTACGACCTGAACAAGGGCAAGGATCCGCAGACCTATGGCATCGGCATCAAGGAGCTGTGGGAAATCGACCCGGCCAAGCACCAGCCGGGCCTGGTGATTCATACGGCCGGCTGGCCGCTGCCGAACGACACCTATGGCGGCTCGTTCCTGTACCACCTGGAAAACAACCTGGTCGCGGTCGGCTATGTGGTGGGACTGGGTTACCAGAACCCCTACCTGTCGCCGTACGAGGAATTCCAGCGTTATAAAACCCACCCGGACATCCGCGGCTTCTTCGAAGGCGGCAAGCGCATCTCGTATGGCGCGCGCGCCATCACCGCGGGCGGTTTGCAATCGCTGCCGAAGACGGTGTTCCCGGGCGGCGTTCTCATCGGCTGCGACGCCGGCTTCCTGAACACCAGCCGCATCAAGGGCAGCCACGCCGCGCTCAAGACCGGCATGCTGGCCGCCGAGGCCGCCTTCGCGGCGCTGGGCGAAGGCCGTGCGGCGGACGAATTGACCGCCTTCCCGGCCGCCTTCGAACAATCGTGGCTGCACGAAGAGCTGCACATCGCGCGCAACTTCAAGCCATGGATGAGCAAGGGTCTGGTCCTGGGCACGATCATGACCGGCATCGATCAGATCGTGTTCCGCGGCAAGGCGCCATGGACCCTGCACCACCACCATGCCGACCATGAAGCCTTGCGCCCGGCGTCGCACTACAAGCCGATCGCCTATCCCAAGCCGGACGGCAAGCTGACCTTCGACAAGCTGTCGTCGGTGTTCATCTCGAACACCAACCACCGCGAGGACGAGCCGATCCACCTGACGCTCAAGAATCCGAGCGTGCCGGTCGATGTCAACCTGGCCAGGTATGCCGGCCCGGAACAGCGTTACTGTCCGGCCGGGGTGTACGAATTCGTCAAGCGCGAGGACGGCGGCGACCGGTTGCAGATCAATGCCCAGAACTGCGTGCACTGCAAGACCTGCGACATCAAGGATCCGACCCAGAACATCGTCTGGGTCACGCCGGAAGGTGGCGGCGGCCCCAACTATCCGAACATGTAGGGAGCATCCATGGCGACCGGCATGCCGCACACCCGAATGCATGCCGTAGCGGCCGCCTGCCTGCTCGCCGCCGCGTTCACTTGCCCGCCCAGCCTGGCCCAGGACGGCACTGGGCCGGCGCCCGCTGCACAAGTGCAATTACGCACCGCCGTCCTGCTCAGCCACGCGATGGCGGTCGAGCCGAACATCACCTACCTGCATGCGAGCGGACAGGCGCTCAAGCTCGATGTCTACCGCCCCGCGCGACGTCCCACGCAAGAGAGCACGGCCCGCCTGCCGGTGGTGCTGCACTTCCACGGCGGCGGCTGGGTGGCGGGCAACCGCGAAAGCCGCGCGCTGGCCGCCCTTCCCTATCTGCAGATGGGATTTGCCTTCGTCAACGTGCAATACCGCCTGGCCAATGCGGCGCTGGCCCCGGCCGCCGTCGAAGACGCACTGTGCGCGCTGCAATGGGTCGGCCTCAATGCCGAGCAATACCGCTTCGACCTGGAGCGGGTGGTCACCACCGGCGATTCGGCCGGCGGCCACCTGGCGCTGGCCACGGCCATGATTCCCGGCGATTCGCCCTTCGCCAATCAATGCGCGTTCAACGAAGAGAGCTGGAGCGGCCCATACCGGAACGCCGCGCCGAAGGTGAAGGCCGTCGTCAACTGGTATGGCATCACCGATGTGGCCGACATGCTGCAGGGTCCCCATATCCGCTCGTATGCGGTGGGCTGGTTCGGCAGCCTGCCGCAGCGCGCCGCGCTGGCCAGGGAGTTGTCGCCGCTGAGCCATGTGCGCCGCGGCGGGCCGGCGGTGTTCACGATCCATGGCGACGCCGACAAGCTGGTGCCGTATGCCCACGGCGTGCGCCTGAAAAGCGCGCTCGACAAAATGGGCGTGAGCAACGTGCTGCATACGGTCGAGGGCGGCGGCCATGGCGGTTTCAGCCCCGAACAGCAGGTCGTCATCTTCGACGGGATCCAGTCCTTCCTGCGCCAGCAAGGCATCATTCCGGCGTTGCGCTGACCCCTCGTCATACTGCTGACTTTGTCTGATAAATCCTACGACGTCGCCATCAATCCGCTGATTGGCGGGGTCCGCCATCGGCGTAGCATGGGTCTTCCACGCACCAGTGCCAGGAGTCGAACATGGGTGAAAACAAAGGACATGGCGATAAGGCGCCAAGCTATCCCGAGCTGGACGAGATGGGATCGGCAGCGAGCCGCGCCGGCTCGAGCGCCGGCAATCAGCAGCGCGCTGAGAGCGAGCAGGACGCCGGCCTGCGGCAAGACGGCAATCTCCAGGGCAGTCAGCGGCAAGCCGGCGCCAGCCATCAAAGCGCTGGCGGACAACGGCAGGGCCAGCAGAAGGGGGGCCAGCATGCGTCGGGTGGAATCCCGGCATCCGACGACCTGAACGGCGAGCAGGACAAGGCCCGTTGACGTGGCACCGACCACGCGTGGCGCGGTCCGCGATGCGGGCCGCGCCTGTTGCCGTGTGCTGTTACGGTGCGCCTGGCGCGCGCGTGGCGCTGCTGGCGTCGACGCCAAGCCACTTGAGAGACAGCCGGCGCAGTGTGCCGTCGGCGCGCGCGTCGTCGAGTATCTTGTCGACCGCCGCCTTGAGTTGCGGATTGCCCTTGCGAATTGCGACGCCGATGCGCGCCTCTTCGCCCACCTGCGGACCGGCCTTGATCGGCAACGCCGAATGCTTCAGCAGATAACCCACCATCAGGCTGCCGTCGAGCGAGGCGTCGATACGGCCGAAGGCGAGGTCTTGCAGGTTCTCGGGCACGGCCGGGTAACGCTTGACCTCGATCCCCTTCACTCCCCTGGCCCGCTGCTCGAACACGCTGCCCGCGCGCACCCCCAGCTTGCGGCCCTTGAGGTCGTCCAGGCTGCGGTAGGTGGCGCGCTCGTTCTTGCGCACGATGAGCTGGAAGCGCGAATAGGTGTAGGGAACCGAAAAGTCGAAGGCCCGCTCGCGCTCGGGCGTGATGATCACCTGGCTGATGGCGGCGTCGACCTTGCCCGAGGACACCGCCGGCAGGATCGCGCTCCATTCGGTGAGCACGAACTGCGGCGCGAGTTTCAGCCCGGCGGCGACCAGGCGCCCGACTTCGACGTCGTAGCCGGTCAGCTGGCCGCTGTTCGGATCCTTGAAACTAAAGGGCGGATACGTGCCCTCGACGGCGATGCGCAGGGTGCCGCGGGCCTTCGCCCCGCTCATCAGGTCGGCGGCACGCGCCGCCGGCGGCAGCAGAACCGTGACCAATGCCGCCGCCACGAATCGGCGCCGCCGTTCCTTGCGCCGTTGCTCCTTCATTGCCTCGTCCATCGACTCCGACCCTGTACAGCCGTCAATGGCACTTTATAACCGAAAAACAGGCTCGGTGACTAGCCGCGCAGGTCGATTCGCTTCTGCTCACGCGCCGAACGGTACACAGCCTCGATGATGCGGATATCGCGCAAGCCTTCCTCGCCCGGCACGATGGTCTCGCGGTTTTCCTTCACGCATTGCGCCATATGGTCGAGCTGGCCGACCCACTGGTTGGCAGTCGGTCCCGGCGCTGGCGTGACCAGGGTCTTGTCGCTGCGCTCGGCGCCGACCCACATGCGCTGGCCGCTGTAGGCGGTAGCGGGTTCCAGTTCAATCCGTCCCTTGTCGCCCATCAGCACGAACTGGTTACGGTTGGCGCTGTACATCGACATGCACGAACCGATGACGCCGGACGGGAATTCGAGCTGGAAATCGATCATGTCTTCGACCTCGCGAAAGCGCGGGTCGCTGCGATCGGTGGTTTCCTTGGCAAATACGGCCACCGGCTCCTCGCCGGTCATGTAGCGCGCCGCCTGCAGCGCGTAGATGCCGATGTCCATCAGCGAGCCGCCGCCCGATTGCGCCTTCTTCATGCGCCAGGCGTTCGGGTCGCGCGCGACGAAACCGTGTTCGGAGCGGAAGTAGCGCAGTTTGCCGATGGCGCCGCTACGCGCCAGGCGGATCGCCTCGACGTTGTGCGGCTCGAAGCGCGAGCGATAGCCCAGCATCAGCTTTTTGCCGGCCTTGCGGCAGGCGGCAATCATCCGTTCGCATTCGGCCACGCTCAGCGCCATCGGCTTTTCGCACATCACGTGCTTGCCGGCCTGGGCGGCGCGGATCGTGTATTCGGCATGCATGAAGACCGGCAGGCAGATATAGACGATGTCGATGTCGGGATTGTCGCGGATGCCGTCATAGTTCTGGTAATCGTAGATGCCGCGCTCGGGCACGCCATATTCGAGCGCCACCTTCTTCGCCTTGGCCGGATCGCCGCTGACCAGCGCCACCAGGCGGCTGTGCCGGCATTCCTTGAACTGGGGGATGATGCGTCCCAGCCCATAACCGCCCAGGCCAACGACCGCATAACCCAGCTTGCGTTCGGGATTGGCCCAGGCCGGCATGCCCACCGCGCCGGCCGCCAGCACACCACCTGCGGCCATGACCAGGCCGCGCCGATTCAGGTCGATCATTCAGGTCTCCTTGCAGAATGTGTCGTTCGAATACCGTGCCGGTCGCGCGGCGCGGCGGGTTACCATTGCTTCCTTAGAACCTATCCCGGTAGGTGGGAGGAAGTTCATGTCGATGCATGGCGGGCGTGAGCAAGGCGCGAGGAGGCCGCATGGCGAGCCATGCAACGACGAGCAACGCAGCGCACGCTTGCCAGGCGCGGCAGGAACAACTCTCACCTACCGGGATAGGTTCTTAGTAAGGATACAATTGATTCGATTGAAATGGTAGCGTTAACACAGCGCGAGCCATCCCAAGCATTCACCAGGAGACCTATTGATGACCCGATCCCGTCCATTGCGCCGCATCCACCCCCTTCGCGTCCTGCTCGCGACTGGCCTCGCCGTCGCCCTGCCCGCCGCCGCCATGGCCGCCAGCTGCAGCGGCAGGCCGCCGGCGGGCGAACTGAAGGCCGAACGGATCGCCGCGATCAAGCCGTCGCGCAGCGAGCCCGGCCTGTACGAGGGACCGGTATGGATCAAGGATGCGCTGTACTTCTCGGACTTCGGCTTCAGCGAAGGGTTTCCTTCGCGCGTGCGCAAGTTCTCGCCCGACGGCGCGGTGAGCACGGCGCTCGAGGATGCCGGCAGCAACGGGCTGGCCGTCGACGCCAGCGGCGCCCTGGTCGCCGCGACCCACAAGTACAAGGCCATGTCGCGCTATGACATCGCGACCGGACAACGCACCGAGGTCGCCGCGCGCTACCAGGGCCGGGTCTTCAATTCGCCGAACGACATCGCGATCGCGGCCGATGGCGCCATCTACTTCACCGACCCGGATTACCAGAAGGCCGCGGCGCCCGGCGGCCAGCCGGTGACCGGCATCTACCGCATCGCACCCGACGGCGCCGTCACGCTGGTGGACGGCACGCGCAAGAATCCGAACGGCATCGCGCTGTCGCTGAACGGCGACACCCTGTACGTGAACGCGAGCGACGGCGCGGTGCGCGCCTACCCGATCAGGGACGGCGTGCCGCAGCCAGGCCACGATGTGATTCGTGGCATCGACAACGGCGACGGCATGACGCTCGACTGCCATGGCAACCTGTACGTGACCGAGCATGGACCGAAGCGCGTGCGCGTGTTCACGCCGCAGGGCCGCGAGCTGGCGACGATCCGGACCGACGCCAACGTCACCAACGTGGCCTTCGGCGGAGCCGACGGCAAGACCCTGTACATCACCGGCGCCGGCGCCGTGTGGCAGGTGCGGCTGGACGTGACCGGCCTGCCGTACTGATTACCAGGCGCGGCGGCCGGCGGCGCCGAAATGGTGGCCGGTCACCAGCGTCGTGCTCTGCACCAGCGTCGACAGGCCGAGGATCAGCTGCACCAGCGTGTCGTCCGGCAGCACCCAGATCTGTCCGCGCGGCTGCTCGGCACGGGTGGCGGCCATGATCAGCGGCGCGATCCACGCGGCGTCGTCGTCGACGTCGAGCACGATCGCGTCTTCGGTCGTCTGCATGTGCACGGTGCCGCCTTCGGCCAGCGTGAAGCAGATGCCGACGCCGGTCTCTTGCGGCCGGATCAGCTCCTGCATGGCGGCGTTGTGTTCGTCGATCCAGAGTTCGACGTCCTGCGGCGTCTCGAGATGCGTCCAGGGGCGGGGTTTGAAACGGGGTTGGTCGGACGAGAGAGTCATGTGCTGCGCGCTTGAAGAAACGGTCCCTATCTTAAGTGATTTCGGGCGGGCGCGCCCGGCCCTGGCAGCGCTTCCTGCCACACCCGGCTGTGTGACAATGCTTGTACGACAACAACAAAGGTCTTCCCGGTGAAAGCTCTCCTTGCCGCCTGTGTGTTTTCTCTCGCGGCGCTCGCCGCCGCTCCTGCCGCTGCCGCCGCCCCGCCGCCCTACGTCCTGGCCAATACCGAAGTACGCGACGTCCGCGCCGGCGCCCTGGGGCGCGACTACCAGGTCTTTGTCGCCCTGCCGGATTCCTATGCCACGAGCAAGCGTGCCTACCCGGTCGTGTTCGTGGTCGACGCCGACTACGCCTTCCCGGTCGTGCGCAATATCGCCTCGCGCCTGAGCCGGCACGCGGGCATGGAAGAAGCCATCGTGGTCGGCCTGTCGTATGCCAAAGGCGACGCCGCCGTCTTCAGCCGCCGCCGCGACTATACGCCGACCACCCCGCGCACGCATGCCTACCGCTCCGACATGCCGGGACGGGCGCCCGCCTTCGGCGAAGCGTCGGCCTATGGCCGCTACCTCACCGGCGAGGTGTTTCCCTTCATCGCCCGCCACTACCGCGCCGACATGGGGCGCAAGATCTTTGTCGGCCATTCCTACGGCAGCCTGCTCGGGCTGCAGATGATGCTCGATGCGCCGCGCAGCTTCGACCACTACATCCTCGGCAGCCCCTCGCTATGGTTCGACGCCGGCATCATGTTCGAGCGCGAACGCGCCTATGCGGCGCGCAACAAGGACTTGCCGGCCAGCGTGTCGTTCGGCATCGGCAGCCTCGAGACCCTGGCGCCCGGCAAGAAGCGCTCGCGCTCGGAAGAGGAGGCCGACATGGTGGCCGACCTGCGCGAATTCGATGCGGCGCTCAAGGGCCGCGGCTACCGGCATCTGCGCACGCGCCTCAAGGTGTTCGCCGACGAGGACCATGCCAGCGTCTTGCCGATGGTCGTCACGCATGGCTTGCGCGATTACCTGGCGACGCGCAAGCGCTGAGGTGCGCTACGACAGGTCGAGCGTGACCAGTCGCACGAGCACGCGTCCATCTTCGACCAGCAGTTCGCCGACCGAGACCGGCAGCGTGAAGCGGCGCCGTCCGGCGCTGCCGGGATTAACGTAGAGCACGCCGCCACGCTCCTCGCAGGCGCTCTTGTGCGAATGGCCGGCCACGACCACGCGCACGCCTTGCGCGGCCGGATCGATGGCGAGCTCCTTGAGGTCGTGCAGCATGTGGATGGTGACGCCGCCCAGGCGCAGGGTGACGGTGTCGGGCAAGGCGTGGGCCCAGTCGCCGTGGTCGTTATTGCCGCGCACGGCGGTCAATGGCGCCAGCCGGCGAGCTGGTCGAGAATGGCCGCGCCGACGATGTCGCCGGCATGGAGGATGTGGTCGCTGCCGCGCAGGAAATCGAGCGCCTGCGCTCGCAACAGCCCGTGCGTGTCGGAAATCAAGCCGATGCGCACGGGCCGGGTCGCGCTCAGCGCCGCTTGCTGCCGACCATCTTGGCCGTGGTATAGATCGAGTACAGCGCGGCCAGGCCGACCACCACGTAAACGATGCGGGTTGCCGGGGTGCCGGGACCGAACAGCGTGGCGACCATGTCGACGTCGAACAGGCCGACCATCGCCCAGTTGAGGCCGCCGATGATCAGGAGCGCCATCGCGATGTAGTCGACGGCAGACATGGCCGAGCGCTCGCGCGCGTGGACGTGGACGCGGCGGTCGGTATTGGACCGGCGGTCCATGGTTGGTGCATTGATAGTTGCCATCACAGCCTCCTTGGAAAGACGTGGGACAGCCGGGGCGTCCTGCCCCGGCACTTGACAACAAGTCTATCCCAAGTTATCGGACACGTTCGCACGCATCGGCGCGATGGCGAATCATCCCTTCCAGGAGCGCTCCAGGCCGGTGTCCGCATGGATCCAGCCGCCGCGCGGGCCGGAGCGGTAGTAGTAGCCGACCCCGCCGCCACGGAAGCTCTTGATCAAGCCGCCGAGCACTTCTTCGTTCAGGCCGGCGATGCGGATATCGGCCGCCTTCCCCACCATGTGCAGCGACTGGCGCGCGGCCGGGATACCCGCTTCGCGCAGGCGCGCGTTCGATGCCGGCGAGCGGTAGCCCGACAGGATCTCGAGCGGCTGCAGCAGGCCGTAGCGGGCGATGAAGGCCTGGGTGCTCCACAGCATCTCGAGCAGCTTGGGGTCGATCTTGGCGGTGGCCTTGCCGTTCACGTCGCGCAGCAGATGGCACAACTGCTCGTAGGCGGAATCGATGACTTCGCCATCTTTCCAGTACAGCACGCTGGCGCGTTCGCCGCTGGCTGGACGGGTCACGGACAGGGTGCGCGGCTTGACCCAGAAATCCAGGTCCAGCGCTTGCGAGTCGAACAGGTCGGGCGGCGGCTGGAGGTCGGTGGCGGCGGCGGCGGCGAGCGGCGCGCCGAGGGCGCCCAGCGCGGCCAGGCGGGCACTATGATGAAGAAAATCTCTGCGTGAAGCCATGGGGCGGATCCGTTACTCGACAATTGCGATAGCGCGTACTATAGCGTATCCGACAAGCGTGCAGAAGGATTCAGGAAGCGTGCAAATGTTATCGCTTTGTTGCGCGTAGGCGCCAGGCGCCGGCAGCTATCCGGCGCAGTTGCAGAAGCGCTTGCGCGCCGCCGGATCGCAGGCGCCGTCCAGGCGTTTCCACAGCAAATCGCATTCGAGGCCGAAGCAGGCCTTGTCTTTCCCGGCATTGATGTAGCCGAGGCGCTCGAAAAACATGCTCGCGCCCGCCGGGCTGTGCAGGTGCAGCTTGCTGATGTTCCAGGTGCGCGCCTGCTGCTCCACCGCATCCAGCAGCGCGCGGCCGATGCCGCGGCGCAAGGTGTCGGGCGACACGTAGCACAGCGCCAACTTGCCGGCCGGCGTCAACAGGGTGAGCCCAACCAGCACGCCATCGTTTTCGGCGACCACCGAATAATTGGAGGGCGAGGAAAACCAGGCGACGACGTTGGCCGGCGTTTTGTTGCCAAGCCAGGCGCCGAGCACGCCCGGCTGGCCCTGGTGGTCGGCACGGCAGCCCTCTTCGATCGAACGGCGCAGCAGATCGCAGGCGGCCGTTGCATCGTCAGGGACAGCCCTGCGGATTTCAATACGCGTGGACATCAATCATCAACTTGGAAACAGACATGAACGAACGATGACGGGCATCGCACGACCTCGACTATACACCGAAAGTAAGAAACCCTGCTGGCGCAACGGTCAAACGCGTTCGCCTTATAACCATATGACGAAACTATTGTTCCGTTTAACGGAAGAATTAGGGAACATGCACTCTGTCACTACTATTTTTCACAAGAGAGAACACACAATGCGCGACACCACTCCGAACATGCTGCGCCGCTCGATCCTGGCACTGACCCTGGCGCTCGGCGGCGCACTGCCCCTCCACGCCAGCGCGGCCAATGCCGAACTGCTGAACGTGTCCTATGACGTGGCGCGCGAGCTGTACAAGGAAGTCAACCCGGCCTTCATCGCCTCGTACAAACAGCAGACCGGCCAGACCGTCACCATCAAGCAGTCGCATGGCGGCTCGAGCAAGCAGGCGCGCGCCGTGGCCGATGGCCTGGCGGCGTCGGTGGTGACCATGAATCAGGCCAATGACATCGACATGCTGGCCGACCGGGGCTTGGTGGCGAAAGACTGGGCCAAGAAGTTCCCGAACAATGCGGCGCCGTATTACTCAACCATGGTGTTCCTGGTGCGCAAGGGCAATCCGAAACAGGTGCGCGACTGGCAAGACCTGGCGCGTCCGGGCGTGAGCGTCGTCATCCCGAATCCCAAGACCGCCGGCAACGGCCGCTATACCTATCTGGCGGCCTGGGGCTCGGTGATCAAGAAAGGCGGCAACGAAGCGCAGGCGCGCGACCTGGTCGCCAAGATCTTCAAGAACGTGCCGATCCTGGACGCCGGCGGCCGCGCGGCGACCACCACCTTCACCCAGCGCCAGATCGGCGACGTGCTGGTGACGTTCGAGAACGAAGTGAGCATGGTGCGCCAGGAATTCGGCAACGATTTCGAAGTCGTCTACCCAGGCACGTCGATCCTGGCCGAGTCGCCGGTCGCGGTCGTCGACAAGGTGGTCGACCGCCTCAAGATCCGCCAGCCGGCCACCGCCTACCTGAACTTCCTGTACTCGCCCGCGGGCCAGGAAATCGGCGCCAAGCACTTCATGCGCGTGCGCTCGGAAGCAGTGATGAAGAAGTATGCGGCCAACTACAAGCCGATCGCCCTGTTCACCGTGGACGAGGTGTTCGGCGGCTGGACCGCGGCCCAGAAACGCCACTTCAATGATGGCGGCGAGTTCGACAAGATCTACCAGGCCAAGTAACGACCTTCGACACGAAACAGCCCCGCCGCGTGCGGGGCTGTTTCGTTTGGTCTGCACATAAATTAGTCACTCGACATTTCTGTGCGACATACTTTGTTAATCCTTTGAATTGACAACGACACATTTCCGACAAAAAACGACTTCCCCTAGGGGAATTTGCTCGTGCGCCATAGACATACGGCTGGGATGGATGATATTGTCTTTAATCTAGTTGCCCCAGGGAAGCACTGATTTATTCTGGCGCGCTGCAATCGGTCACGAAAAATGTGCCCAGCAAGGCCTCGCCGGCCGCGCACAAACCGCAGCGATACCCCGTGGTATCGCGAGGATTTGCAACGCCGCTGGGCGCATTTTCTCGTGGCCGAGTGCGCCGCCATGAATGAATCAATGCTTCCCTAGCGATAGATGTTGATCCTGCGCCGCCCGGCGCCCTGACGTCAACTTCAACCCCAGATCCCAGACAAAGAATGATTAAGAAACTGTTCGCAACGGTCCTGATGACCTTTTCGGCTGCGGCATTCGCCGTCCCGTTCGGTTCGCAATCGGTGCTCGTGGTGGAGGACGATACCGGCAAGATCTTGCTTGAGAAAAATGCCGATGCGGTCGTGCCGATTGCCTCGCTGACCAAGCTGATGACGGCGATGGTCGTGCTCGACGCCAAGCTCGACATGGACGAGATGATCGAGATCGACCGCGACGACGTCGACCGCGTCAAGTTCAGCAGCTCGCGCGTGCCGGTCGGCGCCAGCATCACGCGCCGCGACGTGCTGCACCTGGCACTGATGTCTTCGGATAACCGCGCCGCCGCCGCCCTCGCCCGCACCTTCCCGGGTGGTAAAGAAGGCTTCAAGGCCGCCGTGCGCCGCAAGATCCGCGCACTGGGCATGAGCCAGACCGAGATCGAAGAACCGACCGGCCTGTCCCCGCACAATCGTTCGACCGCGGCCGACCTGGTCAAGATGGCGTCGGCCTCGGCCCGCTATCCGGAAATCGTGCGCATGACGACCGAGACCCGCGAGATCATCGACATCAACGGCCGCGGCGTCGAATACCGCAATACCAACCGACTGGTCGGCGCCAAGGGCTGGGACGTCGGCCTGTCCAAGACCGGCTTCACCAACGAAGCCGGCCGCTGCCTGATCATGAACATCACCGCCGCCGGCAAGAAGGCGACGCTGGTGCTGCTCAATGCCAACGCCTCGTCGGCGCGCATCCTGGATGCGCTGAACATCCGCCGCTTCATCACGGGCGACGAGCCGGTAAGCCGGGTGGCGCGCGCCGCGGGCGGGCCGCGCATCAAGGCCAGCGCCGGCAGCGCCAAGGCCAAGGCCCGCGCCAAGTCGAAGGCGTCGAAAGCCAAGGTGACCAAGAAGCGCGTCAAGGCCAAGGTCAAGGTCACGCGCAAGCGCCGCGACTAAAGTCGCATCGTCCCAATGACAAAGAGGCCGCAAGGCCTCTTCGTCATTCGAGCGGCGCGCTGCGTGCCCCGGGCGGCCGGACCGGCTTTGCCAGGCAGTGGGCGCTGAAGTTCTTCCTGTCCGTCACATCTGCGGCCCAGTCGCGCAAGTCGAACAGCAACTCCCGGCCTGCCAGCAGCGGCCTGCCGTCGCCCTTGTCGCTGTCGACCCAGCCAAGAACACGGCCCGGCGCATCATATTCGTCGGTCAACGTGTAACGCAATCTTGCGCCGTCGCGCAACTGCAGGTAGACGAGATTGCGCAGCTGGTTGGGAAACCCATCGCCCTGCGCCCCAGCCGACAGGCGCCGATTCAGGATGCCAGCCAGCGCCACCTGCCTGGCGGTGTCGCCAACCGTCTTGAACGTGCACCCCTGCAGCGCCAGCATGGCTTCGGTCAACGGTGCGCGTGTGAAGATACCGGACGGGAACAGGACGACCGTCGCGGAGGCGATCTGCTCGCCGTCGAGCGGCATATCCGGTGCTGCCCCGGCAGCCTGCGCGTCGACCATGAACGATCCCAGGCACAGCGACAGCAAGGTTGCGGCAAGTCGCATGACGAACTCCTAGGCCACCAGTTCACGCAAGCCGCTGGTGCGGTGCGTGCGGCTGGCGATCGCCTCGCGCAGCACCTCGCCGCTCGGGGTCACCAGCGTGAATTCGCGGCTGGCGCGCGTGATCCCGGTGTAGACCAGCTCGCGCGTCAGGATGGCATTGCTCTCGCGCGGCAGCGCCAGCACCGTGTGGCGGAACTCCGAACCCTGCGATTTGTGCACCGTCATCGCGAACGCCGTTTCCACGTTGCGCAGGCGCGTGGCCAGCACGCTGCGCACGTTGTCGCCTTCCAGGAAGTAGACCCGCTGCGCGCCGGGACGCGCGGGGTCGGGCAGGGTCACGCCGATGTCGCCGTTGAACACGCCGGTCGAATAGTCGTTGCGGGTGACCATCACCGGCCGGCCCACATACCATTCGGCGCCGCGGCGCAGCAGGCCGCCGGCTTCCAGGCGCTTCTCGATCGCTTCGTTCAGGCCCGACACGCCCCACTCGCCGTCGCGCACCGCGCACAGGATGCGGAAGGTCTCGAAGCGCTGCAGCACCTGGCGTATCCAGTCCACGTCGCCCGCCGCCCCGCCCTTGACCAGTTCGAGGTAGGGGGCGTAGCCGGCATGGGCCAGTTGCAGCAACTGGGATGGCTGCGCGTGCTCGATCCAGCGCACGCCATCGCCGTCTTCTGCACCGGCGCGCAAGACCGCCTCGGCGCGCGCCGTGTCGCCGGCATTGACCGCCAGCGCCAGCTGCCCGATCGGGCCGCCGAAGCGGCGGCTGTGACGCAGCATCACGGTCTGCTGCGCCAGCGCGCCGCCCTCGCCCGCATACTGCGCGGGAATCGCCTCGCCGCTCGCCGCTCGCACATAGGCGATGGTGTCGTCGTCGTAGTTGCCGGACTGCGCGTCGTGGCACAGGTCGCCCAGCACCGCGCCCGCCTCCACCGAGGCCAGCTGGTCCTTGTCGCCCAGCAGGATCAGGGTGGCGCCCGGCGGCAGCGCGTCGAGCAGGCTGGCCATCATCTCGAGATGCACCATCGAGGCTTCGTCGACGATCAACACGTCGACGTCGAGCGGGTTGCCGCGGTGGTGGGCGAAGGCGCGGGTGTCGGGCCGCGCCCCGAGCAGGCTGTGCAGGGTGCGCGCGGCGCCCATGCGCGCGGTCAATTCGCGCAGCGGCAGCGCGGCGCCGACGCGCTCGGCCAGCTCGCCCAGCGCCTTGTCGATCGACTGCTTCAGGCGCGCGGCCGCCTTGCCGGTTGGCGCGGCCAGGGCCACGCGCTGGCGTTCGGCGTCCGGCGCGGTCGCGAACAGCAGCGCCAGCAGGCGCGCCACCGTGTAGGTCTTGCCGGTGCCGGGGCCGCCCGTGATGATCGCGACCGAGCCGCGCAGGGCCACGGCGCAGGCCAGCTTTTGCCAGTCGGGACGCGGAGCGTCGGGCGCGGCCGCGAACAGCCTGTCGAGCCAGGAGCGCACCAGGCCCGCATCCACCGGATGGGTCGCCTCGGCGCGTTCACGCACGGCGCGCGCGACCTTCGTCTCGTCGCGCCAGTAGCGGCGCAGGTACAGGCGCTCGCCGTCCAGCACCAGCGGCTGGTCGTAGTCGAACTCCTCGCGCACCCACACCTGCCCGCAGCCGGCCAGGAGCTTCCTCCAGCCCGCCACGCCGCGCGGCAGCGGCGCCGCGGCCAACGCCAGCCGCGCCCATTGTTCGTCGCTCCAGCCCAGCAGGGACGCCGGGCTGGCGGCCAGGTCGGCCAGCTGGACGCAGCTGTGGCCATGGCCTTCGAGCTCGGACAGGATCGCCGCGGCCAGCACCAGCGGCGGCGGCGCGGCCCCGAGCTGCGCAATGAAGCGCGCGAAGGCGCCCGACAGGCGACGCAGTTCGCCGGCCTCGGTCAGGTTGCCGATCTCATGCCACAGGGCCGCAGGATCGGGTTCGATCCTGCGATCGGGGTCAGTCTTGCCCATGCTTGTCCTTGTCCAGCAATCGTTCCAGTCCGTCCAGCAGCGCGAGGTCGGGCGCCAGCACGCAGCAGCCGCGCGTGTCCGGGTTGGCGATCCCGCGCAGGAACATGAAGATCGTGCCGCCCAGCTGGACCTCGGGCGCGTAGGACGCGCCCAGGCGCGCGCGCAGCAGGCGGTGCAGCGCCAGCAGGTAGATGCTGCCCTGGATCTCGTAGCGGTGCTCGGCCATGCCGGCCTGCATCGCCGCCTGGCTGTAGGCGGCGTCGTTCGGCCCCAGCGCATTCGTCTTGTAGTCGAGCACCCAGTAGCGCCCGTCGTGCTCGAACACCAGGTCGGCGAAGCCCTTGAGCATGCCATGCAGGTCGCGCTCGGGCAAGACCGGGCGCTCGATGCCGCGCAACAGATGCGCGCGGCACAATTCGTCCAGCGCGGGCAGTGCGAGGCGCTCGCTGGGGAACCAGAATTCCATCTCGGGCAGCACGCCCTGCAGCGCGCGCAGCGGCGCGCCCAGCGGCGGCAGCGGCGTGTCGACGATCGCGCGCAGCCAGGACAGCGCGTCGTCGAGCCGGTGGCCCCAGCCGGCGCGCTCGATGCGCTTCACCAGCCGCGTCTGGCCATGGGGCTGGTCGAGGCAGTCGAAGCCTTCGCGCGCCAGCCATTCGAGCTGCTCGTGCATGAAGTTGCCCGGCACCGAGCCGCGCGGGAAGCGGTGCCAGGCCACGTCCTCGATGCGCGGCGGCAGCGGCGCCTGCGGCGCTTCCTCCAGCAGGGTCTGTTCCTGGGCGCGCATCGGCGTCGGCGGCGGCGCCACCGCATGCCGGGTCAGCGAGGTGAACGAGCCGATCGACCAGTCCTTCTCGAATTCGGCCCGGTACACCGGCGCGTCCAGCAGCGCGGGACGCGCATCCTGGCGCGCCAGCATGGTGACGCCGTCTTCCGCCTCCAGCTCGCGCAAGGCAATAGCGCCGGCAGCGCCGGCCACCGCCGCGAAGTGATCGCGCAAGCCGGCGGCCGGGATCGGCGCGCCGCCGGCCAGCAGGTAGCCGAGCGCCGATTCGTGCAGCCGGTTCTCGCCCTTGCGCGCGCCCGCCACCGCCGCCGCGCCCAGCCACAGGAAGTGGCGCGCCCGGGTCAGGGCCACGTACAGCAGGCGCAGGTCTTCCTCGATGCGCGCGCGGTCCACCGCCTCCAGCGCCTCGTCCGACAGCGCCAGGTCGAGACGGCGGCTGCCCTCGTCGTCCACGTAATCGAAGAAGGCGCGGTTGCGGCGGTTGGTCGCGCGCGCGGTCACCGCGAACGGCAGGTAGACCAGCGGATACTCGAGGCCTTTCGACTTGTGCACCGTCACCACCTTGACCAGCTCGGCGTCGCTTTCCAGGCGCAGCACGCGCTCGTCGCCGCCGCCGCCCAATCCCCCGATCTGCTCGGCGAACCAGCGGATCAGGGCCTGCTCGCCCTCGAGCTGGGTGCTGGCCTCTTGCAGCAGTTCGGCCAGGTGCAGCAGATTGGTCAGGCGCCGTTCGCCGCCCGGCTCTGCCAGGAGGCGCGCCGGCAGTCCCAGTTCGTGGATGAAGGTGCGCAGCATCGCCAGCACCCCGCGCCGCTGCCAGGCCCCGTGCAGGGCTTTCAGTTGCTCGACCCGCCGTTCCCACGCCAGCTCGTCGCTCGACAGCCGGGCCAGTTCGCCCATCGGCAGCCCCGCGGTGCGGGTGGCGAAGGCGGCGCGCGCAAGAACGCCGTCGAGCGGATTGGCGACCGCGTACAGCCAGCGCAGCACGTCGGCCGCCTCCTCGCTCTCGACCACCGAATCCTTGTCGGACAGGTAGACGCTGGCCACCTTGCGCCGCACCAGCGCCTGGCGCACGGCGGCCGCCTCGCGCCGGTCGCGCACCAGGATCGCGACATCGGCCGGCATCAGGCGCCGGAAGCTGCCGTCTTCCTCATCCTGAAAGCCGACCCGCTCGTCGTTCAGCAGGCGCACGATGTGCTCGGCGCAGTGGTGGGCGAAGAAGCTGCGGTAGTCCTCGGCCTTGAGGTCGTCGCGGCAGGTGGTGCACACGGACAGGGCCTCGATCTCGCCGTCGCCATCGACGCCAATCAGGCGCTCCCGGTGGCCGCGCGCCTTGACCGCCTCGAACGGCAGCGGATTGTCGTCGCCGCGCCGGAAGCGGAACGCCGCTGCCGCGTGGCCGGGCCGGCCGTCGCCGCCTTCGGCGTGCAGGAACAGCGCATTGACCGCGCCCACCAGCGCCGCCGTCGAGCGGTAATTGGTGTCGAGCTGGTAGTGGCGAGCGCCCGTGGCGCGCCGCGCGGACAGGTAGCTGTGGATGTCGGCGCCGCGAAAGCCATAGATCGACTGCTTGGGGTCGCCGATCAGGAACAGGCCCTGTCGCGGATCGTTGTCGCCTACCCGGTACAGCAGGTCGAAGATGCGGTACTGGTCGGGCGAGGTGTCCTGGAATTCGTCGACCATGGCCACCGGATACTGCTGCACGATGCGTTCGCGCAGCGCCGCGCCGTTCTCTCCTTCCAGGGCCAGCTTCAGGCGTTCGAGCATGTCGGCGAAGCCGAACTGGCGGTTGCGGCGCTTGAGTTCCCGCATGCGCGCGCCGATGTGGCCGGCGGCGTGGCGCAGCAGCGCGTGGGCGATCGGATCGATCGCGCCCAGCGCCTGCTGCAGCGCGGCGGTGGCGTCGAAGCAGGCCGGGACCTCGGCGCTGAAGTCCTTGCTGAAGGCGTCCACGATGCCGTCCGGGGTCAGGCGGCGCCAAGCGGTGTCGCTCAGGTCGGGCATGTGCCGCGCCGGGTCGCGCGCCCAGGCGCGCAGCGCCTCGAACCACTTGAGCAGCGAATCGGCGCGCATCTTGTTGCCGTTGAAGCATTTGGGCGCGCGTTCGCGGTGACCCGCGATCCAGCGCTCCATCGCGTCGGCGCGCTCGAGCCAGCCGTGCTTGAGGCGCGCCAGTTCGTCGCGCTGGGCCTCGGCCAGGCGCGTCACCAGCGCGCCCAGCGGCGCGCGCTCCACTTCGCCCAACAGCGGCCCGCGATGCACCAGCTCGCGTACGCTGGCCTTGAGCGCCTCGACGTCGCTCCAGGTGTCGAGCACGACGGCCAGGTTCTGCGCGTCGAGCGGATACACGTGCTGGCGCCAGTAGTCGTGGGCGGCGTCCTCGAACAGCATGCGCTCGTCGCTCACCAGTTCTTCGTCGAACAGGCTGCCGCTGTCGAAGGCGTGCTCGCGCAGCATGCGCTGGCACCAGGCGTCGATGGTGAAGATCGCCGCCTCGTCCATGGTTTCGGCGGCCAGCATCAGGCGGTGGGCGGCGATGCTGCGTTCGCTGCCCGGCGCATAGGCCCCGGCAAGTTCTTCCAGATAGGGATCGTCGGCCGCGGACTCGCCGCGGAAGTAGTCCGCCGCCTGCACCAGCCGTTCGCGCACCCGGTTGGCCAGCTCGCGCGTGGCGGCGCGGGTGAAGGTCATCACCAGGATTTCGGACGGCAATAGCGGACGCACGAAGGCGTCGTCGCCGCCGTGGCCCAGCACCAGGCGCACGTAGAGGGCGGCGATGGTCCAGGTCTTGCCGGTGCCGGCCGACGCCTCGATCAGGCGCGAGCCGTGCAGCGGGAACCGGATCGCTTCGAGTTTGCTGCTCATGCGGACAACTCCTGCAAGGGCTTGATCGTGACGGCGCCATCCATCCAGCGCGCCAGCGGTCCATACAATTCCTCGGCCAGCTCGGGCCAGCCGCCGGCGCCGCGCAGCGCTTCAAAATCGGGCCACAGCCGCGCCAGGCACAGGTCGTCCACTTCGCCGCTCTGCTCGAAGCCGCCGTCATAGGTGGCGCGCGGGTCGCCATCGGCCAGCTGCGCCAGCGCGGTGCGGCAGGCCACCGGCAGCGGCGCATCCAGGTTGGCGCGCCACAGGCGCACCAGGTCGCGCAGGATCTGCAGCGACTCTTCCCGGGCCAGCGGCGCCATCTCGAGCACCGCGTCGCGCGCGACCAGGTAACCGGCCACCGGATGGCCGGCCGCGCTGCTGCCCAGCTGGCGCAGCCAGGGGGCGATCAGCTTGTCGCCGCGCGGGCGGCCGTTGCGGTCCAGCACCTTCGACGACAGCTGCATCAGCCACGCGGTGCGCTCGCCATTGCTGCGCAAGCGATCGATCCAGTCGTCGAGCACGATGTCGTCCAGCCCGCCGTGGTCCAGCTCGAGATGGAGCGCCTGCTTGGGCGCAACTTCCGGGAAGCGCGCGCCCAGGCGCAGCCACTCGGTGCGCACCGGCGCCAGGCTCTCGACCAGCTGCTCCTGCCACATGCGGCCCATCAGGCCGATCGGCAGCACGCCCTCGCGCGCAAGCCGCTCGGCGCGCGTGGCCAGCGTGGCGCGCACCTCGTGCAGCTTCTCGGGCTCGCCGCTGTCGTCCAGCAGGTGGTCCTCGATCTGGTAACGCTCGAGCGCGTCGAGCGCGAAAGGTTCCTCGTCCTCTCCCACCTGGGCGGCGTCGGCGAACACCACGCCCAGGCGGCGGCGGAAGAAGTAGCGCGCCGGCTGGCGCAGGAAGCTGGCCAGCTCGCCCAGCTTGAGCACGAAGTCGGGCTCCAGCGCGTAGGGCGGCAACGCATCGCCCCCTTCCAGCTGCTCGGCGCCATGGGCCAGGCGCCATTCGCCGGCATAGGTCAACAGGCCGCCCTGCTGGAAATAGACGCGGCTGAAAGGCTGCAGCGCGTGTTCGGTCGTCAGGCTGGCCAGGTCCAGGTTCCAGCCATCGGCGAGATAGTCGCGCAGCTGCGACACCAGCACCGATGGCGGCTGCTCGCTGTTGTCGCGCACATTGCGCCCCACCCAGCTCACGTAGAACTTGTCGCGCGCCGCCAGCAGGGCTTCGAGCATCAGGTAGCGGTCGTCGTCGCGGCGCGAACGGTCGCCGGGGCGCGCCATGCCGGGCAGCGCCAGCAGGTCGAAGTCGGACTGGCGCGCGCGGCGCGGGAAGTCGCCGTCGTTCATGCCCAGCAGGCACACCACGCGAAACGGCACCGCCCGCATCGGCATCAGGGTGCAGAAGGTCACGCCGCCCGAGACGAACTGGTGGTTCAGCGTCGGCTGGTCGAGTTCGTTCATCCAGGCTTCGCGCAGCACCGCCAGCTCTACCCTCTCGTCGAAACCGGCCGCGTCGCACGTCTCGAGCCAGCACTGCAGGCCTTCGTTCAGGCTCTGCAGGGTGAGGCGGTCGGCTTCATCGCTGGCGGCGTAGAAGCACGACAGCATCTCGCGCGCTGCTTCGCCCCACGCGGCCGGCGTGCGCGGCGTGTCGAGCCGGGCGCGCCAATTCAGCAGGCAGTCGACCAGCTGCGCCAGCGCGCCGGCCAGCGCCGCGTCGAGCCCGCCGACCTCCGCATAGGGCTCGATGTCGGCGAAGCTGGCGCCGGCGCCGCTGGCGTAGCCCAGCAGCATGCGCCGCACGCCGAAGATCCAGGCGTTCTGCTCGCCCGCCATGCCCAGGCCCAGGCCGGCGCGGTGTTCACGGTCCAGGCCCCAGCGCACGCCGGCGCCCTCGATCCAGCGGCCCAGGATGGCCAGGTCGTCGTCGCCCAGGCCGAAGCGGCGCGCCACGGCCGGCACGTCCAGCAGGTCGCGCACCTCGCTCTGGCGGCAGCGCTGCTGCGGCAGGCGCAGCAGCCATTCGAGCGACACCAGCAGCGGGTTGACGCTGCGGTCGCGCACGTCGCCGATCTCGAACGGGATGCGGCGCAAGTCGCGCTGGCGATGCTGGTCGAACACCGCGTGGATCGCCGGCGAGAAGCTGTCGATGTCGGGCACCATCACCACCACGTCGCGCGGCCGCAGGCTCGGGTCTTGCGCGAACCACGACAGCAGCTGGTCGTGCAGGACCTCGACTTCGCGCTGCACGCTGTGGGTGACGTGGAATTCGATCGAGCGCTCGCCCGGCGCCGGCGGCACGCGCGGGTGCTCGGACAGCGGCAACAGGTCGCGCACCGCGGCCTGGACTTGCCCCAGCAGCGTCGCGCCGTCGTCGTCGGCGAACAGGTCGACCTTCAGCGGCGCAGTATCGGCCGAACCCGCTTCTTCGCTGCGGTCCTGGTTGTCGAATTCGTCCAGCATGCGCACGAAGTCGCGCCCCTGGCGCCCCCAGCTCGCCAGCAGCGGATGGCTGTGCGCGTGCAGCTCCTCGATCGGGATCGCGCCCAGGTCGACGCCGCCCCGCTGCGGCTGGCGCCGGCGCGCGGCCTTGAGCAGGTCGCGGCCATCGATGATGTCGCCCCAGTAGAAGCGGCACGGGTTCGGCACCGCGAACAGCACCTGGGTATGGCGCGAGAGCGCTGCGATCGCCTGCAGGGTCTGGTACGGCAGGGTCGACATCCCGAACAGCACCACGCGGCGCGGCAGGCGGCCGGCGGGCGCCTGGCCGGCCTCGATCGCGGCGAGGAACTGCTGGTGGATGGTCGCGCGCCCGCTATCGCGCTGCGACTCGTCCAGGCTGGCGTGCACGGCGCGCCACAGGCAGGCCTGCCAGCGCTGGTCGGGCGCCAGCGGCACGGCTTCATGGCCCAGCGAGCCTGCGGCGCGGCGCAACTGGTCGCCGCCCGCGGCCCAGTCGGCCAGCCAGTCGGCGCGGTAGACCTGGTACTGGTCGTACAGGTCGGCCACGCGCTCGGCCAGCTGCAGGCGGCGCTCGGCGTCGCCGTCGGCCAGGAAGCGCGCCAGCGGCTCGTAGCCGTCCTCTTGCAATAGGGTGGGCAACAGGCGCATCAGGCGCCAGGTGAGCGGATCCTTGTCGAACGGCGCGCGATTGGGCACCCGCTCGCGGCCCAGCATGCCGCGATACGCTTCCCACATGAAGCGCGCCGGCAGCGCCACCCGGGTGGCGGCGCATACGCCGATCTCCTCGGCCAGCGCGATCTTGAGCCATTCGGCCACGCCATTGGACTGCACGAGGAAGATCTCTTCTTCGAGGGGGCCGAGCGGATGGTTGCGCAGCCAGTCGAACACGGCGCTGCGCAGCAACTCCATCTGGTTGCCATGGAGGATCAGGAGGCCGGGGGTGATCGGGGAAGGCATGCGTGAAGCTCGAACGGTCGGGTCCACAGCATACCGTGTTTGGTCCGCTCGCGGTAGGGGCGCAGGCGGCCCCTGCCCTCAAGGGCACCTCGAAAGGCGCCCCTCAACGCACCTCGCCGTCCCGGCTACCGAACTGGGTCGAGACTTCGCGTTCGATCCGGATCAATAGTGCGCGCAGGCGCGCCGCCAGCGCCCGGGCCTGGGCGGTGCCGGCCGCGCCCAGGCGCGGCGAGCGCGTCGGTTGCGCCTCCAGGTCTTCGCAGATGGCGCCGAAGCTGGCGGCGCCGATCGCGCGCGCCGCCGACTTGAGCTGGTGCGCCAGGCTGGCGGTGTGGGTCAGGTCGCCGCCGGCCAGGGCGGCCTCGATCGCGGCCAGGTTCTCGCGTGCGGTATCGAGGAACAGGAACGCATATTTACGCATCCGCTCGGTGTCGCCGCCGGCGGTGCTGGCCAGGCTGGCCAGGTCGAGCACTTGCGCCTGCCCACCCTGCCCATCCCCGCACGACTCCGGCGCCGTGGCGCGGCCCAGGCAGCGCGCGATGGTGGCCGCCAGCAGTTCCGGCACCACCGGCTTGGCCAGGAACTCGTTCATGCCGGCGGCCAGGCAGCGCGCGCGGTCGTCGACGCCGGCATTGGCCGTCATCGCCACCACCAGGGTGTGCTGCAAGGCGGGATCGCGGCGGATGCGACGGGTCGCTTCCAGCCCGTCCATCACCGGCATCTGCACGTCCATCAGCACGCAGTCGAAGCGCTTGCCCCCCATCGCCGCCAGCGCTTCGAGGCCATTGTTGGCCACCTCGACCGCGGCGCCGGACTGTTCCAGCAGCTCGCGCGCGACCTGCTGGTTGAAGGGATTGTCCTCGACCAGCAGCACCGCGCAGCCGTCCAGGCGCACCTGGACCGCGGCCGGCGCGGCGCCCAGGCCCGCCCCCGAACGCGCGCCGGCGGCATCGTCCAGGGCCAGGCGCGCCGTGAACCAGAAGGTGCTGCCCTCACCCCGCGTGCTGGCCACGCCGACCTCGCCGCCCATCAGTTCGGCCAGCTGGCGGCTGATCGCCAGGCCCAGGCCAGTGCCGCCGTGGCGCCGCGTGGCCGACTGGTCGGCCTGCTGGAACGGCGTGAACAGGTGCGGCAGCGCGGCGGCGTCGATGCCCACGCCGTGGTCTTCCACCTCGAAGCGCACCAGCACTTCGGGACCGAAGGCGCGCGCAAGGCGCGCGCGCAGCGTGATCCGGCCGCGGTCGGAGAACTTGACGGCATTGCCGGCGAAGTTGAGCAGCACCTGTTCCAGCCGCAGCGAATCGCCGCACAGGGGCCGCATCAGGACCGGATCGATCTCGATGTCGAAGCCCAGGCCCTTGGCCGCGGCCGCGGTGCCCAGCTGGGCCTCGACGTTGCGCATCAGCGCGTCGAGCATGAAGCACACCCGCGACAGCTCCAGCATGCCGGCCTCGATCTTGGAGAAATCGAGGATGTCGTTGATGATGCCCAGCAGGTGCTGGCCCGAGTGGTCGATCTTTTCGAGGTAGTCGCGCTGACGCGCGTCGGGTCCGGCCTGCAGCGCCAGGTGGGTCATGCCGATGATGCTGTTCATCGGGGTGCGGATCTCGTGGCTCATGTTCGACAGGAAGTCGCTCTTGGCCTTGCTGGCGGCGTCGGCACGCGCCTTCAGGCGGTGCAGCTCGGTGACGTCGGTCGCCACGCACAGCACGGCCGCTTCCTCATCGACCTGCATCGGCACCCGCACCGTCCACAGCTGGCGCGGCGCGCCGCCCGGGGCCGGCTGCGCCACCTGGGCGCAGCTGCGGCGGCCATCCTGCAGCACCGCGCGATCGAGCTCCCAGGCGCCATCGGCCAGGTCGCGGCCCAGGGCCTCGACGTCGCGCCGGCCGACCAGCTCCGCCGCCGGCCGTCCGAAGCGCGAGGCGCCCTTGGCATTGAGGTAGCGGATGCGCCGCCCCGCATCCTTCAGGTAGACCTCGGCGTCCAGGTTGTCCAGCACCGTGTCGAGCAGCAGGCGCTGCTCGACGGCGGCCCGCCGCGAGCGGTACTGGGCCAGGAACAGCACGTAGACCAGCAGGGTGCCGGCGAAGCCGAAGGCCAGCGCCGCCATCGGCATCCAGGGATCGGCGCCCCGGAACATGGCGCGCTCGGGCGCGGCGAAATGCAACGTCCACCGGTTGCCGCCGAAATCCACGTCGAGGACGGTCGTGAGCCAGACGCCCGGGTCGAGCGGCGTGCGCCGCACGTCGGGCCCGTGCAGCAGCAGTTCGCCCCCTTCGGCATCGCGGTTCGCGCCGTAGACGCTGACCGACAGCGGCGCGCCGGCGGATGCCGCCAGCGCATTGTCGACCAGTTCGGGCACCGAAAAGGCGATGCCGAACGAACCCAGGTAGGCCGCGCGCCGCCCTTCGAGGCTCGGCGGGGTCACCCCGCCGCGATAGACCGGCATGCGCATGCCGAGGGTATAGTGCGGCGTGGGGTCGCGCAGGAATACCGGCTGTCCCGAGGCGCTGATGCCGCCAGTGTCGCGCGCCTGCTCCAGGGCGCGGGCGACGGCGGGCCTGGCGGCCATGTCGAAGCCGAGCCGGCGGCTGGGCTGGTCGACCGGATACTGGTAGGCGATCACCTCGTACCAGGGACGGCGCCCGGCAGGAAAGATCGCGAACTCCGGGTAGCCGCGGGCGTCGACGCTGCGATCGGCGCGCATGCCGGCGACGAAGCGCTCGCGCCCGGCTTCGGGCACGTGGGCGGCGTAAGTCACCCCCTCGATCGCCGGATAGCTGCGTTCGATGTCGAGCGCGGCGACATAACGGTGAAACGACGCCCGGTCGGGCACGGCGTCGCCGGCGCCGGCCGCATGCAGGGCCGCCAGCGAACGCACGGCGCGGCCATACGACGCGAGCGACACGTCGATCCGGTCGCGCGCCGCGCGGGCCAGGCCATCGAAGCGCCCGCGCGCCTCGTCCTCGATCGAGGCGCTGGCCACCGCATGCAGCAGCACGCCGACCGCCAGCGACAGCGCGATGCCGCCGCCCCACAGCACGAACGGCCGGCCCAGGCGCGCCCAAACCGCGCCGATGGCGTCGATTCCTGACATGGCGGAGCGCTTCATGCTTTCCGTGGAGGGCGGTGCCTGCCACCCAATATTGCTAGTATATCGGCGCGCCGGGCCGGCGCGATACTGATGAGGACAGCATGCAACACCACGACGATCCCTGGCTGTGGCTGGAACAGATCGACACCGAACAGGCGCGCGCCTGGGTCGACGCGCGCAACGCGGCCACCGAAGCCGAACTGGAGGCCGATCCGCGCTTCGCGCCGCTGCGCGAACGCCTGCAAGGCATCCTCGATTCGAGCGACAAGATTCCCTTCGTCGGCGTGCATGGCGGCTGGTGCTACAACTTCTGGCGCGACGCGACCCACGTGCGCGGCGTCTGGCGCCGCACCACGCTTGCCGAGTACCGCAAGCCGGCCCCCGCCTGGGAAACGGTGCTCGACCTCGACGCGCTGGCGCGCACCGAAAATGAAAACTGGGTCTGGGCCGGCGTGTCCTGGCTCGAGCCCGATGCCGCGCGCTGCCTGGTGATGCTGTCGCGCGGCGGCGGCGACGCCAGGGTGGTGCGCGAATTCGACCTCGACCGGCTCTGCTTCGTGGCCGACGGTTTCGTCTTGCCGGAGGCGAAGAGCGACGTGTCCTGGATCGATCGCGACACCCTGTTCGTCGGCACCGACTTCGGCCCCGGCAGCCTGAGCGAGTCGGGCTATCCGCGCATCGTCAAGGAGTGGAAGCGCGGCACGCCGCTGGCGGCCGCCATCACCGTGTACGAGGCGGCCCCCGGCGACATGGCGGCGTCCGGCTACCAGGACCACAGCCCCGGCTGGGAACGCGCGTTCGTGCTGCGCCAGATCGATTTCTATACGAGCGAACTGTTCTGGCGGCGCGGCGCGCAGCTGACCCGGATCGACAAGCCGCTCGACGCCAGCGCCTTCGCCCTGCGCGACCAGCTCGTGATCGAGCTGCGCTCGGACTGGACCATCGACGGCGTGACGTATCCCCAGGGCGCGCTGCTGGCGACCGGCTTCGACGCCTTCATGAGCGGCGGCCGCGCCTTCGAGGTGCTGTTCGCGCCGACGCCAACGACCTCGCTGGACGGCGTGGCGGCCACCAGGAGCAGCCTGCTGCTGACGGTGCTCGACAACGTCAAGAACCGCATCGTCGAGCTGCGCCGCGAGGATGGGGCGTGGCTGCGGCGCGAAGTCGCCGTGCCCGGCATCGGTTCGCTGGGCGTGTCGGCCGTGGATTCGGACCATTCGGACGACTACTTCCTCACCGTGACCGATTTCCTGCATCCGACCACGCTGTACCTGATGCAAAGCGGCAGCGACGCGCGCGAGCCGCTCAAGGCGATGCCGGCCTTCTTCGACGCCGAACCGTATGCAGTGAGCCAGCACGCGGCGGCGTCCAGCGACGGCACGCTCGTGCCCTATTTCGTCGTTACCCGACGGGGGGCGAGCGTCGGCACACCGAATCCGACCCTGCTGTACGGCTACGGCGGCTTCGAGGTGTCGCTCAAGCCCTTCTACAGCGGCATGACCGGCGCCGCCTGGCTCGAACAGGGCGGCACCTACGTGCTGGCGAACATCCGCGGCGGCGGCGAGTTCGGCCCACGCTGGCACCAGGCGGCGCTGCGCCAGCACCGCCAGCGCGCATTCGACGACTTCATCGCCGTCGCCCAGGACCTGGTGGCGCGCGGCGTCACCACGGCGCAACAGCTGGGCATCATGGGCGGCAGCAATGGCGGCCTGCTGGTCGGCGCGGCGCTGACCCAGCGTCCCGACCTGTTCGGCGCCGTGGTGTGCCAGGTGCCGCTGCTGGACATGCGGCGCTACCACCTGCTGCTGGCCGGCGCCTCGTGGATGGGGGAATACGGCGATCCGGACGATGCCGACGACTGGGCCTACCTGGCGCGCTACTCTCCGTACCACAACGTGCGGCCCGGCGAGCGCTACCCGCGCGTGCTGTTGACCACCTCGACCCGCGACGACCGCGTCCATCCGGCGCATGCGCGCAAGATGGCGGCGCGCATGCTGGACCAGGGACACGACGTGCTGTACTGGGAAAACACCGAGGGCGGCCATGCCGGCGCCGCCGACAACGCCCAGACCGCGCGGATGGTGGCGCTGACCTACACGTTCCTGCTGCGCCAGCTCGGTGCGCACCCGGCGTCGGATTCGTCCTCTCATGCGGCGTGATCGCGCTGCGCGTCAGGACGCCAGCCGCCTGGCGAACAGCGCTTCCCAGGTCGGCTCGATCTCCACGTAGAGCGCGACCGCGGTCTCGATCCCGACCGCCTGCGGCGACCCGATGCGGGTGGTGACCACGCCGGCCCGGCGCAGCATGCGCTCGATCGCGGTGGTGGTGACGGTGACGTAGCGCGACAGGCCGCGCTCGTGGGCGTGGCGGATGATGGCCTCGATCGATTCCATCGTCATCTCCGAAAAGCCATAGCTGCCGGCGCCTTCGGTCTCGATGGCGAAACGCGACAGTTCCCAGATGTGCGGGTCGCTCGGCGGCTCCTGGCCGTCGAGCAGCTGGGGGAAGGAATCCTTGAGCATATACGGCCCTTCGGTCGGCAGCAGGCGCCAGCAACCGCGCAGCGTCTCGCCGTCGCGCATGAGCATGTAGCGCGGCTCGAGCGCGTCGTAGCCATCGATCTCCATGCCGGACAGCACCGGCACTTCCCATCCCAGCCGCCCGCGGAATACCTTCGCGCGCAGCGTATGCATTTCCCACAGCTCTTTCGATGCGAATGCGCGCCGCGGCGCGATCGTGATTTGCATGCTCATTGCCAACCCCCTCCTGGTTGAGAAAATCGGTTCAAGAAATATGCACTACGCATAAAAGCGTCATGCAAAATGGGTAAGGTGGGTACTATCAGCATTGATAGGTGGCGATCAATATCGGCGGTGCAATACTTTTGGAAACGACGCAGTTCCCGGCGCAGCTTCCGGACTCTCCGATTCATCACCCCGAAAGGAACCATCATGGCAAACGATCTGATGTGCGACGCACTGGCAGCTGAACTGCAAGCGAACCACCTCATCCAGGCCGCCGGTACCACGCGCCTGGCGCCGCACGAGCTGCGCCGGCTGCGCATTACCAAGCGCGAGAGCCAGGAAAAATTCTGGGGTCGCTTCGGCGTCACCCAGTCCAGCGGCAGCCGCTTCGAGACCGGTCTTGCGATCCCGGCGCCGGTGTCGATTCTTCTGCGCATGTACATGAACGGCAAGCTCAGCGATGGTGATCTTCAGGGGTGATGAGCCCCAGGGCGATGGCCTTGACCACCGCCTGCTGGCGAGTGTTGACGTCAAATTTTTGACGCACATTCGCCAGGTGAAAATTGACGGTGGCTTCGGAACAACCCGTGATGCGCGCGATTTCCCATGATGACTTGCCCGCCATCACCCACTGCAGCACTTCCAGTTCGCGCCGCGTCAGGCGCGGCGTCTCGTCCGGCCGCGCCTCCTCGTCGCGGAAACGCCCGGAGGACACGAAGGCGTAGTCGCGCACCAGCGCCAGCATCGGCAGCGCTTCGCTCATGGCGCGCCGGGCATCGGCGTCGGGCCGCGCGTCGGACGCAAAACTGATCACCCCGAACTCGCCCTGCGGCCCGTGCACCGGCAAGGTCGCGCCGCTGCGGATGCCGTGGGCGCTGGCCTCTTCGTAGAGCCCAGCCTGCTGGGGGCCGGACGCGAACGTGCCCGGCTCCCACACGATGGGTATCGTGCTCGACTGACAATGGGCGACCGTGGGATCGACGTAGGCGAAGCCGTTGCGGTCGTAACGATCGCGCCAGCTTTCGGAGTAATTACTGCGCAAGAAGGCCGACTCGAAACGGGTATGACGCGAATTGACGACGCCAAACAGTACCTGGTCAAAGCCTAGCCCACGGGCAATGTTGAACAGGGACGCGCTCCAATGAGAAGCATCCTTGGCCTGCATCAGCTCGCGTAATAGCGCAGTGTCAATCATGGGGGTAAAGTTTGATATAACACCCCTATGCTAGATGGTTCACCCCGTTCACAAATTCACAGAAATTAACAACGGAGATATTTACTTTTATTATTGATGCATGCTGTCGTGCATAAACAACAACAATTTACAATCGTGCGCCTCGCCAGAGGGGAATCGGCTACCCTCCGCCGAATTACCTGCAACAAATTTCAGATTAGCAAGTATTTACTAGCCGAGATACCGTTTCGCAACTTGATTTAGATCTATAGAATCGTATCTTGTGCATGTCTAAAAACGACACTTTGCCGATTCCAACGGCTAACTAATAAACTTCCTTTCAGGATGAGGATCCAGGCGATGAACACCATGACCGATATGGGCGAACAGTTGGACGTCAAGCTGCTGCTCACCACATTGATGGCCTTGAAAAAAGGCGATTTTTCGGTACGCATGCCTGACGACTGGACTGGCGTTTCCGGCAAGATCGCCGACACCCTGAACGACATCATCGAGACCAAGCAGAAAATGGTCGAGACCGTCACGGAAGTTTCGCGGGTGGTGGGCCGCGAAGGTCACCTGACCCAGCGCGCCGACCTGCCGGGCGTGGTGGGCGGCTGGAGCACCATGATCAGCTCGGTCAACACGCTGATCGACGACCTGGTGCGCCCGACCACCGAGATGGCGCGCGTGATCGGCGCAGTGGCGAAAGGCGACCTGTCCCAGACCATGGCCCTCGAAGTCGACGGCCACCCGCTCAAGGGCCAGTACCTGCGCGCGGCGATGACGGCCAACACCATGGTCGAGCAGCTGTCCTCGTTCTCGTCCGAAGTCACGCGCGTGGCGCGCGAGGTCGGCACCGAGGGCAAACTGGGCGGCCAGGCGCAGGTCAAGGGCGTGGCCGGCACCTGGAAGGACTTGACCGATTCGGTCAACTCGATGGCGGGCAACCTGACCTCGCAGGTGCGCAACATTGCCGAAGTGACCACCGCGGTGGCCAACGGCGACCTGTCCAAGAAGATCACGGTGGACGTGCGCGGCGAGATCCTGCAACTGAAGGACACGATCAACGTCATGGTGGACCAGCTGCGCTCCTTCGCCTCGGAAGTCACGCGCGTGGCGCGCGAGGTCGGCACCGAGGGTAAGCTCGGCGGCCAGGCCTATGTGCCGGGCGTGGCGGGCACCTGGAAGGACTTGACCGACAACGTCAACTTCATGGCGTCGAACCTCACGGGCCAGGTGCGCAACATCGCGGCGGTGACCACCGCGGTGGCCAATGGCGACCTGTCCAAGAAGATCACGGTGGACGTCAAGGGCGAGATCCTGGAACTGAAGAACACCATCAACGTGATGGTCGACCAGCTGTCGTCGTTCGCCTCCGAGGTGACGCGCGTGGCGCGCGAGGTCGGCACCGAGGGGAAACTCGGCGGCCAGGCGGTGGTGAAAGGCGTGGCCGGCACCTGGAAGGACTTGACCGACTCGGTCAACTCGATGGCGGGCAACCTGACCGGCCAGGTGCGTAACATCGCCGACGTGACCACCGCGGTGGCCAACGGCGACCTGTCCAAGAAGATCACGGTGGACGTGAAAGGCGAGATTCTCGAGCTGAAGAACACCATCAACGTGATGGTCGACCAGCTGAACTCGTTCGCCTCGGAAGTCACGCGCGTGGCGCGCGAGGTCGGCACCGAAGGTAAACTCGGCGGCCAGGCGAACGTGCCGGGCGTGGCCGGCACCTGGAAGGACTTGACCGACGGCGTGAACTCGATGGCGGGCAACCTGACGGCCCAGGTGCGCAACATCGCGGAAGTGACCACCGCCGTGGCCAACGGCGACCTGTCCAAGAAGATCACGGTGGACGTCAAGGGCGAGATCCAGGAACTGAAGAACACCATCAACGTGATGGTCGACCAGCTGTCCTCGTTCGCCTCCGAGGTGACCCGGGTGGCGCGCGAAGTCGGCACCGAGGGTAAACTCGGCGGCCAGGCCTATGTGCCGGGCGTCGGCGGCACCTGGAAGGACTTGACCGACAACGTCAACTTCATGGCCTCGAACCTGACCGGCCAGGTCCGCAACATCGCGGCGGTGACCACCGCGGTGGCGCGCGGCGACCTGTCCAAGAAAATCACCGTGGACGTGAAGGGCGAGATTCTCGAGCTGAAGGACACCATCAACGTCATGGTGGACCAGCTGTCCTCGTTCGCGTCGGAAGTCACGCGCGTGGCGCGCGAGGTCGGCACCGAGGGCAAACTCGGCGGCCAGGCGAACGTGTCGGGCGTGGCCGGCACCTGGAAGGACTTGACGGAAAACGTCAACCAGCTGGCGGCCAACCTCACCAACCAGATGCGCGCGATCGGCGAAGTGGCGACCGCGGTGACGCGCGGCGACCTGTCGCGCTCGATCCAGGTGGAAGCGCGCGGCGAGGTGTCCTACCTGAAGGACAACATCAACGAGATGATCCGCAACCTGAAGGAAACCACACAGAAGAACGCGCAGCAGGACTGGCTCAAGACCAACCTGGCGCGCTTCACGCGCCTGCTGCAGGGCCAGCGCGACCTGCAGGCGGTGACCAAGCTGATTCTGTCGGAACTGGCGCCGCTGGTGTCGGCCCACCATGGCGTGTTCTACATGATGGACTCGCAGGAGACCGATGCGCGCCTGCGCATGATCGCCTCCTACGGCTACCGCTCGAGCCGCAAGCTGCCGACCTCGTTCCTGCCGGGCGAAGGCCTGGTGGGCCAGTGCGCGCTGGAAAAGACCCGCATCTGGCTGACCGACGTGCCGCGCGACTACATCGTGGTGTCCTCGGGCCTGGGCTCGGCGCCGCCGAACAATATCGTGGTGCTGCCGATCCTGTTCGAGCAGCAGGTCAAGGCCGTCATCGAGATCGCCTCGCTCGACCGCTTCACCGAAACCCACCTGTCCTTCCTCGACCAGCTGATGGAATCGATCGGCGTGGTCCTGAACACGATCGAGGCCAACAGCCGCACCGAGTCGCTGCTGACCCAGTCGCAGTCGCTGGCGCAGGAACTGCAGCAGACCAACCAGGAGCTGGGCGAGAAGGCGCGCCTGCTGTCCGAGCAGAACATCGAGGTGGAGCGCAAGAACCGCGAGGTGGAGCAGGCCAAGCTGGCGCTGGAAGAAAAAGCGACCCAGCTGGCGCTGTCTTCGAAGTACAAGTCCGAATTCCTGGCCAATATGTCGCACGAGTTGAGGACGCCCCTGAATTCGCTGCTGATCCTGGCACAGCAGCTGTCCGACAACCCGGAAGGCAACCTGTCGGGCAAGCAGGTGGAGTTCGCGAAGACGATCTACGGCTCGGGTTCGGACTTGCTGACCCTGATTAACGACATCCTCGACCTGTCCAAGATCGAGTCGGGCACCGTCACGCTGGACGTGTCGGAATACCGCTTCTCGAACCTGCGCAACTACGTCGACCGCACCTTCCGCCACATGGCCGAGGCCAAGCATCTGGGCTTCCAGGTCGAGCTGACCGAGAACCTGCCGACCGCCGTGATGACCGACACCACGCGCCTGCAGCAGGTGCTGAAGAACCTGCTGTCCAACGCCTTCAAGTTCACCAGCCATGGCCAGGTCTCGCTGGGCATCAGCCTGGTGACGAGCGGCTGGACCGCCGACCACCCGAACCTCGAGCATGCCGACGCGGTGCTGGCGTTCTCGGTGCACGACACCGGCGTGGGCATCCCGGCCGACAAGCTGCAGCTGATCTTCGAAGCGTTCCAGCAGGCCGACGGCTCGACCGCCCGCAAGTATGGCGGCACCGGCCTGGGCCTGTCGATTTCGCGCGAACTGGCGCGCCTCCTGGGCGGCGAAATCCGGGTCGAGTCGACGGTCAACGTCGGCTCGGTGTTCACGCTCTACCTGCCGTACAACCGCGCCGGCTTCATCAACTACGAACAGGCGCGCCAGCCGCAGCCGGCGCGCCTGGCCCCGCCCCTGACCATCCCCGCCCCGCTGGTGCCGGTGCTGCAGGAACACAGCGAAGTCTCGACCCTCGAGCGCACGGCGGACCTGCTCGACCCGAGCGGCGCCGTGGTCGCCTACGCGAGCGTGCTGGACGACCGCGGCCTGGTGACGCCGGGCGACCCGTCGGTGCTGATCGTCGAGGACGACGAGCGCTTCGCCAAGGTGGTGCTCGAATTCGCCCGAGAGAAAAACTTCAAAGCGATTGTGACCCACCGCGGGGATTCGACGCTGTCGCTGGCGCGCGACTACCTGCCGTCGGCGATCCTGCTCGATCTCGACCTGCCGGACATCGACGGCTTCACGGTGCTGGACCGCCTGAAACGCGACCCGAGCACGCGCCACATCCCGGTGCACGTGATGTCGTCACTGCGCGAGCGCGAACGCGCGCTGCGCCAGGGCGCCATCTCGTACATCAACAAGCCGGTCGAGCGCGAGGCGCTGAACGAGGAATTCAAGCGCATCCAGAAATTCCTGATGGGCGGCAAGCGCAGCCTGCTGGTGGTCGAGGACGATCCGGCCCAGCGCGACGCGATCGTTTCCCTGATCGGCAACAACGACATCCATATGGTGACGGTCGACCATGGCGCCGCCGCGCTCGAGGTCCTGCAATCCTCGCACTTCGACTGCATGGTGCTCGACCTGACCCTGCCCGACATCTCGGGCTTCGACCTGCTCGACCAGATCGGCCGCAACGAGCGCCTGCGCGACCTGCCGATCGTGATCTACACTTCCCAGGAGCTCAATCGCAAGGAAGTCACGAAGCTCAAGCGCTTTGCCAAGACCATCGTGATCAAGGATGCGCGCTCGCCCGAGCGCCTGCTGGACGAGACGGCGCTGTTCCTGCACCGCTCGCAGGCCAGCCTGCCCGAGACCCAGCGCCGCATGCTGGAGGAGATTCACGCCCTCGACTCGGGCCTGGCCGGGCGCAAGGTGCTGATCGTCGACGACGACCTGCGCAACATCTTCGCTCTCTCGACGCTGCTGGAGCGCCAGCAGATGCAGGTGCTGTTCGCCGAGAACGGCCGCGACGGCATCGAGGTGCTCGAGAAAGACCCGGGCATCGAGATCGTCCTGATGGACATCATGATGCCCGAGATGGACGGCTACGACACGATGCGGGCGATCCGCCGCATCCCGAAATTCCGCTCGCTGCCGATCATTACCCTGACCGCGAAGGCGATGAAGGGCGACCGCGACAAGTGCATCGCGGCCGGCGCCTCGGACTACATCACCAAGCCGGTCGACGTGGCGCAGCTGCTGTCGATGATGCGGGTTTGGCTGCATTGATGGCCGCATTGATGACCGCATCGATGGTTGCATCGATGGTTGCGCCGAGGCCGCGATGAACGCCCTGACTGGTGTGCCGGTCGATACCGGCCTGGCGGAGCTCGAGATCGAGCTGCTGCTCGAAGCGCTGTACCAGCGTTTCGGCCTGGATTACCGCAGCCATGAGCGCGCCGTCCTGCGGCGCCGGCTGCAGGAACTGGCGCGCCTGCACGCATTGCCGAATCTCACGCGGTTGCAGGAGCAGGTGCTGCATGCGCCCGGCGCGGCGCTGGGCGTGGTGCGCGCGCTGGCGGTGCAGCCGGCTTCGCTGTTCGACCGGCCCGACTGGGCGCGGCGCCAGCGCGGCGCGCTGGCCGACAGCCTGCGTCCGACCGCCCTGCCCAAGGTCTGGCTGCCCGAGGTGGCCGGCGTGGGCGAAGCCTGGACCCTGGCCGTGCTGCTGGCCGAGGAAAAGCTGTACGCACGCACCGAGGTGTTCGCGACCCTGGCCAGCGACGAATTGCTGTTCGAGGCGCGCGAAGCCACGCTGCCGGCCTCCCAGCTGATGGACGCCCAGCGCGGCTACGAAGCCAGCGGCGGCAGCGGGCGGCTGGCCGACTACTTCGAGGTCAGCGACGGCCGCGCGTGCCTGCTGCCTCGGCTGCGCGAGCGCATCACCTGGCTGCAGTACTGCCTGGTGACGGACGGCTCGTTCAACGAGTTCCACACGATCGTCTGCTGTCGCGCCCTGCCCGACTTCGGCCCGCTGCTGCGCCAGCGCGTGCTGCGCCTGTTCAGGGACAGCCTGGCCCTGTTCGGGGTGCTCGGGCTCGACCGCGCGCTGGGGGCAGGCGACGCCGGCGCGGCCGACTACCAGAGCTTGTTCGAGGATGGGACCTGGTACAAGCGGGTGCGTTAATAACGAATGCCGACGCCCGTAGGGTTGGCGGCTTCGCCGCCGACGCGGCGGTCGTTATCGGCCGCGATGTCGCGCCGGATGATGCTGGCGCCAACCATCGCCGCGTCGGCGGCATGGCCGCCGACCCTGCCCGCCATCCAGGCATCGATCCGGTCTGCCAAGCCCGGCCGCAAGTGCAGGCCCAGCTTGGTCCTGCGCCACAAGACATCCTGCGCACACGTGGCCCACTCGTGCGTCATCAGGTAACGCAGCTCGGCCTCGTACAGGCCAGGGGCCACTTCAGGGCCGAGATCGGCCAGCGCCCGGCAGTCGTCCAGTAAAACGTCCACCCGGGTGCCGTAGGCGCGCGCATAGCGCAGCGCCAAGGGCTTCGGCAGCCAGGCATGGCGGCGCTGCAGCGCCGCCACCCAGCGGTCGAACTCCAGCACCCCACGGCTGTCGGGCTGCGGCCCGAACAGGTCGCCGCCCGGCAGTACGGCGCCCGCCGTCCACGCCCCGGCCGGGGCCGTGCCCAGCAGCGGCGCGATCCAGTCGACGGCTTCCTCGGCCAGCTTGCGGTAGGTCGTGATCTTGCCGCCGAAGACGGACAGCAGCGGCGGTCCATCGGCGTCGCGTTCGAGGAAATAGTCGCGCGTGATCGCCGCCGCCTTGCCGGCATCGTCGTCCAGCAGCGGACGCACGCCCGAATAGCTCCACACCACGTCGCCAGGCGCCAGCTGGCGCTTGAAGTATTGGTTGGCCAGCGCGCACAGGTAGCGCGTCTCGCCCTCGCCGATCGCGGCCGCGCCGGGGTCGCCCGTGAAATCGACGTCGGTGGTCCCGACCAGGGTGAACGCTTCTTCGTACGGGAGCGCGAACACGACCCGGCCATCGGCATGCTGGAACAGGTAGGCGCAGCCGTGCTCGAACAGGCTCGGCACGACGATATGGCTGCCCTTGATCAGGCGCAGCGCGCGGTGCGGCGCGTCCCGGTTGGCGCGCCCGGCGAAGCGCGCCGCCCACGGGCCGGCGGCATTGACCAGGCCGCGCGCGCGCACGGTCAGGGGCGCGCCGCCCCGATCGATCCGCGCCTCCCAGTGCGCGGCGCGGCGGACCACGTCGTCGCAGGCCGCATGGGTGAGCACCCGCGCCCCGCGCTCGTGGGCATCGAGGGCGTTGAGCACCACCAGCCGCGCATCGTCGACCCAGCCGTCCGAATAAGCGAAGCCGCGCGCAAACTCGGGCTTGAGCGGCGCGCCGGCGGGATGGCCGGCCAGCTCGATCGCGCTGGACGCCGGCAGGAAATCGCGCGGCGCCAGCCGGTCGTAGAGGAACAGCCCGGCGCGAATCAGCCAGGCCGGACGCTGGCCCGCCACGTGCGGCATCACGAAGCGCAGCGGGCGCATGATGTGCGGCGCGCTCCTGAGCAGGGTCTCGCGCTCGGCCAGCGCCTTGCGCACCAGGCCGAATTCGCGGTATTCGAGGTAGCGCAGGCCGCCATGGATCAACTTGCTGGAGGCGGACGAGGTATGCGCGCCCAGGTCGTCCTTCTCGCACAGCACCACGGCCAGCCCGCGCCCGGCCGCGTCGCGCGCGATCCCGGCGCCGTTGATGCCGCCGCCGACCACCAGCAGGTCGCAATCGATCGTCGTGTCCCCGCCCATCGCCTCTCCTCCACGCTCATCCGCCCAGCGCACCCGCCCAGCGCATCCGATCCACTTTACGCGCGCGCGCGAACCCGGCGTTCGCCTGCATCAATTATGCGGAGAATCGACAGGCCGGTGTGTAAAATCGCCACATGTCCATCCCGTCCACGCCCGACCGGACCCGCGCCTGGGTCCGCATGCCATCCGGCCGCCGTCTCGACCTGCTCGACCCGACACCCTTCGACTGGGACGACGCCGACCTGGCGCTCGGCCTGGCCCGCACCTACCGCTGGGGCGGCCACTCGGCCTGGCCACTGCCGCTGTCGGTGGCCCAGCACTCGATCACGGTGATGCTGCTGCGCCGCGCTGCCACGCCGGCCATCACGCCGCTGGAAGAATTGCGCGAACTGCTGCACGACGCCGAGGAAGGTCTGCTCGGCTTCGATGCGATCTCGGTCATCAAGCCTTTCCTGGGCGACGCCTTCCGCGCGCTGACGACACGCCTGGAACACATGGTATTCCTGCGCTATGGCCTGCCGGCCTGGGATGCGCGCGGCCACGCGGCGCACAAGCGCGCCGACCGCCTGGCCGCCGCCAGCGAAGCGGTGCACGTGGCCGGCTGGTCGCGCGACGAGGTGCGGCGCACGCTCAAGATCCGCGCCGGGGTGCTGGCCGAGGATCCGCTTGCCGCCTACTATGATTGCCGGCCGTGGGAACCGTGGGCGCCTGGCGTGGCCTCTGAGCGCTTCCTGGCCGAGCTCGCGCGGCTGACCGGGCCCAACCAAGCTTGAGTCCGTCTGCGCCTGCGACTTGCCGCAGTGGGACGACGCCGTGCAAGGTGCTGCGCGGAAATCTAAGTTTCGCACAGGTATTATTGAACACTAAGTGGCTGATTTCATTCAGCCTTTTGGTCTATCCACAAGAAATGTGGATAAGTGTGTGGAAAAGCGCCACTTGACAAGCCGCAAGCGCAGCATTGATGCGGGTTTCAACAAAATGCCCGTTCAAAAGGCAAAAAAATATCCTTGTAAAATCAGTAACTTGCACGTGCACCACTTCTGCGCGTCCATGTTATAGGTGGCAAAGTCCTACAAATGTGGGGCACGGGGGATAAGTCGTCAACGTGCCCCCATCTGTCGTCATTTCCACGCGTTCCGGGCGCGGTCGCGCACCATCATGCGGATGCTGTCGGGCATCGGCGTGCGCAGCGCGCGCTTGTCGGCGCTGAGCCAGGCACATTCCTCGAAATGCTTGAGCATGGCCGGGGTAATGAAGCGCGTGCGCGCCGCATACACGTGGCGGTCGCCCATGCTCGACTGCTGCTTGATGAAGAAGCGGTTCGGCACCACCAGGTGCAGGTGCTCGCGCGCCCGCGTCATCGCCACATAGAGCAGGCGCCGCTCTTCCTCGATGTCTTCCGGGCTGCCGGTCGCCATGTCCGACGGAATGCAGCCGTCGACGACATTAAGCACATGCACCGACTTCCATTCCTGCCCCTTGCTCGAATGGATGGTGGACAGGATCACGTAGTCTTCGTCCAGCAGCGGCGCGCCGGCGCGGTCGCTGGTGGCTTCGGGCGGATCGAGCGTGATCTCGGCCAGGAAGCTCTCGCGGTTGCCATAGCCGCCGGACAGCGCCACCAACTGGTCGAGATCGGCCGCGCGCACCTGGGCGTCGTCATGCAGGCGCTCCAGATGCGGCTGGTACCACGCGCGCGCCAGCTCGAGGTCCATCGGCCAGCGCAGGCCCGGCGTGCGCAGGCGCCGGTACAGCGCGCAGAACGTCTGCCAGTCGGCCTTGCAGCGCGCCGGCACCGCGAACGCTTCCAGCGCCGCGACCGCATCGTCGCCGCTGCCCGCGGCCTCGACCAGGCGGCTGGCGGTTGCCTGGCCGATGCCGGGAACGAGTTGCAGGGCACGAAAGCCCGCCAGCCGCCCGCTCGGGTTCTGGGCGAAGCGCAACACGGCCAGCACGTCCTTGATGTGGGCCGCTTCCAGGAATTTCAGGCCGCCGAACTTGACGAAGGGGATGTTGCGGCGCATGAGCTCGAGTTCGAGCGCGGCGCTGTGGCTGGCTGCGCGAAACAGCACCGCCTGGCTCTTGAGCGCGACGCCGGTTTCGCGCTGTTCGAGGATGCGATTGCAGACCCAGCGCGCCTGCTCGGCTTCGTCGGGAATCAAGACCAGCTGCGGCTTGATGTTCGACGCCTTGTCGGTCCATAACGTCTTGGCGTGGCGCTCGAGCGCGGCGCCGATCACCGCGTTCGACGCGTCCAGGATCGGCTGCGTGGAGCGGTAGTTGCGGGCCAACGTGATCAATTGCGCCGGCTGCGAGAACTGGGCGGGAAAGTCGAGGATGTTGCGCACGGTGGCGCCGCGAAAGCCATAGATCGATTGCGCATCGTCGCCCACCACCAGCACGCCGCGGCCGTCGGGCTTCATGCCGGTCACGATGGCCGCCTGCAGGCGGTTGGTGTCCTGGTATTCGTCGACCAGCACGTGGTCGAACAGCGCGCCCAGTTCCGGCCCCAGCACCGGGTCGGCCGCCATCTCGGCCCAGAACAGGAGCAGGTCGTCGTAGTCGAGCACGTTCTGCTCCTGCTTGGCGTCGACGTAGGCGCCGAACAGCGTCTTGAGCTGGGCTTCCCACTCGCTGCACCACGGGAAAAATGCCTGCAGCACCGCGTCGAGCGGCTCGCGGCCATTGACCACGCGCGAATAGATCGACAGGCAGGTGCCTTTCAGCGGAAAGCGTTTTTCGGTCCGGCTCAGGCCAATCTCGTGACGCACCATGCCCATCAGGTCTTCGGCGTCGCCGCGGTCGTGGATCGTGAACCCCGCGTCCAGTCCGATGCGGCCGGCGAACTCGCGCAGCAGGCGCGCGCCGATGCTGTGGAACGTGCCGGCCCAGGGCAGCGTGACCGGCGCCTGGCCGCCCCTGAGCCCGAAGATCCGGTGCAGCACGCCGCCGGCGCGCTGGGTCATCTCGGTGGCGGCGCGGCGCGAAAACGTCAGCAGCAGGATGCGCTGCGGATCGGCGCCCGCCTGGATCAGGCGCGCCACCCGGTGCGCCAGCGTATTGGTCTTGCCGGAACCGGCGCCGGCCACCACCAGCAGCGGACGCGGCGCCTCACGCCCCACGTCGTGCTCGACCGCCGCCCGCTGTTCGGGGTTCAGGCTGGCGAACGGGTCATCGGTGGCGGACGGGGCGGCGATCGGATCGGCGACGGCGGACATGGGCGGAATCTGGAAATGCCATACTGTACATTTATCCAGTCCGGCCCGGCAAGGGGAAAATGCGGATGCCGTGCGGCCGCGTCAGGAAGTGCAAACATGACATCAGCCATAACCTCAACAATCGCTGCCAAGTCCCGGAATATCAAGGCATTTCATGGATATCCACAAAGTCTGTGAATAAGTGTGTGGAAAAGCGGGGGCTTGACACGCTATACGCGGCCTCCCGTGCGGCTTTCAACAATTTGCCTATTGGGAAGGCAATCCTGTATTCGCCAAGAATCAAGGGCTTACACGCTGTATCCCCGATCTGCACAGTATGCACCAAAAATAATTCTCGCGACCACGTTGTGGCCGAACCGGCGCGCCAGTCACGCTCAGGGGGGCGCCCGGCGGCGCTCCGGCTCGAGCAGCACGCGCTCGATCACCTGCCGGCACACGCCGTGCGCCTTGAGGTATTCGAGCGCCGGCATGGTGCCGCTCTCGCCCAGGGTGGCGATGCCGCGTGCCACGATGTCACGCTGGAGGATGTTGCGCCTGAGCGCGGACGATCCGGAGAGGCGTTGGTCGTTATCCTGGGCTCGGCATGGACTCATGGCGCGGATCTCCGGTAGGTTATGTCGCTGACGCATCACGAGTATTGACGATGGCGGAACGAAGTCAATGTCAAACCTGTATCAATACGCAAAAACCATATTTACGGCAGATAGCGGCGCCCGCCGCCTGCGCTGCGCCGCCCGGCCGCGATCCTGCCTACAATCGGCTCAACGAATCAGACGCGAGGATTACCATGAGCATCCAATCCACCCCCGACCTGAATCCCGGCGACGTCGCCGCGCCCGGCACCCCTGGCGCCGGCGAGGACATCTGCGACGCCTGCGCCGGCCGCGGCACGCTGGCCGACGGCAAGCCATGCCCGCAATGCGGCGGCAGCGGCCGCGTGATGGAAGGAATCGGCGGCGGCTGAGCCCCTGTCCCGGCAGGTCGGCGGCGTTGTGGACAGGTGCGTAGGCGACATGCGCGTGGGCGACATGCGCGTAGGCGACGTGCGCGTAGGCGACCTGCGCAGCCGCTGCATGACGGGCGTGAGCAACGCAGCGCGCGCCCGCCGGGCGCGGCACGCACGATGCTCGCCCGCCTGTGCGGCCCCATGCCGCTACCCGGCCCGGGTAGCGCATGGACACGGCGCGCGCGCTGCGGCGATAATCGCGGGATGAGCGCCTCTCCCCTGCCAACGCCGCCTTCCGCACCGCAGTGCGCACCGTACGGTGCGCCACTTCCGCCTCCGGCCGAACCCGATCGTCCCCGTCCGACGTCGCTGACCGACCTGTTCCTGTCATTCACGCTGATTGCCCTGCAGGGCTTCGGCGGGGTACTGGCCGTGATCCAGCAGCAAGTTGTCGAGCGCAAGCGCTGGATGAGCAACGAAGAATTCATCGAGGAATGGTCGGTGGCCCAGGTCATGCCGGGCCCCAACGTCTGCAACCTGGCCATGATGATCGGCACCCGCCACTTCGGCCTGGCCGGCGCCATGAGCGCCCTGGCCGGCATCCTCACCGTGCCGCTGATCCTGGTGCTGTGCCTGGCCCTGGTCTACGCGCAGTTCGCCACCCAGCCCCAGGTGCAGGGCGCCCTGCGCGGCATGGCCGCCGTCGCTGCCGGCCTGATCGCCGCCACCGGCCTGCGCATGTCCAGCGCGCTGGCCCGGAACGTCATCCCGCTCGCGGCCTGCATCGCGATCGCCGCCACCGGGTTCGTGCTGCTGGCCTGGATCCGCTTGCCGCTGGCGGCCGTGGTCGGCCTCCTCGGCGGCCTCGGCTGCGTGCTGGCCTGGCGCGGGCTCAAGCCATGAACGCGCCGGTCCTGGCGTTCGGCTGGCATGACTGGCTGAACCTGTTCGTCCATTTCCTGATGCTGTCCATGATGTCGCTCGGCGGCGCGATCTCGACCACCTCCGAGATGCAGCGCTACCTGGTCGAGCGCCAGGGCTGGCTCAGCCAGACCCAGTTCGCCGATTCGGTGGCCCTGGCCCAATCGTCGCCCGGGCCCAACGTCCTGTTCGTGGCCCTGCTGGGCTGGAACGTGGGCCTCAACTCCCGCAGCATGACGGCCGCGCTCTCCGGCGTCGCGATCTCGATGATCGGCATCATGCTGCCCTCCACCGTATTCACTTACCAGGTGGCGCGCTGGGCCCAGCGCAACCACGCTCTGCGCGCCGTGCGCGCCTTCAAGCAGGGCATGGCGCCGCTGGTGATCGCGATGCTGCTGTCGACCGCCTGGCTGCTGGCCAGCGGCGGCGGCAAGGGAGGCGAACACATGGACAACTGGCCCCTGTGGCTGTTGACGGCGGCCACCGCCATCGTCGTCTGGCGCACCCGCCTGCACCTGCTGTGGATGCTGGCGCTCGGCGCGCTGCTGGGGGCGCTGGGCGTGGTCTAGTTGGCAAGCGGCGCCGGGACGCGGCATACTGACGCTTTCCTTGTAAACCGCGTATCCACTGCGATCGACACCAACATGCCCCAACTCCTCAATGAGCACGCCTGCTTCGGCGGCGTGCAGCGCTTCTACCAGCACGACTCGGCCGCCATCGGGCTGCCGATGAAATTCTCGGTCTACCTGCCGCCGGCGGCGGGCGAGAAGACGCTGCCGGTCCTGTTCTACCTGGCCGGCCTGACCTGCACCGAAGAAACCTTCACGATCAAGGCCGGCGCCCAGCGCGTGGCCAGCGAACTGGGCATCATCCTGGTCGCGCCCGACACCAGCCCGCGCGGCGCCAACGTGCCGGGAGAAAGCGACAGCTGGGACTTCGGCGTCGGCGCCGGCTTCTACCTCGACGCCATCCAGGAACCGTGGGCGCGCCACTACCGCATGCACAGCTACCTGCTGGAGTTGCATGCGCTGGTGCTGGCCACCTTCCAGGCCGACCCGGCGCGGGTGGGCATCTTCGGGCACTCGATGGGCGGCCATGGCGCGCTGACCATGGCGCTCAAGCATCCCGACCTGTTCCGCTCGGTCTCGGCCTTCGCGCCGATCGCCGCGCCCAGCCGCTGCCCGTGGGGCAAGAAGGCCTTCAGTGGCTACCTCGGTCCCGACGAAAGCGTCTGGCAGCAACATGACGCCAGCGCCCTGATGGCGTCGCATGCGAGCGCGCCATTCCCTGGCGGCATCCTGATCGATCAGGGCCTGGGCGACAAATTCCTGGCCGAGCAGCTGTTGCCCGAGGCGTTCGAAGAAGCCTGCGCCAAGGCCGGGCAGCCGCTCACCCTGCGCCGCCATCCGGGCTACGACCACGGCTATTACTTCATCTCGACTTTCGTCGAAGACCATCTGCGTTTCCACAGCCGCCAGCTCGGCTGATCCACGCGCGGCCCCGTCCGGGGCCGCCGCCCTCGCTGCATCATTCCGCACGGCAAACGAACGACGGCCACGCCCGTCCCTGTGTATGCTGGAAGTTAACAACTTCTTCATCATGCGAGAGTTCGAACCATTCATCGACCGTGCCGACGCGGGCACGAAGTTGGCAACGGCGCTGGCGCAGGCGTTGGCGTTGGCGCCCGCATCGGCACGCTGCAGCCACGACGTGCTCGTGCTGGCGCTGCCGCGCGGCGGGGTGCCGGTCGCGTTTCCGGTCGCGCAGGCGCTGGGGGCCGAACTCGACCTGATGCTGGTGCGCAAGCTCGGCTTGCCGGGCCAGCCCGAGTTCGCCATGGGCGCCATCGCCAGTGGCGGCGTGCTGGTGCTCCAGCCTGGCGTGCCGGGCCTGATGGGCGTGACCCAGTCCGAAGTCGACGCGGTCATTGCAGCGGAACGGGCCGAGCTGGCGCGGCGCGAGCGGCGTTATCGCGGCGAGCGTGCTCCATGCCGGGTCGCGGGACGCTGCGTGATCCTGGTCGACGACGGCATCGCCACCGGCTCGACGATGCTGGCGGCGGTCGAAGTCGCGCGCCGCCAGCGGCCGTCCCGGCTGGTGGTTGCGGTGCCGGCGGCGGCCCGGGATTCGCTGGACGCATTGCGCGGCGTGGTCGACGACGTGGTATGCCTGGTGGCCCCGGCCCGCTTTCGTTCCGTCGGGCAGTGGTATCGCCGCTTCGACCAGACGGGCGATGAAGAAGTGCAGACCCTGCTGGCACAAGCGTGGGCGCCGACGCGCGACGCCGCCAGCCAACCCCACCCAAAGGAGCCGACATGAACGATACGAATGAAAAATCGACCAACGCAGGCAAATGGATCGGCGCAGCAGTCGCGGGCGCCTTGCTGATGTACGCATTCGACCCGGAGCGCGGCGCCAGGCGCCGCGCCAACGCCCGCGGCGCACTGCGCGACGCGCGCGTGCGCACCGGCGACCGCCTCGAACATGCCTTGCACAATGCGGGCGATCGCCTCGACTCGGCGCGCCTGCGCGCCACCGGCGCCGCGGCCCGCGCCGGCGAGCGCCTGGCCGGCGCCGCCCATGCGGCGGGTGACCGCCTGACCGAGGCCTCGCACCGCACGCGCGACCGGCTCGACCATGCGCGCGAGCGCCTGGCCGACGCCTCATACGAAGCGCGAGACCGCGCCAGCCACGTCGCGCACGAGACGCGCGACCGCGTGAAGCACGCCGCCTACGAGGCGCGCGACCGCGCCGGCCATGTGGCCCATGAGGCGCGCGAACATGCCGAATATGCCGCCGCCAAGGCGCGCGACCGCGCCGAGTACACGGCAGCGGCCTCGGCCGACGCCGCCGAACGCGCCCGCATCCGCGCCGACCAGGCGCGCGAACGCCTGGAACAGAGCGCCCACAGCCTCAAAACCGACGCCCGCGCGCGCGCCAACGCCGCCGGCAATCAGGTCCGCGCATGGACCGACCACCTGAGCCAGGTGTTCGGCGCGCGCAGCCCGACGCTCACCAATTCGGCCCTGCTGGGCACCGGCGCCCTGAGCGTGGTCGGCCTGGCGCGCCGCTCGCCGCTGGCCGCCCTGCTCGGCCTGGGCGCGCTGGCGGTGCTGCTGCGCAGCGACCGCGGCCGCCACCTGGTCGATTCGCTGCGTCAGCGCGGCGCCGCCGGCCAGGTCAAGGTGGAAAACTCGATCCACATCGACGCCGCGCCGAAGGAGGTGTTCGACGCCTGGTCCGAAGTCGAGAACTTCCCGCGCTTCATGTCGCACGTGACCGAGGTGCGCGACCTCGGCCACCGCCGCTCGCACTGGGTGGTGCGCGGTCCCGGCGGCATGGAATACGCCTGGAACGCGGTCATGACCGAGCAGTCGCGTCCCGAGCGCCTGTCGTGGCGCAGCGAACCGGGCTCGGAGATCGAGCAGGAAGGCACGGTGACCTTCGAGCCATCCGGCAACGGCACGCGCGTCACGGTGCGCATGACCTACTCGCCGCCGGCCGGCGCGCTGGGCCACGGCATCGCACGCATGCTCGGCGCCGATCCGCAGCGCCAGATGGACGACGACCTGGCGCGCATGAAGGAATTCATCGAACGCGGCGGCGCCCACTACGCCGGCCGCCAGGCGGCGCCGGACCACAGCTTCCTGCACTGATGTGACCATCCTCACCAGCGCCACCCTCGACGCGGTGCGCGCGTCGGCCCGCCCCCTCACGGGGGGCGCGGACGACTACGACGCCCTGCTCGAGATGGTGGGCAGCGCCCGCTTCGTGCTGCTCGGGGAAGCCACCCACGGCAGCCACGAGTTCTATGCCGAGCGCGCGCGCATCACCCGGCGCCTGATCACCGAAAAAGGCTTCACCGCGGTCGCGGTCGAAGCCGACTGGCCCGACGCCTGGCGCGTCAACCGCTATGTGCGCGGCGAAGGCGCGGACGAGCATGGCCGCGCCGCACTCATGGGATTCGAGCGCTTCCCGGCCTGGATGTGGCGCAACACGGCGGTGCTCGACTTCGTCGAGTGGCTGCGCGCGCACAACGATGGCCTGGACGCCGATGCCAAAACCGGCTTCTACGGCCTGGACCTGTACAGTATGTATACCTCGATCCATGAGGTGCTGCACTACCTGGACCAGGTCGACCCCGATGCCGCGCGCGACGCGCGCAAGGTCTACGCCTGCTTCGACCACTACGAGCGGGACAGCCAGCAATACGGCTACGAGGCCAGCTTCGGCATGTCGCCTTCCTGCCAGGACGGCGTGATCGCCACCCTGCGCACGCTGCAGCAGCGCGCCTTCGACTACGTGCGGCCCGAGGCACCCGGCGCCGCAGACGCCTACTTTTACGCCCAGCAGAACGCGCGCCTGGTCAAGAACGCCGAGGAGTACTACCGCACCATGTTCAAGGGCCGCATCTCGTCCTGGAACCTGCGCGACAGCCACATGGCCGAGACCTTGGACGCGGTGGCGCGCCACCTGTCGCGCGGCGGCGAACCCGCGCGCGTCGTGGTGTGGGAACACAATTCGCACATCGGCGACGCGCGCGCGACCGAGATCGGGCGCCACGGCGAATGGACGGTGGGCGAGCTGGCGCGCAAGGCCCATGGCGCCGACACGGTCCTGATCGGCTTCACCACCTACGAAGGCCGGGTCACTGCGGCCTCCGAATGGGATGGCGAAGGCCTGCACAAGCACGTGCGGCCGGCCCTGCAGAACAGCTACGAGCACCTGCTGCACTGCACCGGCATCGGGCGCTTCTTCCTGCCGCTCCAGGCGCCGTCGCCGGCGCGCGACGCACTGATGGAAGAGCGGCTGGAGCGCGCCATCGGCGTGCTGTACCTGCCGCGCAGCGAGCGCCGCAGCCACTACTTCATGGCCCAGCTGCCGCGCCAGTTCGACGCCGTGATCCACATCGACCGCACCACGGCGGTCGAGCCGCTCGACGCGACGGGCGGCTGGCACTCGGGCGAGCCGCCGGAGACGTATCCGGAAGGGCTGTAGGGTCGGCAGCTTCGCTGCCGACGCGGCGGCCGGCTGCGGTGATCGTTATCGGCTCCGCTTTCGCGCCGGATGATCTTGCTGCCAACTATCACCGCGTCGGCGGCGAAGCCGCCAACCCTACCGCGTACCCATCGCGGCCATTCGCCTTGGCCACGTACAAGGCCGCATCCGCCGCCGCCAGCAGCGCGTCTTCATCCTGCCCCGGCCGCCACAAGGCGACGCCGACGCTGGCCGACACCGCCAGCATCCCGGCGCCGGTGGCGAAGGGCGCGCGCATCGTGGACACGATCTTGGCCGCGATCCGGGCCACGATATGTTCGGCCTCGGCCTCGGCGCCGCCGATCTCTTCGAGGATCACCACGAACTCGTCGCCCGAGAGCCGCGCAGGCAGGTCGCTGGCGCGCACGCAGGCGCACAGGCGCACGCCGAATTCCTTCAGCACCTCGTCGCCCACGCCATGGCCGTGGCTGTCGTTGATGCGCTTGAAGTGGTCGACGTCCAGGTAGGCCAGCGCCAGCGCCCGGCCGTGGCGCGCGGCGCGCGCCAGCGCCTGCTGCAGGGTCTCGTTGAAGCTGCGCCGGTTGGCCAGGCCAGTCAGGGTATCGATGCGCGCGAGCCGGCTCAACTGCTCCTCGACCTCTTTCACGTGCGTCATGTCATGCTTGAGCGCGTACACGCCGGCGACGCTGCCGTCCGGCTGCAGGTCGGGGATGTAGACGCCTTCCAGCACCCGCGGCGCCCCATTGATCACCAGCCGCATCTGGCAGGTGGCGGCGCGGCCGGCGAACGCGTTGTCCAGGCCCTCGGCCCCCTGGCGCGCGGCATCCTCGCCCATCAACTGGGCGATCGACATGCCGACCAGCCGCTCGGGCGCGACCCCGAACCAGCGCTCGAAGGTCGCGTTCCCGAACCTGAAGCGCCGGTCGCGGTCGACGTAGGCGATCAGCACGGGCAGGTTGTCGGTGATCAGGCGCAGGCGCTTCTCGCTGGCCGCGCGCAGGCCTTCGGCGTTCTCGCGCTCGGCCATCAGCTGGTAGAAGGCGTTGCCCAGCTCCCCGATCTCGTCGCGCCGGGTGTCGTGCAGCACCGCGATGTCGGCGCCGTCATGACGGATCGCGCGGATGCGGTCGCGCAGCCGCTGCAGCGGGGCCAGCAGCCGGAACACCAGCACCCAGGCCAGCACGCCCGAGGCCAGCGCCAGCGCGGTCGCGCCGAAGATGGCGTTCCTGCACATCTGCGCCAGCGGCGCGAAAGCTTCCTCGGTGGGGTAGCGCGCCCCCAGTATCCAGCCGGTGGTGCGCAGGCGCTGGTAGGCGTAGATCGATGCGCGCCCATCGGGGCCGTCCGCCTCGATCCACCCCTCCAGGCCGCGCAGGGCGCGCTCCAGGCCCGCGGTGTGCGGCCCGGCCCGCTGCAGCACGCGGCGCGGGTCGGGATGGTCGATCATGACCCCGTCGGGCGTCATCAGGAACAGGTAGCCCGAGGCGCCCGGCTTGAGGGCGCTGATCTGGCGCAGGAAGCCGGTCGCCTGCAAGTCCATGCTGGCCGTCAGCACGCCGGTCAGGTTGCCGCCCTGGTCGAGCACGGGCGCGCTGACGATGACCACCTGCCGTGCGGAGACGCGGCTGACGAAAGGCTGCGACATGAAGCCGAGCAGGGTCGCCCGGGGGCGCTCGAAGTACTCGCGCCCCGCGGCGTCCAGCGGCTTGTCGTGGCCGAACGAGCGCAGCGACACCACCTGCCGGCCGCGCGCATCGAGCAGGAGCAGATTCAGGTACTCGTGTTCCCAGATCGGCCCCTGGGCGTCGAGAAAGCGACGCGCGGCCTGCGGATCGTCCAGCGCCGCCGGCGGCAGGCTGGCCGCCAGCGACTCCAGCTGCGCCACGCGCGCCACGATGCGGTCGTCCATGAAGGAGGCGGCGCTGGCCAGCATCGCATATTGCTGGTTGCCGATCACCGACTTCATGCCGCGTTCGGCGACCGCCAGGGTGGCCAGCGTGACGAGCAAGGTCGCCACGAACACCAGGAGGGCGGCAACGCAGGCGATGCGCAGCTTCAGGGTCGCCGGCATCAGGCGCCGACCGCGTTTAGGCATATCAATATTTGTCGACCGCAAGGCGGCAAAGTATTACATATTAAGCCATCCCGACCAAGAACTATGGACGAAACGATACATGAGGTATATGAATGGCAACATCCCTCGCCCGGTAATGCTGTTGAAAAGATGAAATATCAGCTAGCATTGGCAGCCTGTCCGGACCGTCTTGAAGGAGCGTCATGAGTACATACACCCTGAATGTCAACGGCAAGGCGCAGGCCGTCGACGTCGAAGCCGATACCCCGCTGCTGTGGGCCCTGCGCGATACCCTGGGCCTGGTCGGCACCAAGTATGGCTGCGGCCTGGGCCAGTGCGGCGCCTGCACCATCCACCTCGACGGGGTGGCGACCCGCTCCTGCGTGCTGCCGGTGTCAAGCATCGGCAACGCGAAGATCACCACCATCGAGGGCCTGGACGCCAACGCCCGCCATCCGCTGCAGCTGGCCTGGCAAGAGCTGGACGTGCCGCAATGCGGCTACTGCCAGTCGGGACAGATCATGAGCGCCTGCGCCCTGCTCGAGCAGCATCCGAAGCCGACCGACGCCCAGATCGACGACGCCATGGCCGGCAACCTGTGCCGCTGCGCTACCTATATGCGGATCCGCAAGGGCATCCACCGCGCCGCCGAGATCGCATCGACGCAAGGGAAAAAAGCATGACGCGCGCATCCACCTCGCGCCGCGACTTCCTGCGCGCCGGCGCCGCCGGCGGCGCCCTCCTGATCGGCATGTCGGCGCAGGGCGTGCTGGCCGCCGTGAGCGGGGCCGGGACCGGGGCCGGCGCCGCTCAAGGGGACTTCGTGCCGAACGCCTTCATCCGCATCGCGCGCGACGGCAGCGTGACCCTGATTTCCAAGCAGCCCGAGATCGGCCAGGGCATCAAGACCTCGCTGCCGATGGTGATCGCCGAGGAACTCGACGTCGCCTGGGAAAGCGTGCGCGTGGTCCAGGGCGACCTCGACCTGGAAGCGTATGGCAGCCAGGGTGCGGGCGGCTCGAACTCGACCCCGAACAACTACGAGAACTTCCGCCGCCTGGGCGCCACCGCACGCGCCGTGCTGGTGCAGGCCGCGGCCCAGGCCTGGAAAGTGCCGGCCGGCGAATGCACGACCGACGGCGGCCATGTCCTGCACATGGCCGGCAAGCGGCGCCTGGCTTACGGCGAGCTGGTCGGGGCGGCGGCAAAGCTGCCGCTGCCGGACGCCGCGAGCGTGGCGGTCAAGGACCCGGCCACCTTCAGGCTGCTGGGCAAGCGCATCGGCGGCGTCGACAACCCCGCCATCGTCAGCGGCAAGCCGCTGTTCGGCATCGACGTCCAGCTGCCGGGCATGCTGCACGCGCAATACGTCAAGTGCCCGGTGTTCGGCGGCAAGCCGCTGCGCGCCAACCTGGACGCGGTGCGCGCCCTGCCCGGCGTCAAGGACGCCTTCATCGTCGAAGGGACCGGCAACCTGAACGGCCTGCGTCCCGGCGTGGCGATCGTCGCCACCTCCACCTGGGCCGCGATCCGCGCCCGCCGCGCGCTCGAAGTGACCTGGGACGAAGGCGGCGCCGCGCGGCACAGCTGGGCCGACTTCACGGCCCAGGCAAGAAAAGCCGCGAAACAGCCCGGCGCCACCGTGCTGCGCAGCGATGGCGACGTCGGCGCCGCCCTCGAGGGCGCGGCGAAGACGGTGGAAGCGGCCTACAGCTATCCCTTCATCTCGCATGCCAGCATGGAGCCGCAGAACTGCACCGCCTGGATCAAGCCCGACGGCGCGCTCGAACTGTGGGCCCCGACCCAGAATCCGAACGCGGGCCAGGCGCTGGTATCGAGCACCTGCGGCATCCCCAAAGAGAAGATCACGATGCACATCATCCGCAGCGGCGGCGGCTTCGGCCGGCGCCTGAGCTCGGACTTCATCGTCGAAGCCACCGCGATCGCCCAGCGCATGCGGGACAAGGCGCCGGTCAAGCTGACCTGGACCCGCGAGGACGACCTGCAGCACGACCACTTCCGTCCGGGCGGCTTTCATTTCCTGCGCGGCGGCGTCGACAAGGCCGGCAAGGTCGTCGGCTGGCACGACCACTTCGTCACCTTCGCCAACCGGGTGGAACAGGACGGCAAGAGCACCCTGCGCCCCGGCAGCGGCGGCAGCCTGTCGCCCGACGAGTTCCCGGGCCGCTGGCTCGCCAACTGCCGGCTGGAGCAGACCGCGCTGGAATGCAGCGTGCCGATGGGACCGTGGCGCGCGCCGGGCAGCTGCGTGTTCGCCTGGGCCTTCCACAGCTTCATCGACGAGCTGGCGCATGCGGGCGGGCGCGATCCGCTCGCCTTCCGTCTCGAACTGCTGGGCGACAAGGACATCGTGGCGCCGAGCGTCGAGCGCGGCCAGCCCTACAACGTGGCGCGCATGCGCGCGGTGCTGCAGGCCGCCGCCGACAAGGCCGGCTGGGGCAAGAAGACGTTCGCACGCGGCCAGGGACAAGGCATCGCCTTCCACTTCAGCCATCGCGGCTACGTGGCGCAGGTGGCCGAGGTCACCGTCTCGAAGGACGGCAAGGTGAAGGTGGACCGCGTCGTGGTGGCAGTGGATGTCGGCCCGACCATCATCAACCTGTCGGGCGCCGAAAACCAGGTCGAGGGGTCGGTGATCGACGGCCTGTCGACCCTGATGTTCCCCGAACTGAACCTCGAGAATGGTCGCATCGTGCAGAGCAACTTCCACGATTACCAGCTGCTGCGCATCGGCGACGCGCCGGCGAGGATCGAGATGCACTTCGTGAAGTCGGACCACCCGGTGACCGGCCTGGGGGAGCCGCCCCTGCCGCCGCTGGCCCCGGCGGTGTGCAATGCGATCTTCGCCGCCACCGGCAAGCGGGTGCGCGAACTCCCGCTCAGCAAGACGGATCTGAGCTGGAGCTAAGTACTCACCCGTCATTCCCGCCGGGGCGCCCGGCGGGACGTCATGGTTCGCGCTGCTTGCTCAGCGCGTGCGGGGCCGCGATGCGATGGCGTTCGACGATGGCCAGCGCCAGCTCTTCCTCACGGCGATCCTGGGTCAGGACCCTGAGGATGCAGGCGCCTTGCATATCGCCATCCGGCCGATAGACGTCGTTGTAGTCGGTGCCGCCCTTGGCCGACGGCGAGTCGCCGACCGTGAAGTTGGACTGGCCTGGACCCGCCTCGTCTCCGATGGGCGACAGGACCACGCTGTCCTGCGAAAGGCCGGCCGCCAGCAGGTCGGCCCGCAGGCGCTCGGCGATGGCGAAGTCCTGGATGACGTGTACGATGGGATTGTTCATGTGCTGCTCCTTGGTTCACTATCGAACCAAGTTACCAGAATGGCCGGCGCGGTGGCGCTCGGTCGACACCAGCACTTGCAGACCGGAATTGACATGCGCCGTGAGGCAGCGAAGAATCCGGCATGCAGGGTGGCGAACCCGGCGTCGTCACGGCGAGTCGGCCCCCCGCGAGGTCAAGCGTGTGCGTCGCTGCACCGTCTCTTCCTCACGGATCGGGTATGACCGCGGTCGCCTCGATCTCGACCCGCGCCCGGTCTTCCATCAACGCCGCCACCTGGACCGCGCTCATGGCCGGATAGTGGCTTCCCAGCACCTCGCGGTAGGCGGCGCCGAGTTCGCGTCCAGCGTCGAGGTACTCGCGCCGGTCGACCACATACCAGGTCATGCGCACGATGTGCTCCGGTCCGGCGCCCGCTTCGCGCAGCACGGTCACGATGTTGTGCAGGGCCTGGCGCGCCTGGCCGACGAAGTCGTCGGTGTGAAAGCGCCCTTCGGCGTCCCAGCCGATCATGCCGCTCACAAAGACCTGGCGCCCACGGCAGGCCACGCCATTGGCATAGCCGCGGGGACGCGGCCAGAGCGGCGGTTGAAGAATGTCCATCCCTGCTCCAAACCTTGGATTAAACCTTCGGCGCGAGCAGCTCGCGCGCGATGATCAGGAGCTGCACTTCGCTGGCTCCCTCGTAGATGCGCAGCGCGCGGATTTCGCGGTACAGGCTTTCGACCACCTGCCCACTGCGCACGCCCTCGCCGCCGAACAGCTGCACCGCGCCGTCGATGACGCGCTGCGCCGATTCGGTGGCCGCCAGCTTGGCCATCGCCGCTTCCTTCGTCACCCGTTTGCCGCTGTCGCGCAGCCAGGCGGCGCGGTAGGTCAGCAGCGCGGCGGCGTCGACCTCCAGCGCCATCTGGGCCAGCTTCGCCTGGGTGAGCTGGAAATCGGAAAGCAGCTTGCCGAACATCGGCCGCGCCTGGGCGCGCGCCAGCGCTTCTTCCATCGCGCGCCGCGCGAAGCCCAGCGCGGCGGCGGCGACCGAGGTGCGAAACACGTCCAGCGTCGCCATCGCCACCTTGAAGCCCTGGCCTTCGGCGCCGATCAGGCAGCCGGCCGGCACCCGGCAGCCGGCGAAACGCAGGCGCGCCAGCGGATGCGGGGCGATCACGTCGATGCGCTCGGCGATCTCGAGGCCGGGGGTGGCGGCGTCGACGATGAAGGCCGAAATGCCTTTCGAGCCGCGCCCGCCGCCCTCGCCACCCTTGCCGCCGTCCCCGGTCCGGGCGAACACGACGTAGAAATCGGCGATCCCGCCGTTCGAGATCCAGGTCTTCTCGCCATCGAGCACCCAGTCGTCGCCATCGCGCCGCGCAGCGCAGCGCATGGCGGCGACGTCGGAGCCGGCGTCCGGTTCCGACAGCGCGAATGCCGCGATCGCGTCCCCATTGGCCACCGGCGGCAGCCAGCGCCGCTTCTGGTCCGGCGTGCCGAACAGCGAAATCGCCCCGCTCCCCAGGCCCTGCATCGCGAAGGCGAAGTCGGCCAGGCCGGCATGGCGCGCCAGGGTTTCGCGGATCAGGCAGATGGCGCGGGTGTCGATGGCTTCCTCACCCACGGCGTGGCGCAGCCAGCCGGCGCGGCCCAGGCGCGCGACCAGCGCGCGGCAGATCGCGTCGACGTCGCTTCCATGCGCGTCGTGAAGATTGTCCGCCGCCCAGGCGTCGAGTTCGCGCGCCAGCGCGCCATGACGCTCTTCGAAAAAGGGCCAGTCCAGGTAGTCCATCAATCCCCCTCGAAGCGCGGCCGTTCCTTGGCCACGAAGGCGTGGTAGGCGCGATGAAAATCATTGGTCGCCATGCAGATCGCCTGGGCCTGGGCCTCGGCTTCGATCGCCTCGTCCACGCCCATGTTCCACTCCTGCTGCAGCATCTTCTTGGTCATGCCATGGGCGAAGGTCGGGCCGCTGGCCAGCATGGCGGCAAACGCGCTCGCTTCGCCGAGCAGCCGTTCGGGCGCGCACAGGCGGTTGAAAAAGCCCCAGCGCTCCCCTTCCTCGCCATCCATCGAGCGCCCCGTGTACAGCAGCTCGGCGGCCCGACCCTGCCCGATCATGCGTGGCAGCAATGCACAGGCGCCCATGTCGCAGCCGGCCAGGCCAACCCGGGTGAACAGGAAAGCGGTGCGGCTGCGCGCCGTGCCGTAGCGGATGTCCGAGGCCAGCGCCAGCATCGCCCCGGCGCCGGCGCACACGCCGTCGACCGCCGCCACGATCGGCTGCGGGCAGGCGCGCATCGCCTTGACCAGGTCGCCCGTCATGCGGGTGAAGGCCAGCAGGCCGGGCATGTCCAGCTTCGTCAGCGGGCCGATAATCTCGTGCACGTCGCCGCCGGAGCAGAAGTTCTCGCCGGCGCCGGCGATCACGACCGCCTTCACGTCGTCGGCATACGCCAGCGCGCGAAACAGGTCGCGCAGCTCGGCGTAGGAATCGAAGGTCAGCGGATTCTTGCGCTCGGGACGGTCCAGGGTGAGGGTGGCGACGCCGGCCTCGAGCGCGAAGCCGAAGTGCTGCGCCGCATGGCCCGCAAAACTGTTTCGCCCGCCCGGCAGGCGGTGCGCCTGCCCCGGTAGATAATGCATTCGTATGACTCCTGATGATATGTGGTCAGCCTTCGGACAGGCGCGCGGCCGCTTGCTGTGGCGACAGGCCGCTGGAGGCCGCCTGCAGCTGGCGTTCGCGCTCCATATTGCGCTCCAACTGCTGCTTGCCGGCCAGGTACTGGCGCGGCCAGGCAGCGCCAGTGTAGCCGATGCGCGCCGCTTCCATCAGCGTCCAGGCCGGATTGGCCAGGTGTGGGCGCGCCACCGCGCACAGGTCGGCGCGGCCGGCGGCGATGATGCCGTTCACGTGGTCGGCCTCGACGATGCCGCCGACGGCGATGGTCGGGATGCCGGCCTCGTTGCGGATCCGGTCCGCGAACGGGGCCTGGTACATGCGGCCGTACACGGGCTTTTCGTGCTTGCTGACCTGGCCCGAGGAACAGTCGATCATGTCGGCGCCCGCCGCGCGGAACAGGCGCGCGATGTCCACCGCGTCGCGCGGCGTGATGCCGCCCTCGACCCAGTCGTGGCTCGAGATGCGCACGCTGATCGGCAAGTGGTCCGGCCAGGCCGCGCGCACCGCCGCGAACACCGCGAGCGGATAGCGGCAGCGCTGTTCGAGACTGCCGCCGTAGGCATCCTGGCGCCGGTTGGTCAAGGGCGAGATGAAGCTCGACAGCAGGTAGCCGTGCGCGCAGTGCAGTTCGAGCCAGTCGAAGCCGGCGTCAACGGCGGCCCGGGTGGCGCGCACGAAGTCGTCCCTGATGCGCTCCAGGTCGTCCTGGCTCGCCTCGACCGCGATCTGCGAGACCCCGGCGAGGTACTGCTGGCGCGAGGCCGACAGCAGCGGCCAGTTGCCGCTTTCCAAAGGCAGGTCGATGCCGTCCCACATCGGCCGGGTCGAGCCCTTGGCCCCCGCATGGCCGAGCTGGACGCCGATCTTCGCGTCGCTGGCCGTGTGCACGAAGTCGACGATGCGGCGCCAAGCCAGCATCTGCTCTTGCGTGTACAGGCCCGGGCAGCCGGGCGTGATGCGGGCGTCGGCCGAGACGCAGGTCATCTCCGCCATCACCAGCGCCGCCCCGCCCAGGGCCCGCGCCCCGAGGTGGGCCAGGTGGAAGTCGCCGACCACGCCATCCACGGCGGCGTATTGCGCCATTGGCGAAACCACCACCCGGTTCTTCAGCACCACGCCGCGCACCCGGTAGGGCGTGAACATCGGCGGCATGGCCCCGGAGGGCGGCGCCACGCCGGCCTGCCGCGCCGCCGCCATGGCGAAACGGCGCTCGAAGCCGTCGACATAGGCGGCGTCGCGCAGGCGCAGGTTTTCGTGCGACAGGCGCTGGCTGCGCGTGAGCAGCGAATAGGCGAACTGTTCGGCCTCCATCGCCGTGTAGCGCGCCACGTTCTCGAACCATTCCATCGAGTTGCGCGCGGCGCTCTGCAGTTTCAGCACCTCCACCTGGCGCGCCTCCTGGTAGCGCGCCAGGGCGGCCGACAGTTCGCCTTCGCGTCCGAGCTCGTCGGCCAGCCCGATCGCATCCTCCAGCGCCAGCCTGGTGCCGGAGCCGATCGAGAAGTGCGCCGTGTGGGCGGCGTCGCCCATCAGCACGAGCGGCACCTGGCGCCCGTCGACCCCAACCGCATGCACCCAGTGGCGACAGGCCAGGCGCGGAAAACGGATCCACATGCCGGAGCCGCGCACGTGCGCGGCGTTCGCCATCAGCGGCTGCCCGTCCAGGTGGCGCGCGAACAGCCGCTCGCAGAACGCCAGCGCAGCGCTCTGGGCCATGTCGGCCAGGCCGCTCGCGCGCCAGGTGGCGTCCAGCGTCTCGATGATGAAGGTCGAGGTCGCGCCATCGTACTGGTAGGCGTGGGCCTGGAACCAGCCGTGTTCAGTTTCCTCAAAAGCAAAAGTGAAGGCGTCGAAGCGCTTGCGCGTGCCCAGCCACACGAAGCGGCACAGGCGCTCCTCGACCTCGGGCTGGAACGCCTCGCTGTAGCGCTGGCGTAGCGCGCTGTTCACGCCGTCTGCGGCCACCACCAGGTCGGCGCCGTAACGGCGCGCGAGGTCAGGCACGTCCTCGACCTTCGTCTCGAACACCAGCTCCACGCCCAGCGCGCGGCAGCGCGCCGAGAGGATGTCGAGCAGGCGCTTGCGCCCGATGCCGCAAAAGCCGTGGCCATGCGAGGTGACGGTGGCGCCCTTGAAGTGGACGTCGATCGCGTCCCAGTGGTTGAACGATTGCAGGATGGCGCGCGCGCTCGGTTCGTCGGCCCGGGCCAGATGGCCCAGCGTCTGGTCCGAGAACACCACGCCCCAGCCGAAGGTGTCCCCTGGCCGGTTGCGCTCGATGACCGTCACCGCATGCGTCGGGTGGCGCAGTTTCATGAGCAGGCCAAAGTAGAGCCCGGCAGGACCGCCGCCCACGCAAACGATGTTCATTATCTCTCCCGGTGCTGGTGTGGGAGATAGTTTACCCGCCCCCTTGCTCGCGCTGTCAATGACTTGTTGCGCACGAAATAATCCTCCGATTGAAATCGCCAGTTTTTAGTACAATCCAGAAAGAACATACCGAGAGCCCGGATGATGCGCCTCCGGCCACCCAACTTGGATAAATGCCACCGACAAGATGAAGATCTCAGACCGAATCGCGCGCTCCCGCCCTCTTGCCACCACCGCCATGCATGGTCGCGCCGAGGCGCTGCGCAATGCCGGTGAGCGCGTCATCGATTTCTCGATCGCGATTTCGCACTTCCCGGCCCCGGCCGGCGTGCTGGACGCGGTCTCCGGGACCATCGAGCGCGAGCGCACACTGCCGTATACCGAGGTGGGCGGCGCGCTGAAGGTGCGCGAGGCGCTGCGCGCCAAGCTCGCCGGCGAGAATCGGGTCGAGGCGCAGGTCGATGAGATCATCGTGACCAATGGCTGCAAGCAGGCGTATTACCAGGCGCTGTACGCGATGACCGATCCGGGCGACCGCATCGCCGTGTTCCGTCCGCACTGGCCGGCCTATCTCGCGACCGCCGAACTGCTGGGACTCGAGGTGGTGCTGGCCGACCTGCCGGAGACGCTGACCGAAGCCTGCCTGGCGGGCCTCGGCAAGGTCAAGGTGCTGGTCCTGAACAATCCGCACAACCCGACCGGCAAGGTGTTCACCCGGCGCGAGCTGGAACTGGTGCGCGACTGGGCGGCGGCCGGCGCGGTGCACGTGATCGTCGACGAGAGCTACGAACACCTGATCTATGACGGCGAGCACGTCACGCTGGCGGCGCTGTGCGACTGGCGCGCTCTGGGCGTGGTCACCCTGTTCTCGGCCTCGCAGAGCTATGCCATGATGGGCTGGCGGGTCGGTTTCGCGCTCGCGCCGTCCGCGCTGGTGAATGCGATGCAGACCCTGCAGGGACCGATCACGGCCGCCGCGCCGCACCTGTCGCAGGTGGCGGCGGCGGCGGCCTTCGCCACCGGCGCCCCGCACGACCTGTTGCGCGACTATCGCGCGCGGCGCGACCTGGTGGTGCGCCGGTTCGCCGCGGCGCCCTGGATCTCCATGCAGGCGCCGGCTTCCGGTCCCTATCTGTGGGGCGACGTGCGTGGGCTCACCATGGACACGGTCGGCTTCGCCGAGCGCCTGCTGGACGAGGAACGGGTGGCGCTGATGCCCGGCGACGCGCTCGGCGCGCCCGGCTTCATCCGCATCGGCTACATCTCGGACGACGAAGACACCCTGATGGAAGGCGTGCGCCGCATCCTTGCGTTCGGTGCGCGGCTGGCGGAGCCTCGATGAGCAGTCTGCTGGGACGCTTTCGCCTGAACAGCCTGCGCAGCCGCCTGATGCTGCTGGTGCTGCTGGCGATCACGCCGATCGCCGTCGTCACCATATTGGGCGGCCTGCGCGAGCGCGAGGCGGCGATCCGCGCCTCGGAAGAAAACCTCAAGCGCCTCACCGTCCTGGCGGCCGCCAACGAAGCGCAGTCGATCGACCGCGCGCGCCAGATCCTGGTCGACCTGGTCAGCGTGCCCGACCTGATGGGCGACACCGCCGACTGCAATGCCCTGCTGGCCAATGTCCTCGACCGCAACGAGGGCTACGTCAACTTCGGCCTGATCCAGCTGAACGGCGACATCACCTGCAGCGCGGTGCCGATGCTCCACCCGGTCAACCTGGGCGACCGCAGCCATTTCAAGCGCGCGATCGCCGAACGCCGCTTCATCGCCAGCGACTACGTGTTCGGGCGCGTGATCCGCAAGCACACGATCAATCTCACCTATCCCGTCATCGACCGCTCGGGCGACGTGGTGGCGGTGGTGTTCGCGGCCATGGACCTGGCGAGCCTCGACACCTTCGTCAACAACATCAGCATGCCGCCGGGCTCGATCCTGGAGACGGCCGACGCCTCGGGCAACCTGATCTCGCGCCGCCCCGAGCCCGAGCGCTGGTTCGGCAAGCGCATCAGCGGTGCGCTGCTGGACGCCATGCGCGGGCCGCATGACCGCGCGGTGGTGGTGCCCGGCGAGGACGGGATCGAGCGCTTGCACGCCTTCGCCCGCGTCGGCTCGCCGGCCCTCACCGACTACACCATTACCATCGGGATGCCGACCGACCTGATCACCCAGGTAGCCCGCGACGCCCAGTTCATGTCCCTGCTCGGCCTGGGCGCCACCACCGTGCTGGCGCTGCTGGCTGCCTGGCTGGCCGGCGAAAAACTGATCGTGCAGCGGGTGCGCGGCCTGACCACGGTAGCGCGCCGTATCGCCGCCGGCGAACTCGATGCGCGCACCCGGATCGATTACGGCAACGAGGAGATCGGGCGGCTGGCGGCGGCGCTGGACGAAATGGCCGAAAACCTGCAGAAGAAGGAAGCCGCGCGCAGCCAGGCCGAGCGCGAGCTGCGTGCCGCCGACCAGCGCAAGGACGAATTCCTGGCGATGCTGGCGCACGAGCTGAGAAATCCGCTGGCGCCGATCAGCACCGGCGCCCACCTGCTCAAGCTGCTGCACTCGGATAACGCCCAGATCACCCAGACTTGCGCCATCATCGCGCGCCAGGTCGAGCACATGACCAGCCTGGTGGACGACCTGCTGGACGTGTCGCGCGTGACGCGCGGCCTGGTGTCGCTGTCGACCCAGGTGCTGGACCTGCGCAACGTGGTCGACGACGCCGCCGAGCAGATCCGTCCACTGATCGGCGCGCGGCGCCACAAGGTGGTGCTCGACCTGCCGGCCGGCCCGGCCCACGTCAAGGGCGACCACAAGCGCCTGGTGCAGGTAGTGGCCAACCTGCTGGGCAACGCCACCAAGTACACGCCCGAGGGCGGGCACATCCAGCTCCAGCTGCTGGAGGTCGACGGCGACTGGGAATTGAGCGTGAGCGACGACGGCATCGGCATGGAGGCGAGCCTGGTCGAGCGGGTATTCGACCTGTTCACCCAGGCCGAGCGCACCCCTGACCGCTCGCAGGGCGGCCTGGGCCTGGGACTGGCGCTGGCCAAGAGCCTGGTCGAGCTGCATGGCGGCAGCGTCGGCGCGCGCAGCGCGGGCCTGGGCCACGGCAGCACCTTCAGCGTGCGCCTGCCGCGCCACCGGCAGGAGAGCGTGCCCCTGCCCGCGCAACTGCCGGGCCACCTCCCCGCGGGCAGCCCGATCCTGGATGCGCCGCCGCCGAACGCGCTGCGCATCCTGGTGGTGGACGACAACCTCGACGCCGCGCACACGCTCAACCTGTTCCTGCGCGCCACCGGCTACGAGGTCGAGGTCGCCTATTGCGGCGTCGACGCGATCGAGATCGCCAAGGTGTTCGCGCCCCAGGTCTGCATCCTCGACATCGGCCTGCCCGACATGGACGGCAACGAACTGGCGCGCCGCCTGCGCCGGCTGCCGCAGACCAGCGACGCGACCCTGGTCGCCGCCACCGGCTATGGGCGCCAGCAAGACCGCGAGGCGGCCAGCCAGGCCGGCTTCGACCATTACCTGGTCAAGCCGGTCAATACGCTGCAACTGGGCGAGCTGCTGACCACCGCCGCCGCGCGCTGAACCACCAGCGGGCCCGCAGCGCGGCGGCGCGGGCCCGTCGCCATGTCACATGTGGTCGTCTCGGAACAACATCATCGTAAATATCGCGTGACAGGCTCCATGCAATCTACATAGAATTGCCACTGAGCAAATTTATGCACTTTGGAGAAATTCTGTGGGCATGCTGACCTGGATGCTGCCTGATGGTTGCGCCTGACGATATCGCGCAATGGCGCGTTCGCGTTTTCTCTACCTTGCTGCCGATCGTGCTGGTGCTGGGCACCAGCGCCGCATTGCCGAGCATCGCCCTGGCGCTGCGCCAGGGCCTGTGGCAGATCGCGGTGATGGATGCGGTGGCGCTGGCCTGGATCTTCGCCATCTGGCGCCTCGACCGCCTGCCCCACACCTTCCGCGTGCTGAACTTCCTGGCCATGCTGTTCATGGTCGCCATCGGCCTGATGCTGGCGGTGGGGCCGGTGAGCCTGAACTACCTGATGGCGCCGCCGATCATGGCCGTGATCCTGCTCGGCAACCGGCACGGCATCCTCGCGCTGGCCCTCGGCGCGCTATGCATCGTGGTATTCGGCATGAACGGTTATGCGCGACTGTACGTGCCGGGAGTGGAAACCGATCCGCTGCTGTCCTCGCTGGTGGTGGCGATCAACTTCAGCTGCGTGGGCGGCCTCATCACCTTTGCCGCCGGCACCCTGCTCAAGGGCCTGGCGCGCTCGGCGCAGGAAGCGCGCACCGCCGCCGACGCCGTCAACCGCCTGGCTTTCTACGACATGCTCACCGGCCTGCCGAACCGGCGCCTGCTGATGGACCGCCTGGCCGAACTGGCCGAGCGTACGCGCCACAGCAACAGCCGGGGCGCCGTGCTGTACGTCGACCTCGATAATTTCAAGAACGTCAATGACGCGCGCGGCCATGCCGTCGGCGACCAGATGCTGCGTCAGGCGGCCACGCGCCTGGCGGCGGCGGCCGGAGCGCAGGCCTGCGTGGCGCGCCTGGGGGGCGACGAATTCGTGGTGCTGCTGGACGACCTGGGCGCGGACGCCGGCGCCGCCGCCACGCGCGCGCTGGCGCTGGCAGAAAACGTCCGCGCGGCGCTGTGCGAAAAGATGATCATCGACGGCCAGGGCTACTACGCCACCACCAGCATCGGCGTCGCGCTGACCGCGGCGGCAGGCGCGCCGCTCCCGGTGCACGACCTGCTGCGCGAGGCCGATACCGCCATGTACCACGCCAAGGCGCGCGGCCGCAACGGCGTGGCCCTGTTCGAGGCCGGCATGCTGCGCGACGCCGAGCGCCGCCTGACCCTCGAGCGCGACCTGGGCCAGGCCCTCGAGCACGGCGAGCTGTCGCTGCACCTGCAGCTGCAGGTCGACGGCGCACGGCGCCCGAGCGGGGCCGAGCTCCTGACGCGCTGGCGCCGCCAGGACGGCAGCAGCGTACCGCCCGACCAGTTCATCCCGATCGCCGAGTCGAGCGGCCTGATCGTGCCGCTGGGCGAGTGGGTGCTGCGCGAAGCCTGCCTGGCCTGGCATGCGCTGGCGCGCGCCGGCCATCGGCTGCCGCTGTCGGTCAACGTCAGCCCGGTGCAGTTTCGCCAGCCCGACTTCGTGGCGCGGGTGGAAAGCATCCTGCGAGACACCGGCGTGCCGCCCGGCCAGCTGGTGTTCGAGGTGACCGAAGGCCTGCTGGTCGACCGCCTCGACCAGACCATCGACCGCATGCACGCGCTGGCGGCGCTGGGCGTGCGCATCTCGGTCGACGATTTCGGCACCGGCTACTCGAGCCTGGCCTACCTGACCCGCATGCCGCTGTACGAGCTCAAGATCGACAAGAGCTTCATCCGTGACACCCCGCACGACAAGGACGGCACCGCGATCGTGCAATCGATCCTGTCGATGGCCGGTCACCTGGGGCTGCGCGTGGTCGCCGAAGGCGTCGAGACCGAGGCCCAGGCCAGGTATCTCGCACGCCACGGCAATGCCAGCATGCAGGGCTTCCTGTTCCATCGGCCGATGCCGCTGGCAGCTCTGCTCGAGCATCTGCGCGTTTCAGCCTGAGCCTCGCCGTACCCGCCGCGCAAGCGCTGCAGACGGCGCATGTCGCCATCCGGCGCAAGCTGGTCTCGTGCGCAAGGACGACGACGAGCGTACGCAACTGCAGCGCGTACCCGCGATGGTGGAGCAAGGAGAAACCGGGAAGCCGGTGCACATGCTCAGGGGGACAGCTGACCGGAGCCCGGCGCAGGCACTGCCGTCCAACGCGATCGTCCCGCATCCCTTATCATGCTTTTTTTGAACGGGAGCGATATCGATGGATGAGGTGGGCATCGTACTGGCAATGCTGCTGGCGGTGGTGGCAAGCGGCTACCTGGTGCGGATACTGCCGTTCGCCGTTCCCCTGCCGCTGGTCCAGATCGCGCTCGGCGCCGCCATTTCCGGCGCCACGGGTCACGGCGCGCGGCTCGAACCGCACATCTTCTTCCTCGTGTTCCTGCCGCCGTTGCTGTTCCTCGATGGCTGGCGCATCCCCAAGGTGGGCCTGTTCCGCGACCGCTCGACCATCCTCGAGCTGGCGCTCGGCCTGGTGCTGTTCACCGTGATCGGCGCGGGCTTCCTGATCCACTGGCTGATCCCGTCGCTGCCGCTGGCCGTGTCGTTCGCGCTGGCCGCGATCCTGGCGCCCACCGACCCGGTCGCGGTGTCGTCGATCGCGGCGCGGGTGCCGATTCCGCCGCGCCTGATGCACATCCTCGAGGGCGAGTCGCTGCTCAACGACGCCAGCGGCCTGGTGTGCTTCCGGTTCGCGGTGGCGGCCGCGCTCACCGGCACCTTCTCGCTGGGCGACGCCGCCCTCACCTTCCTGTGGGTGGCGCTCGCGGGCATCGCGATCGGCGTCGGCCTGACGGTCGCCGTCAGCTGGGCCCAGCGCACGCTGGCGGCGCGCATCGGCGAGGAAAGCGGCTCGCCGATCCTGGTCAACCTGCTGCTGCCTTTCGGCGCCTACCTGGCGGCCGAGCACCTGCAAGCCTCGGGCATCCTGGCGGCGGTGGCGGCCGGCATCACGATGAGCTACGTCGAACTCAGCGGCCGCGCGCTGGCGACCACCCGCGTGCGCCGCGCCGTGGTGTGGGATACCGTCCAGTTCGCGCTGAACGGCGTGATGTTCGTGCTGCTGGGCGAGCAGCTGCCGTCCATCGTCAGCGCCGCGCTCGGTGCGCCCGAATTGCCGGCGGCCAACGATGTCTGGTGGCTGCTGGGCAATGCGCTGGCCATCAGCGTCGGCCTGATCCTGCTGCGCTTCATCTGGGTCTGGGTCTCGCTGCGCCTGACCCTGCTTGCCGCGCGGCGCCAGCAGCAGGCCGTCTACCGTCCGAATCCGCGCCTGATCCTGGCCACCTCGCTGGCCGGCGTGCGCGGCGCGATCACCCTGGCCGGCGTGCTCACCCTGCCGCTGGCGATGCCGAACGGGACGCCGTTCCCGGGGCGCGACCTGGTGATCTTCCTGGCCAGCGCCGTGATCGTGGTGTCGCTGGTGCTGGCCAGCGTCGGCTTGCCGCGCGTGCTGCGCGGCCTCGAACTGCCGGCCGAAGCGGCCCACGAAAGCGAGGAAGACCAGGCGCGCCATGCCGCCGCGCTGGCGGCGCTGGAGGCGATCGCGGCGGCTCCGCCGCCGGCGCCGCCCCCGGGGTGCGACGCCGACGGCGCGGCCGAGATGCACGCCAGCGCGGCCGACCAGGTGCGCAGCCTGTACCAGTACCGTCTCGACGGCTGGCAGGGCAACGCCGGCGGCGCCGGCATCGCGCCGGCGCGCGCCCGCGCCGCCGAGGATGCGGAGCGCCACTACCGACTGGCCGCGCTCGAGCAGGAGCGCGCCGTGCTGCTGCGCATGGCGCGCCACAACCAGCTGTCGGACGAGATCGCGCGCAAGCTGCTGCGCGAGATCGACCTGGTCGAGGCGCGTTACCGCTGAGCGCACGGTCTGCCGCGGAGCGCGCCTGCGTTACTTCGCGTACAGTGTGCATAGGAATGCACGGGTAGCATCGGCTGGACGATCCACCTTCCAGCGAACCTGCCATGCCCAGCAAAAAAGCCGATGCCGACGCCGTCCCCAGCGATCCACCCGCCGCCGCGCGCGCGGCCGGCCTGCGCTACGTCCATGACGACCGGCCCGGCATCCGGCGCGAGGCCGTCAGGGATGGCTTTCGCTATCTCGACGCCCGCGGCGAAACGGTCACGGACGACAACACGCTGGCGCGCATCAAGCGCCTCGTGATTCCCCCGGCCTGGCAAGACGTCTGGATCTGCCCGCAAGCGAACGGTCACCTGCAAGCGACGGGGCGCGACGCCCGCGGCCGCAAGCAATACCGCTATCACCCCAAGTGGCGCGAAGCGCGCGACGAAGTCAAGTACGAGCGCATGCTCAAGTTCGGGCAGGCCCTGCCGGCCATCCGCGCCGAGGTCGACCGCGCCCTGCGCCTGCCCGGCCTGCCGCGCGAAAAAGTGCTGGCCACCATCGTCTACCTGCTCGAGACGACCATGATGCGCGTCGGTAATGAGGAATACGCGCGCACCAACAAATCGTTCGGGCTGACGACGCTGCGCAACCGGCACGCCAGGGTCGACGGCAGCGACGTCGAGTTCAGCTTCCGCGGCAAGAGCGGCGTCTATCACAAGGTCAGGGTGCACGACCGGCGCCTGGCGCGCATCGTCGCGCGCTCGCGCGACCTGCCGGGCCAGGAACTGTTCCAGTACGTGGACGAGGACGGCGCGACCCACGCCATCGATTCGAGCGACGTCAACGACTACCTGCGCGCCATCAGCGGCGAAGACTATACCGCCAAGGATTTCCGCACCTGGTCGGGCACCGTGCTGGCGGCGCTGGCCCTGCAGGAGTTCGAAAAATTCGATTCCGAGACCCAGGCCAAGAAGAACATCGTGCGCGCGATCGAATCGGTGGCCGAGAAGCTCGGCAATACGCCGTCGGTCTGCCGCAAGTGCTACGTGCACCCGGCGGTGCTGGACGCCTATCTCGACGGCGCCGCGATCGAGGTGTTGCGCGAGCGCACCGAGGAGACGCTGCAGGAAGACCTGCACGCCCTGCAACCGGAGGAAGCCGCGGTGCTGGCCATGCTGCAGCAGCGCCTGCGCCACGAGCAGGCGCAGTTGCAAGATCATCCGCGGCCCCCGGCGCCACGCGGCAAGCCTGCGCCGAAGAAGGCCGCGACCCGCAAACCATCGCGCCCGGCCGCCCGCGCGGCCGCTTGAGCGCATCACGAAAGGACTGGCATGACCACACACAAGATCGAACTCGTCGCCCGTTTCGACCATCAGGTCACCGGCGTCTCGGTGTCCGAGGATAACCGCATCTTCGTCAACTTCCCGCGCTGGACCGAGGACAACGCCGTTTCGGTGGCCGAACTGACAGCGGATGGTTCGCTGCGGCCCTACCCGGACCAGGAATGGAACGCCTGGCGCAATGCGCGCAAGGACGAGGTCTCCCCGAACGACCACTGGGTCTGCGTGCAGAGCGTCGTGGCCGACGGCCGCGGCAGCCTGTGGGTGCTCGACCCGGCGGCGCCGGCCCAGGCCCACCTGGTGTCCGGCGGCGCCAAGCTGGTGCAGGTCGACCTGGCGAACGACAAGGTCGTGCGCACGATCGCCTTCGACGAGGACACGGCGCCGCAGGGCTCCTACCTGAACGACGTGCGCTTCTCGAACGACGGCAACTATGCCTACATCACCGACTCGGGCGTGGTCGGCGCCATCCTGGTGGTCGACCTCGCCAACGACAAGACCGCGCGCCTGCTCGACGGCCATCCGTCGACCCAGATGAAGAAGGGCTTGAACGTGAAAGCCGACGGCCAGGTGCTGCGCCGGCCGGACGGACGCGGGGTGGAGTTCTCGGCCGACGGCATCGAACTGTCTGGCGACGGCGCCTGGCTGTACTGGCAGGCGATCAAGGGCGATACCCTGTACCGCATCCCCACGCAAGTGCTGATCGAGCGCGGATTGAAAGGCGGCGACGTAGGCGACGCAGTGGAGGAATACGGCCACAACGGCGTCAACGACGGCCTGCTGTTCGACCGTGGCAGCAACCGCCTGTTCCTGACCTCGGTGCAGGACGACGCGATCAAGATGCGCGACCTCGACGCCGGACCGCAGGCCGAGGTGCGGATGGTGGTGCAGGATCCGCGCCTGCGCTGGCCGGACACCTTCACTCAGGGGCCGGACGGCACGATCTACGTGACGACCTCGCACATCCAGGATTCGAGTTTCTTCAAGCCGGACGCGCCGGCGGCGCTGCCGAGTTGTGGAAGCTTACTGAATCAGATAGGTAATGACCTTCCAGCCGTCCGCCTCGCGGGTCGTGACCACGGTCTCGGTCACGCCCGGACGGTTGGCGTACACGGCGCCGTACTGGATCACGACGTAGTCGGCTTCCGGCGCGCCGGGAAGCGTGCGGGTATGGCGCGCGTTGGCCAGGGTGCGCGATGCGAGTTCGCCCAGCGGCGCGCGGGCCGCCGCCAGCATGCCGCTCCACTGCTCGGCGGTGACGGCGGCGCGAAACACCGCGCCGGCGCTGCTCCAGGTCTCGGCTGCCTTGCTCGCGTCGGCGAGCGCGAGCCAGTGCCCGGCGGCGGCCACCCCCGCCTTGCTGTGTTCGGTTTCCTGCGCATGCACGGCGGCGACGGGCAGCGCGAACATCATGGCGAGGGCGATCGGTGCGAGCTGTTTCATGGCGGACTCCGTGTGGAAAGGATCGAACGCCGACAGCATAGCGCGTCCCGGCGCCGCACAATCTCACACAATTGCGCACGCCAGGGCTCAGTCACCCCTCAGTCGCTCCTCAGTCCCCCGCATCGTACTTGTTGAACACCTGGCGCAGGTAGGCGATGAAGGTCTCGTCGGTGCTCTGCGACTTGCCCTTGGTGTCGGACAGCTTGGCCACCGGCTGGCCGTTGCAGCGCACCAGCTTCATGACGATGTTCAGCGGCTTGTGGGGCGTGTCATTGGTCAGCTTGGTGCCAATGCCGAAGCCGGTCATCACGCGGTCGGCGAAGTGACGGTACAGCTCCAGCGCCTTGGGCACGGTGAGCGAGTCGGAAAACACCAGGCGCTTGGTGCGCGCATCGATGCGCAGCTTGGCGTAGTGCGCCAGCGCCTTCTCGCCCCACACGAACGGGTCGCCCGAATCCTGGCGCAGGCCGTCGAACAGCTTGGCGAAATACAGGTCGAAGTCCGCCAGGAAGGCGTCCATGCCCACCACGTCGGTCAGGGCCGTGCCCAGGTCGCCGCGGTATTCCTGCACCCAGTTCTCGAGCGCCGCCTTCTGGAAGTCGCGCAGGCGGGTGCCGAAGGACTGGTGGGCCTGCAGGTATTCATGGGCCATGGTGCCGATCGGCGTCAGCCTGAGCTTATACGCGAGATACACGTTCGAGGTGCCCTTGAAGTACTGCGGCAGCTCGCCCGCCATGGTCGTCACCACTTCGTCGTGCCACTCGCCGGAATAGCGGCGGCGCACGCCGAAGTCGAAGAACTCGAAGGGATTGGCGCGCGGCGCCTCGTCGCCGAAGGCGCGCAGTTCGTCGATCTTCAACTGCAGGCGGCGCCGCGCCTCGAGCAACGCTTCCTGCTGGTCGAAGCGGCGGAAGTACAGCTCGTTGACGATGTAGAGCACGAAGATCTCGAAGCCCATCACGTGCACCAGCGGGCCGCTGGCGCGGATCACCAGGCGCGGGCCCTCGGTGTCGACCCGGATGAACTTGCGCTGGAAGCGGAACAGGGTGAGGAAGTCGGCGAAGTCGCTCTTGATGAAGCGCAGGCCGCGCAGGTAGGCAACCTCGCCTTCGGTGAACATCATGCCGCACAGGTAGTCAAGCTCGCGCTCGACGTCGTCCTTGAGTTCGGCCAGCGGGTAGGCCGGCTCGTTACGGCAGCGGAATTCGTATTCGCCGGTGGCGCCGGGGTGGCTGTGAAGCAAGGCCTGCCACATCGTGAACTTGTAAAGATCGGTCTCCAGCAGGCTGCGGACTACGGGTTTCATCAAGGCTCCAGGCATGTGCGCAACGGGCGCGACAAGCGGTATTGTCGCCTACTTCCCGGCGCGGCGCTTTGAAGATCGCTTTGGCGCCAGCATGGTGCCGGTGCAACCGGGGGTGCCGCAGCGGCAGGCGAACAGCTTCTTGAGCTTGGGCGTGTGGCGCTCGTCGTAGATCAGCGCATAATTGTAGTTCAGCTCTGCGCCGGCCTCGATGTCCTGCATGGCGTGGATATAGACCTTGCCGTCGTCCTCGAAGGCTTCGCAGTTGGGCGTGCAGGCGTGGTTGATCCAGCGCGCGTCGTTGCCGTCGCGGCCGCCGTCGATCACGCGGCCGTCGGCCAGGCTGAAATAGAAGGTATGGTTGATCGGCCCACCCGCCTTCTCGGCGCGCCGGGTCGCCTCGTCCCATTCGATGCGCTGGCCCTTGTACTCGATGATGCGTTCGCCGGCGGCGATCGGGCGCAGTGCAAAGACGCCGTTGCCGTGGACGCTCGACTGGCGTACCTCGACCATCGGGTCGGTGTCGGCGGGTTTGCCGCCGCCCTTGGTGGAGCTCTTCTTGTTGGTCATCTGGGTGCCGAATGGACGATTGAATGAATGCATCCATTATGGCGTCAATCGGCGCGCACTGGCCGCACGCTTCATCGGGAAAGTCCGGCCGCGGCGCGCAAGGCGGCGACGTCGATCCTCTTCATCGGCAGCAGCGCCGTCATGACGGCGTCGGCGTGCGGACCGGCCATCAACGACATGATGTCGGTCGGCGTCACCTGCCACGACAGCCCGTACCGGTCCTTCAGCCAGCCGCACTGGCGCGCCGCCTCATCCCCGCCCTCGCCCAGGCGCTCCCAGTAATAATCGATCTGCTCCTGGTTGTCGCACATCACCATGAAGGAGACGGCTTCGGTGAAGCGAAACAGCGGCCCGCCGTTCATGGCGATGCAGGGCTGGCCGTCGATTTCGAACTGCACCGCCATCACGCTGCCGGGCGTCATGCGGTGCACGTCCCGGCCGGCCGCGCCGTAGTGCGACACGTGCGTGATGCGCGAGTCGGGGAAGATCGAGATGTAGTGCTTGGCCGCTTCTTCGGCCTGGGTATCGAACCACAGGCAGGGCTGGATCGGCGCGTGCAGTTGCATGGTCGTTCTCCTGTCAGGACGGCTAAGCCGGAAAATCCTCCGCGCAGTACTCGGCCGTGTCCCCGGCGCCGGCGCTGCGCCCCGCTTCCTCGCGGCGCAGTTCGACGCGCCGGATCTTGCCCGAGATGGTCTTGGGCAGCTCGCGGAAGGCGATGCGCCGGATCCGCTTGTACGGCGCCAGCCGCTCGCGCGTGAAGGCGAACAGCGCCGCGGCCATCTCGCGGCTCGGCTCCACCCCGGCGCGCAGCGTCACGAAGGCCTTCGGCACGGCCAGGCGCAGCGGGTCGGGACTGGGCACGATGGCGGCCTCCAGCACGCTCTCGTGCTCGATCAGCACGCTCTCGAGCTCGAATGGGCTGATACGGTAGTCGGATGACTTGAACACGTCGTCGTTGCGGCCGACATAGAAATAATACCCGTCGCCGTCCACGCTCGCCGTGTCGCCCGTGTGGTAGTAGCCGGCCCGCATCACTTCCCGCGTCTTTTCCTCGTTGCCTTCGTAGCCGACCATGAGACCGATCGGATTCGACGCAAGTTCCACCGAGATTTCGCCCTCCGCCGCCGGCCGGTCGTCGAGATCGAGCAGCGCGACGCGGTAGCCCGGCAACGGACGGCCCATCGAGCCCGGCTTGATCGGCTGGCCCGGCGAGTTCCCGATCTGGCAGCTCGACTCGGACTGGCCGAAGCCGTCGCGGATGCGTATGCCCCAGGCGCGCTCGACCTGCTCGATCACTTCGGGATTGAGCGGTTCGCCGGCGCCGACCAGTTCGCGCAACGCGGGCTTCCAGGCGGCCAGGTCTTCCTTGATCAGCATGCGCCAGGCGGTCGGCGGCGCGCACAGCGAGGTCACGCCGCACCGCACCAGCGTGTCGAGCACGGCGCGGCTGCTGAAGCGTTCGAAATTGAACACGAACACGGTGGCGCCCGCGTTCCACGGCGCGAAGAAGCAGCTCCAGGCATGCTTGGCCCAGCCGGGCGCGCTGATGTTCCAGTGGACGTCGCCCGGCTGCAGGCCGATCCAGTACATGGTCGACAGGTGGCCGACCGGATAACTCTGGTGGGTGTGCAGCACCAGCTTCGGTTTCGCGGTGGTGCCGGAGGTGAAGTACAGCAGCAGCGTATCGGTGGCGCGGGTCTCGCCCTCGGGGACGAAGACGCTGGCCACGTCGTGGCTGTCCTCGTAATCGTGCCAGCCGGTCGGCGCGCCATGCGCGCACCCGACCGCGATCCGGGTGTAGCTGCCGGGGATTGCCGCGAATTTGTGGGCTTCGCCGGCCTCGGCAACCACGTGTTTCACTTGTCCGCGCTCCAGGCGGTCGGCCAGGTCGTCGCCCGCCAGCGCGATCGTGGTCGGCACCAGCACCGCGCCCAGCTTGATCCCGGCCAGCATGATTTCCCACAGCTCGACCCGGTTCGGCAGCATCAGGAGCACCCGTTCGCCGCGCCGCACGCCGAGATTGCGCAGGTATTCGGCCACCTGGCTCGAGCGCGCGGCCATGTCGGCGAAGGAGATCTTGCGTTCGCTGCCGTCTTCCTCGACCACCCACAGGGCGGGAGCGTGATTATTTCGGGCCTGGTGGTCGAAGAAGTCGAGCGCCCAGTTGAAGCGGTCGAGCGCGGGTTGCTCGAAATCGCGGTAGGCGGTGTCGTAGTCGAGCCGGTGCCGCTGGAGGAAGTCGCGCGCCTGCACGAAGCGCTGGGTTGGCGTCATGGGTGTCTCCTGGTCGCTATGCCATGTGGATGGCGGGGTGCATCGGTTGATGCCCCCGCCTTGCGACCATTCTGCCACCGATTCGGCCGGCGGTGACGCCTGACGGTTGGGTAATATCTAGTTGCGCCGCAGCGGCGTCACCTGCATCTCGTCGCCGGGCGTCATCATGTCGATCACGCGGCAGTCGCCGCACATGCGCAGGCGATCGAGGTTGGCCGCGAACGCCGGGTGGGCCCCCAGGCGCCCAAGCATGTTCTCGACCATCTGCAATGTGCCGAAAGGCTTGCTGCAGCGGATGCAGTGGAAGGGCTGCGATGCGTTCAGCACCACCGCCTGCAAGCGCTCCGGCGCGAACGAGATGCGCGGCGTCAGCGCGATCGCGTCCTCGGGGCAGGTATTGGCGCACAGGCCGCACTGGACGCAGTTCTTTTCGATGAAGCGCAGCTGCGGCGCGCCCTGCCCGTCCTGCAGCGCATTGGCCGGGCAGACGCCGGCACAGGACATGCACAGGGTGCAGGCCTGGCGGTCGATGGCCAGCGCGCCGAACGGCGCTTTCATGGGCAGCTCGATGTGCAGCGGCTGCACCGGCGCGTGGTGGTGCAGGTGGTCGAGCGCGTAGTCCAGGGTGGTGCGCTTCTCGACCGACAGGTGGAACACCGCCGGCGCCGATGGGGCCTCGCCGCGCGGCGCATGACGCAGCGCGAGCGCCAGTTCCTCGGCTGCGGAAAGTGCCGAGTTCCGCAGCTGGAGCAGCTGGAAGTGCGGCCCGGCATAGCCCAGGCCATCGAGCACGGCCTGGGCGATGCCCATCTGCTCGCCCAGCGCCTGCACGTATTGGGGCGCTTCAGTGCCCGTCGTCAGCACGGCGACGCCGGCCGCGCCATAGGCCAGCGCCGCCAGCCAGACGTCGATGCCGGTCGAGGCGACGTGGTGCAGCGAGAACGGCAGGATGCGCCCCGGCAGGCGCTCGGCCAGCAGCGCGATCGCGTCCCGTCCCTGCGCATCGTGCAGCAGCAGCACCGGCTGCGCGCCGCCCGCCGCGCGGAACGCGCGCAGGGCGGCCTGGATGCGCTTGCCCGTCAGCGGCACCGGCGGATAGACATAGCTCATGGCCCCGGTCGGGCATACGGCGCCGCAGGCGCCGCAGCCGGCGCACAGATACGGGTTGACCTTCACCCGGTCGCCGTCGCTCACGATCGCCTGCGCCGAGCAGATGTCGACGCAGGCGCTGCAGGCGTGGATGCCGTTGCGGCCATGGGCGCAGATGCGCTCCTTGTAGCTGAAGTATTTCGGCTTCTCGAAGTCGCCGACCATGCCCTGCAGGGCCTCGACCGCGGCCAGGCGCGCCGCCTCGTCGCGCCCGGGTGCGTAATAACCGTGCGGGCGCTGGTGGCTGGCGATCAGGCGCGCCGGGCACAGGTCGAGCACCAGGTCGAACCGGCCCTTTCCGCTCTCCCTGACCGGCTCGCCGGCCGCGCGCCAGCGCGCTTCGAAGGCGCCCAGCCAGCCGGCCACGGCCACGTTCTCCACCTTGTGCACCGGATACGGGCGCGGCTGCCCGCCTGGCTCGTCCAGCAGCAGCGCGGTGACCGGCAAGGTGCCGGCCAGCCGGTCGGCCAGGGCCAGCGCGTCAAGCGCGCTGCCCACCACCAGCGTGCGTCCGTGCGAACGGTAGTCGACCGTGACGGCCGCCTCGACGTCGGGAACATCCCGGGCCGCCTGCAGCGCGGCCTGGCGGGCGGCCCGGTCGCGGCCGTCCTGGACGGGGTCGAAAGCTGCGGCGTCGTCGAATCGGCTAGTCATGGGGTCCCTTGTGTCGGCGTGCCCGGCGCGCCTTCGGCCGCCGGGCCAAGCTCGTCCTTGTGCTCGTCCTCGTGCTCGTGCTTGTCCTCATTTGCGTGCTCGTGCTCATCCTCGTGCTCGCCCAGCAGCCGGTTCAGCACCCCCGGTGCGTGCCTGAGCGAAGCCAGCATGGCGTCGGTGAGCGGCGCGGACTGGGTGTAGTCGGCGATGTAGATGTCCAGGCCGTCCATCACCGCAAAGCCCGGATCGGCGAACAGTTTTTTGAGCGCCATGCGCTGCACCGTCTTGTCGACGCCCTTGGCGACGAAGACCGAGTAATCGGATTGCGGCGTGAGCCGGGCCACGTCGTCCAGGGTGGGAAGCGCCCGTTCGTCCTCCAGCGCGGCAAGGGGCGGCGCGGCGCTGCCGGCCGGCTCCGCAACGCTGGCCGGCGCCGGCTCGGGCGCCGGCGCGGGCGCCGCCTTCAGGCGCGCCCAGCGGCGCAGGAATCCTTCCTCGGCCATGACGTCCGCGCTCATCCGTGCTGCCTGCCCTTGCGCGGGCGCGGCGTGAAATGCTCGCGCAGGTAGCCCGCGACCCAGCTGTAGATCTCGGCCGGCATGGTCACGCCGTCGGCCGCTTCGCCCGAATCGAACATGCGCGTGCCCTCGACATAGCTCACCGAGGCGCGCGCCGGCATCGCGCGGCCGTCTTCCATGCGCCACAGCACGAACACCTTCGATTCCGGCGCCATCACGTTCTCGTAATAGCCTTCGTTCTCGTCGGTGTACAGTTCGAGTTCGAGGCCGCGCACCAGGTAGTCGTCGCGTTCCGCGCTCTGGCTCAGCACCGACAGGCGCGGCAGCTCGCCGCGGTCCGGCACGATGCCCACCGCAGCCCAGCTGTCCATGTCGCCCCAGCGGTGCCGCACCGCGCGCCGCTGCATGATGATGGCGACCGGCATGCTTCCCATTTTCATCGCGGCCCCTTCACTGCTTCGTGGCGTCGTCGGGGACGCCATGCTTGTTGACGGTCGGCGCGGCGCCGGCCGGCAGGGACCGGGTCGGCCCCTGCTTGACGTCCTCGCTTGGCCGCGCCGTGCCCAGCTTCTCGCTCTTGACCGGCACTTCGGCCGCGTGCAGCGCACGCGCCCCGCGCGGCGCGGCGGCCGTGGCCGGCGCGGCGCCCGAGGTGCCGGGGGCGCCGCCGGCAGGGGCCGGCGCCGGCACGCCGGCGCCGGCCGGGGTGGGATCGGAGGCGGCGACACCCAGCGGCCCGGTCACGGGCGGCGGCGGCCTGATCGTCCAGCCCTCCTGCGCGGCGCGCTGGCGCCACTGGGCGCTGATCCGGTCCATCGACGCGTGCAATGCGTCCTTGTCCCTGGCCGCCTTGGCGTCGGCCTCGGCCTTCTTCGCCGCCGCGGCCTGGGCCTGGGCCGGCGAAGGCGGCGGCAGGGCCGCCCAGGATGCGCCGGCCAGGCTCAAGCCGAACGCCAGCGCCGGCAAGGCGCGCAATCGCCTGGTCATCATCGTGTCCCTCCTGACTGCCCCTGGGGCGCGGCATTGCTGGCCGCTGGCGCTTCGGTGCTTCCCGGCGCCGGCGCGCTGGGACGATGCTCGCCCGACGGCAGATTGCTGCCTTCCCGCCCGGCGCTAGAGGGCTGGGTGACGCCGCTCGACGGCCCCTGGCCGGTTTCCCGGGTCGCGCCGCCGGTCTCGGCGCCGCTGGTATTGCCGCCCGAGCCGCCGGCGGTGCCCGGCGTGCCGCCGGCATAGGTGGCGTCGGTTTCCGGCCGCGCCGTACGCGCCATGATCTGGCCGCTGGTCATGCCGCCGGCCGAGACCTGGCCGGGGTAGTTGGTCTGGATCACGCCGTTGGCGGCAGGCGCCTGGTCGCGGTCGCAGGCGGCCAGCACGATGGCCGCCAGGGCCATGCCGCCGATCGTCGATGCAGTGCGTCGTTTCATCACCATTCCTCAGTGCGCCGGACCGGGTCGCGGTTGGCCGCCCTGGCCAGGCACCATGTTGCCGTCCTTGTCCATGCCGGGCGGGACGCCGGTCTTCATCTGTTCGTACCACAACCGGTGGTGGGCCTTGGCCCAGTTCTCGTCCACCGTGCCGTAGCGCATCGCCTCATAGGCGCCCGGCGTGCCCCAGGTGCCGATGTACGCGTGGCCCATCGCGGCCGCCATGTACAGCGCCGCGGCGCCCACATGCAGGACGTTGGCCACCTGCATCACGTAGCGGGTCTGGCCGACGGCGAAGTCGAGCACCAGGCCAGTGACCGACATGATCAGGCCCAGCAGCGCCACGCCGCCCCAGAACCAGGTTTTTTCGCCGGCATTGAAGAAGCCCGCCGGGACGTGCTTGTGGCTGACGATGCCCCCGCCCTGCTTGACCCATTGCCAGTCGGCGCGGTTGTAGAAGTTGCGCTTCAGGAAGGTGAGGAACATCAGGATCGAGCACAGGATGAACAGCGGCCCGACGAAGTTGTGCAGGTATTTCGAGATGATCGCCACCCACGAGAACAGGTCGTGCCCCATCCATGGCAGCAGGATCTTCTTGCCATACATGATGATGATGCCGGTGACGCCGAGGGCGATGAAGCTGAAGGCGGTGGCCCAGTGCACCTGGCGTTCCCAGCGATTGAAGCGCTGCAGCTTGCGCCCGGCCTCGGCCACCTGGCTGGCCGGGCCGATCGTGCGGTAGAACACGAAGATCGCCAGCGGCGCCGCCAGCAGGAGGAAGCCGGCGATGCTCGCCAGCGGCCCGTTGCGCAAGTGGCGCCAGGTGTTGCCGCCGCGCTGGACGATGACGTTGCCCTCCGTGCTGCCGTACTGGCCCAGGTAATGGCGGTCCATGTGCACGCGGCCCGATTCGGACTGCAGCAGGCCCGGATCCGGCACCGCCGAATCGGCCTCGATCTGCAGCATGGTCTGCTCTTCGGCATACGCCGGCGTGGCGCGCTCGTTCTTGACGCCGGCCCAGCTGGACGACAAGGCCAGCGCCGCCGCCAGGAACAGCATGGCGCGCAGCGCCAGGAGTGGCGCGGCGCGGGACGCCTTGGTGTTCGCTCGCATGTCGCCTCCTCAGGGGTTGGCCCGGTTGTATTCGTTCTGCTTGCCGTTGCGGTTCTCGATCGTGGCCCACCAGGCCAGCCGGTCGTTGTGGAAGCGGCGCTGGTAGTGGCGATCGTCCTTCTTGCCGGCGTACTCGCCGTGCAGCCACAGCGGGTGCTGGTCCACTTCGAGGCAGCCGGCCAGCAGCACGGCCGGCAGCACGGTCAGCAGGATCGGGACCAGGCGCACCGGGCACGATGTTGAGGGCTTCATGTCGGGAACCTCCGCGGATTGTTCTGCGCATCGCGCAGGTCCTGGTTGACGCGCGGCAAGTTGCCCTCGGCCTTGTACGCGCCGCCGCGTTTCGGCCTGCCGTAGGCGATCTTCCAGCCCCACAGCTGCGGGCCATAGCCGCGCGTCTCGACCCGCTGGCGATAGATGTCGGCGATGATGTCGGCGTCGCCGCCCAGCAGCGCCTTGGTGCCGCACTGCTCGGCGCAGGCCGGCAGCTTGCCTTCGGCGATGCGGTTGCGGCCATATTTCTTGAACTCGGCTTCCGAGGTGTCCGGTTCCGGGCCGCCGGCGCAGAACGTGCATTTGTCCATCTTGCCGCGGTGGTTGAACAGGCCCGACTCGGGAAATTGCGGCGCGCCGAACGGGCAGGCGTAATAGCAGTATCCGCAGCCGATGCACTGGTCCTTGCTGTGCAGGACGATGCCGTCCTCGGTGTGGTAGATGCAGTTGGTGGGGCACACGGCCAGGCACGGTGCGTCGGTGCAATGCATGCAGGCGACCGACACCGAGCGCTCGCCCGGGATGCCGTCGTTGATGGTCACCACGCGGCGCCGGTTGATGCCCCAGGCCAGTTCGTGCTCGTTCTTGCAGGCGGTCACGCAGCCGTTGCAGTCGATGCAGCGCTCGGTGTCGCAGATGAATTTCATTCTTGCTGGCATGTCGGTCTCCTCAGCTCAGGCGCGCACCACGCGGCACAGCGATACCTTGGTTTCCTGCATCATGGTCACGGCGTCATAGCCATAGGTCCAGCCAGTGTTGATGGCCTCGCCGCGCACGATCGGCGCCCCATGTTCGGGATAATGCTGCTCCAGGTCTTCGCCCATCCACCAGCCGCCGAAGTGGAACGGCGCCCATACCAGGCCCACCGGCACGCGCTCGGTGACCATCGCCATCATCTTCATGCGCGCCCCGGTCGGCGTCTCGAGCCACACGTACTCGCCCAGCCTGGCGCCGATCTGGACCGCGTCGCGCGGGTTGATCTCGACGAACATGTGTTGCTGCAGCTCGGCCAGCCAGGGATTGGAACGGGTTTCCTCGCCGCCGCCCTCGTACTCGACCAGGCGGCCCGACGTCATGATCAGCGGGAAGTCTTTCGAAAAGTCGACCGCCTGCACCGATTGATACAGCGTCGGCAGGCGCCAGTGGTTGGCCTTGTCGTCGTAGGTCGGGTACTGCGCCACCAGGTCGCGCCGCGGCGTGGCCAGCGGTTCGCGGTGCACGGGCACCGGATCGGGGAAGTTCCAGACGTTGCAGCGCGCCCGCGCATTGCCGAATGGCGCGCAGCCGTGGGCGATGGCGACCCGGATGATGCCGCCCGACAGGTCGGTCTTCCAGTTCTTGCCATCGGCCATGGCCTGCTCGGCCGGGGTCAGCTCGGCCCACCAGCCCAGTTTTTTCAGGAACACGTGGTCGAACTCCGGGTAGCCGAAGTCCAGCTCGCTGTGCTTGTTGGCCGAGCCGTCGGCCGCCAGCAGGCTCGAGCCGTTATGCTCGACGCCCCAGTTGGCGCGAAACGGCAGGCCGCCCTCGGCCACGCTCTTGCTCAGGTCGTACAAGATCGGCGTGCCGGGGTGCTTCATTTCCGGCGTGCCCCAGCATGGCCAGGGCAGGCCGTAGTAGTCGCCCTTGCACGGGCCGGAATCGGCGCGCAGCGTCGTCGGGTTGAACGTGTGCTTGTTTTCCATGTGCAGCTTGAGCCGCTCGGGCGAGCAGCCCGTGTAGCCGATGGTCCAGCACGAGCGGTTGATCTCGCGCAGGATGTCCTCGATCACCGGCTCGTTGTGCACTACCTTGATGTTCTTGCACAGTTCCTCGGCGAAGCCCAGCTTGCGCGCGAACAGGTACATGATCTCCTGGTCGGTCTTGCATTCGAACAGCGGCTGGATCACGCGCTCGCGCCACTGGATCGAACGGTTCGAGGCGGTGCACGAGCCCTGGGTCTCGAACTGCGACGCCGCCGGCAGCAGGTAGACGCCGTCCGTGCGGCCGTGCATCGCCGCCGTCATGCTCGGATAGGGGTCGATCACGACCATCATGTCGAGCTTCTGCATGGCCGCCTTCATGTCCGGCAGGCGGGTCTGGCTGTTCGGCGCGTGGCCCCAGTACAGCACGGCGCGCAGATTGCTCGGCTGGTCGATGAACTGGTTCTGCTCGTTGACCGCGTCGAACCAGCGCGACACCGTGATTCCGGGCTTTTCCATCAGCTCACGGGAACCGTAGCGCGACTTGATCCATTCGTAGTCGACGCCCCAGACCGCGGCGAAGTGCTTCCAGGCGCCTTCGGCCAGGCCGTAGTAGCCGGGCAGCGAATCGGCATTGGGGCCGACGTCGGTCGCGCCCTGGACGTTGTCGTGGCCGCGGTAGATGTTGGCGCCGCCGCCCGGGATGCCAATATTGCCCAGCACCAGTTGCAGGATCGACAGCGCGCGCACATTGGCGGTGCCGACATGGTGCTGGGTAATGCCCATGCACCAGACCACCGACGAAGGACGGTTGGTGGCCAGCATCTCGGCCGCCATGCGCACGGCCGATTCCGGCACGCCGGTCACGTCCGACACCTTCGCCGGCGGCCACTTCATGACCTCGGCGCGCACGTCCTCCATGCCCCAGGTGCGCTCTTCGATGAACTTCTTGTCTTCCCAGCCGTTATTGAAGATATGCCACAGCATGCCCCACACCAGCGGAATATCGGTGCCGGGCCGCACGCGCACGTAGTGGTCGGCGAACCGCGCGGTGCGGGTAAAGCGCGGATCGATGACGATCATCTTGGCGCCCAGCTCCTTGGCGTGCAGGAAGTGCAGCATCGAGATCGGGTGCGCCTCGGCCGGGTTGGATCCGATGAACAGCACCGCCTTGCTGTAGTGCAGATCGTTGAACGAGTTGGTCATCGCCCCGTAGCCGAAGGTCTGGGCCACGCCCGCGACCGTGGTCGAGTGGCAGATGCGCGCCTGGTGGTCGCAGTTGTTGGTGCCGAAGAACGACACCCATTTGCGCAGCAGGTAGGCCTGCTCGTTGTTGTGCTTGGAGCTGCCGATCACCATCAGCGCATCCGGCCCCGCGTCCTTGCGCAGCTGCAGCAGCTTGTCGCCGATCTCGTCGATCGCCTGGTCCCAGGAGATGCGCTGGTACTTGCCGTTCACCAGCTTCATCGGATAGCGCAGGCGGTGTTCGCCGAAGGCGTGCTCGCGCACCGAGGCGCCCTTGGCGCAGTGGGCGCCCATATTGATGGGCGAATCGAAGGCGGCCTCCTGCCGCACCCAGACGCCGTTGGCGACCACCGCGTCCACCGAGCAGCCGACCGAGCAGTGGCTGCATACGGTGCGCTTGACCTCGGTGGGCACCGGGGTATTCGGCACCGGATCGGCCTGGGCCGCTTCGATCACGTTCAGCGGCAGGTGGCGCGCCAGGGCGCCGGCGCCGGCGGCGACGCCGGCCCCGACCAGGAAGTGGCGCCGCTTCAGGGCGCTGTCGCGCGTAGACTTGACCAGTGACATGGGATACCTCGGCTTGCCTACCAGTAGGCGGCGGTCTCGTAGTAGCGGCGGATGTGCTCCGTCTCGTGGTAGCCGCGCTTGACCCTGGGGTCGGGCGCCGCCGGGGCGGCCTCCAGGGCCGCGCTTGCCGGGGCGGCGGCGGCCACCGCCAGCGCGCCCAGCGGAGCCGCCTTCAGGAAGCAGCGCCGCGCCGGATCGGGCTGGCCCGGCGTCTGTTGGTCATGCTTGCTCATCGGTCTCCCCTTCCACTTCAAAGCTTTCCGCCTCGATTGCCAGGAATGCCTGCGCGAAGCGCGCGACCAGGCGGTAATAGTTGGCGCCGTCGGCAGCGGCGATGTCGTCCAGCGCGCGCATGCACCAGCCGCCGATGTGGGCCTCGAAGAACCGCCGCTGCAGCGCCAGCGGCTGGCGCCGGATGCCGGGGGCGCCGGCGGCCAGCACGCGCATGGTCTCGCACAGCGCGCCAAGGTGGTCCTCGAACTCGCCCCGGCCGCGCATGCGCGCGAGGCCAAGCCGCGCCAGGTCTGCGCGCAGCAGCGCCAGCGGCGTGTCGTTCATGTAGCCGGCCAGGTAGCGCGAGCCATACGGGTCGACCGGCGGCGTGCCGATGCTGACGAAGAGCGCGTTGAATTCAGCGTGGACGGTCTCGGCGTCCATGACGCCGGACGCCAGGGTCAATGGCTCCCACGCGCGTTCCAGCGCCGGATCGCCGCCCTCGGCCAGGATCGGATCGCTGGTGGCGAGCGCGGCGAGCAAGGCGGCGTCGGGCGCCGCGAGGAGCAGGCGCGAGAGCAAGGCGTAGAGGTCGGCCCTGGCCTGGTCTTCGCCGCTGGGCGGTGCGGCCGGCGCGGCAACCGCGAAGAAGGCGGTATCGGCGGACCCGCTCGCACTTGAAGATGACACTGTCGATCACTCCAGTTGTCCAAGTTGTGGACCAAGTGTAGACGCCGATTCATATCGAGCGCGCACAGTTGCGGCCAACGCATTCCGGCAGCGTGCATCACAATTCTTGCAAGAAATTCGACGAGCGGCAGTGCAGGAGGATCAGCCAGGCAAGGCGTCTATAATTCCCGGTGTGCCGAACAACAACGACCATTCCTGATGAGCCAGCCCCTGCCCCGGCAAGCCGAGCCGCACCTGAACCTCCATGCGCTCAAGTCCTGCGCCCAGTGCAGCATGCACCGGTTGTGCCTGCCGATGGGCCTCGACGACGCCGAGATCGATCGCCTGGACCAGATCATCGGCCGGCGCCGCCGGCTCGCGCGCGACGAGCGCCTGTACGGCGTGGGCGAGCCGTTTCGCAACCTGTACGCGGTGCGCTTCGGCCACTTCAAGACCAGCCTGGTGAACGCCGCCGGCGCTGCCCACATCACCGGCTTCCAGATGGCCGGCGAACTGCTGGGCATGGACGCGATCAGCGGCACCCACCACTGCGACGCGGTGGCGCTGGAAGACTCGGAGGTGTGCGAGATTCCATTCACGCGGCTGGAAGACCTGTTCGGCGAGGTGCCGACCCTGCTGCGTCACTTTCACCGCATCATGAGCCAGGAAATCACGCGCGAGCAGAACGTCATGCTCCTGCTCGGGAACATGCGCGCCGAGCAGCGCTTCGCCGTATTCCTGGTGAACCTGTCGGCGCGCTACGCCACCCGCGGCTATGCCGCCGACCGCTTCCAGCTGCGCATGTCGCGCGAAGACATCGGCAACTACCTGGGCCTGACCATCGAGAGCGTCAGCCGCCTGCTGTCGCGCTTTCGGAAGCAGGGCTGGCTCCACGTCGACAGGCGCGAAGTGACGCTGCTCGATCCGGTCAAGCTCAAGGCGCTGGCGGCCGGCACCGACGCCTGCAGCCCGATGGCGTGAAGCCATGACGCCGCGGCTCTCTTGCGAGCTGCACCTGCGCAGTGACGACCGCGTGCGCCGGGGCGATCGGCTGCACCGCGGATGACCGATGCAACCGCTGCGGCCTCAGCGTCGCACCGATAACCCGAACGCCAGGCCCAGATCGGGCGTATGCCGATTCAGCCCATGCACCACCATCGCATCGACCTGGCAATTCCTGTTCAGTCGCCAGCTCACGCCCGCGTCGACCTGCACCCGATCGCAGCCATGCGACGCCGAGGCGATCTGCGGCGCCGCCACTTCAAAAAATCCCTGGACGCGTTCAGTGAATTTCTTGCCCAGCGACGCCGCCAGGATTGCGTAGCGGTAACGCGCGCCGTCATCGTCCACATCGGCGCCGGCGCCCGGCGTCACGGCCAGCGACCAGCCGTTTGGCAGCTCCCATTCCGCTGCCAGCACCATCTGCGGCAGGACACCCTTGGCCCGCAGTGCCGCGCTGCCGGTCGGCAGCGCGATGGCGCCGATCAGCCCCAGCGCAGGACGCACGCCCTCGCCGTCGGCAAAACGCCATTTGAATCCGATCGACGTGGCGTTCCAGCCCGCGCTCGTGGTGCGTGCGCGCGTCGCCGGATCGACGGCGTGCTCGATGCTGCGGCCGTCGGTCTCGACGCGCAGTTCCGTCGTGTCTCCCAGGCCGATACGCAGCAGCGCCGGCGTGCTCAAGGTGCGCACGTGCAGGTCGTCGTTGCGCTGGCGAGCCCAGTCGACGCCGATCTCGAGCTGCAAGCGGCCATGGCCGACCACCTGGCTGGAGTTGGCGACGTCGGGGCGGTCGGGATTGATGGCGTCGCCGTCATCGGCGAGGGCCGCCCCGGCACTGCAAGCCAGCACGAGGAGCGCTGCCTGACGGCGCGGGCGCGTAAGGGATGGTGGAAAAATCATGCGGTCGGATAGGCGAGATTGGACACAGGATGCGAAGGCAGGGCCGGCGCCGTCGCAACCCGGCCATTCTACGCCGTCGGCGCCCGCGCCAGCTACACCGTCAGGGCAGCCATTTTGCAGCGCGCAGCCGCTCGAGGGCGGTGACGATCGTCGCGCCGGGCTCCACCGCTTCGGTAAACCCGGCGCGCCGGATCTTGCCCATGTCCGACACCATGTCGAACTCGGTATTGAACACGAAGTCGCCGAACCACCAGCCGACCTGCTTCTCGAAAGGCATCGACTGCAGGCCGTGGCGCTGCACGATGCGCTCCCACGCCGCCGCCTTGAGCGGCATCTGCCTGGCCAGCGAGAATGGCTGCGTGGGTCCCACTTCCATGTCGAAGGCCGCCGCCACCTGGCGCCACACGCGCTCCCAGCGGAACGGTTCATTGACCAGGTTGAACGCTTCGCCGCGCGCCGCCGGATCGAGCGCCGCCCAGACGCTGGCGCGCGCCATCCAGTCGGCATCGGTGGTCTGGGCCAGCACCCCCGAATACACCTTGTCGGTTCCCGGGAAGCGCAGCGGCGCGCCGGCGTCCTTGCTGAGCGCGGCGAACATGCCCATTACCATCGCGATATTCATCGGATTGCCGGCGATGTCGCCCACCACCACGTCGGGCCGCAGGATCGACCATTCGAGCTCGCCGGCGGCGGCGCGCTCGCGCAGCAGGTCTTCCTGGGCATAATAGAAGTTGGGCGTCATGTGGCGCGGGTCGTCCTCGTAGAACGGCGCCTGCGCGTGGCCCAGGTGCACGCCGTACACCTTGGCCCCTTGATAGTGCACCACGCGCTGCAGCGGGGCGCCGACCGCCTTCAGGCCGTCGAGCAGGTTGCGCAGCATGCCGGCGTTGATCCGCTCCTCGTCGAGCAGGTCGGTCCCGCCCTTGAGCGCGGCGTAGAACACGTGGGTGGTATCGCGCGCCGCTTCCAGGGCGCTGGCGCTGGCCTGGGCGTCGGTCAGGTCGGCCTTGACGGTCTCGACGCCGTCCACGAAGGTGCGCGGCAAGGCCCGCACCTTCCAGTCGGGTCGTCCGTGCAGCTCGCGCACGACCGCATGGCCGATGATGCCGCTGGCGCCGACGACCAGTGCGCTGTATTTGGTGTTCATCCATCTCTCCTGATTAAAATCGACTGGCGCAAGGATACCCGTTCCGTGCGACCCGCGTCGGCCCCTGCCCCGAATGCGCCGCCCACCGACGGCGCTACCAAGGTAGCGCCAGACGCTGCGCTCTGGGGCATGTCGCGCTACCTGGGCCTTTGCGCATGACCCGGGCGGCGCGCGACAGTAAGATCGGCCGCGTTCGACCAACCGTCCACGAAGCCGTCATGAAATCACCCCGCTCCCTCGTCATCCTGTTCTGCTCCCTGCTGCTCGCGACCGCCCCTCGCGTGGCCGGCGCCTCCATCCTGCCGGAGGTCCCCGACATCAAGGCCGTCACCGACTACCGTCCGAAGATCCCGCTGCGCGTGTACACCGCCGACCAGGTCCTGATCGGCGAATTCGGCGCCGAGCGGCGCGAGTTCGTCCCCGTATCCAGGGTGCCGGCGCTGCTCAAGGCGGCCGTGCTGGCGATCGAGGACACCCGTTTCTACGAGCACGGCGGGGTCGACTGGATCCGCGCGCTCGGCGCGGCCAAGGCCAATATCGGCGACTTCGGCAGCCAGGGCGCCTCGACCATCACGATGCAGGTGGCGCGCAACTTCTTCCTGTCGCGCGACAAGACCCTGCCGCGCAAGCTGCGCGAGGTCGCCCTCGCCTACAAGATCGAGCAGGCGCTGTCCAAGGACCAGATCCTCGAGGTCTACCTGAACCAGATCTACCTCGGCCAGCGCGCCTACGGCTTCGCCAGCGCGGCGCGCACGTATTTCGGCAAGCCGCTGCCCGAACTGTCCCTGGCCGAGATCGCGATGCTGGCCGGCCTGCCGCAGAACCCTTCCAGCAGCAACCCGGTATCGAATCCGCAGGCGGCCCGCAAGCGCCAGCAGGTCGTGCTGGGGCGCATGCGCGAACTGGCGCTGATCACCGAACCGCAGTACCGCCACGCCCTGGCCGAGCGCCTGCAGGTGCGCAGCGACGGCGCCACCCTGAATCGGCGCGCGGCCTGGGTCGCCGAGCTCGCGCGCCAGGCCGTCCATGCCCGGTTCGGCCAGGCGGCCTACGAGCGCGGCATCACGGTGACGACCACCATCGTGGCCGCCGAGCAGGATGCGGCCTACGCAGCGGTACGTCGCAACGTGCTCGCCTATGACCGCCGCCACGGCTACCGTGGCCCGGAAGCGCGCATCGCGCTGCCGGCCGGCGCCGGCGAAAGACTGGACGCGATCGCCGCCGCCCTGCAGAAACGCCCCTTTGTCGACGGCTTGAGCGCGGCGGTGGTCGTCGCCGCTTCGCCCAGGCGGGTGCGCGCCCTGCTTGCCAACGGCGAGGCCGTCGAGATCACCGGAGCGGGGCTGGCCTTCGCCGCTGGCGCCCTGTCGGGCAAGGCCAGGCCGGCGACGCGACTGGCGCCCGGCGCCGTCATCCGGCTGGCCAGGCCCGCCGGCGGCGCCCCGTCGATCGCCCAGCTGCCCGAGGTGGCGGCCGCCTTCGTGGCACTCGACACCGACACCGGCGCCTACCGCGCGCTGGTCGGCGGCTTCGATTACTCGGTCCACCAGTTCAACCACGTGACCCAGGCCTGGCGCCAGCCGGGATCGAGCATCAAGCCCTTCGTCTATTCGGCGGGCCTGGAACGCGGCTTCTTCCCGGGCACGCAGATCCTCGACGAACCGCTCGAGCTGAACGCCGGGCAGGCCCATGCCAACTGGTCGCCGCGCAACGACGACAATGTGTTCGAGGGTCCGGTCACGGTGCGCCACGCGCTGTCGCGCTCGCGCAATGTGCCCACCGTGCGGATGCTGCACGCGCTGGACGTCGACTATGCCCGCGCGCACCTGGCGCGCTTCGGCTTCGACGCCGCGCGCCAGCCGCGCAACCTGACGCTTGGCCTCGGCACCGGCGCCGTCACGCCGCTGCAGATGGCCGGCGCCTATGCGGTGCTGGCCAATGGCGGCTACCGGGTGCAGCCGTGGCTGATCGCGCGCATCCAGGATGGCGACGGCAAGGTCCTGTTCGAGCATGCGGCGCCACGGCCGCGCCAGGAAAGCGCCCGGGTGCTGGACGAGCGCAATGCCTTCATCGTCGACAGCATGCTGCGCGACGTCACCCGCGTCGGCACCGCGGCGGCGGCCTCGCGCCAACTGCAAAGGCATGACCTGGCCGGAAAGACCGGCACCACCAGCAACGCGGTCGACGGCTGGTTCGCCGGCTACGGCGGCGGGGTGGCGGCGGTCGCGTGGATGGGCTACGACGAGCCGCGCTCGCTCGGCGGCCGCGAATTCGGCTCGACCCTGGCGCTGCCGATGTGGATCGACTTCATGCGCGTGGCGCTGGCGAAGACAGCGCAGCACGAGCCGCTGCCGCCGCAAGGCGTGGCGCGCGCCGGCGGCGACTGGGTGTATGCCGAGTATGCCGACCATGCGGAACAGGAACGCCCGCCAGAGGCAGGCGACGGATTCGAGGCCCTGATGGGCACCCTCTCGTCGGCCGGCGAGGCGACGCAGTAGCAGGATTGCCTACAGCTCGATCACCAGCTCGGGCCGGAAACCCTCCTGCTCGCCCTTGCTCAGGTAGCCGAGCGGATTGGCCACCACGCGGCATGACCAGGACAGGGGGCCGTCGCGGCCCTCGACCACGTAGTCGTTCAGGCAGTGCAGGTGGCCGTGCATCCACAGCTGCGCGTGCTTGAACAGGCCGTCGAGCGCATTGCAGAAGCCCGCCGTGCCGGCCGAGAGGCCGTAGCGCGGATCGGCGCTCATCAGGCTCGGCGCGAAATGGGTGACGACGGCCGTCTTGCCTTCGAACGGCGTGGCCAGCGCCGCGCCCAGCCAGGCCTGGCAATCGAGCGACATGGCGCGGATGCCCTCGGCCAGCACCTGCTCGCCATCCTTCAGGGTCGTGTTCTTGCTCAGGTAATAGTTCGCCGCGCGGAACGCCTTGTTGCGCTGCTGCAGCTGCCTGGTGAGGTCGGCCTCGCGCAGCGCCAGCGCGTCGAAATCGCTCCACAAGGTGGTGCCGATGAAGCGCACGTGATCGATGACCACGATCTCGCGGTCGAGCCAGACGATGCCGAGCCGCTCGCAGGTGGCGCGCAGCCGGTCATAGGCGGCGGCATGGTCGAGCGCATCGAACTCGTGGTTGCCGGGAATGAACAGCACCCGCTTGCCGGCCAGCGCCGGCAATGCGGGAGAGAAGCGCTCGAGTCCGAAATCCTGGGTTTCCAGGCGCGAGCCGGCCTGGTAGGAACCGATGTCGCCGGCCAGCACCACGACGTCGGTGTCCGGCAGGATGAGCGGCTGGAAGCCGGGGTAGCGTTCGAGGTGCAGGTCGGAGAAAAGCTGGATGCGCATGGGCGCCGAGTATACCGCAGGCGCCGCCCGGCTTCAGGCCGCGCCGGCCCCGGCCCCCAGCCGCGCGATCTCGACCGAGCCGCGCTCGTCGAAGATCGGGCAATCCTGCGCCAGGCGCACCACCGCGTCGAAGTCCGCCGCCTCGATCACCGAGTAGCCCGACAGCGAGCCGCCGGACGGCTTGGGGCCGAGAAGGCGGCTCGGGATCTCGATGCTGTCCTGCGTCAGGCTGCCCGGATCGAGCAAGGCCGGGCCCAGGGCCTCGAACCAGGCGGCCCAGCGGTCTTCCTGGCGCTCGCCCGGTTCGGATGCGCCGCGATAGATGATCAGGAATCGTTCCATGTCGTCCCTCCATGAAGGTGGACTCAACATAGCAGAAGCGGACCGGCGGTGACGCACCGCAGGCCCGCCCCTGCCATCGAACGCCTCAGAAGCGCACGTTCGCCGTCAGGCTGGCCGAGCGCGGCGTGCCCGGCGTGTAGCGGTAACCGCTCTTGTTGATGGCCGCGACATACTTCTCGTCGCCGATGTTGTACAGGTTCAGGCGCAGGTCGACGTTCTTGCTCACCTTGTAGCCGAGCATGGCGTCGAACACCCAGTACGAATCGGTATGGGCCGGGGTGCCGATCGCGCCGTCGGTGCCGCGCGCCAGCTTGTCGGAAAAACGCGCGCCGCCGCCGATGCGCAGGCCCCAAGGCAGGTCGTACGAGGTCCAGGCGGTGAACGACTGCTTCGGCGTGTAGGTCAGGCTGTTCTCGCCGGCGGCGGTGACGTTGCGGCCACGCTCGACGCTGGTGTCCAAGTACAGGTAGCCGGCGCTGATCAGCCAGTGCGGCGCCAGCGCGCCGGTCGCGCCCAGCTCGACGCCCTGCACCCGCTTCTCGCCGGTCTGGTAGTACTGCAGGTCGGCCGGATCCTGCTCGACCTCGTTCTCGACGTCGGTGCGAAACAGCGCGGCCGACAGCGACAGTCTGGACTTGAGCAGGTCGAGCTTGCCGCCGAACTCGGTGGTGACCGTCTTTTGCGGCTCGTAGATCGGGTTCTGGGCGCTGTTGGCGTTGCCCGACACGGTGAAACTGGCGCCCGGCGGCTGCCTGGAGCTGGCCACCATCGCATACACGCTGCTGTTGGCGGTCGGCTTGTACAGGGCCGACAGCTTGCCGTTGACGAGGTTCTCGCCGACCTTGAAGCGGGTCGGGGTCAGCACGTTATTGGTCAGCGCCACCACCGAATAGTCGCCGCGGAAGTGGTCCAGGCGCACGCCGCCATTGAAGATCCAGCGTTCGCCGACCTTGACGGTGTCGAACACGTAGACGCTCTGGGTGTCGACCTGGCCCTCGTTGTAGGCACCGGTGCGGCGCACGTCGACCGGCGTGATCGGCGCCTGGCGCGGATCGGGGCGGTAGATGTTCGCGGCCGGCAGCGTGCCCAGGCCGCTCAAGCCCCGGGTGGTCTGGCGTTCGCTGGTCAATTCCAGGCCCGTCACCAGGGTGTGCGACACGGCGCCGGTGTCGAACTGGCTGGTCAGGGTCGTGACGTTGGTGAGAATCCTGTTTTCCTGGTCCTTGCCGGTGCGGATGCTGCGCGCCAGGGTCCAGGTGCGGGGGTCGCCCTGCACCGGCGTGGCCAGGTTGGCGGCGCTGGTGAGGAAGGCGGTCAGCAGGTAGTCCTGGCTGGTCTTGCCGTAGCGGCTCGTGTTGTGCAGCTTCATGGTCGGCGAGAAGTCGTGCTCGATGCGCACGGTGGCCATGTCGGCTTTCACGTCGTCGTAGTCGTCGACCGAGCCGTAGAAGTTCTTGGGGTCGACCTTGGGGGCATCGGCGACCCAGGGCCTGGCGCGGTCCGGGCTGGTGTAGCCGGGCAGGCCGATCACGTACACGCCGCCGTCGGGGATGTTGTCCTGGTCGACGTGCAGGTAGTCCAGGTGCACGCGGGTCGGGCCGTTCAGGCCGAAGCCGATGCTCGGCGCCACCGCCCAGCGCTTGTTCTCGACCACGTCGCGCGCCGCGCTGCCCGAATCCTGGGCCAGCACGTTCAGGCGCACGGCGATGCCGCGCTGTTCATCCAGCACCTGGTTGGCATCAAACGTGATGCGTTTCTGGTCGCCGCTGCCGCCGGTGATGGCGGTGGTCACCAGGTCGGTGAGATTCGCCTTCTTGGTCACCAGGTTGACCGAGCCGGTCGGCGCGCCGCGCCCGTTGTCGGTGCCGGCCGGGCCCTTCAGCACGTCGATCTGCTCCACGTTGAACACGTCGCGCGCGATCGAGCCGACGTCGCGCACGCCGTCGACGTAGATGCTGCCCGAGGTGTCGAAGCCGCGCATGAAGATCGCGTCGCCGGTATTCGTGTTGCCGTTCTCGCCCAGGAAGAAGGCGCCGACGCCGGGGGTGCTGCGCAGCGCCTCGGTCAGGGTCAGGGCGCCCTGCTGCTCGAACAGCTCCTTCTTGATCACTTGCACCGTCTGGGCGGTGTCGACCAGGCGCTCGGTGTACTTGGGCGACGAGGCACGCTCGGCGCGGAAGGCGGTCTCGTTCTTGCCGACGATTTCGACGGTCGATTGCGGGGCGACGCTGGCAGGCGCTGCAGTGGCGGCGGCAGTGGTGGCGGCGGCGTCGGCGGCGGCATGCGCGCCGAGCGGCATCAGCGCCGCGGCCAGCGCGGTGCCCGCGAGCTGGCTGCGGGTGATGGGATGCTTGCGGCTTTTGATTGCTTTCATGGCGAGACGGTCTCTTTCGGATGAGTGGTACGAGAGGAAACACTGCTAGGAACACAATGATTCTACCGAGAACGTCATTACATGTAAACGATAATCATTATCATTCGCGTTCGCACAACGCTTCCGCCCCACTTCCCGATGCATCTACTTGAGCGTCGAAAGCAGACATCCCCACTCGTGGCGGTAAAGACGTTGAGTTAAGGCGAAAGTCTTCTTGAGTTGGCATAAAAACGTCGTCCCCACGAAGGTGGGGACCCAATCTTGCAAGCGTTTCGAGGACGCTTGGAGAACTTGGGTCCCCGCCTGCGCGGGGACGACGTATTTGACGGCTAGCTCAGCAGCTTAACTTAACGGTATTACGCTCCTGGCGGGGATATTTGTCGGACACTCGCGCCGTGCTCACCGCACGCCGGTCGGCGTCAAGCCTTCTTTTGCTGCGCGATCCAGTTGTCGACCAGCTCGCCCAGCACGTCGAGCGGCACCGAGCCGGCGCCCAGCACCAGGTCGTGGAAGGCCGGCAGCGAGTACTTGTCGCCCAGTTCCTGCTGCGCTTTCTGGCGCAGTTCGAGGATGCGCAGCATGCCGATCATGTAGGCATTGGCCTGGCCCGGCCACACGACGTAGCGCTCGGTCTCCTGGGCGCCCATGCCGTAGTCGATCGCCTGCTGGCGGGTCCAGCCCTTGGTGTGCAGGCCCGTGTCGACCACCAGGCGGCGGGCGCGGAACAGTTCCGAGCCGAGGGCGCCCAACAGGCCCGGGACGTCGTCCGCATACCAGCCCTGCTCCGCCGCCAGGCGCTCGGTGTACAGCGCCCAGCCTTCGGAGTGCGCGCTGCCGCCGCTGAAGATGCGCTGGCTGCGGAACTTCGGCAGGTCGTTCATCTCTTGCTGGATGGCGAGCTGGAAGTGGTGTCCCGGCACGGCCTCGTGGTAGGCCAGGCTGCGCATGCGGATCATGTCGAAGGTCGGGCCGCGCAGCGGCACCCAGAAGATGCCGGGACGGCTGCCGTCCGGCGCCGGCAAGGTGTAATGGGCGGCGGCCGACGGCTCGGTCAGCGGCGGCACGCGGCGCACGTCGACCGGCGCGCGCGGCTTGAGGTTGAACAGCGTGCTGCTCCTGCGCTCGGCGTCGCGCACCATCTCGTTGTAGCTGGCGATGATCGCCGGGCGCGGATCGCCCTCGCCCTTCGGCTGGAAGCGCGCGTCGAGCTGCTTCATGCGGGTTTCGATATTCCCTTCGGCCAGGCCAAGCGAGCGCAGGTGCTTGTCCATCTCGGCTTCGATGCGCGCCACTTCGCGCAAGCCGATCGTGTGGATCTCGTCGGCCGTGAGCTGGGTGCTGGTGAAGTTCTCGATCGCGCGCTTGTAGGCGGCGGCGCCGTTCGGCAGGCGCGAAATGCCGGCCACGTCACCGGTCTTCGGGTGGATCTCGGCCATGAAGGCCTGCACGCGGGTGTAGGAAGGACGGATCTTCTGCTCGACGATGCCGGTCGCGCGCGCAATGGCGGCGCTGCGCGCCTGCGGCGACAGGTCCTTCATCTCGGCGGTGCGCTGGGCCAGCGTGGTCACCAGCACGTTCTCGACCGCGACCGGCTTGAGGAAGTGGTCGACCTGGAACTGGGCGCGCTCGAGGATGAAGCGCGGCGGAATCAACTGCTTGCTTGCTGCTCCCTTGGCGCGCACCAGCGCTTCGTCGAGGCGGACCGCCACCTGGTCCAGGCGGGCCAGGTAGCTGTCGACGTCGGCCGCATTGCGCATCGGGTGCGTGTTGGTCAGGAAGTTGACCAGGCCGATCTGCGGACCGCTGAACTGCGAGAACACGAAGGCGTGGTCCTCGAACGGCTCGTTGGCGATCACGTTCTGCAGCGACCAGCGCATCACCGCCGCCGAGATCTTCTGGGTCTCGTTCAGCGGCTGCGCCTTGAAGCCGTCGAGGCGCTCGAGCCCTTCGCGCGCCATGGCGACCGACTTCTTGCGGTGCGCCGCGGTCAGCGGGGTCAGCTCGCGGTCCAGCCTGGCCTGCTCGGCGCCGCTGAAGTACTGTGTCGAGGTCGCCAGCTGCGGGCTCAGGCGTACCCAGTCTTCGGCGAACTTGTCGCTCCAGGCATCGAAGGCCTTGTAGGGGGCGACGGCGGCGGCCTGGGTGGCGGCTGGCGCAGCCACCGCCGGCAGCGACGCGCCGGCGAGCATGGCGGGAATGAACAGGGCGGCGATGGTGGCGCGCAGGCTGCGCTGGCGGGTCGATGGCATCTCGGGTAGTTTCCTTGTGGTTGATCTCTGCGGCGGGTGGTGCAATTGCGCCAAGGAATCTAACATGTAAGTAACAGTTCAACAACGAGTTCAACGGTTCGGATGTTGTTGGACTGCGTACGTACGAGGCCCGACGATGACGGAGATACGCGCTGCCGGACGGCTCGGTGGGCGGCGCGGGCCTCGCCTTCGTGTCGCCAATGACGCGTCATTCGGCGGCGACGATCATCCGGTCCTTGAGCTCGATCTCGCCGCAGTAATACAGCACCGCCGCGCCGAGGCAGGCCAGCACCTTCCACCCCAGCAGCAGGCTGCCGACGCACACCACCGCGGCCACCAGCGCGAGCCGGATCGCGAAGGCGCGCCGCGTCATGCCGAACACCGTGCGACTGTATGGACGCTGGTGGAAGAACACCAGGAAAAGCAGCCAGTAAGCAATCGCGTAGACGAAGTAGAGCAGCGCGCCGATGCCAAGCGCAAAGCCGACCACGGGCACGCGAAACGCCAGCATCCCGCCCACGCCGATCGCCAGCCAGTACAACGACAAGTTCCGGTACCGCACTACCTCTCCCCGCTGAATCGCACTGGACGGCATCTTACCTCACGGCCACCTGGCGTCAGCCCAGCGCTCCGTATAATGCCCGCTTGGCGGGTCTGCAAGGGCGTGCCTTCCTTCACGAAGAAAGCGATGACAGCGCATGCAGCACATCCGGGACAAGCTGGAAAACACGCAGATCGGCATCTATTTCGCGGCCGTGGCGTTGGCCGCGCTGGCGGCGCTGGCGCTGCCGGGGACCACCGCGCTGGAGCCCGCGGTCAACCCGGCCCTGGCCTTCATGCTGTTCGTGACCTTCCTGCAGGTGCCGCTGGCCGAACTGGGACGCGCCTTCACCCACACGCGCTTCCTGGGCGCCCTCCTGGTGACCAACTTCGTCGTCATTCCCCTGCTGGTCGCCGGCCTGCTGCCCTTCGTGCCGGCCGACCCATTGGTGCGGCTGGGCGTGCTGCTGGTGCTGCTGGCGCCCTGCATCGACTATGTGGTCACCTTTTCCCACCTCGGCCGCGCCGATGCGCGCCTGCTGCTGGCGGCAACGCCCGTCCTGCTGGTGGCGCAGATGCTGATGCTGCCGGTGTACCTGCGCATCCTCCTCGGAGACGGCGCGGCCGGTCTGGTCCAGCCCGGCCCCTTCATCGACGCCTTCGCGTGGCTGATCGCCGCGCCGCTGCTGCTGGCGGTCGCGCTGCAGCTCTGTGCCGCACGCCATCCGACCGGCGCGCGCGCGTCAATCGTGCTCGGCTTGTTGCCGGTGCCGGCGACGGCCCTGGTGCTGTTCATCGTGGTGGCGTCGGTGCTGCCGCAGCTCGGCCAGGCGCTGGATGCGGCGCTGCGGGTGGCGCCGGTCTACGCCGCCTTCGCGCTGCTGGCCCCGCCCGCCGGCTGGCTCGTGGCGCGCCTGTTCCGCCTGGCCGCGCCCGCCGGGCGCGCGGTCGCCTTCAGCGGCGCCACCCGCAACTCGCTGGTGGTGCTGCCGCTGGCGCTGGCGGTGCCGGGCGCGGTGCCGCTGCTGCCGGCGATCATCGTGACGCAGACGCTGGTCGAACTGGTGGCGGAGCTGGTCTACGTGCGCGCCATCGCGCGCCTCGGACGGCGCTGACAGCCGGCCTGGCGGAGGTCGGCCTCGACCAGTCGCGCGGTTCGGCAAACTGGCGCGCGGTCTTGTCGTTATCGTTTAGACTGCCCTTCAAGATGCTCTCCTGAAATGACACGATTGCGTGACCGTCGGGAGTGGGCGTTTACGACGCTCAACAATCCTTGATGTGTATCAAAATGTTCCTTGATGGATAGATTATTGGAACGACGGTTGTCGCCCGGTTGTGCGCCCGGCTGCGACGCTTTCTTCCCCGATTCCACGGACATCGTTTTGAGATGAATCAAGTCCAAACCGACGGCCCGCCATCTTCCGGAGGGCTTTTCCTCACCAACCAATCAGGAATCGCCATGCCGCCTCTTTCCCAATCCGTTCACGAAGAAATGTCCAAGCGCCTGAATGCAGCGCGTGAGGACCTGCTCGGCGCCGTCCGTGCGCGCACCACGGCCGACGAGGGCGATGCGCCGCCGATCGGTCCGCTCGCGCATGAAGCGCAGGGCGATGACGGCAATACCGCCGAGATGATCGGCCACGACGAAGTCCACCTGGCCGAACACGATGCGAACCTGCTGCACGAGATCGACGTCGCCCTCGGCAAGCTCGAAGCTGGCGGCGCCGGCATCTGCGAGTCGTGCGGTTGCGCGATCCCCGACGCGCGCCTGCTGGCCACGCCGACGGTGCGCACCTGCATCGAATGCCAGAACCGCATCGAAAAGGAAACCCACACCGGGCGCGGTCCGACCATGTGATCACCGGCCGGGCCCCGCGGGTGGGCGCGCAATCCGTCCACCCACGGCGACCCCTGCATCATCGGCCGCGATCATCGTCCCGCAAGACGCGCCACGCCGGCCCTTCCAGCTCGTCGAACCGGCCGCCATGCCGATCCCCGCCGGCCACGGATCGAGCGTCAACCCTGGCTCGGCCGCACGCCCTGCCTGAACTTGAACACCGACAACGCCAGCGACAGGCGGGCCGCCTCGTCGGCCACGCTGCCCGACGACATGGCCGATTCCTCGACCTGGGCGGCGTTCTTCCGCGTGATCGCGTCCAGTGCGTTCATCGCGGCGTTGACGTCGAGGATGTCGCGGGCCTGTTCGCGGCTGGCGGCGGTGATGGCGCCCATGATCGCGGCCGCCTCGGCCACCTTGTCGACCACCGCGCGCATGGTCTGGCCGGCCTGGCCCACCAGTTCGGCCCCCTCGCCCACATGGCCGCTGGAGTCCTCGATCAGTCCCTTGATCTCCTTGGCGGCGCCGGCGGTGCGCTGGGCCAGGCTGCGCACTTCGCCGGCCACGACGGCGAAGCCGCGCCCCTGTTCGCCGGCCCTGGCCGCCTCCACCGCCGCGTTCAGCGCCAGCAGATTGGTCTGGAAGGCGATGCCGTCGATCAGGCCGATGATGTCGCCGATGCGGTTGGCCGAGCCGCTGATCCGGTCCATGGTCTGGCCGATGCGCACGGCGGCCTGGCCGCCCTGGCCGGCCACCGCGCTGGCGGCCAGCACCATGCCGTCGGCCTGCACCGCGCTGTCGGTGTTGCGGCCGGCGGCGCGCGCGATATTGCCGAGGCTGCTCGCGGTCTGCTCGAGGCTGGCGGCCTGGGCTTCGGTACGGCTGGCCAGGTCGGCATTGCCGGCGGCGATCGCGCGGGTGGCCAGCTCGATCGAGCTGACGTTGTCGCGCACGTCACCGATGATCGCGGTCAGGTTGATGTTGAGCTGGCGCAGCGCCAGCTGCAGGCGGCCGATTTCCCCGCCGCCGGGCGCCGGAAGCGGACGCGCCAGGTCGCCGCCGGCCAGCGCGTGGACGGTCGCGACGGCATCCTGCAAGGGCCGCGCGATGCCGCGGTCGAGCGCATGCCAGAGCGCCAGCGCGGCCAGCACGCCGGCGCCGGCCAGTATGCGCCAGAGCGCGCCATCGGCCGCCGCCGCGAGCGCGGCCAGCAGCAGGGCCTGGGCTCCCATCGTCCATCCCAGGCGCTGGCGCAGCGGCAGCTCGCGCAGGGCGAGCAGGATGTTCAGGCGCCGGCGCCAGCCGGTCCGCACCACCTGGCCGCGCACGATGCCCAGGCCGCGCGCCCGGCCGGCGCGGATCTGGCGGTACAAAAGGTCGGCCTGCTCGACCTGGGCCCGGGTGGGCGCGGTGCGAACCGACATGTAGCCGGTGACGCGGCCGTGCTCCTGGATCGGCACCACGTTCGCCACCACCCAGTAGAAGTCGCCGTTCTTGCGGCGGTTCTTGACCATGCCGGTCCAGGGCTCGCCCGCCTGCAGGGTCGCCCACAGGTCGGCGAAGGCTTCGGGCGGCATGTCGGGATGGCGCACCAGGTTGTGGGCCTTGCCCAGCAATTCGTCCTCGCTGAAGCCGCTGACGTCGACGAAACGCGGATTGACGTAGGTGATGCGGCCCCTGGTGTCGGTCTTCGAGACGATCGATTGTCCCGCCTGCATCAGGTATTCAGTCCCCGTGACCGGCTGGTTGTTGCGCACTGTGCACTCCTCGTGTTGCATTTAAGAAATATCGTTTCTTGCATTCTAATGACGAGGAAATGCAAAAAATATGACCTACATCAAAAACATGATGGTTGACCAAGCGATATAACTGAAAAAGTCTTGATTTGGATCAATTTCGTGCTTTCACGGTAAACTCGTGGGATGGACAATCTGACCCACTCCCTGCTGGGGCTGGCGCTGGGCGAACTCGCCCACCGCGCCCTGCCCGCCCATCCCGATCCGCAGCAGGCGCGCACGCGCCGCCGCGTCCTGCTCGCCACCGGCGCGCTGGCCAGTAATTTCCCCGACCTGGACTTGGTGCTCACGCCCCTGCTGGCGCCGCCGCTCGGCTATCTGCTGCACCATCGCGGCCATACGCACACGCTGCTGTATGCCCTGCCCCAGATCGCACTGCTGCTCGGCCTGCTCTGGCTGCTGTGGCCGGGGGCACGGCGCCTGATGCGCGACGACCGCGTGGCGCGCCATGCGGTGCTGGCCACCGCCGCGCTCGGGATGGTGCTGCACCTGTCGCTCGACTTCCTGAACGTGTATGGCGTGCACCCGTTCCACCCGCTCGATTCAACCTGGCTGTACGGCGACATGGTGTTCATCATCGAACCGGTGTTCTGGACCGCGCTCGGGGTCGCGCTCGCCCTCCTGGCGCCGAACCGGGTGCTGCGCGCGCTGTTCCTGGGCCTGATCCTGGCCGCGCCGCTGCTGTTTACCTGGATGGGCTTCCTGCAGTGGGGTTCGCTGGCCGGCCTGCTGCTGCTCGCTGGCGTCGTGGCCGTCATGGCGCGGCGCGGGGGATCGACCGGCGTCGTCGCCGCGCTCGTGGCGTGCCTGGGCTTCATCGCGGTGCAGGGCGTGGCCGGCCACCTCGCGCGCGAGCAGATCCGGACGGCCCTGGCCCAGGTCGAGCCGGGCAGCCGCATCCTCGACATGCCGCTGTCGGCCTTCCCCTCGAATCCCCTGTGCTGGTCGTTCGCGACCATCACCGACAACGGCGCCGCCGGCAGCTATGCGGTGCGCCTGGGCGTGCTGAGCCTGGCCCCGGGCGTGACCGACGTCGCCGCCTGCCCGACGCGCTTCGGCGGCGAACCCGGCGCCGAAGCGCGCACGCTGGCCTGGAAATACAAGGAAGACGGCAGCCTGCCCAGCCTGCGCGCGCTGCAGCGGGATAACTGCCACGTCGACGGCTGGCTGCGCTTTGCCCGGGTGCCCTCCCTGATCGACGGCAAGGCCACCGATATCCGCTTCAGCGCGCCGGGAGTCGATAACTTCTCGACCCTGCCCTACGCCAGGATGGCCGACCGGCCCTGCCCCGCGCCGGTGCCGCAGTGGGAGCGGCCGCGCCAGGACTTGCTGGATGGAGAGCGGGCTGGAGAGCGGGCGCTTCGTCCGTGAGCGAGGTCCCGAGGCAAAGCGGACCGATGCACTCTCTGACGCATGAGCGACCGCAGCCCGCCCGCGACCGGGAAAGGAAGCGATCGGCCGCGCCGAGCCTGGATCATATGACGATGCCGCGCCCGCTGGCGGCCCAGTAGATGCCGCCGTACAGGTGGTGCAGGAAGACCGGATCGCGGTAGGTCGCTGCCATGTGGCCCATCCCGGTGTAAAAGGCGCGGCCGCCGTCGTAATGCTGGTACCAGCTGATCGGGTGAAAAGCGCCCATGCCCTTGCCCGCGCGGTCGGGCCAGGTGGCCTGCGGACGATCGGTACTCTCGTCCACGCTCAGCAGGTAAACCAGGTCGGTCGAGCGCGCCGGCCCGAATTCATACCATTCGTCGGTGAACAGATTGCGCGGCGCGAAGCGTTCCATGCCGGGGAAACGCGCGTCCTCGACCTTCACGATCGCGGTCTGCACCGCGGGATGCACGTGGAACATATGGCCCACCATCCTGGTGTACCACGGCCAGTCATACTCGGTGTCGGCCGCGCTGTGCACGCCGACGTAGCCGCCGCCGCGCTGGATGAAGCGCTCGAAGGCCGCCTGCTGGGCCTCGTCGAGGACGTCGCCGGTGGTGAGCAGGAAGATCACCGCCTGGTATCTGGACAGCTCGGCATCGTTCATCACGCGCCCGGCGTCGGCGCTCCAGAACACCTCAAAGTCGTGCAACTTGCCGAGCTCTTGCACCGCCGTCACGCCGGCGTGCACCGCATCGTGGTGCCAGGCCGTGGATTTCGTAAACAACAGCACGTTGAACTGGGCCGCCCGCAGCGGGGTTGCCAAGGCGAGCGTGCAGACGAGAAAGAAGACGGCGAACGGACGGATCATCGGCGTGGGCTGGCAAGTGGCGAAGCGGTCAACGCTAATCCTTCACTTCTTTCTTGTCAACAAACCATTCCAGCCAAGGTCGCCCGGATATTTCACCCATGTTTGATCGCAATCAAATGTGTGCCTGACAGGCCCTCTTGCGCCGCGTATAGTCAAATGTAGTGCGCCGCGTTCCAGACCACCGAACGGAGTCTGCATATGTTCAAGACCATACTCGTCCACGTCGATGGCAGCCCCCGCCAGGAGAGCCGCCTGCGCGCTGCCTTGCTGCTCGCCAGCGCGCACGGCGCCCACCTGGTCGGCAGCGCCGCCACCGGGTTGTCGATGGCCAGTTACGCGGTGCTGAACGGCTCGATGGCCATGCCGGTCTCGAACCGCGAATTCCAGGCCTTGCGCGATGCCGTGGCCAGCCAGCTCGACGAGTTCGTGGCCCAGGCCGAGCGCCTCGGCATCCACGGCGCCGAGACGCGCATGGTCGAGGACGCCGACCGCGACGGCCTGCTGCTGCAAGCGCGTTATGCCGACCTGGTGGTGGTCAGCCAGGACCATGGCCGCGCCTGGGCCGAACGGGGCCTGCCGCAATACCTCGCCCTGCACGGCGTCCGCCCGGTGCTGGTGGTGCCCGACACCTACCACGGCAAGCCGATCCCCGGCGATGCGCTGGTCGGCTGGGACGGCAGCATGCCGGCGGAGCGCGCGATCAATGCGGCCCTGCCCCTGCTGGCCCACGCCGGCACCGTGCATCTGGCGCTGGTCAACCCCGATCTGCAATCCGGTCTGCACGGCGACGAACCGGGCGCCGACATGGCGCACTACCTGGCGCGCCATGGCCTGAAGGTCGACGTCGACGTCGCGCATACCCGCGCCAGCGAGGGCGACGCCCTGATCGACATGGCGCGCGACTGCCACGCCGGGCTGATGGTCACCGGCGCCTTCGGCCACAGCCGCTACCGCGAATGGATCCTCGGCGGCGTCACGCGCGACGTGCTCGACCACGCGCCGACGCCGCTCCTCATCGCCCATTGAATCTCACCGACCACCTTTGCCACTATTTTCCGCCATGACTTTCCACCACTATCCAGGAGGCAACGCTGGCGCCGTCGGCGCCGCGATCCGCCATGCCCGCCGCCACCTGTGCGCCCGCCTGGCCGACACGGCCGACAGCAGCTGCACGCCGGACGACCGCTTCGTGCAGGCCTTCCCGGCCATCGTCACTGCGGTCGAGGTCGGGTTCCGGCACGAGGAAAGCGTCATGGAATCGCTCGACTACGAACGCCTGCACGAGCACCGCGCCGAGAACGCCACCATCCTGGCCGCCCTGCACCGCGCCATGCCGCTGGTCGAGGATGGCGACGTCGCGCTCGGCCGCCAGCTGGTGGCGGCGCTGCACGACCTGCTGTCGCTGCACCGGATCAGCACCGATCTGGCGCTGGCCACGGCGTCGCGCGCGCCGGCCGGCCGGCCCGGCGGACGGGTGCCGCGCATCCTGCTGCATCGGGGCGGTCACGCCGGGTCGCGGTCGCGGTAGGGTCGGCAGCTGTGCTGCCGACGCGGTGATGGTTGGCGGCAGAAGCATCCGGCACGAGATCGACATCGATCGCGATCGCGATCGCCGCGTCGGCGTCAATCCGCCAACCTTTACTTCAGCCCGGCGCGCCGGCGCCGGATCACCTTGCCCGACACCATGAACGTGCCGTCACCCTTGTAGTGCAGGGTTTCGGGATGGCGGGGCCGCGCGGAGGCGCGCGCCGCCACCACTTCCCAGATGAAGAAATCATAGCGCCCGACCAGGCTGTCGTCGTGCAGCCGGCACTCGAACTGGGCGTGGCACTCGCGGATCGACGGCGCCGCCACCTGCTCGCTCGCCTCCGGCGTAAGGCCGAAGGCGGCGAACTTGTCGATCCCGGCGCCGGAAGTCGAACCGACGCCCAGCACCGCGTCGAGCTGCCGCGTCGTCGGCAGGTTGATCACGCATTCGCCGCTGGCGCGGATCAGGCCGTGGCTGTGGTTGCCCGATGAGATCACGCAGCCGATCAGCGACGGACTGAATTCCATCACCGTGTGCCACCCCATCACCATGACGTCGCGCTCGCCGCGGTGGCATGAAGTCACCAGCACCACCGGTCCCGGTTCCAGGTAGCGCCGCACCTCGTGCAGCGGCAGGTCGTGCTTGCGCGCCATCCATCCTCCCGTCGTGACCCCGTCCGGTGAGCCCGTCCCGCGACCCCGTCTCTATTATCGCCCCGCCCCGACCGCGCACGGCGCACGGCGCACGGCGCCGAGGTTGGCCGCGACCCTGGCCGCGACCCTGGCCTGACTTCGCCACGAAGCCGGCAGGACGCTCAGGCGCCAGCCGGCGCCACCGCGTCCTGCAGCGCTCCGATGGTCGCCGGCTTGGTCAGGTGCACGTCGAAGTCGGCCGCCAGCGCACGCGCCACGTCGGCCTGCTGGCCGTAGCCGGTCAGCGCCACCAGTCGTAGTCCGCCTCCCTGCGCGGCGCCTTCCTCCGGCTCGCCCGCATCGGCGCGCAAGGCCGCGGCCAGCGCATAGCCGTCCATGTCGGGCAGGCCGATGTCGAGGATCGCCACCTCGGGCGGTTCGGCCAGGGCCAGCGCGCGCGCCTCCCCCGCGCTGTGGGCGACGCGCACCGCATGGCCCAGGTGGCGCAGCAGCAGCGCGCCGGCCGCGGCCGCATCCTCGTTGTCGTCGACCAGCAGGATGCGGCGTCCCGGCGCCGCCTGCGCCGGCAGGGCCGCGCCAGCCGACGCAGGCGGCGCGCCGAGCGGCAGGCTCACCTCGAAGCGGCTGCCGGCGCCGGGACCGGCGCTGTAGGCCACGACCCGGCCGCCATGCAGATGCGCGATCTCGCGCACGATCGCCAACCCGAGCCCCAGGCCGCCGGTACGCCGCGCCAGCGTCTGCGGCGCCTGGTAGAACGGTTCGAACACGCGCGCCAGCAGTTCCGGCGCCATGCCGGTGCCGTTGTCGCTCACGCTCAACACCGCCTCGCCGTCGCGCGCCGCCAGCGTGACGCGCGTGTCGCTGCTGCCGAAGCGGGCCGCGTTCGACAGCAGGTTGCCCAGCACCTGGGCCAGGCGGGTCTCGTCACCGATGACCCAGACCTGCGCCGGCGCTTCCAGGGTGATGGGCTCGCCGGGCAGGGCCGCCACCGCGTGGCGCGCCAGTTCGGCCAGGTTCAGCGGCCGGGTGTCGATCGCCAGCTTGCCGGAGGCGATGCGCGAGACGTCCAGCAGGTCGTCGACCAGGCGCCGCAGGTGGGTCACCTGGCGCCGCATGACGGCGCGCTCGCGCTGGCTGCCCGGCTCATTGCGCAAGTCCATCAGGTCGAGCGAGGTCAGGATCGGGCTGAGCGGATTGCGCAGTTCGTGGCCCAGCATGGCCAGGAAGGCGTCCTTGGACTGGCCGGCCTGGCGCGCCTGGGCCAGCGCTTCCTCGAGCGACGCCAGCAGGCGCGAACGTTCCGCTTCCTGGGTGGCGCGCCGGTCGGCCGCGGCCTCCAGTGCCTGGCCCATCTCGCGGATTTCCTTGATCCGCGACGGCGCCACCCGCACCGCGCGCGCGTTGCCCAGGGCGGCGGCGCCGGCCTGCACGCTCTCGATGCGGCGCACGATGCGGCCGGAGAGCCACGAGGCCAGCGCGATGCAGGCGGTCAGCACCGCCCAGGCGCCCAGCACGTACACCGCGAAGCGCTGGAAGAAGGCCACCCCGAAACCGGCGCTGGGGGCGCCCACCGCCACCACCCAGCCATAGCGCGGCGAAGTGGTGTAGGCGCTGATCAGCTGGTCGCCCTCGAGCGTGCGGGTGGCGCCTACGCCTTCCGGGCCGCCGCTCTTCATCAGCGCCGCGAGCGAGGCGCTGGGCGCGCCGACCACGGTGCGCTCCTGGTCGCGCGAGCGCACCACCAGCGCACCGCCGTGGTTGATCACCGCGATCACCGACTCGGGCGGCGTCTGCTGGCGCACGATCACGTCCAGGAAGCGGTCCGGCCGGACCACGGCGCTCAAGACCCAGGGCTGGCCATCGGGCCCGCGCACCGGGATCCGCACCGGCACCGCCGGGCGTCCGCCCGGCCCGCGCACGACGCGGCCGGCCATCGGGCGGCGCTGCTCCATCGCCTGGTGCAGGCTGTCCGGGTCGGCGACCCGCGCCGCCGGCGCCCCGTAGGGCGCCATGGTGCGAAACAGCGTACGGCCGGTGGCGTCGGAGAGCACCACCCCCAGCCAGTCGGCGCGCGACAGGCGTTTGGCGGTCTCATGGAAGCCGCGCAGGTCGCCGGCCGCCAGTTGCGGACTCTTGGCGATGCCGCTCAGGGCGGCCACGGTGGCGTCGAGCTCGGCGTCGACGGCGCTCGACAGCGCGCGCGCATGGCCGACCATCATCCTTTCCTGTTCCTGCTCCAGGTACCGCCCGGCGCCGTGGATGGTCCAGACGCCGAGCAGTACGAGCGGCAGCAGGCCGATCGCGTTGAGCAGGATCAAAAGGTGGCGAAGGGACAGGACGGGGCCGGCAACGGCGCGCATGGTCGTTCCAATGAGGAACCAGCCATTATAGATTCCGCCGCCTCAAGCCCTCCCGTTTACCGGATTGGCGCCGGATACTAGCGTGGAATCGACAACGCCAGGGTTTCCTTCAGCTCTTCCATCACCACATAGCTCTTCGACTGGCCGGCGTCGGCCACGTGCAGGATTTCACCCAGCAGGCGCCGGTATTCGGACATCTCGGGGATGCGCGCCTTGATCAGGTAGTCGAAGTCGCCCGACACCAGGTGGCATTCCATCACCTCGGGAATCGCCAGCATCGCGCGCCGGAAGCGTTCGAACGCCTTGTCGGATTTCTGGTGCAGGTTGATCTCGACGAACACCAGGATCTGCATGCCCAGCGCCTGCGGATTGATGCGCGCATAGTAGCCCTGGATCACGCCGTCGCGCTCCATGCGCTTGACCCGCTCGATGCAGGGTGTGAGCGACAGGCCGACCTGCTCGGCCAGGTCCTTCATCACGATCCGCGCGTCCTGCTGCAGGATGGACAGGATGTGCAGGTCGATCCGGTCCAGGATACGGTTCGAGGCTTTTTGTACGCGCACGGGGGAATCCAGATTATTTTCTGAAAATTGAACTATTAACAGAAACAATTATCCCCTTACCCGCGCTACGATGGCAACATTTTCTGGATTCAGCTTTCGAGGGAACGTATGCGAGTCATTGTATTGGGCAGCGGCGTGGTCGGCGTCACCACCGCGTATTACCTGGCGCAGGCCGGCCATGAGGTGACCGTGATCGACCGCCAGCCCGGTCCGGCGCGCGAGACCAGTTTCGCCAATGCCGGCCAGATCTCGCCCGGCTATGCGTCGCCCTGGGCCGCGCCCGGCATTCCGCTCAAGGCCGCCAAGTGGCTGTTCCAGCGCCACGCGCCACTGGCGATCCGTCCCGACGGCTCGCTGTTCCAGTTGCAGTGGATGTGGGAGATGTACCGCAACTGCGATCCGGGCCGCTACACCGTCAACAAGGAACGCATGGTGCGCCTGGCCGAATACAGCCGCGATTGCATGCGCGCGCTGCGGCGCGACACCGGCATCGCCTACGAAGGCCGCCAGCAGGGCACGGTGCAGCTGTTCCGCACCCGCCAGCAGTTCGACGGCGCGGCCAAGGACATCGAGGTGCTGCGCGACGCCGGCGTGGCCTATGAGGTGCTGGAGGGCGCGCAGCTGGCCATGGCCGAACCGGCGCTGGCCAACGTGGCCGACAAGCTGGTCGGCGGCCTGCGCCTGCCGAACGACGAAACCGGCGACTGCCAGCTGTTCACCACGCGCCTGGCCGCGATGGCGCGCGACCTGGGCGTGCGCTTCGAATTCGATACCGCGATCCTGCGCCTGGAAGAAGCGGGCGGCGAGATCGTCTCGGTCATGACCGACAAGGGCGAGTTCAAGGCCGACCGCTACGTCCTTGCCCTGGGCAGCCACTCGCGCCTGCTGCTGCAGCGCTGGTTCCCGCTGCCGGTCTATCCGATGAAGGGCTATTCGCTGACGGTGCCGATCCTCGATCCGGCGCGCGCCCCGGTGTCGACCATCCTCGACGAAACCTACAAGATCGCCGTGACCCGTTTCGACGACCGCATCCGCGTCGGCGGCATGGCCGAGCTCTCCGGCTACAACCTCGGCCTGAATCCACGCCGCCGTGAAACCCTGGAGCTGGTCGTCAACGACCTGTTCCCGGGCGCGGGCGACACCGCCCGCGCCAGCTTCTGGACCGGACTGCGCCCGATGACGCCGGACAGTACCCCGGTGGTGGGCGCCACGCCGCTGCGCAACCTCTACCTGAACACCGGCCACGGCACCCTGGGCTGGACCATGGCGGCCGGCTCGGCCAGCGTGATCGCCGACCTGGTGGGCGGCAAGGCGCCGTCGATCCGGGCCGACGACCTGGCCGTGTTCCGCTACGCGGGCAGCGGCGCCGCCGCCGGCGGCAAGCTGGCGCAGGCCTGAGCGCATGGAGCAGCGCACCGATCAGCACATGCACCAGCACCAGCACCAGCACATCGACCAGCATGCCGCCGCGACGCGGGCCGGCGCCACGCTCACGATCGACCTGGGCGCGGTGCGCGCCAACTACCGCCTGCTGCGCGAGCGCGGCGCCGCCGCGAAGGCGGCCTGCGGCGCGGTCCTGAAAGCCGACGCCTACGGTCTCGGCATGGACCGGGTCGCGCCGGCGCTGGTGCGCGAAGGCTGCCGCAGCTTCTTCGTGGCCCACCTCGACGAAGGCATCCGCCTGCGCCCGCTGCTGCCGGGCGACTGCACCATCTACGTGATGCACGGCGCCATGCCGGGCGCGGCGCGCGACTGCCTGGCGCACGACCTGGTGCCGGTGCTGAACGATCCCGGCCAGCTCGCCGAGTGGCGCGCGCTGGCGCGCAGCCTGGACCGCGCGCTGCCGGCCGCGCTCCAGGTGGACACCGGCATGGCGCGCATGGGCCTGGCCCCGGCCGATCTCGCACGCCTGCGCCAGGATCCGGACTGGCTCGCTGGCCTGCGCCTGCACCTGCTGATGAGCCATCTGGCCTGCGCCGACGAGCCGGCGCACCCGCTCAACGAGCGCCAGCGCCGGCGCTTCGACGAGATGCGCGCGCTGTTGCCCGGCGTGCCGGCCAGCCTGGCCAATTCCTCGGGCGTGTTCCTGGGCGGCGCCTGGCACTTCGACCTGCTGCGCCCGGGTTGCGCGCTGTACGGCATCCATCCCCAGCCCGGCCATCCCAATCCGCTGGCGCAGGCGGTGTCGCTGACGGCGCGCGTGGTGCAGCTGCGCACAGTGGCCGCCGGCGACGTGGTCGGCTATGGCGCGCGCTACGTGGCGCCGGGCCCGCGCCGCATCGCCACCATCGCCATCGGCTACGCCGACGGCTGGCTGCGCGCCCTCACCGGCCGCTCCCAGGCTTTCGTCGACGGCGTGGCCGTGCCCTTCGTCGGCACCGTGTCGATGGACAGCATCACGCTCGACGTCACCGGCATCCCGGAACAGCGGATCGCGCCGGGCCAGGCGGTCGACCTCCTGTGCCCGCAGCAGACGGTGGACGACGTCGCGATCCAGGCCGGCACCATCGGCTACGAGGTGCTGACCCGCCTGGGGTCGCGTTTCAAGCGCGAGTACATCGGCGAATGCGTCGGCGAATACGTCGGCGAATCCATCGGCTAGAGCAGCTCTCCGTTCAGGGATGGCGGCGCCGCCCGCCGCGGCGAGAGCGGCGCCGGCCATGCTTTCATGGCCTCGGCCGGATAATGCCGCAGGAAGCTGCGCGCGACGTCCGTATCGCGGCAGGCCAGCCAGTCCCCCACTTCCTCCTGCGCCAGCAGCACCAGTGAGCGCTTCTCGTCGCCCGGCTTGTGCATGCGCCGCATCAGGGGATGGTCGTCGGCGTTGATCGTGATCTGGGTGAAGGCGGTGGACACCGCGCCATCGGCCTCCTGCCACTCGCGCCACAGGCCCGCTGCCCAGAACAGGGCGTCGTCGGCCGGGCCGATCGCGGTGCGCTCGGCGCGTCCGCTCTCGTAGCACGGCTCGTAGAACCACAGCATCGGCACCGCGCACAGCTGCAGGCGGCGAAAGGCGAAGGCGAACGAGCGCCGCTCGAGCAGCGATTCGGCGCGCGCATTCATGGTGTCGAAGGGCTTCACCCCGGGCGGGATGTGGCGCCGCGGCACCATGCCATAGCTGGCCACGCAGGCCTCGAGCGCCAGGCTGGGCGCCGCGCGCAGGATCGGCGCCGCGTAATCCTTCCAGGTCTCCTCGGGCCAGCGCCAGTCGCGCGGGAGGATGCTGAAGGCGCCAATGCGGCCGTTGAATTGCTCGGGCGTCGGAGGACGATAATTAACGCACATGGGGAAAACCTGGTGATTGTTGCCTGAAAATAACAGCGCCGACGAACCCGGCGTGCCCCATGTTAGCTCAAGTGTAGAATGCGGCGTCCACCTTTCAGCATGCGCACCGATGCCGCCAGCCAGCCTTCCCTTCCTGCCCGCCACCGACGAAACATCGCGACTGATTCTGGCGTTCCCCTGGGACACCACGGGCCTGGGCGCCATCGAAGGCTGGCCGACCGTGCTCAAGACGACGGTGGCCCTGATCATGGCCACCCCGACGCCGATCGTCACCTTGTGGGGCGAGGACGGCTACATGATCTACAACGACGCCTACCGGGTGTTCGCCGGCGCTCGCCACCCGGTGCTGCTCGGCTCGAAGGTGCGCGAAGGCTGGCCCGAGGTGGCCGACTTCAACGACCGGGTGATGAAGGTGGGCCTGGCCGGCGACACCCTCAGCTACCGGGACCAGGAACTGACCCTGCACCGCAGCGGCCAGCCCGAGCAGGTCTGGATGAACCTCGACTATTCGCCGATCCGCGACCAGGACGGCGCCATCGCCGGCGTGATGTCGGTGGTGGTGGAAACCTCGAGCATGGTCAAGGCCGAGCGCCACGTGCGCGCCGAGCGCGAGCGCTTGAGCACGATGTTCGAGCAGGCGCCCGGCTTCATCTGCCTGCTCGAGGGCAGCCAGCACCGCTACGCCCTGGCCAACGACGCCTACCGCGCGCTGACCGGCAATCGCCCCCTGCTCGGCATGCCGGTGGCGCAGGCGGTGCCGGAACTGGCCGAACGCGGCATCGTCGAGGTGCTCGACCGCTGCTTCGCCGAAGGCACGACCTTCCGCGCCGAGGCCGTCGAACTCACGCTGCGCAATCCGGGCCTGGACGCGCCGGTGCACTTCTTCATCGACTTCGTGCTGCAGCCGCTGCGGGACGCGAACGGCGCCGTGTTTGCCACCTTCGTGGAAGGCAACGACGTCACCGAACGGGTAAGCGCCGAGCGCGCGCTGCGAGCGAGCGAGGCGCGCTTTCGCACCTTCGCCCAGGCCATGCCCAATCACGTGTGGGCGGCACGCGAGGACGGCAGCGTCGACTGGATCAACGACCGCGTGCACGAATATGCCAGCGCCGGCGCCGCGCCCCTGTCCATGCTGGGCGATGGCTGGGGCCCGCTGGTGCACCCGGACGACGCGCCGCGCTACCGCGCGCTGTGGGACGCCAGCATGGCGTCCGGCGCCCCGCTCGACGCCGAGATCCGGCTGCGCCGCCATGACGGCCAATACCGCTGGCACCTGGTGCGCGCGCGCCGCTCCGAGGCCGACGACAGCGCCCTGTGGATCGGCAGCAGCATCGACATCGAGGAGCAAAAGCGCGCCAGCGAGGCGCTGGCCGCGGTCAACGCCACCCTGGAGCAACGGGTCGCGCACCGCACCGCCGAACGCGATCGCATGTGGCGGCTGTCGAAGGACATCATGCTGGTGGCCGACTTGCAAGGAATCCTGTTCGCCGTAAACCCGGCCTTCACGACCATCCTTGGCTGGACCGAGGCCGAGGTGCTCGCCACCCCGCTGCTCGACCTGGTGCATCCGGACGACCACGAACCCACCATGCGCCAGATCGAGGCCCTGCGCCTGGGCGGCCAGGTGAACCGCTTCGAGAACCGCTACCGGCGCAGGAACGGCAGCTGGTGCCACCTGTCCTGGACCGCCTCGCCCGACCAGCACTACATCCACGCGGTGGGCCGCGACATCAGCGCCGACCTGGCCCGGGCGGAAGCCATGCGCCGCACCGAGGCCGCACTGCAGCAGGCGCAAAAGATGGAAACCATCGGCAAGCTGACCGGCGGCGTGGCGCACGACTTCAACAACCTGCTGCAGGTCATCGGCGGCAACCTGCAACTGATCGCGCGCCGCGCCGACGGCCTGCCCGAGATCAGGAAGCGCGTCGAGAACGCGATGAACGGCGTCGAGCGCGGCGCCAAGCTGGCCAGCTCCCTGCTGTCGTTCGCGCGCCGCCAACCGCTCGAGCCGAAGGCGGTCAAGATCGGCCGCCTGCTCGGCGGCATGGAAGACATGATGCGGCGCGCCCTGGGCGAGGAGATCGACATCGCGCTGGTGACACCGGGCGGCCTGTGGACCACCGAGGTCGACCCGGCCCAGCTCGAGAACGCGATCCTGAACCTGGCGATCAACGCGCGCGACGCCATGGACGGCGCCGGCAAGCTCACCATCGAGGTAGCCAACGCCGCCCTGGACGCCGGCTACTGCGCCGCGCACCCGGAGGTCGCGCCCGGCCAGTACGTGCTGCTCGCCGTCAGCGACACCGGCAGCGGCATGCCGCAGGAAGTCATCGACCAGGCCTTCGAGCCCTTCTTCTCGACCAAGCCCGAGGGCAAGGGCACGGGGCTGGGGCTGTCGATGGTGTACGGCCTGGTCAAGCAGTCGGGCGGCCACGTCAAGATCTACAGCGAGGTCGACGAAGGCACTGCGGTCAAGATCTACCTGCCACGCTCGCTGCAGGCCGAGGATCTCGCCAGCGAGCCGCCGGCGCAGCCGGCCAGCGGCGGCCACGAGACCGTGCTGGTGGTCGAGGACGACGAGCAGGTGCGCCTGACCGTGGTCGACATGCTGGCCGACCTCGGCTACCGCGTGCTGCGCGCCGGCGACGCCGCCTCGGCCCTGACCGTGATCGACAGCGGCGTCCACATCGACCTGCTGTTCACCGACGTCGTGATGCCGGGGCCGCTACGCAGCCCGGAGCTGGCGCAGAAGGCGCGCGCGCGCTTGCCGAACGTCGCGGTGCTGTTCACCTCGGGCTACACCGAGAACGCGATCGTGCACGGCGGGCGCCTCGACCCGGGCGTGGAACTGCTCGGCAAGCCCTATACCCGCGACGCCCTGGCGCGCAAGATCCGGCACGTGCTGGCCAACGAGCAGCAGAAGAACGCGGCCCCGCCGCAGCCCACTGCCGGCGCCGCGGCGCCGGCCGGCCCGAAGGCGCGCGTGCTGCTGGTGGAAGACGAGGACGACATCCGCGGCAACACCGCCGAACTGATGCGCTTCATGGGGTACGACGTGCTGGAGGCGGCCAGCGCCGAAGCGGCGCTGGCGCTGCTGGACGAGCAGCCGGACATCGTGCTGACCGACCTGCAGCTGCCGGGCATGAAGGGTGAAGCGCTGGCACACGCGGTGCGACAGCGCCTGCCGCGCGCGCGGATCGCCTTCGTGAGCGGGGCCAGCCACGCATCGAGCGTCGCCGACGCACTGCTGCCCAAGCCCTACGACGCCGGGCAGCTGCAGGCGCTGCTGGAAAAACTGGGCTGATCCGGGCGCTCGCCCGGGCGCGGCGTCGACCGCTGCATAGGTCGCCACGCGCGCCACCTTTTCCAGCAAGGCATCCAATCCGGCTTTCTCCTTGCTACCAAAAGTTACGGTTAAGAAACAAATTATTGCGTTTCGCTATCGCAAAGTGTGAGAATTTGATAGATTGTTGACTTGCCCGTGCGTATTTTGTTGCGCATGTGGCATGCTCGCATGATGTCCGCCCTGCATGCTTGTCCATCCGGCGCGCGGGCGCTGCGCATTTTCGCCCGCTTGCCGGTAGGGTACTTAACCATATGCACACCTGAATCCATGAAATCGCACAGCAGTCCAGCGCCGGCGCAGCCAGATCCCGTTTCCTCGCAAGTCTGTTCGACCAAGGAGGCCGCGAGCCTGCTCGGTGTCTCGCATCGCACGGTGCAGTTGTGGGTCGAGAGCGGCGTGCTGCAGGCATGGAAGACGGCGGGCGGCCACCGCCGCATCCTGCTCTCCTCGGTGCACCGGCTGGTAGACCAGCGCAACCAGGCAATGACGGGCGGCGCGGCCGCCTCCCTGGCGAGCGCGCCGGCGGCGCCGCCTACGGCGCGCCGCATCGTGATCGCCGAAGACGACGCCACCCTGCTGCGCCTGTACGAGCTCGAGATATCGGGCTGGGGCCTGGATGCCGAACTGATCAAGGCGCACGACGGCTTCGACGCCCTGATCCGCATTGGCGAAGCAAAACCCGACCTGTTGATCAGCGACCTGAACATGCCGGGCATGGATGGTTTCCGCATGGTACGCACGCTGCGTGCCGATCCGCGTTACGGCAAGATGGCAATCATCGTCATCAGCGGGCTGGACCCGGCAACGATCGCTTCGATGGGGTTACCGGCCGACATACCGGTGTTCTCCAAACCGGTGCATTTCCCCGAATTGCGCGCCAGGGTCGAACAGATCCTGGGCGCGGGCGACCGGACCATGGAGAGGTAACCAGGACCAGGCAGGCACGCGACACGCGCCGCAACTGCTCGACACCCCGCCTGGGGAAGGCTTCGACCGCATCACCCGGCTGACCCTTCAGTCCAGAGGCGCTGGCGGCAGTGGCAGGCCTGCCGAATGGCTCAGTCGCGTACTGACGTATCATGACGTCTCCCATTCCCCCTGGAGACGACAATGAGCGCACCAGTCCATCACCATCAGATCGACAACATCGAATTCAACGTCGCCGACATCGCGCGCAGCAAGGCGTTCTATGGCGAGGTGTTCGGCTGGTCCTTCGTCGACTACGGCCCCGGCTACACCGAGTTTCGCGACGGCCGTCTGGCCGGCGGCTTCACGACCGACGCGCCGGTGCGCGCCGGCGGACCGCTGGTGATCCTGTATTCGGCCGAACTGGAAGCGACCCGGCGCCGGATCGTCGCCGCCGGCGCCCGCATCAGCAAGGACACGTTTTCCTTCCCCGGCGGACGGCGCTTCCACTTCATCGATCCGGACGGCTACGAGCTGGCCGTATGGACGGCCGACGCAGGCGCCTGACACGCCACGCCGCGAGCGCGCGCAACGCGGGCGGGATGCCCGGCCCGCGACCGGCCACGGTGATGCGCAGGCGGCTGCTGCCCGCCAGCGTCACCTCCACCGCCCCGGGGGCGGCGAATAGATCGTGTTCGGACTGCGCCACCAGTTCTGATCCTTGATCCGATCGGCAATGCCTTCGCGCCGATGCGGAACAATCGACGAGGCCCGGCGTCTGATCCATGCCGAGCCCCCACCACCACGTCGAAAGGAAGCACGATGGCCTATTTCACCACCCGCGATGGCGTCGACATCTATTACAAGGATTGGGGCCACGGCCGCCCGGTCGTGTTCTGCCATGGCTGGCCGCTGGGCGCGGACAGCTGGGAAGCGCAGATGCTGCACCTGGCGCACAACGGTTTCCGCACGATCGCGCACGACCGGCGCGGCCATATGCGCTCGAGCCAGCCCTGGGACGGCAACGACATGGACCATTACGCCGACGACCTGGCCCAGTTGCTCGAACTGCTCGACCTCAACGACGTGTGTCTGGTCGGCTTCTCGACCGGCGGCGGCGAGGTGGCGCGCTACGTCGGCCGCCATGGCACCAGCCGCATCGCCCGGCTGGCCCTGATCGGCGCCGTGCCGCCGCTGATGGTGCAGCGCCCCGATAATCCGGACGGCGTGCCGCGCGAGGTGTTCGACGCCATCCGCGCCAGCCAGCTCGAAAACCGGGCCCAGCTCTACCTCGACATTCCGTCCGGCCCCTTCTATGGCTTCAACCGGCCGGGCGCGACGGCCTCGCCGGGGCTGATCCAGTCGTGGTTCTTGCAGGGAATGCTAGGCGGACACAAGAATACCTACGACTCGATCGCGGCGTTTTCCGAAACCGATTTTCGCGATGACCTCAAGAAATTCGACAAGCCGACCCTGATCATCCACGGCGACGACGACCAGGTGGTGCCGATCGACGTCGGCGGCCGGGCCTCGGCGCGGCTGGTGCCGCATGCGACCTTCATCGCCTACGCCGGCGCCCCGCATGGCTTGACCGACACGCACAAGGACCGGGTCAACGCCGACCTGCTGGCCTTCGCGCGCGGCGACACCGTCGGACATTAGGCGCGGATACCGCCCTGCCTCGACGTGGCCGGCGCGCATTGCCCCTGCGCGCAGGCGGGCGATGCGGCCCGGCCGCGGTGCGGCCGGCATCCGTAAAATGCTATCGCTCATCCGTGCGCTGAGCCGGCATGGCGGGAAAGTCGACGCTCACCGTCAGTCCCCTTCCCTCCAGGCCGGGGCCGAGCCCGATGCGCGCTTCATGGCGCTCGGCGATCCGGCGTACGATCGACAGGCCGAGGCCGCTGCCCGGCTGGTGGGAACCGGCCAGGCGCACGAAGCGCTCGAACACCCGCTCCTGCATGGCCGCCGGAATGCCCGGCCCGGAGTCAACCACGCGCAGGAAGCTGCGGCCGTCCTCCAGGCCGCAGGCGATGCGCACCGTGCCCGGCGCCGGCGTGTAGCGCAAGGCGTTGTCGACCAGGTTACGGATCAGCATGCGTACGCTATCCACCTCCAGCGCGCATGGCGCGGCCGCGATGTCCAGCTGCACCATCAGCGCGCCCCTGGCGCCGGCCACGCGCCAGCCGGCCTGCCCTTCGCGCAGCAGGTCGGCCAGGTCGCCCGGCGCCAGGGCGAGCCCGGTCTCGCCCTGGGGGTCGAGGCGCGCCAGCGTCAGGAGCTGGTCGACCAGCCGGCCGGCGCGGTCGACGCTCACGCCCAGGGCCGCGATGAACTCGTCGCGCTCGGCCACGCTGCGCGCCCGCTGCAGCACCTGCAGATTGGTCTTGATCGCGGCCAGCGGCGTGCGCAGCTCGTGCGCGGCGTCGGCCGTGAAGCGCTGCTCGTATTCCATGGTGCGGCGCACCCGGGCGAACAGGCGGTTGATCGACTCGATCAGGGGCAGCGCCTCGCTCGGGACGCCGTCGAGATTAACGTCGAGCAAGTCGTTCGGCGTGCGCCGCGCCACCTCGTCCGCCGAGCCCTGCAGCACACGGAACACGCGGTTGACGCTCCACCAGATCACGGCCGCCGCCAGCACCACCAGCAAGGTGCCGAAGGCCAGTATCTTGTAGAAGAAGCGGCTGCTGATGTCTTCGCGGTGGGTGATGGGCTCGGCCACCACCAGTTGCAGCGAGCGCGCGTTGTCCCACAGCGAATGGAAGCGCCAGCGCTGGCCGCCGATCTCGCCCCACGAAAATCCGTCCGGCAAGCTCGACGCCAGCGTGGCGTCCGGGGAGCCGGCATTCCGGTACAGCACCTTGCCGTGTGCATCCAGCACCTGGAACAGCAGGTAGCGCTCCGGATTCGGATGCCCCTGCAGCGGCAGCTTGATGTAGCCGTGCTCGCGCACTTCGTTGCCGACCAGCGACAGCAGCAGATTGGCGGTCTCCGCCAGCGACTGGTCGAACAGCTCGTGGCTTTCCTGCTCCGCCTCGACGTAGACGATGGCGGCGCTGCTGGCCCACAGGGCGATCGTCAGGCCCAGCAGTACCGACAGCAGGGTGCGCCGCAGCGACCAGCGCCCGCCTGTCACCGGCCGCATGCGTGCGCCGCCGGCTGGTCGATGCAGTAGCCGAGCGCGTGCACGGTGCGGATCAGCGCGCGGCCCAGCTTCTTGCGCAGGTGGTGGATGTGCACCTGCACCGCATTGCTTTCCACTTCGTCGCCCCAGCCATACAGGTTCTTCTCCAGTTGCTCGCGGCTGAGCACGCGGCCGCGGTTCTCGATCAGCAGCAGCAGGATACGGAATTCCTTGACGGTGAGCGTGACCGGCCGGCCATCCTGCGTGACCCGGCGCTCGGCGACGTCCAGCACCAGGTCGCCATGCGCCACCGTTTCGCGCAGCCGGCCGGCGGCGCGCCGGCTGGCGCTGCGGATGCGCGCCGCCAGTTCGTCCAGGTCGAAGGGCTTGACGAGGAAATCGTCGGCGCCGCCGTCCAGTCCGGCAATGCGGTCGGGAATCTTGTCGCGCGCGGTGACGATCACGATCGTGCCCGCGTAGCCGCTTGCGCGCAATTGCGCGAGCGCCTCCATGCCGTCCTGGGCCGGCAGGCCGAGGTCGAGCACGACGCAACCGTAGTCGTGCAGCCTGACCGCCGTATGCATCTGCTCGGCGGCACTGACCCAGTCCACCGCGTAGCCGGCCTGCTCCAGGCCGATCTGGGTGGCGCGGCCGAGTTGGGGGTCGTCTTCGGTCAACAGGATGCGCATCGGTAGTAAATGTAATTACGGAAAGAACGGAAACGATCGTGATTCGATGGTAGTGGGCACTTGTTAAGAACCTCTTAAGAACCTCTGAGCAACATCGCCGGATGTCTTCTGTGCAACTTCCAACAAACCCATGACTCTTCTCTCATCCGGCCCGCGTGGCCGGCGCACGGCCGCGCAGGCTGCCATCTTACTCGCAAGCACGCTGGCGGTGGCCGGCGCCCTGGCCCAGCCGGCCGGGCAGCGCATCCGCCTGTCCCCGGCCCAGGTCGAACGGGCCGGCATCGCCACCGCGCCGGCCCTGGCCACCCTGACCGGCCAGGCGGCGGGCGGCAACGGCGTCGTCTTGCCGGGCACCGTCGTGGCGCCGACCACGGCCATGGTGGTCAGCGCCAGCGCCTGGGAAGGCGTGGTGCAGCAGGTGCACGCCACCCCGCTGCAGAGGGTCAAGGCCGGGACGCCGCTGGCGACGCTGTTCAGCCAGGATTGGATGGCGGCCCAGCGCGACTACGTGCAGCTGGCGGCGCAGTCGCGCCTGGCGGCCGACAAGCTGGCGCGCGACGAAAGCCTGTTCAACGACGGCATCGTCGCCCGGGTGCGCGTGGACGAAAGCCGCGCCGCCGCCCAGCTGGCGGCGCTGTCCGCGCGCCAGGCGGCCCAGGCGCTGCGCGCCGGCGGCATGACCCAGGCCGACATCGCCGCCCTGCCCCGGCCCGGCGGCCAACCGGCCTCCCTGCTGACGGTGCGCGCCGGCGCCGCCGGCACCGTGCTGGAGCTGCCGCTGGCGATCGGCCAGCACGCCGGCGCCGGCACGGCGCTGGCGAAAATCGTGCGCGACGGCCCGCTGTGGGTCGAGCTGCAGGCCACGCGCCAGCAGTTGCCGCTGTTGCGGCCGGGCGCCGAGCTCGAGGTGGCCGCGGGCTGCCGCCTGAAGGTCGCCGCCGTGTCGCCGGCGATCAACGGCGCCAACCAGACCGCGCAGGTGCGCGCCGAGCAGGTCGGGCGCCAACCGTGCCTGACCCTGAACGCCTTCGTCGAGGCGCGCCTGCTGCTGCCGCCGAGCCAGCCGGGCGCCCTGGCCGTGCCGGCCGGCGCCCTCGTGCGGCGCGGCGGCGCCAGCCATGTGTTCGTGCGCGATGCGCAGGGCTTCACGGCGGTGCCGGTCACGGTCGGCGCGAGCGCGGGCGACCAGGTCTGGATCCGCGGCGCGCTGGCCGCGGGCGCGCCGGTCGCGGTGCGCGGCCTGGCCGCCCTCAAGGGCGCCTGGAGCGGCCTGGGCGAACAGGCCGGACCAGCCGGGACCGACGAGAAAGGACGGCCGTGATGCTGGGCCGTCTCATCGCCTTGTCGCTGTCCCAGCGCCTCTTGGTGCTGGTGCTGGCGCTCCTGATGGTCGGCGCCGGGCTCAGGGCCGCGGGCGCGCTGTCGATCGACGCCTTCACCGACGTCTCCAGCACCCAGGTCAAGCTGATCCTCAAGGCGCCCGGCATGACGCCCGAGGAAGTCGAGGCGCGCGTGGTGGCGCCGATCGAACAGGAATTGCTGGGCATCGCGCGCCAGAGCATGCTGCGCTCGCAGTCGAAGTACGCCATCGCCGACATCACGCTCGACTTCCAGGAAGGCACCGACGTCTACTGGGCGCGCCAGCAGGTCAGCGAGCGCCTGGGCGCCGTCATGGGCGACCTGCCGCCGTCGGTCAGCGGCGGCCTGGCGCCGATCACCACGCCGCTGGGCGAAATCTTCATGTTCACCATCGAAGGGCCCCTGAGCCTGATGGAAAAACGCACCCTGCTCGACTGGACCATCCGTCCGCAGCTGCGCAACATCCCCGGCGTGGCCGACGTCAACGCGCTGGGCGGCCAGGTCAGGAGTTTCGAGGTGGTGCCCGACCTGGCGGCGCTCGGCGCGCGCCGCATCTCGCTGGCCCAGCTGGAACAAGCGCTGCAAGCCAACAACCGCAGCGACGGCGCCGGCCGCCTGGGCGACGGCGAAGAATCGTTCCTGATCCGCAGCGACGCCGGCGTGCGCACGCTGGACGACGTGCGCGCGATCGCCATCGCCCAGCGCGACGGCGCCGCGGTCACGGTCGGCCAGGTGGCCACGGTGCGCATCGGCGCCCTGACCCGCTACGGCGCCGTGACCCAGGACGGCAAGGGCGAGGGCGTGCAAGGGCTGGTGCTGGCCATGCGCGGCGCCAATGCGCTGGACGTGGTCGACCAGGTGCGGGCGCGGCTGGCCGAGATCGAGCCGACCCTGCCGCAGGGGACGACCCTGAACACTTTCTACGACCGCGGCAACCTGGTCGAGCGCGCGGTCGACACCGTCACCCGGGCGCTGCTGGAAGCGACCGTGCTCGTGATCGTGCTGCTGTACGTCTTTCTCGGCAACGTGCGCGCCGCGCTGGTGGTGGCCTGCATCCTGCCGCTGTCGGCGCTGGCCACCTTCCTCCTGATGCGCCACTTCGGCCTGTCGGCCAACCTGATGTCGCTGGGCGGCCTGGCGATCGCGATCGGCATGCTGGTCGACGCCGCCGTGGTGGTGGTCGAGAACATCGAGGCCCATGGCGCGCGGGTCGCGCCCGGCATGTCCAGGTTGCACGTCATCTACCGCGCGGTGCGCGACGTGGCGGTGCCGGTCACCGCCGGCATGGCCGTGATCATGATCGTGTTCGTGCCGCTCCTGATGCTGGAAGGCCTCGAAGGCAAGCTGTTCGCTCCGGTGGCGCTGACCATCATCTTCGCCCTGGGCGCTTCGCTGCTGCTGTCGCTGACGGTGATCCCGGTGCTCGCTTCGCTCATGCTGAAGGAGCACCACGGTCCGGCGCCGAAGATCGTCCAGCGCATCGAGGCCGGCTACGCCCGCCTGCTGGAGCAGGCGATGACGCGCGAACGCCTGGTGGTCGGCGCCGCGCTGGCCGCGCTGGCGCTGGCGGTTGGCCTGTTCATGGTGGTCGGCAAATCCTTCATGCCGGTGCTGGACGAAGGCGACATCATCATGCAGATTGAAAAGCTGCCGTCGGTGGACCTGGACGAATCGGCGCGCCAGGACCTGGCGATCCAGCGCCGCATCCTGGAGCAGGTGCCGGAAGTGCGGCGCATCGTGGCGCGCCTGGGCTCGGACGAGCTCGGGCTGGACCCGATGGGGCCGAACGAGACCGACACCTTCCTGGTGCTGGCGCCGCCGGATGAATGGCGCAGCCCGCGCAAGGAAGACCTGGTCGACGCCCTGCGCGCCGCCACCGCCGACTTCCCCGGCATTAACCTGAGCTTTACCCAGCCGATCGAGATGCGCACCTCCGAGATGCTGTCCGGCGTGCGCGGCGACCTGGCGGTCAAGATCTACGGCCCGGATTCGAAGGTGCTGGGCGAGCTGGCCGGGCGCATCGTGACGGTGCTGGAACACATCGACGGCAGCGAAGACGTCCTGACGGTCAAGAACGAGGGCGTGCAGTACCTGGAAGTGGACATCGACCGGGTCGCCGCCGGGCGGCTGGGGCTGTCGGTCGAAGAGGTGCAGGCCGACCTGCGCGCCATGATCGAGGGCCGCGTCGCCGGCGTGGTGATCGACGGCGCCCAGCGCCTGCCGCTGCTGGTGCGCGGCGGCGACGCGCTGCGCCTGTCGGGCGAGCTGTTCGCCCAGCTGCGCCTGCCGCTGGCGGACGGCCAGTCGGTGCCGCTGAGCCAGGTGGCCACGCTGCGCCACCAGGATGGTCCGGTCAAGGTCGAGCGCGAAAACGGCAGCCGGCTGGCGACCGTGCGCGCCAACGTGCGCGGACGCGACCTGGTCGGCTTCGTCGACGAGGCGCGCGCCGCCGTGGCGAGCCAGGTGCCGCTGCCGCCCGGCTACCGGCTGGGCTGGGGCGGCCAGTTCGAGAACCAGCAGCGCGCCGCCGCCCGCCTGGCCCTGGTGGTGCCGGTGGCCCTGGGCCTGATCTTCCTGCTGTTGTTTTCCACCCTGCGCAGCATCCGCCAGGCGCTGCTGGTGTTCGTCAACATCCCGTTCGCCCTGATCGGCGGCGTGGCGGCGCTGGCCCTGACCGGCGAATACCTGTCGGTGCCGGCCTCGGTCGGCTTCATCGCCCTGATGGGCATCGCGGTGCTCAACGGCCTGGTGATGATCAACGGCTTCAACGGCCTGGCCGCGCGCGGCGTGGCGCTCGACCAGGTGGTGCGCCAGGGCGCGCTACGCCGCGTGCGGCCGGTGCTGATGACCGCCTGCATCGCCGGCCTGGGCCTGGTTCCGCTGCTGCTGGCGACCGGCCCCGGCTCCGAGATCCAGAAACCGCTCGCCATCGTCGTCATCGGCGGCCTGCTGAGCGCGACCGCGCTGACCCTGATCCTGCTGCCGCTGCTGTTCCGCCGTTTCGGCATGCCCGGCGCCCCGCGTTCCGATACCTCCACTGTGACCGAACCCGCATGAAAGAACTGAACCACGATACCCTCCTGACGCTGACCATCCCGCTGGCGCTGGAGGAAGACATCCTCGACTTCCTGCTGCTGCACCCGGTCTGGGCCAGCGGTTTCTCGATCATCGACGCCCAGGGCATGGGCCAGGGCGCCCTGCTGCGCTCGAACATGGAGCTGGTCCATGGCCGCAGCCGGCGCAAGCTGGTGCTGGTGGCCGGCCTCTTGGGCGACCTGCAGCAGTTGCTGGCGACCCTGGCGCAGGAAATCCCGAACCCGGAGGTGGCGTACTGGATGACGCCGCTGCTGGCGAGCGGGAGGCTGGCATGAAGGCGCGCGCCTTGCTGGCCGCCCACGCCCTGGCCGCCCACGCTCTGGCCGCCATCACACTGGCCGCCTCCCCGCACGCGCTGGCCGGTCCCGCCCTGCCGCTGGCCGGCGCGCCCCTGTACGCGCTGCCGCCCGAAGCGAGCGTGCGGCGCGCCCTGGAGGCGCTGCCCACTCTGCGCCAGCACGGCCTGCAGCGCGAGCTGGCCGGCGCCGAGCACGCCCGGCTCGATGCCGGCCCGCACGAATGGGTGGCGCGCGCCGGCGTGCTGCGGCGCGAGGTGCGCGCCGCCGAACCCGGCCGCGACCGCTACCGCGAGCAGGAAGCCAGCCTCGAACGGGGTCTGCGCTGGTTCGGCAAGGCCGACCAGGACCGCGCCATCGGCCGCCAGGGCATCGCGGTCGCCGAGGCGCGCCGCGCCGATGCCTGGCACGAGGCCGGACGCGCCCTGATGCAGGACTGGTACGCGGCCTTGCGGACCGAGGCCGGCGTGCGCACGCTGGAACGGCAGCATGCACTGGTCGGGCAACTGGCCGCAGCGGCCGCGCGCCGGGTCCAGGCCGGCGAGGCGCCGGCGCTGGAGCGCATGCAGGCCGACACCGAACTGCTGCGCGCGGCGACCCGGCTGGCCGAGGCGCGCCGGGAAGCCGAGCAGGCGCTGGCGCTGCTGGCCGCCACCTACCGCGACCTGCCGGCGCCGCAGGGCGCGGCGCTGCCGGACCCACAGCCGAACCTGCCGCCGGCCGGCGCCGATCCGGGGGCGCGGGCCGCGCTGGAGGCCGGACTCGAAACCGACAACCACGAGCTGGCGCTGGCGCGCAGCGAAGCCGAATGGGAAGGCTTGCGCGCGCGCCGCGCCGCCAGCGAACGCATGCCCGACCCCACCGTCGGCCTGCACCTGGTGCGCGAGCGCGACGGCGAGGAACGCACCGTCGGCCTGAGCCTGGCCATTCCCCTGCCCGGCGCGGCCCGCTCGGCCGAGCGAGACGCGGCGGTGCTGCGCGCGCGCATCGCCGACGAGCAGGTGGCGCTGGTCGCCCAGCGGGTGCGGCTGGCGAGCCGCCGCAGCCTTGCCGAGCGCGAGCACAGCTACCGCATCTGGACCGGGCTGCGCGAAGTCGAGGCGCAAAGCACGCGCCAGGCCGACCTGATGGCGCGCGCCTGGGAAGCGGGCGAATGCACGCTGGCCGAGGCCCTGCTCGGCCGGCGCCAGGCGCTGGAAGCGAGCCTGGCGGCGCAGGCGGCGCACATCGATGCGCTGGCGGCGGCGGCCCGGGTCGCGCTCGACGCGCACGCGCTGTGGGCCAGGGATTGACGGCCGAACGTTGAACATTAACGAAAATTAATCATTCAACCACCCCCGCTTAAGCCGGCGCCGGGCATGATCGAAGGTAGGGAAAATACCGTTCTCAACCTTGCAATCCGGATCCGACCACATGCCCTCGATCACTTCCTTGCGCCGGCGCCAGCCGGCTCTTGGCGCCGCCGTGCTGGCGGCGCTGCTGCTGTCCGCCTGCGCCAAAGAACCGCAACCCGCCGCGCCCACCGTGCCGGAGGTGGCCGTCATGACGATGAACACGTCCGACGTGGCGCTCGACATCGCCCTGCCGGGCCGCACCTCGCCGTTCCTGCTGGCCGAGGTCCGGGCCCGGGTCGACGGCATCGTGCAGGAGCGCCGGTTCACCGAAGGGGCCGACGTCAGGAAAGGCGACCCGCTGTACCTGATCGACCCGGCGCCCTACCGCGCGGCGCTGGCCAGCGCCGAGGCCGAACTGCAGCGGGCCCAGGCCACCCTGGCCAGCAACACATCCCAGCTCAGGCGCAACCAGGTGCTGGTCAAGGAAAACGCGGTCAGCAAGCAGGAATTCGAAAACGCGCAGGCAGCCCAGCTCGAAGCCGCGGCCGACGTCGCCGCCGCCAGGGCGGCCGTCGAGACCGCGCGCATCAACCTCGGTTACACCAGCGTCAGCGCGCCGATCACCGGCCGCAGCAGCGTCTCGGCGGTGACGCAGGGCGCCTACGTGCAGGGCGGCGCCGCGACCCTGATGACCACCATCCAGCAGATCGATCCGATGTACGTCGACCTGCAGCAGTCCAGCGTCGAAGGACTGGCGCTGCGGCGCGAGATCGCCGCCGGCAAGGTGCGCATGGACGGCGCCAATGCCGCCCGGGTGGTCCTGACGCTGGAAGACGGCAGCACCTATGCGCGCGAAGGCACGCTGGAATTCAGCGGCGTGACGGTCGACCCGGCCACCGGCTCGGTCACCATGCGCGCGCGTTTCCCGAATCCCGACCGCCTGCTGCTGCCCGGCATGTTCGTGCGCGCCGCCGTCAGCCAGGGCGTGCGTCAGTCGGTGATGCGCGTGCCGGCCCAGGCCGTGACGCGCAATCCGCAGGGCGCGGGCACCGTGATGGTGGTCGGCGCCGACAACAAGACCCAGCTGCGCATCGTGCGCACCGGGCCGCTGGTCGACGGCCACTGGCTGGTCGAGGAAGGCCTGAAGGAAGGCGAACGCGTGATCGTCGGCGGCGTCCAGAAACTCAAGCCGGGCATGGCGGTCAGGGTGCGTGCGGCGGCGCCGGCGGCAGCGGCAGCAACGGCTGGCGCCGCCGCGGCGCCAGCGGCGCGAGGTTGAGCGGCGATGGCACGATTCTTCATCTTCCGCCCGATCTTCGCGATCGTCATCTCGCTCCTGATCATGCTGGGCGGCGGCATCGCCCTGTTCCAGTTGCCGATCGAGCAATACCCGGCCGTGCAGCCGCCGGCGGTGCAGATCCGCGCCAACTTCCCGGGCGCGTCCGCCGAGACCATGCAGAACACGGTCATCCAGGTGATCGAGCAGCAGCTCACCGCGATCGACAACCTGCTGTACATGGATTCGTCGAGCGACGACACGGGCCAGTCGACCACCACCCTCACCTTCGCCGCCGGCACCGATCCGGACATCGCCCAGGTCCAGGTGCAGAACCAGTTGCAGGCGGCCGTGCCGCGCCTGCCGGCCGAGGTCCAGCAGAACGGCTTGCGCGTGACCAAGTCGACCAGCGACTTCCTGATGGTGGCCGCCTTCGTGTCCGACGACGACAGCATGAGCAAGTTCGACATCGCCAACTACGTGTCGTCGAACATCCAGGACCCGATCAGCCGCGTCCCCGGCGTCGGTGACCTGAACGTGTTCGGCACGCAGTATGCGATGCGGATCTGGATCGATCCGGTCAAGCTCACGGGCTACGCGCTCACGCCGATCGACGTGACCAACGCGATCCGCGCCCAGAACGTGCAGATCTCCGGCGGCCAGCTGGGCGCGACGCCGGCGGTGCCGGGCCAGGCGCTCAACGCCACCATCACCCAGGCCACCCTGCTGCGCACGCCCGACGAGTTCCGCCGCATCCTGCTCAAGGTGCAGCCGGACGGCGCCAGCGTGCGCATCGGCGACGTGGCGCGGGTCGAGCTGGGGCCCGAGAACTATTTCGTCGACGTGCGCTACAACGGCAAGTCGGCCTCCGGCCTGGGCGTCCAGATGGCGCCCGGCGCCAACGCCCTCGACACCGCGGTCGCGGTGCGCGCCCGCCTGGCCGAGCTGGGCGAATTCTTCCCGCCCGGCCTGCGCACCGTGTATCCGAACGACGTCACGCCCTTCATCGAGTCCTCGATCGAGGAGGTGATCAAGACCCTGATCGAAGGCATCGTGCTGGTGTTCCTGGTCATGTACCTGTTCCTGCAGAACTTCCGCGCCACCCTGATCCCCTCGATCACGGTGCCGATCGTGCTGCTCGGCACCTTCGGCATCATGGCGACGCTCGGGTTCACGGTCAATACGCTGTCGATGTTCGGCCTGGTGCTGTCCATCGGCCTGCTGGTCGACGACGCCATCGTCGTGGTCGAGAACGTCGAGCGCGTGATGCAGGAGGACGGGCTGTCGCCGAAGGAAGCCACGCTCAAGGCCATGGGCCAGATCAGCAGCGCGCTGGTCGGCGTGGCGCTGGTGCTGTCGGCGGTGTTCGTGCCGGTGGCCTTCTCCAGCGGCACCGTGGGCGCGATCTACCGCGAGTTCTCGCTGACCGTGGTGTCCTCGATGCTGCTGTCGGTGTTCATCGCGCTGAGCCTGACCCCGGCCCTGTGCGCCACCATGCTCAAGCCCGTCGATCCCGGCCACCACGAGAAAAAAGGCTTCTTCGGCTGGTTCAACCGCTCGTTCGACAACACGCGCGACCGCTACCTGGGCGCGGTGTCGAGCATCCTCGGCCGGCGCGCGCTCTGGATGGTGGTCTACCTGGTCATGATCGGCGTCGTGGTGGCGCTGTTCCTGCGCCTGCCGGGGGGCTTCTTGCCCAAGGAAGACCAGGGCTACATGCTGGTCCAGGTCCAGGCCCCGGCCGGCACCACCCAGGAAACGACCGGCAAGGTGCTGGAAGAGATCAGCCAGTACCTGCTGGTCGACGAAAAAGCGATGGTCGAGGCGACCATGATCATCAACGGCGCGGCCCAGGGACAGCGCGGCCAGAACGTGGGCCGCATGTTCGTGCGCCTGCGTCCGTGGGACGAGCGCGGCGACGACGAGCTGCACGTCTCGAGCCTGAGCGAACGCATCGCCGCGCGCTACCAGGACTTCCAGGGCGCCCAGGTGGTGCCGATCGAGCCGCCGTCGATCCGCGGCCTGGGCTCGGCCACGGGCTTTACCATGCAGCTGCAGGACCGCGGCGGCCTGGGACGGGCGGCGCTGTCCGACGCGCGCGACCAGTTGCTGGCGCTGGCGGCGAACGAACCCGCCCTGACCCGGGTGCGCTTCACCGGCCTGTCCGACAACCCGATGTACAAGATCGACATCGACCGCGAAAAGGCGGCGGCGCTGGGCGTGGACCTGACCGAGGTCGACGCGGCCTTCTCCACCGCCTGGGGTTCGCGCTACGTGAACAACTTCCTCGACACCGACGACCGCATCAAGCGCGTGTATGTGCAGGCCGAGGCCGAGTACCGGATGAATCCGGACGACATCCGCCTGCTGCACGTGCGCAACCGCGACGGCGAAATGGTCCCGTTCTCGTCGTTCTCGAGCGCGCGCTGGACCTGGGGCGCGCCGTCGGTGCAGCGCTACAACGGCCTGACTTCGGCCGAGATCGTGGGCCAGCCGGCGCCCGGCTACAGCACCGGCGAAGCGATGGAGATCATGGACCGCCTGAGCCAGCAGCTGCCGCAGGGCATCGGCTACGAATGGAGCGGCATCTCGCTGCAGGAATCCCAGGCCGGGGCCCAGGCGCCGCTGCTGTACGGCCTGTCGATCCTGGTCGTGTTCCTGTGCCTGGCCGCGCTGTACGAGAGCTGGGCGATCCCGGTCTCGGTGATCATGGTGGTGCCGATCGGGGTGCTGGGCGCGCTGGGCGCGGCCACCGCCTTCGGCATGGAAAACGACGTGTTCTTCCAGGTCGGCCTGTTGACCACCATCGGCCTGTCGGCCAAGAACGCGATCCTGATCGCCGAATTCGCGCGCGAGCTGCAGTTGCAGGGCAAGGGCGCGCTCGAGGCGGCGCTCGAAGCGTCGAAGGTGCGTCTGCGTCCGATCATCATGACCTCGCTGGCCTTCATGCTCGGCGTGACGCCGCTGGCGATTGCCAGCGGGGCCGGCTCCGGCGCCCAGAATGCGCTCGGCATCGGCGTGATCGGTGGCATGATGACCGCGACCTTCCTGGCAACCTTCATGATCCCGCTGTTCTACGTGATCGTCGCCGGACGCTCGAAGCCGCCGGTGGCCCACACGCCGCCGCCCGCGGCCCCCGCGACCAAGGCCGAGGCCGAGGCCGAGGCATCGGATACAATGCCGGCATCCCAATGAGACTCCCGTGAAACTGCTACTCGTCGAAGACAATGAACGCGTGGCCCGCTTCGTCAGGAAGGGGCTGACCGAGGCCGGGCATACGGTCGACCACGCCGACAATGGCCGCGACGGCATGTACCATGCAGTCAGCGAGCCCTACGACGCGATCGTGATGGACCGCATGCTGCCGGGCGGGATCGACGGTCTCGGCATCGTCGAAGCCCTGCGCCAGCAGGGCAACCGGGTGCCGATCCTGATCCTGTCCGCGCTGGACGGCGTGGACGAGCGCATCCGCGGCCTGCGCGCCGGCGGCGACGACTACCTGACCAAACCGTTCGCTTTCGGCGAGCTGCTGGCGCGGCTCGACGCCCTGCTGCGCCGCTCGCAGAGCCAGGCCGTGGAAACCGTGATGAGCCTGGGCGACCTGTCGGTCGACATGCTGTCGCACCGCGTCACGCGCGCCGGCCGCCCGGTGGCGCTGCAGCCGCGCGAATTCAAGCTGCTCACCTACCTGCTGCGCCACGCGAACCAGGTGGTGACGCGCACCATGCTGCTCGAAAACGTGTGGGACTACCACTTTGACCCGCAGACCAACGTCATCGACGTCCACATCAGCAAGCTGCGGCAAAAGATCGACGCCGGCTTTTCGACGCCGCTGCTGCGCACCGTGCGCAATGCCGGCTACATGCTGACCGACCAGCCTTGACGCACGTCGTGAGACACCTGCCCTGAACCTGCGCCTGCCCAGCTTTTCCGCCCGCACCATCGCGATCGGCTACGCCGTCGTCACCCTGCTGGTGCTGGCGATGTTCGCCGCGCCGCTGTGGTTCGCCTGGCACAAGAACATCGGCGAGGTGCGCAGCCAGCTGCTCAAAACGGACGCGCGGCACCTGAGCAACCTGTTCGAGCGCCAGGGGCCGCCGGCGCTGGCGGCGGCGATCGACAGCCAGGTCCATGGCGTCAACGACGGCGTGCGCAAGATCATGCTGTTCGCGGCGCCCGACGGCGCCAAGCTGGCCGGCAACCTGCCGGAGTGGCCCGAGGGCGTGCCCGATCGCGACGGCCTGTGCCGGGTGACGATTCGGGTCGACGACAAGCCGCGCAACGTGGAGCTGGTGCGGGTGACCCTGGAAGACCGCTACATGCTGCTGGTGGCCAGCAACCTGGATCGCTTCCAGCAGCTCGAGCGCCTGTTCGCCTACGGCCTGCTGGGCTGCGCGCTGGTGGTGCTGGTGGGAGCGGCGCTGGGCGGCGTGTTGATCCGGCGCGCGCTGCTGGGACGGGTGCAGCGCATCAGCCAGACCACCGCCTCGATCATCGAAGGCAAGCTGTCGCACCGCCTGGTGGAGCCGCGCGACGGCGAAGAGCTGCAGCAGTTGACCCGCACCGTCAACCGCATGCTGGACCAGATCGAGCACCTGGTGACGGGGGTGCAGGACGTCTCGAATGCGATCGCGCACGACCTGCGCACGCCGCTGTCTGAGCTGCGCGCGCGGCTCGAAGAACTGTCGGTGGCGCGTCCGGCCGCCGACGAAACCTTCGCCGAGATCGACGCCGCCATCGACGACGTCGACCGCGTGATGGGCATCTTCAATGCGCTGTTGCGCCTGGCCGAGATCGACAGCGGCAGCCGGCGCGGCGGTTTCGTCGAGGTCGACCTGGCCGCGCTGGGCGCCGAGGTCACCGAATTCTACGGCCCGGTGGCCGAACTGAAGGACATCGACCTCGGCTTCGACGCCCCCGAGGATTTGCGGGTGGTGGGCGACCCGGTGCTGCTGGCCCAGGCCCTGGGCAATATGGTCGACAACGCCCTGAAATTCGCGCCGGCGCGCGGCGCGATCGCGATCACCGCGCGCCGCGTCGACGCCGACCGGGTGGCAGTGGTGGTGGCCGACAACGGCCCGGGCATTGCGCAGCACGAGCGCACGCGCGTGATCGAGCGCTTCTACCGGGTCGACGCCAGCCGCGGCACGCCGGGCGTGGGCCTGGGCCTGAGCGTGGTCTCGGCCGTGGCGCGCCTGCATGGCGGCAGCCTGACCTTGGAAGACAACCATCCGGGCCTGCGCGCCACCCTGCTGCTGCACGCCAATCCGGCTGCGCAGACCTACTGAGGTCTTATCGGGAAGCCCCCTCGGCGCGTTCGAAGATGGCGTCGATCGAGGCGCGCGCCTCGTTCATCAGCCGTGGCACGTCGACGCCGAGCAGGCGCCCGCCGCGCTTGCGAACCACGCCGTCGACGATCACGGTGTCGACGTTGGCGGGCGTGGCCGAGTACACGATCAGGGCATAGGGATCGGCATCGCCCGCCAGGGACATGTTCAGGGCGCCGGGGTCGAGCAGGATCAGGTCGGCGCGCTTGCCGGGCGTGATCGAGCCGATCTGGTCGTCCATCCCGATCGAGCGCGCCGCCTCGATCGTCGCCAATTCGAGGATGCGGCGCGGCGCGACCGCCGTTTCCTTCTTGCGCGCGCCGGATTCGGTGAGCGCGAGCAGGCGCATATTGGCGAACAGGTCGGCGCTACCGGCGAGCGCAGTGCCGTCGATGCCCAGGCCGATGCGGCCCACGGCCGCGTAGTCGCTCAGGACGGTCAGGCCATAGCCGACCCGCTGCTCGGTGACCGGCGTCAGCGACAGCGCGCTGCCGGCCTGTCGAAACGCCGCCAGCTCGGCGGGCGTGGCGCCGGTGGCGTGCACGATCTGCACGTCCGCACCTAACAGGCCGCTGGCGGCCAGGGCGCCATTGCGCTTGCCGCCGGAATGCACCGAGACCGGCAGGCCGAGCTTGCGCGCGGCGGCGATCTCGCGCCGGCCGGTCGCGACGACGTCGGCCTTGCCCTCGCCCACGCCGCGCCAGCCCAGCCCGAGGGTGACGCGCCCGGGGCGCGCCCGCGCCGCCACGGCGGCGAGCAGGTCGAGGTCGATGCTCTCGGTCGCGCCAAGGTCGTCATGCGCGCCGGCCAGCAGCCTGGCGCGGATGCCGCTTTGCAGCAGCGCCTGTTCGGCCGCCTCCAGGTGCGCGGGACTACGCAGGTTATGGAAGAAATCGACGGTGGTCGTGACGCCCGACGCCAGCGTCTCAACGGCGCCGACATACGTGCCGATGCGGATATCCTCGGGCGTGTAATGCCGCCCCAAACGTTTCTTGAGCGCGAAGTAATCGGTGTCGGGGGTATTGCGAAACTGGCCGCGCGCCGCGCTCAGCCACAGATGGGTATGGGTATCGACCAGCCCCGGCAGCAGGATCATGCCGCGCGCATCGATCCGCTCGGCCCCTGCCGCCTCGAGCTTGCGCCCGACGGCGACGATCCGCCCGTCGCGCACCAGCACGTCGGCATCGCGCCGGTCGCCCTGCTGCGGGTCGAGGCTGACGACGTGGGCATTCTGGATCAGCAAGGCGCCCGACTGGCCGAAGGCGGCCTGGCACGACGCCAACAACAGGGCGAACACGACACAATGCAAGAAAGGCGGCATGGCAATTTCCAGACAATGGGATTGCTGCCAATTCTACAATCCAATACCGCCGAGCCGCGCGCGCTTACGCCCGCCACCGAATCGTCAATCATTAATTAGGGTCAGAGTAAAATTGTTTGACAACTTCAGTAAATCAATTGGCGAATAATTTGACTCTGACCCTAATTGCTAGACAATATCTCTGAGCGAGCCGAGAAATTGGTGGCGAACTGATCGATAAGCTGAAAAATTGCTCAACAAATCGACTCTGACCCTATTTATTTACACCGGGTTTAGCGCCCTGTGCGTTATACAGGGAGAACAAGTTAGAACAGAGAACTATTTTCATTGATGATAGCGATCGCACGAGGCCAAAACAAAGAGGGTCAGTGTCGAATTGTTTGCCAATTTTTGAAAATCAATTGGAAAACAATTCGACACTGACCCTCATTATTCCGCTACCTGATTCCTGGCAGCTGCTCATCGCGAATAGCCGCTAGTCAATCTGGGAAATTGCTCAATAATTCTACTCTGACCCTAATTAGGATGGGTTAGCTGCCGAAGTAGCGGCCGGCGCGGTGCCAGACCATGACCATGCTGCTCATGGCGACCGCGCTCAGCGCCGACCAGCCGACCAGGTGCGGGGCCACCAGACCGAGGGCCAGCAACAGGATGACGCTGTCGATCATGACCTGGCTGCGGCCGGCGTTGATGCCGTACTTCTTTTGCAGCCACAGGGTGACGATGCCGGTGCCGCCGACGCCGGCGCCGTGGCGCGCCATGGCCAGGACGCCCATGCCGCAGAAGGTGCCGCCGCCCAGCGCCGCCACTGCGGGGTGGATGTGATCGATCACCAGGACGTAGGGCATGATCTTGAGCAGGCCCATGACCAGCGCGCTGCCGGCCAGCGACTTGAAGGTGAAGAGCGGCCCCATGAACAGGTAGCCGAACAGGAAGAACGGCACGTTGATCATCATGAACAGGGTGCCGACCGGCAGCCCGCTCGCGTAGGACGTCAGCAGCGCGATGCCGGCCACGCCGCCAGTGAGCAGCTGGGCCGCCTGCAGCAGCACGATACCGATCACGACGAAGAGCACACCGACGGTGATGCCATAGACGTCGTCCAGTGGCGAATGCGGCTTGACCACCACCGCGCTCGGGGCTGGCGACGACGGGCCGGGGAACATGGCAGACTGGCTCATCCGCGCACCGCCGCATCGACGACGATGAAAGCGTTTGCCACGCGAGCGGACGGGGTCCGCCGGGTGACCGTGCAGGGGGTAGCGACGAGCGAAGAGCTGAGTTTCATGTTCCTTGCGATATGGTAGTAACAGGGATGCCGGGCGCGCCGGGTAGGCGCAGATGCGCGAAACGCACGGGGTACGGTGTGCTTCGGGTCGCTATTATCGCTCATGTTGCGGCGCAATGTCGATACGCCACGCATCGGGACGTACCAGATGAGAAACACCCGACGCAATACCCTTGTGCAGCGCACTATCACGGTGCATCCTTCGTCTGTTCCAGTGCGGATTCGACGGCAGGCATCCCTATTTTCGGCGCCTGCGTCGCCAGCTCGCGCTCCAGGAACTCGACGCACACCCGCACCTTCGCCGAATTGCCCAGCCGCTGCGGATACACGGCCCAGACATTGGCCTCCTGGGTGAAGTCGGGCAGCAGCTGCACCAGCCGCCCGGCATCGAGATGGGGCTGGGCATGCCAGCGCGAGCGCAGGATGATGCCGGCGCCGTCGAGCGCCCAGCGCAGCGCGATCTCGCCATGGTTGGTCGACAGCGCGCCCGACACCTTCACCGTCTCTTCGCCCGCGCGCGCGCGCAGCCGCCAGACGCCGAACGGATGGTCGCGCTCCTTGATCACCAGGCACTGGTGGCCGGACAGCTCCTGCAGCGAGCGCGGCGCGCCATGGCGTGCCAGGTAGTCCGGCGCCGCGCACAGGATGCGGTGGTTCGCCATCAAACGGCGCGCGATCAGCTGCGGCGCGATCTCGTCGCCGATGCGCACGTCGAGATCGAACCCCTCGGCCACCGGATCGACCAGGCGGTCGAACACCTCGAACCGGATCTGCAGCGCCGGATAAGCGCGCACCAGCTTGGCAATCGCCGGCGCCACCACATTGCGCCCGAAGCCGAAGCTGCTGCAGATGCGCACCCGGCCACTGGGCTCGCGGCGCCGCTCGGATACCTCGTCGACCAGGTCGTCCAGGCTCTCCAGGATGGCCTGGGCCCGGCCGAAGGCCTGCTCGCCCTCCTCGGTAATGACGATGCGGCGCGTGGTGCGCTCGAACAGCCGCGCGCCCAGCGCCTCTTCCAGCACGCCGATGCGCTTGCTGACATAGGCCGCCGACATGCCCAGCTCCGCGGCGGCCTGGGCGAACGAGCCCTTCCTCACGACGGTCACAAAGACACGCAGATCAGCATGCTCCACCAGATTATTCACGATTCGTGTTCCTTGATGCCACGCAATGCCATATTATATACAGCGCGTTTTGGATTATGCTGGTTGCACTTACCCAGCAATCAGGAGCACGCATGAAGACCCACAAGATCGCAGTCATCGCCGGCGACGGCATCGGCAAGGAAGTCATGCCCGAGGGCCTGCGCGCCCTCGAAGTGACCGCCCGCCGCTTCGGCATCGGGCTCGAGTTCACCAACTTCGCCTGGGCCGACTGCGACTATTACGCGCAGCACGGCAAGATGATGCCGGACGACTGGCGCCAGCAACTGGACGGCTTCGAGGCCATCTATTTCGGCGCCGTCGGCTGGCCCGACACGGTGCCCGACCATATCTCGCTGTGGGGGTCGCTCCTGAAGTTCCGCCGCGAATTCGACCAGTACGTCAACCTGCGCCCGGTGCGGCTGATGCCCGGCGTGCCCTGCCCGCTGGCGAACAAGAAGCCCGGCGACATCGACTTCTACGTGGTGCGCGAAAACACCGAAGGCGAATATTCCTCGGTCGGCGGCAAGATGTTCGAGGGGACCGAGCGCGAGTTCGTGCTGCAGGAATCGGTCTTCACCCGCCACGGCACCGACCGCATCCTCAAGTACGCGTTCGACCTGGCCCAGCGCCGCCCGAAAAAACACCTGACCGCCGCGACCAAGTCGAACGGCATCTCGATCTCGATGCCGTATTGGGACGAGCGCGTGGCCGCCGTCGGCCAGGACTACGGCGACGTCAAATGGGACAAGTACCACATCGACATCCTGTGCGCGCGCTTCGTGATCTCGCCCGAACGCTTCGACGTGGTGGTGGCCTCGAACCTGTTCGGCGACATCCTGTCCGACCTCGGCCCGGCCTGCACCGGCACCATCGGCATCGCGCCATCGGCCAACCTGAATCCGGAACGCACCTTCCCGTCGCTGTTCGAACCGGTGCACGGCTCGGCGCCCGACATCTACGGCAAGAACATCGCCAACCCGATCGCGATGATCTGGTCCGGCGCGATGATGCTCGAGTTCCTGGGCCAGGGCGACGCCACCTATACCGCGGCCCACGACGCCATGCTGGCCGCCATCGAGAAATGCCTGGTCGAGGGTCCGCGCACGCCGGACATGGGCGGCGCCGCCAATACGACCGAAGTGGGCCAGGCGGTCGCACGCTACCTCGACACGCAAGGCTGACCCAGCCGGACGAGGACGATTCTTGCACCATGCTACGCTGGCCCCGACGAGCAATCGAAGGAGCCAGCAATGACAGAACGAACCCAACGTCCACTGGCGCTGATCACCGGCGCCTCCAGCGGCATCGGCTACGAACTGGCCCACCAGTTCGCGGCCGACGGCCATGACCTCATCATCACCGCCACCACGCAGGCCGGCCTGGACGCCGCGGCCGGAGAGCTGGAAAGCCGCGGCGCGCAAGTGACCACCGTGGTGGCCGACCTCACCGACTTCGACGGCGTCGAAACCCTGTACGCGGCGGTGCGCGCCGCTGGCCGCCCGCTGGCCGCCGCCGCGCTCAATGCCGGCGTCGGCCTGGGCGGCCACTTCGTCGGCGGCACCGACCTGCAACGCGAAATCGCGATGATCCAGCTGAACACGATCTCGCAAGTCCACCTGACCAAGCGCATCCTGCCAGACATGGTCGCGCAAGGCGCGGGCAAGCTGCTGTTTACCGCGTCGATTTCCGGCACCATGCCGACGCCGTACGAGGCCGTGTACGGCGCGACCAAGGCCTTCCTGGTGTCGTTCGCCGAGGCTGTCAAGTCCGAGCTCAAGGACAGTGGCGTCAGCGGCGTCACCATCACGCTCTTGATGCCGGGCCAGGTCGACACCAATTTCTGGCCGCGCGCCGACATGCTCACCAACAAGCTCGGCGTGGGAGAAAAGGCCTCGCCGGCGAAAGTGGCCGAGGAAGGCTACGCCGCGTTCAAGGAAGGCAAGGATCGCATCGTCGCGGGTCTGACGAGCAGCAAGTTCATCGGCAACGTCGTCAACAACCTGGCGCCCGATACGGTCAAGGCCGACCTGCACGCGGCCCAGGCCAGGCCGGGGTCGGGCCTGAAGGATTGACGCTTAGGTCCGCGCGCATTCGTCCGCGCATTCGACCTCGCATTCGTCTGCTCAATCGGTCAGGCGCCGCATCTCGGCAATGAGGTCGGCCTTGCCCTCGAAGCCGATACCCGGGAGGTCCGGCATCGTGATGAACCCATTCTCGACCTTCACGCCATCCGGAAAGCCGCCATACGGCTGGAACAGGTCGGGATAGGACTCGTTGCCGCCGAGTCCCAGCCCGGCCGCGATATTGAGCGACATCTGGTGCCCGCCATGGGGAATGCAGCGGCTGCTCGACCAGCCATGCTGGCGCAGCATATCGAGGGTGCGCAGGTACTCCACCAGGCCGTAACTGAGCGCGCAGTCGAACTGCAGCCAGTCCCGGTCGGCTCGCATGCCGCCGTGGCGGATCAGGTTGCGCGCATCCTGCATCGAGAACAGGTTCTCGCCGGTGGCCATCGGCTTGTCGTAATAGTTGCGCAGCGTGGCCTGCAGCTCGTAGTCGAGCGGGTCGCCGGCTTCCTCGTACCAGAACAGGTCGTACTGCGACAGCGCCTTGGCGTAGCGGATCGCGGTGTCCAGGTCGAAGCGGCCGTTGGCGTCCACCGCCAGCTTCTGGCCATCGCCCAGCACAGAGAGGATCGAGTCGATGCGGCGCAGGTCTTCGTCGAGCGAGGCGCCGCCGATCTTCTTCTTGACCACCGTGTAGCCGCGGTCGAGATAGCTGCGCATCTCGTCCTTCAGCTTGCCGTGGTCCTGGCCCGGATAATAATAGCCGCCGGCCGCGTACACGAACACCTTCCGGTCAGGCTCGCCGTTGCCGTAACGCTCGGCCAGCAGCTGGAACAGCGGCTTGCCGGCGATCTTGGCGGTCGCGTCCCATATCGCCATGTCGATGGTGCCGATGGCCACCGAGCGCTCGCCATGCCCGCCCGGCTTCTCGTTGGTAAACATCGCCTGCCACACCTTGTGCGGGTCGAGGTTGGCGCCGTCCTCGAGCAGCGCGCCGGGTTCGGCCTCGAGGATGCGCGGGATGAAGCGCTCGCGCATCAGCGTGCCCTGGCCATAGCGGCCGTTGGAATTGAAGCCGTAGCCGATCACCGGCTTCCCGTCGCGCACGACGTCGGTGACGACGGCCACCACGCTCAGCGTCATCTTGCTGAAGTCGATGTAGGCGTTGCGGATCGGGGAGCTGATCGGGACGGTTTTTTCGCGGATGTCGACGATTCTCATCTGGTGTTCCTTCGCTTGCGGTTGAACCAGCCACCAGATTATTCGCTCCAAAGGCGGTTATGATTGAGTCGGATTCACTAGATTATTAACCTGCGGTGAAAAACGACCTCGCCTCCCACCTCGCATTCTTCGTCCTGCTGGCGCGCCACGGCAGTTTGTCGGCGGCCGCCCGCGAACTCGACCTGACCCCGCCCGCCGCCACCAAGCGCCTGGCGCAGCTGGAAGAACACCTGGGCGTGCGCCTGGTGAACCGCACCACCCGCACCAGCAGCCTGACGCCGGAAGGCGAAACCTATCTGCACTACGCGACCCGGATTCTCGCCGAGCTGCGCGAGATGGAAGAAGCGGTATCCGGCACGCGCTCGGTGCCGCGGGGCCTCTTGAAGGTGAACGCGTCGCTGGGCTTCGGGCGCACCACGATCGCGCCGCTGGTCTCCAGCTTCGCCCAGCGCTATCCGCAGGTCGAAGTGCAGCTCGACGTCACCGACCGCCCGGTCGACCTGGTCGCGGACGGGATCGACCTGGCGATCCGCTTCGGCGAGTTGCCCGACCAGCGCCTGGTGGCGCGCCGCATCATGTCGAACCGGCGCTTCCTGTGCGCCTCGCCGCGCTACCTCGAACGGCATGGAGAGCCGGGCAGCCTGGCCGACCTGGCCCGGCACCGCTGCATCGTCCACCGCCAGAACGAGGATGCGCACGGCGTCTGGCGCCTGGTGCACGAGGGGCGCAATGTGTCGGTCAAGGTGCAGGGCGCGCTGTCGAGCAACGACGGCGACATCGCCCTCGGCTGGGCGCTGGACGGCCACGGCATCCTGGTGCGCTCGGAATGGGATCTGAACAAATACCTCGACAGCGGGCGCCTGCGCATCGTGCTGCCGCAGTACGTGCAGCCGGCGGCCGACCTGTACGTGGTCTATCCGGGCGGACGCCGGCAGTCGGCGCGGGCGCGCGCCTTCATCGATTTCCTGGCCGCGCAGTTCGCGCCGGCTTGAAGCCGCCCATGCGGCGCATTCGTTTCATGCGGCTCAGGCGCCGCCGGTCACCAGCATCGTGACCGCGGCCACCAGCAGCACCGTGCTGAACGCCGCCCGCAACAGGCGTGGCGGCAGGGAGTGCGCCAGGTGCACGCCCCACGACACGGTCAGCACGCCGCCCAGCGCCAGCGGCAGGCCGACCTCCCAGTCGACCGCGCCGCCGTGGCCATAGGTGGCCAGCGCCACGAAGGCGCCCGGCGCCACCAGCGCCAGCGCCATGCCCTGGGCGCGCGTCTGCGGCATCCTGAACAGGCTCACCAGCGCCGGCACCACCACCATGCCGCCGCCGATCGTGAAGAAGCCCGACACCGCGCCACTGGCGATACCGATCGCCGGCATCAGCCGGCGCGGCACTTCCTTCACCGGCGCGGGCGGCGCGCCGGTCTTGCGCCGCGACGGCCAGCCGAAGTACAGCGCCAGCGCGAGCAGGAACAGCGCGAAGGCATAGTGCAGCGCCTGGGCGTCGATCGCCACGGCGCAGCGCGCCGCCAGCCAGGCGGTCCCGATCGAGAACAGGCCGGCCACGCCGACCGAACGCAGGTCCACCGGGTGCTTCTGGTGATAGCGCCAGAAGCCGATCGCCACGTTGGGCGCGATCATCACCAGCGCCGTGCCCTGGGCCAGGTGCTGGTTCATGCCGTACAGCAGGCCCAGCACCGGAATGGCGATCAGGCCACCGCCGATGCCCAGCATGCCGCCGGCGACGCCGAGCGAGGCGCCCAGGCCGAAGTTCAATGCGAGGTCGATCACGGAAATCATGGTTGGCGCCAAAACACAGCGGCCCCTCGCAAGGGGCCGCCGGATGGGAAAGGTTACCGCCTTAAACGACCTGCGCCGCCGCCAGCGCCGTCATGTTGACGATCCGGCGCACGGTGGCGCTCGGGCTCAGGATGTGCACCGACTTGGCCGCGCCCAGGAGGATCGGACCCACCGTCACGCCCTTGCCGCTGGCGACCTTGAGCACATTGAACAGGATGTTGGCCGCGTCCAGCGACGGCATCACCAGCAGGTTGGCGCTGCCCGTATAGCCGGCGTCGATCCCGTAGATGTCGCGGATTTCCTGCGACAGCGCGGCGTCGCCGTGGATCTCGCCGACCACCGCCAGATCAGGGGCCTGTTCGGCCAGCAGCGCGCGCGCCTCGCGCATGCGGCGCGCCGATGGACGCTCGGACGAGCCTTGCGACGAATGCGACAGCAGCGCCGCCTTCGGCTCCAGGCCGAAGTGCTGCAGGGTCTCGGCCGCCAGGCGGGTGATCGCCGCCAGTTCCTGCGCGCTCGGGGTCTCGTTGACGTAGGTGTCGGTGATGAACAGGGTCAGCTTGTCGAGCACCAGCGCATTCATCGCGGCCAGCACTTCGGCGCCCGGCGCCACGCCGATCTCGTTCCGGACGTGTTCCAGGTGGCTGTCGTAGCTGCCGGTCATGCCGCAGATCAGGGCGTCAACCTGGCCCGACTTGAGCAGGCGCGTGCCTTGCAGCGTGGTGTCGCTTTCCGCCGCGATGACCGTGTAGTCCACGCCCGCCTGCAGGCGCAGGCCGGCCTGCTTGACGGCGCGCGCGATCGCGGTCTCGTCGCCGATCAGCACCGGCCGGGCGAGGCCCTCGTCCACCACCGCCTGCACCGCACGCAGCACGCGCGGCTCGCCCGCTTCGGCGTAGGCCACCTTGCGCACCTTGGCGCGCGCCTTGTTGAACACCGGCTTCATGAAGAAACCGGTGTGATAGATCATCTGGCCCAGCTTGTCGCGGTAGGCGTCCATGTCCTCGATCGGACGGGTCGCCACGCCCGATGCGGCGGCGGCTTCGGCCACGCGCGGCGCGATCGCCGCCAGCAGGCGCGGATCGAACGGCTTCGGGATGATGTAGTCGGGGCCGAAGGTCAGGTCCTGGCCTTCGTAGGCCAGCGCCACCACGTCGCTCGCCTCGGCCTCGGCCAGCTCGGCGATCGCGGTCACGCAGGCCAGCTTCATCTCGTCGGTGATGCGCGTGGCGCCGCAGTCGAGGGCGCCGCGGAAGATGTAAGGGAAGCAGAGGACGTTGTTGACCTGGTTCGGATAGTCCGAACGGCCGGTGGCGATGATGACGTCCGGACGCGCGGCCTTCGCCACTTCTGGACGGATCTCGGGTTCCGGATTGGCCAGGGCCAGGATCACCGGCTTGTCGGCCATGGTCTTGACCATGTCGGCGCTGAGCACGCCGGCGGTCGAGCAGCCCAGGAACACGTCGGCGTCCTTGACGATGTCGGCAAGAACGCGCGCATCGGTCGCCTGCGCATAGCGCGCCTTGTTGGCTTCCATGTTCGCTTCGCGGCCCTGCCAGATCACGCCCTTCGAGTCGGTGACGTAGATGTTCGACTGCTTCACGCCCAGCAGCACCATCATGTCCAGGCAGGCGATGGCCGCCGCGCCGGCGCCGGAGGCGACCAGCTTGATCTGGCCGATGTCCTTGCCGACCACCTTCAGCGCGTTGAGCAGCGCGGCGGTCGAGATGATCGCGGTGCCGTGCTGGTCGTCGTGGAAGACCGGGATGTTCATGCGCTCGCGCAGCTTCTTCTCGATGTAGAAGCATTCCGGCGCCTTGATGTCTTCGAGATTGATGCCGCCCACGGTCGGCTCGAGCATAGCGATGGCGTCGACCAGCTTGTCCGGATCCATTTCGTCCAGCTCCAGGTCGAACACGTCGACGCCGGCGAACTTCTTGAACAGGCAGCCCTTGCCTTCCATGACCGGCTTCGACGCCAGCGGGCCGATGTTACCCAGGCCCAGCACCGCGGTGCCGTTCGTGATCACGGCCACCAGGTTGCCGCGCGAGGTGTAATCGAAGGCGGTCGCCGGGTCGGCGGCGATTTCCTCGCAGGCGTAGGCCACGCCCGGCGAGTAGGCCAGCGACAGGTCGCGCTGGTTCGACAACGGCTTGGTGGCCACCACTTCGATCTTGCCGCGGGTCGGGCTGCGGTGATATTCGAGCGCGTCGATGCGCAACTGGGTGTTCTGGGCTTCGTTCAGATTACTATCGGTACTCATGGTCTTCCTATAACTTGGGTGTCGCGGCATGGAAGGTGGCCTTCCATTCATGGGCAAACATTCTAGCCGAAGCGACACCATCGCGTGCGGACGCGGTCACGTATGGATTCGACATCCGGGGTCACGCCGTGCAGGCCCAGGCCCATGGACGCCGGCAGGCACCGCGCGCAGCCCGCATCGCGTGCTTCGACATGTGCGAAAAGCATGCCGCCCACCTTCATGCGGCAACGGATGCCGAGCTAGATGCTGCTCAGGTAATCGGCCGCATCCGGCCTCGGGCGCGGCGGCTTGTCGGTCGCGGCCGTGCCCAGGCCGATGAAACAGATGGCGCGCTCGTGCGGCGCCAGGCGCAGCAGGCGGCGCATGCCGGGGACGTCCATCGCGGCGCCGCTGGCCAGCCCGGTCGCGAAGCCGGCGCTGCCCGCCGCGAGCAGCAGGTTCTGCAGTGCGCAGCCGAGCGACACCAGCTTTTCGGCCACCGGAATCGCCTTGGCCGCCGGATCGTCGCGCAGCACCGCCACCAGCAGGCAGGGCGCGCGCCGGGCCTTGTCGCGCGCGGTGGCCAGCGCTTCTTCGCCGCAGCCGGGATCGCGCTCGGCCAGGGCGTCGGCAAACACCTCGCCCAGGTCGGCGCGCCGCTCTTGCGGGATGAGCACGAAGCGCCACGGCCGCAGCAGGCCATGGTCGGGCGCGTGCGCGGCCGCTTCGATGATGCGTGCGAGCGCCTGCGGATCGGGTCCGGGCGCCTGCAGGCGCCGCAGCGTGAAATTGCGGCGCGCCGCCAGGAGGGCCTGGAAATCGCCGCCGGCGTCGGGTTGGGGGGTAGTCATGCGCGCAGTATAGCGAGAGCGGCGCCACCCTGCAGGCGCCGCGCGGCGGCGTCCGAATGGCTGCCTGCCGCATACGGCTGGCGCGCCACGCAACGACGAGCAACGCAGCGCACGCTTGCCAGGCCTTCTCGGCCCGACTCTCACCCATCAGGACTGGTTCAGCGGTGCAAGTCCATGCCCAGCTTGAGCGCGGCGGCGATATTGCGCGCCGTGCACTGCAGGTTGAACTGCGCGCCCGCCAGCACCTCAGCCACCGTCCCCGCCTTCATGACGGTGCTGAAGGTCGCCGCGATGCCGTGCGCGTGCACCGCGCTGGCGTCGTTCGCGAGGCACCCGCCGATGGCGATCACCGGCTTGCCGTGGCGCGCGGCCACGCGCGCCACGCCAATCGGCGTCTTGCCGTTGACGGTCTGGCTGTCGATGCGCCCTTCGCCCGTGACCACCAGGTCGGCGTCGCGGACGACAGCGTCCAGGCCGACCGCGTCGGCCACGATCTCGCTGCCGGGACGCAGGCGCCCTTTCAGGAACACCAGCATCGCCGCGGCGATGCCGCCGCCGGCGCCGGCGCCGGGTACGTCGGCCACGTCCTGGCCCAGGTCGCGCGCGATCACGTCCGCATAGTGGCGCAGGCTGGCGTCGAGCTGCTCGACCATCGCGGGCGTGGCGCCCTTCTGCGGCCCGAAGATCGCGGACGCGCCCGTGGGGCCCACCAGCGGATTGCTGACGTCGCAGGCCACCTCGAACACGCAGTCCGCGATGCGCGGATCGAGCTTTGACACGTCGATGCGCGCGAGCGAGGCAAGCGCGGCGCCGCCCGGCGCCAGCTGCGCGCCGTGCGCATCGAGCAGCTGGATGCCGAGCGCCTGCAGCATGCCGGCGCCGCCATCGTTGGTGGCGCTGCCGCCCACGCCCAGGATGAAGCGGCGCGCGCCGGCATCGAGCGCGGCGCGGATCAGTTCACCGGTGCCGCGGGTGGTCGCCACCCGCGGATCGCGCTCGGCGGGCGCCACCAGTTCGAGGCCGCTGGCGGCCGCCATCTCGATCACGGCGGTCGACTCGTCACCGGTCAAGCCATAGAAAGCCGCGACCGGCCGGCCCAGCGGACCGGTGACCTGCAACGCCACCTGCCGACCGCCGGTGGCGGCGACCATGGCCTCGACCGTGCCTTCGCCGCCGTCGGCCACCGGCACTTTGACGTAGGTCGCAGCGGGGAAGACCTCACGAAACCCGGCCTCGATGGCGCTGGCCGCTTCCAGCGCCGACAAGCTTTCCTTGAACGAATCTGGAGCGATGACGATGTTCATTGTGTCTCCTTTAGCGATTGACCAGGCGCGCCGGCACGACCAGCACCAGCATGGCGCCGATGAACAGGACGGTCGACAGGATGTACAGCGCGATATCGGTGCTGCCGGTGGCGTCCTTGATCCAGCCCACCAGGAACGGGCTGACGAAGCCTGCCACCTGGCCCATCGAGTTGATCAGGGCCAGGCCGCCGGCCGCCGCCGCGCTGCCCAGGAAAGCCGCCGGCAAGGGCCAGAACATCGGCAGGCCGGTCAGCGCGCCCATCGTCGCCAGGGAGAGGCCGACCAGCACGATCACCGCGTTGTCCGAGAAATTCGCGGCCATGAGCAGGCCCACCAGCGCCATCAGCAGCGGCGCCGACAGGTGCCAGCGGCGCTCGCGCCGGCGGTCGGCCGAGCGGCCGATCAGCACCATGAACACCCCCGCGAACAGGTAGGGAATCGCGCTCAGCCAGCCGACCGTAGTCGCGTTCTCGAAGCCGAGCGACTTGATGATCGAGGGCAGCCAGAAGTTGATCGCGTAGACGCCCATCTGGATGCTGAAGTAGATGAAGCCCAGCATCCACACATGCCAGTCGCGCAGCACGGCGCCGAACGAATGCACCGCGTGCACGCCTTTCGAGCGCTGCTGTTCGTCCTGGTCGAGCGCGTCCTGCATCGCCGTTTTCTCGGCCTCGCTCAGCCAGCCGGCCTGCTTGATGCCGTCGTTCAGGTAGAACCATACGGCCACGCCCAGGAACACGGTCGGCAGGCCCTGCAGCAGGAACAGCCACTGCCAGCCGTCCATGCCGCCCTGGCCGTGCGCGAAGTGGCTCAGCATCCAGCCCGAGAGCGGACCGCCGATCAGGCCCGACACGGGGATCGCCGACATGAACAGCGCCATCACCTGGCCGCGCTTGTGCGACGGGAACCACTTGGTGAAGTACAGGACCATGCCGGGGAAGAACCCGGCTTCGGCCACGCCGGTGAAGAAGCGCAGCACATAGAATTCCATCGGCGTGGTCACGAACAGCATGCAGGCCGACAGCGAACCCCAGGCCATCATCATGACGGCGATCCAGCGCCGCGCGCCCAGCCGGTGCAGGATCAGGTTGCTCGGCACCCCGAAGGTCACGTAACCGATGAAGAAGATGCCGGCCCCCAGGCCATACACGGTTTCGCTGAGCTGCAGCGCGTCGAGCATCTCGAGCTTGGCGAAGCCGACGTTGACCCGGTCCAGGTAGTTGAAAAAGTAGCAGACGAAAATGAAGGGAATCAAACGCCAGGTGGCCTTGCGGTAGGCGCCATCCAACAGGGCCGCGCCGGCGGCGCCGCCCTGGATGCCGGATGTGCTTGCGGTGGTGCTCATGCTGTCTCCGAGTTTCTAATAGGTTGATCTGCAAGATTATCGGCCAAACATGGGACATCGGGCGTCGGCGACACACACAAACCCGAAGGGAGAATGGGCGGCATTTTTCGTGCAAATTCACAATACGCGCGATCGTCCGCCGAAGAATCCTTCCTCGGCGCATGCGGATTTGTGCATAATCACAAGGATCGTTCCCCCTCCAGACCACACCCATGCAGATCCTCGACACCCGGCTCGCCCAGGAAATCGTCACCCGCACCATGCGGATCATTCCGTTCAACGTCAATGTGATGGACGCCAGCGGCGTGATCCTGGCCAGCGGCAACCGCGAGCGGGTCGGCGAACTGCATGCGGGCGCCCTGCTCGCGCTGGCCAAGAAGCTGACCGTGGAAATCGACGCGGCGGCCGCGCGCAAGCTGCATGGCGCGCAGCCGGGCACCAACCTGCCGCTGAGCCTGGGCGGACAGCTATGCGGCGCGGTGGGCCTCTCCGGCGCGCCGGACGACGTGCGCCAGTTCGGCGAACTGGTGCGTCTGACGGCCGAGATGATCCTGGAACAGGCGGCGCTGGCGAACGAATTGCAGAACAATTCGCGCTACCGCGAAGCCTTCGTGCTGAACCTGATCCGCAACGACAGCGCGCAGCGGCCCGGGCTCGAAGGCTGGGCGCGGCGCCTGGGGCTGGACCTCGAGCGCATGCAGCTGGTATTCCTGCTCGAGCTGCAGCCGCCGGACGGCGCCGACGCCGGTGCCGCGCTGCACGACATCCAGCGCCTGCAGATGCGCCTCCTGGCGCGGCGCGAGGATGCGCTGACCGCCACCGTCGGCCCGTCCGAGATGGTGCTGCTCGATTCCTGGGACCCGGCGCGCAAGGGCTTCGAGACCACGCCGCAGCGGCGCCTGGACCTGCTGGCCCAGCTGGTGCGCGAGGAATGCGAGCTGCCTTTCACGCTGGCGATGGGCATCGCCCTGCCCGGCCTGGACGGCGCCGCCGTCTCTTACCAGAGCGCGCGCAGCGCCAGCCGGCTGGGGCGCCTGCGCCTGCCGCGCCAGCAGGTGTTCAGCTATTACGACCTGGCCCTGCCGGTCCTGCTGTCCGGGCTGGACAGCGGCTGGCAGGCGCACCAGCTGCGCATGCCGATCGCGCGCCTGGCGGGCGACAAGAGCCGCGCCATGCTGCGCGCCACGCTCGACGCCTGGTTCGCCCAGGACGAAAACTCGGCCGCCACCGCGGCCACGCTCGGCATCCACCGCAACACGCTCGACTACCGCCTGCGCCGCATCGGCGAATTGACGGGCCTGGACCTGGGGCGCAGCGAAGACAAGCTGCTGCTGTACGTGTCGGCGCTGCTCAGCCCCGCCTGAGCGCCCGGTTTTGTTGCGCTCAGCGCGCAGTGCTCACCGCGCAGTGCTTACCGCGCAGTGCTCACCGATTCACCAGCCGCGCCGGCACGGTCAGCACCAGCAAGGCCCCGACCAGCATCACGCTCGACAGGATGTACAGCGCGACGTCGGTGCTCCCGGTGAGGTCCTTGATCCAGCCGACCAGGAAGGGGCTGGCGAACCCCGCCACCTGTCCCATCGAGTTGATCAGGGCCAGGCCGCCGGCCGCCGCCGCGCTGCTCAGGAAGGCGGCCGGCAGCGGCCAGAACATCGGCAGGCCGGCGAGCGCGCCCATCGTGGCCAGGCACAGGCCGATCATGGCGACGATGGCGTTGTCCGAGAAATACGCGGCCATCGCCAGCCCCGCCAGCGCCATCAGGAGCGGCGCCGACAGGTGCCAGCGGCGCTCGCGCAGGCGGTCGGCCGAGCGCCCCACCAGCACCATGAACACGCAGGCGAACAGGTAGGGAATGGCGCTCAGCCAGCCGATCGTGCCGACGTCCTCGAAGCCGAGCTCCTGGATGATCGACGGCAGCCAGAAGTTGATCGCATACGCCCCCATCTTGATGCTGAAATAGATAAAGCCGAGCATCCACACGTGGCGGTCGAGCAGCAGCGCGCGCAGCGAATGCACGGTGGCCGCGCCGGGCGGACGTTCGCGCTCGTCGCGCGCAAGCTCCTCTTGCAAGGCGGCCTTTTCATGGGCGCCGAGCCAGCCGGCCTGCGTAACCCCGTCGTTCAGGTAGAACAGCGCCACCAGCCCCAGGAACACGGTGGGCAGGCCCTGCAGCAGGAACAGCCACTGCCAGGCAGCCATGCCGCCCTGGCCGTCGGCGAAGTGGCCCAGCATCCAGCCCGAGAGCGGGCCGCCGATCAGGCCCGACACGGGGATCGCCGACATGAACAAGGCCATCACCTGGCCGCGCTTGTGCGACGGGAACCACTTGGTGAAGTACAGGACCATGCCGGGGAAGAAGCCGGCTTCGGCCACGCCGGTGAAGAAGCGCAGCAGGTAGAACTCCAGCGGTGTGGTCACGAACAGCATGCAGGCCGACAGCGAGCCCCAGGCCATCATCATGATGGCGATCCAGCGCCGCGCACCCAGCCGGTGCAGGATCAGGTTGCCCGGCACCCCGAAGCTGACGTAGCCGATGAAGAAGATGCCGGCGCCCAGGCCATAGATGGTCTCGCTGAACTGCAGCGCGTCGAGCATCTCGAGCTTGGCGAAGCCGACGTTGACGCGGTCCAGGTAGTTGAACAGGTAGCAGACGAAGATGAAGGGGATCAGGCGCCAGGTGGCCTTGCGGTACGCCCCTTCCAACGTGGCCGGGCCGGTCCCCGCCGCGAACGCGCCGGGCCGGCCTGCGGTGTCGAGCATGCTGTCTCCAAGTTTGCTAGATGAACCCCGACATTATCGTCTGAACCGGAGACGGCAGGAAGCCCGCTTGCCCGGCGCGCGCGCGAGCGGTCGCGCGGCGGGCAACCCGACGCTCACAGCCCCAGGTCGGACAGCCCCGGATGGTCGTCGGGCCGGCGTCCCAGCGGCCAGCGGAACTTGCGCTCTTCTTCCCTGATCGGCATGTCGTTGATGCTGGCGTAGCGGTTGACCATCAGGCCGTCCGGGCCGAATTCCCAGTTCTCGTTGCCATACGAGCGGTACCAGTTACCGGAATCGTCGCGGCTCTCGTAGGCGTAGCGCACCGCGATGCGATTGTCGGCGAAGGCCCACAGCTCCTTGATCAGGCGGTACTCGAGCTCCTTTTTCCATTTGCGCTCGAGGAAGGCGCGCGCTTCGTCGCGGTTGTTGACGAATTCGGCGCGGTTGCGCCAGCGCGTATCGAGGCTGTAGGCCAGCGCTACCCTGGCGGCGTCGCGCGTGTTCCAGCCGTCTTCGGCCAGGCGGACCTTCTCGATCGCCGATTCGCGCGTAAACGGCGGCAGCGGCGGGCGCACTTCGTTGGACGTTGTCATGGTGGACCTCATGGTTAGTGGTGGAAAAGGCGGCTCACGGGTCGAGCTCCGGCAGCGGCTCCCGGCCCGGCCGACGCCATGCCAGCATAGCAGTTGCCGCGTTCAATCACGCCCGCCTTCGTCGGGCACGAGCACGCCGGCCTCGATCATCGCGTTTCTGGACCGCGGGGCCGTGGCCGAATGATGCGAACGCATGGAACCGCTGCAACCCGTAATGCATGATTTCTCCAAACCGAATGCCGGGCCGGATCGCCCCCACGTATCAGATTCGCAACATCCTTCGTTTCCCGCAACGATAGTCGTCTTGACGGCTCGCCGCGCGATTACACTCGTCGATATTGACGAAGTTTTACAAGGATAATTGATGAATATGAAGTTGAAGGCGGCTGCGCGCGCCGTGCGCGGCGCCCTGCTGGCGGGCGCCTGGATGGCGGCGGGGGTATCGGGCAGCGCGCTGGCGCAGCAAACGCCGGCGCAGGCGAGCGACATCGCGCCGGCGGCGGCGCCGGCCGAGATGCCGAAGGTCGAAGTCACCGGCTCCGCCATCCGCCGGGTGCAGTCCGAGACCGCGCTGCCGGTGCAGATCGTCTCGCGCGCCGAGATCGAGAAGGCCGGCGTGACCACCGCCTCCGAGCTGATGGCCCGGGTATCGAGCAACGTCAACGGCCTGACCGACGGCGCCAGCATCAACGTCGGCGGCGACCAGCGGGGCTTCAACAGCGCCAACCTGCGCGGCATCGGCACCTCGTCGACCCTGGTCCTGCTCAATGGCCGGCGCATGGCCAACTTCGCCTCGCCCGGCGACGACAGCGGCGTCGACCTGAACAACATCCCGGCCGCCGCGCTGGAACGGGTCGAGGTGCTGCTCGATGGCGCCTCGGCGCTGTACGGCACCGATGCGATCGGCGGCGTCATCAACTTCATCACCCGCAAGGATTTCCAGGGCCTGGAACTGAACGCCTACGGCAGCACCACCGACGAGGGCGGCGCCGGCAAGCGCACCGCCAGCATCAGCGCCGGCAAGGGTGACCTGGAGCGCGACGGCTACAACGTGTTCGCGGTGGCCGACTTCCAGCGCACCAACGCGCTCAATACCTCGCAGCGCAGCTTCATCCCGGGCCTGCGGGTCGAGGAGCGCCTGGGCCATCTGCTGTCGGGCTACACCGGCCCGGCCAACATCCGCCTGACCTCGAACCAGCGCGACCACCTGCAGGAACGCGGCTTCACCATCAACGGGCGCCCGCTCACCAACCGCCTGATCAACCTGGCGGCGCCCGATTGCGCACCGCCGGCCAATGTCTACCTGCCCGACGGCACTGGCGGCGTGGACGCCTGCACCTATAACTACATGGGCGACACCGAGCTCTATCCCAGGACCGAAAAAGCGAGCCTGCTAAGCCGCGGCGTGCTCAAGCTCGGCGGCGGCCACCAAGCCTATGCCGAGGTCGCGCTCAGCCGCGCCAAGTCGTGGTACACCGGCTCGTCGGCGCGCGTGACCGGCTATATCGACTACCGCCTGGTGCCGCAGCTGGCCGGCACGGGCCTCCATGAACTCGACGACGACTATCCGGGCGAACTGGAACTGCGCATGCGCCTGTCCGAAGCCGGCCAGCGCACCAGCGAACTGACCAGCGAAGGCATGCGCTTCGTGGTCGGCGTCAGCGGCGCCGTGGGCGGCTGGGACTACGACGCCGCGCTCAACCACAGCGTCAACACGGTCAAGGACCGCGACACCAACGGCTACGTGCTGTACAACGAACTGATGGAAGGCATCATGGACGGCCGCATCAATCCCTTCGGCCCATCCAGCCCCGAGGGCCGCGCCCTCATCGACAGCATCCAGGTCGACGACGTCGTGCGCCGCGCGCGCGGCACGCTCGACGCGGTCGACTTCAAGTTCGCGCGCGCGCTCATGCCGCTGGCCGGCGGCGAGCTGGCCGTCGCCATCGGCGGCGAAGTGCGGCGCGAAAAGAACGCCTTCACGCCTTCCGCCCTGCTCCTCTCCGACAACATCAACAACGATGCCGCGCCGGAAGGCGGCCGCGCCACCAGCGACAAGCGCGACGTCGCCGGCCTGTATGGCGAACTGCTGGTGCCATTCGCGCAGCGGTGGGAGGCGCAGCTGTCGGCGCGCTACGATCATTACGAAGAAGTCGGCGGCGCGGCCAGCCCCAAGATCGGCCTCTCCTACCGCCCGACCGACGCCGTGCTGCTGCGCGCATCGGGCGGCCGGGGTTTCCGCGCGCCGACGATGACGGAGCTGTTCCGCCCCACCGTCTACAGCAGCACCGCGACCCTGCCCGATCCGGTGTATTGCGCCACCGTCGAGAACAACTACGCCGACTGCGCCGACAACTGGGATACGCGCCGCTACAGCAATGCCGACCTGAAACCCGAGCGCAGCCGCCAGTTCTCGGTCGGCGCCGTGGTCGCGGCCGGGCGCAACGTGAGCGCCTCGCTCGACTACTGGAACATCAAGCGCACCGACTTGATCAGCGAGATCGGCGACGACATCATCCTGGGCAACCTGGCCAGGTATGGCGACCTGGTGCACCGCGATGAGGACGACGTGATCGACTACATCGAGCTGCGCAAGGAAAACCGCGGCGCCCAGGTGGCCAAGGGCCTGGACCTGGCGGTCACGGTGCGCGGCGTCGACACGCCGTTGGGGCGCCTCGGTGGACGCCTGAACGGCACGTATGTGTTGTCGTCCGAAATCCAGAACGCGCCGGGCGACCTTTTTGTGAGCAACCTGAACAAGTTCGTGACCGATGGCGTGGTGCAGCGCTGGCGCCATACGGTCAGCTTCGACTGGGAGCGCGGCCCCGTCTCGGCCAGCCTGCAGAACGCCTGGTCGAGCGGCTACGACGACCAGAACACGGCGATCAATATCGACGACGGTTCGGTGGTGGCGGCCAACAAGGTCAAGTCGTACTCGCTGTGGGATCTGTCGGCGGCATATCAGGCGACGCCGCGCCTGAAGCTGCGCGCCGGCGTGCAGAACCTGTTCGACGAGAGCCCGCCGTATTCGAACCAGGCCTATTTCTTCCTGTCCGGCTACGATCCGAGCTACACCGATCCGCGCGGGCGGCGGTTCTATGCCAGCGTGAATTACGCGTTCGATTGAGCTGGCTTGGAGGTTGGTGCCGCATACCACGGGCGCCAACCCTATCTTGCGAAATCACTGGTGGCCTTGCCAATATCGCTCTATCTCCCACAATGCAAGGTGAGGAATTGCAATGCGGATATTGTGAATGATTGTTTCGTATTGGTCAGAATCCAGCTTCGACCAGCGCCACGCCTGAGCATCAACCCAGACCTGGCGCGCGCCACCGATATTCCTCCGTGCGAGTTCTTTCAGCAATATGCTGTCGATTGGAGGATGCAGCGCGCGCACCCGTTCATGCGTATCGTACCCGCCACACACGAACCCGGCCTTCAGATAAATATTGATCAGCTTGGCCGCTACGCCGTGGGTGAAGTTCAGCTTGTGTAGTGCAGCCGAAGCAAGGACATCATGTCGCCACTGACGATGTGCCGCATCCATCGCATCTGGTGCTGGCAACCTTGTAGGGCCAGCCAACAATGCATGCATGCCCGCTTCTTCCAGAATCGCTTTTCCTTGCTCGACCGAGAATCTGCAACCAATGACGTTCGCAGCCCTTCCTGCGGCCCAGGCAGAAAATCGATGTCGATGTTCTTGGATGGTGTAGCTCATTTTTTGCTTGACTGGGGATGGATCGCATTCACCCGATGCCTGTGCCGCTACCGCATATTCCCTGCAACGAATCAGGCCAGCGGCACGACCGCGCCGCTCTTATTCTTAACCACAACGCCACCATCGGCATCGAAGGTCGCCTTGTACTCGCTCCGGAAGATGCGCTCGGCTGCCTGACGCAGCATCGCCTGTTTCAAGTAATGCACCATCTCCTCGTTCGTGCCACTGCCATTCGCGTGTATGGCGTAGCCTAGCGCCGTCCGTCCGCGGTGGCATTGGACCAGGGTATCCGCGCCGCTCTCCAGCAAGAATCGCGCAACGCTGCGGTTACCAGCTTTGGTATTGACAGCATTGTGTCCTTTGGCCGCATACATGAGCGCGGTCTTGCCCGCGCTGTCTTGGCAGTTAACCGCCTCCGCAAGAATTTCAGACAAGGACTGCGTCAACGTGCGGTTCATCGCGGCATGTATCAACGGAGTGCGGCCACCGAGATCCCCTTGCGTGGGCATCGCACCGAGATCAAGCAAGCATCTGACCAGCTCCAGCCGGCGCTTGCCCGGAACCGATGAACTGCTCGCTGCAAATGACAGCGGGGACCTGCCCGAACGGTCTCGCTGTGCATTGATGTCCTGCCCATGTGCGTGATGGAGGTAGTCCACCGCATCCAGGTCACCGCGCTCGATTGCGCTGAACAGCGAGTAGGGAAACACGTCATTGCGACGTCCGAGCTTGCCGCCACACCCAGGACAGGACTGATCCGCACAGGCCTCGCACAAGCGGTCCAAATTGGTAAGGCACCCGCTGCAAACGCGACAGGCTTCCAACACCGCGCCATTCGTTTCGCAAGCGCTGCATTGGCCAAGGTTGATATGAAACATCATGAACTTCCTGGAGAATGTACACGAACCCTCGTGATGCATCACGATGGCTACCCCACGGTCGTGGCAAGCGATGAGACGTCAAATCGTGCCCAAGGCGTATCGATCGACCGAATGTCCGCGTATCATTCTAGCAGAATGGTTTCCAGCAAGAAACCATACTTAAAATGGTTTGGATGGCGATGCACACTTCGGCAGCGCATCCCATCCAACCCACTCGCGTGGTCCAGAAAGTCGTGCTGATGATTAAGCGCTGTACATCCGTGCGTACTTCGTCCCAAAGTACAGAATGAAGCAATAGCACGCCGCCGGCAGCAGGAACGATACCTGCACGTTGAACGCATCGGCCAGCGCCCCTTGCGCGAACGGCACCAGCGCCCCGCCCACGATCGCCATGCACAGGATGCCCGAGGCCTGCCCCGTGTGCCTGCCCAGCCCATGCAGCGCCATGCTGAAGATGGTCGGGAACATGATCGAATTGCACAGGCCGACCGCCAGGATCGCCCACATCGCCAGGTCGCCTTCGGCAAACGTCCCCACCAGCACCAGCGCGATCGCCGCCAGCGAGTTGAAGGCCAGCGTCTTGCCGGGGCTGACCACGCGCATCACGGCGAAGCCGATGAAGCGCCCCACCATCGCTCCGCCCCAGTAGATGCTGACGTAGTGCGCGGCGTCGGCATGCGACAGCCCGGCGATGTGCGGCTCGCCGATGAAGTTGATCAGGAAGCTGCCGATGCTCACTTCGGCGCCCACGTACAGGAAGATGCCGATCGCGCCGAGCACCAGGTGGCGGTGCGCCAGCGCCGAGCCTTGGCTTTCGGCCGCCAGCGGCAGGTCATCGGTGTCGGCGATCGCCGGCAGGCGCGCGAGCCAGAACAGCACCGCCAGCAGCACCAGCACGCCGGCCAGCACCAGGTAGGGCCCGCGCACCGATGCCGCTTCTGCCGCCGCCTCGGCGACCGCATCGACACCGGTGACCGCGACCGCCCCCGCCGCCGACAGGATCAACAGGCCGCCGACGGCCGGCCCGATCGTCGTGCCCAGCGAATTGAAGGCCTGGGTCAGGGTCAGGCGGCTCGACGCCGTGCGCGCCGGACCGAGCACCGCCACGTAAGGGTTGGCCGCCACCTGCAGCACCGTGATGCCCGAGGCCAGCACGAACAGCGCCAGCAGGAACAGGCCATAGCCGCCGAACGAGGCCGGATAGAACAGGCTGCAGCCGGCAGCGGCCACCAGCAGGCCGGCCACCGCCCCCTTCTGGTAGCCGATGCGGCGGATCAGCGCCCCGGCCGGCAGCGAAACGATGGCGTAGGCCCCGAAGAAGCAGAACTGCACCAGCATGGCCTGGACATAGGTCAGGGTGTAGACCGCCTTCAGGTGCGGGATCAGCACGTCGTTGAGCGACGTGATCAGCCCCCACATGAAGAACAGGATCGTCACGATGACGAGCGCGCTCGTATTGTTGTCCAGCTGCGTCGCCGCGCCCTGGTTAGGGGCGGCAGGCGCCGCCTTGTATGGCATATTGGCCATGCTGTCTCCTTATATATTTTTTTTGTGGCGCTTAGTGTGCCAGGCCGGCCGGTGGATGCGGCAGGTCACGCCCGCGCGAGCCCCAGCCTTGCGTGTCCGGCTGGGTCGTGAGCCGATACTGCAGGACGCCGCCCGACTGCAGCTGCTCCCAGTCCAGCCACACGCGCTCGACCGCGCGGCCGCCATAGTTCACCGACTTGACGAAGCGGCGCTCGCCCGGCCTGGCGCCCGGCGCCTCGATGCGCAGGATGCGGCCTTGCGGCAGGTCGATCTCGGCCTTGGCGAAGCGCGGCGCATGCAGCAGGAAGCGGCCGCTGCCCGGCATGTCCGGGTAGATGCCCAGCGCGCTGAACAGGTACCAGGACGACATGGTGCCCAGGTCGTCGTTGCCGGTCACGCCGCCGGGACCGTTGGTAAACAGGGTCTCGGCCGCGCGCACCACGGTGGTGGTTTTCCACGGCTGGCCCATCAGGGTGTACATCCACGGCGCGTGCAGGTCGGGCTCGTTGTTCGGGTTGTAGCGGAACTGGGCGTAGTAGCTGTACGGTCCCACCACCCACGACTTGCGCACCGCGTTCGGGTCGGCCAGCACCGCCGGATAGTCGAAGAACTGGTCCAGGCGCCCCAGCGCCGGCGCGACACCCCCCATCGCGGCGGCCAGGCCCGGCACGTCCTGCGGCACCAGCCACTGGTATTGCCAGGCCGTGCCTTCATGAAAGCCATGGTCACCGCGCGGATCGTAGCCGCTGCCGACGTCGCCGAACCAGCTGCCGTTCTCCAGGCGCGGACGCGGGAAGCCTTTCTGGCCGGTCTCGGCGTCGACCACGCTCGGGTCCCAGATCGTCTTCCAGTTCAGGGCGCGCTGCGCCAGCACTTTCGCATCATCCAGATGGCCGAGCGCCTGGGCCATGCCGGCCAGCGCGCCGTCGGCCGCCGCGTATTCGAGCGTCGCCGACGCGCCGTGGTGCGGATCGGTGTCCATGCCCTTCGAGATGAAGCTGCGGTCGTACTGCACGAAGCCCTGCTCCATGTAGCTCGGGTTGCCCGAACGGCCTTGCGGACGGATGCCGTGCGCCGGCACGCCGAAGGCGTTCTCGCGCAGGGCGGCGTAGGCCTCGGCCTCGCGGCCCTTCAGTGCGCCGTAGCGCCACAGGTCAACCAGGAACGGCGTCACCGGGTCGCCGGTCATGATGTTGGTCTCGAAATTGGCATAGCCCCAGCGCGGCAGCCATCCGCCCTGCTCGCGGATCTTGAGCACCGAGGTCGCGATGTCGCGCGCGCGCTCCGGACGCAATAGCGCCAGCATCTGGTTCTGGGCGCGGTAGGTGTCCCACAGCGAGAAGAATTCGTAATAGGTCCAGTCCCTGGCCGTATGGATGGCGTCGTCGTAGCCGCGGTAGCGGCCGTCGGCGTCGTTGCCGGTCAGTGGCTGCAGCAGTGCATGGTAGAGCGCGGTGTAGAACACGGTGCGGTCATCCTTGCTGCCGCCCTCGACGCGCACGCTGGCCAGCTCGCGCTGCCAGTTGGCCTGGGCCTTCGCTCGCATGGCATCGAAGCTCGTCAAGCGGCCGCCCTCCATGCCCTCGGCCTTCAGGTTGATGCGCGCCCCTTCGGCGTCGACGTGCGAGATCGCACTGACGGCGGTCACCGCCTGGCCTTTCGCGAGGTCGAAGCTCAGCCACACGCCGTGCGGCTTGGCCTCGCCCTGCTGGCTCGGGCCGTCGACGTCCGGCCAGCCGGCGCGGTCGTCCCAGATGCCGCGCCTGGCGAACGGCTGGTCGAACTCCATGCGGAACCAGGTCGTGTACTTGGCGCCGCCGCAGAAGCTGCGGGTGACGATCCGGCCCTCGACGCTGCGCTCGCCCACGATCCTGACTTCGCTGCCGATGACGCCATGGCGCTCATTGGCCTGTCCCAGGTTGAGCAGCAGGTGGCCGGTCGTCGTCCCCGGCGCAAAGGTATAGCGCTCGGCGGCGGCGCGGGTCAGCGCGGTGGCTTCGGCCGTGATGCCGCCGTAGCTGGTCAGCCTGACCTTGTAGTAGCCGGCCTCGCCGACTTCGCCGTCGTGCGTGTACTCGGCGGCGTACTTCTTGTGGTCGAACGTCCCCTTCTTGCTGGTGTCGAAGTCGCCGCCGGGGCCGATGGCGCCGGTCACCGGCAACACCGACAGCTGCCCGCCCTGTTCCCAGCAGCCGGCGCCGGAAATGAAGGAGTGGCCGAAGCCGCGGATCTTCTTGTCGGTGTAGCGGTAGCCGGCGTAGTGGTCGGCGATCGGGCTGACCTGGATCATGCCGAACGGGGCCGAGGCGCCAGGGAAGGTATTGCCTTCGTCCTGAGTGCCGATGAAGGTATTGACCGGCATGGCGCCAGCTGCGATCGTCGCCTTGGCCGGTGCGCCAGCCGCCGTCGCGTCGATGGCGGACAGCGGCAGCAGGCAGGCGGCCAGGGCGAAGCAGAATCCCCGGATCGCGGGTTGGAATGGGTTGGTGCGGGGTTGATTCGTCACGCTGCGTCTCCTTCGAGCTGTTCGAACAGTTGTTGCATGGCTGCGGGCGGCGGCGGCGTGGCGCCGGCCTGCAGGCAGGCGGCGGAGCCGGCGGCCAGCGCCGCGTGCAGGTGCGATTGCAGGCGGCGCTGCGGATGGCGCACCAGGCTGCTCAAGAGGCCGGCGGCGCTGGCGTCGCCGGCGCCGACGGTGTCCACCACCGTGACATTTGGCGCCTGCGCATCGCAGCGCTCGGCGCCGTGGAACAGGCTCGCGCCCTGGCTCCCCCGCGTCAGCAGGCAATACGCCGCCGGATTGAAGGCGCGCAGGCGCGCCAGCGCGTCGTCCAGGTCGACGCCGGGGAACAGGCCGCGCAAGTCGTCGTCCGACACTTTCACCAGGTCGGCGATCGACGCCATCGCTTCGAGCGTCGGCGTATAGCGCTCGTCCATCAGGTTGCGGTAGTTGGGGTCGTAGCTGATCGCCACGCCCTGGGCCTTGAGCTGGCGCGCCAGCGCAGTAAGCCTAGAAGCAAGTGGCTCGCGCGCCAGGCTGATGCCGCCGAAATGGGCCCAGCAGAGGCCCTCGGCCCAGCCGGCCGGCAACAGCGCCGGCTCGAAGTGCAGGTCGGCGGAATCGGACCCGATGAAGAAGTAGCGCGGCGGCTCGCCCTGTTCGACCACGGCGAGCAGCGGCGCACGGTCGACCCGCTGCAGCAGCCGCGTGTCCAGGCCGACGGCCTCGCTGGCGCGCCACAGCGCGTCGCCGAAGCGGTCCAGGCTGATGGCGCCGGCGAAAGCGGTCGGTTCGCCCAGCGCCGCCAGCGCGCGCGCCACGTTCCAGGTCGATCCGCCCACGCGGCTCACCCACCGTTCGTCGCCCTGGTGGATCATGTCGGTCAGCGCCTCGCCGGCGCACAGCATCCGGGGAGGATTAAGCACGCGCACCACCCTTCAGCACGGCCACGATGTCGTAGGCGGCGCCCATGGTGTGATAGTCGACCTTGCCGGCCGGGCTCTTCTCGTCGCTGAGCTTGCGGTTCTCGCGGTCGAGGATGCGGTACCAGGCGCCATGCTCGTGGTCGACGAAATGGGTCCAGCTGTATTGCCACAGGCGGTCGTACCAGGTCCAGTACTCCCGGTTGCCGGTGCGCGCGGCCAGCATGGCCGCCGCCGCGGCGCTTTCTGCCTGCACCCAGAAGTATTTGTGGAAGTCGCACACGCTCAGGTCCGGCGCCAGCGAGTAGCACAGGCCGCCATGTTCCGGGTCCCAGCCCTGCTCCACCGCCACCTTGAACAGCTTTTCCGCGGTCGGCAGCAGCCAGTTGAGGTCGTGCTCCAGCACGTCCTTGCCGCGCGCTTCCAGCTGCAACAGCAGCTTGGCCCATTCGGTGAAGTGGCCCGGCTGGTAGCCCCAGGGACGGAACAGGTTTTCCGGGTCGTCGATATTGAACTTCCAGTCGGGCTGCCAGTTCGTGTCGTAGTGCTCCCAGATCAGGCCACCGCAACGCCCGGCCTGGCGCTGGGTGATGTTATGGGCCACCGTGTACGCGCGCTCGATGTAGCGCCGTTCGCCGGTCGCGGCATGCGCGGCCAGCAGCGCTTCGCAGGCGTGCATGTTCGCGTTCTGGCCGCGGTAGGTCGACAGCGCGCGCCAGTCCTGGCTCGCCTCGTCGGCGTACAGGCCATCTGCTGCGATCCAGAAGCGCTTTTCCATCAGCTCGAAGGCTTCGGCGATCCAGGGCCGCGCATCGATCATGCCGGCCATCGCGGCATGCGCATAGGCCAGCAGCACGAAGGCCTCGCCATACGCATGCTGGGTGCCGTCCTCGATCTCGCGGCCGTCCAGCATCCAGGCATAGCCGTCGCCATCGGGGGCGCGGTGCGCCTCGCGCACGAAGCGCACCGCGTGCTCCAGGCCCGCGCGATAGGCCGGATCCTCGAAGTGGCGCCAGGCCATGGCATAGGTGAACACGAAGCGCGTGCTGCTGACCAGGTGGCGGTGGCGCGGGTCGTAGACCGCGCCGTCGTCCTTGAAGTAGTGGTACATGCCGCCGGCGGGATCGACCGCGCGCGGATGATAGAAGCGCATCGTGTGGCGCGCATGGTCGAGCAGCACGTCCGGGCTGCGAAAGTTCGGGAAAGGGGTCATGGTGGCTAAGGTTGCTGTGCGCTAGTCGTCGTAGCTGCTCTCGCGCACGATCATCTCGACTGGCAGGGTTATCTGGGATGGGTTGTCGTCGGTTTTGTGCAGCAGGGAGTCGACCCCGGCGCGCCCCAGCGCTTCCTTGTCCACGTGGACGGTGGACAGCGGCGGAATGGCGGCGGCCGAGGCGGCGATATCGTCGAAGCCGACGATCGCGAGGTCGTAGGGGATCTTGAGCCCCTCGGCCAGGCAGGTCTTCATGGCGACCAGTGCGGTGCTGTCGTTGTAGCAGAACAGCGCATCCGGCCGCTTCGGCAGCGCGAGCAGGCTGCGCACGGCCTCGATCACGCCCTCCTCGCCCTCGCCCATGGTGGGCACGATCACTTCCAGGCTCGGATCGGCATGCACCCTGGCGTCGAACAGCGCCTGGCGGAAGCCCCGGTTGCGCTGCTGGATGCTGTAGTGGGCCAGGGAGCCGGACAACATGGCGATGCGCTTCTTGCCGCAGCGCAGCAGGTGCTGGGTGGCGAGGTAGCCGCCGCACATATTGTCCGGATTGATCGAGGTGAAGCCGCGCCGGTGCATGTCCACCAGCACCATTGGCCGGCCCGTCTGCTGCAGCGCGCTCAGGACCTCGGGCTCGAAGAAGCCGGCGCACAGGATCGCGTCGGGCTGGTGCAGGCGGATCTGTTCGAGCACCGGCTCGGCCGGGCCGACCACGATCAGCGACAGCGCGATGCCCTCGCGCCGGCAGGCTTCTTCGGCGCCGTGCAGCACCGGCGTGAAAAACGGGCTGGAGGTGAGCGTGTTGTGCTGGCTGTGCAGCAGGAACGCGATGCGGCGGATGCGGCCCTTCTTCAGTAGCGAGAAATCGTAGCCCAGCCGGATGGCGGCCTCGCGCACCACGCCGCGGGTCGCCTCGGTCATGCCGCCCTGGTTCTTGAGCGCGCGCGAGACCGTGCCGATCGACAGCCCGGTCTCGCTCGCGATGTCGCGCAGCGTGACCTGGCTCACCGCGCCACCCATGGTCCCGGCATCGGGATCGTGTGCATGATCGTCTCCAGAAGTTGGTTTAATAAACGCTTATGGTCGCGTTCTTGTAATTCAATTTATAGCAGCCGCGTTTCGGCGCGGTCAACAAAGCAGGGCAAAACGCCGGTCGTTTTAGCAATTTTTAGTAAACACCGTGTATTGGCTGTAAACACGGAGGTTTGCCCGCTTCGCTGCACGCGCGCCTGCCTACTTCGGCGCGGCGACGGGACCGGCCTCCAGCAACTCGAGCTCGGCCAGCTCGAACGCCGCGCCCTGGGCGAAACGCAGGCGGTATTCGCGGTAGGCGCCGGGCCTGGCGATGCCGAACGGCCGCAGCTGGCGCTCCCAGGCGAACACCTCGTCCTCGCGCGCATCCAGCGCCACCCAGGCGCCCTTGCCGTCGCGCCCCTCGAGCGTCCACGTCGCCTTGCCCAGCGCCGCCTTGCCGCCGGTGATGGTGTAGTGGCTGATCGTCGTGGGCCTGGCGAAGGCGAAGCCGATGGCGGCCCTGGCCGGGAGCTGCGCCGTGGTCATCGCATCGTCGTCGACCAGCGCGGCGTCAAGACGCTTGCCGTCCAGCGTGCCGGTCGCGCCCTTGCTGCGGTCGATCAGGCCGGCGGGACGCTGGCCGGCGGCGGTCATCGACGCCGGCAAGGCGCCGGCCGCGCTGCCCCAGGTCGAGGGCTTGCTGCCCATCGTGAATTCCAGCGTGGCGCCGGCGGCGATGTCGGCGTGGCGAATCCAGGGCTGGTTCCACGGCTTGCCGTTGACCTTCAGCGACTGCACGTAGACGTTGTCCTGGCTGTTGCCATGGGCGACGACGGTGAGCGTGCGGCCATTTTCGAGCTTGACCTCGCTGCGCGCGAACGCCGGCGAGCCGATCACGTACTCGGGAGAGCCCATCCGCAGCGGATACAGGCCCAGCATGGCGAAGGTGTACCAGGCCGACATCTCGCCATTGTCCTCGTCGCCCGCATAGCCCTGGCCGATCTCGCTGCCCAGGTACAGGCGGCGCAGGATCTCCCGGGTGATCTGCTGCGTCTTCCACGGCTGGCCGGCGGCGACGTACATCCACGGGATGTGGTGGGCCGGCTGGTTGCTGTGGGCGTACATGCCCATGCGCACGTCGCGCGTCTCGGTCATCTCGTGGATCACCTGGCGGTAGCTGCCCGAGTACTTCGCCTCCGCCGTCTCCTGGGTGGCGAAGAACTCGTCGAGCCGGCTGGCCAGCACCTGGCGCCCGCCCATCAGGCTCGCCAGCCCTTGCGCGTCGTGCGGCACGGTGAAGGCGAAGGTCCAGGCATTGGCCTCGGTGTAGTCGCCGCCCCAGCGGCGCGGATCGAATTGCCTGGCCGGCACGCGCCACCCGCCCTTGGCGTCGCGGCCACGGAAGAACATGGTCGCCGGGTCGTAGACGTGGACGTAATCCGCGGCGCGGGCGCGGAAGTAGGCGGCTTCCTCGCGGTAGCGGCGGCCGCGCGCGCTGTCGTTGCCATCCTTGCCTTCTTCGGCGGCCAGGGCGGTGGCAAGCTGCGCCAGGCCGAAGTCGTTCAATGCGCCTTCCAGCGTCCACGACATGCCTTCGTGGACCGAGGTGTCGGCGTAGCCCCGGTACATCGACTGCGCCAGGCCCTTGCGGCCGACGTTCGAGACCGGCGGGACTGCGGTCGCGTTCTTCAGCGCCGCCTCGTACGCCTGGTGGGCGTCGAAGCCGCGCACGCCCTTGAGCCAGGCGTCGGTGAAGGCCACGTCGGAACTGGTGCCGACCATCAGGTCGGCGTAGCCCGGCGACGACCAGCGCGCCACCCAGCCGCCGTCGCGGTACTGCTGCAGGAAGCCGTCGACCATCTCGCCGGCGCGCTTCGGCGCGAACAGCGCATAGGCCGGCCAGGTGGTGCGGAAGGTATCCCAGAAGCCGTTGTTGACATACACCTGGCCGGGGAGCACGGGCGCCGACGTGCGCATCGCATCGCCGCCGGCCTTGTCCTTCGACCAGCCGCTCTGGTCGGCATGGCGCCAGTCGGGCCTGGCGGCGGTGCCGACGTTCTCGTGGGCGACGTTCGGATACAGGAACAGGCGGTACAGGTTCGAATAGACGGTGGTCAGCTGGTCTTCGCTGGCGCCGTCGACCTTCACCCGGCCGAGCTCCGCATCCCACGCCGCCTGCGCGCGTTCGCGCACGGCGTCAAAGCCAGCGTCGCCGATCTCGAGGTCCAGGTTGCGCTGCGCCTGCTCGACCGAGATCAGCGAGGTGGCGATGCGCATCCGCACCTCGCCCTTGTCGGCGAATTTCACGTAGCCGGTCGGACGGCCGGTCTCGATCAGGCCGCTGTCCTGCCAGCGCTGGTCGAAACGCGCGAACACGAACATGCGCGTGGCGCCGTTCGACAGGCCGCTGCGGGTGTCGGTATAGCCGCGCAGGGTCTGGGTCGCCGCGTCGAGGGTGAAGCCGCCGCGCTCGTCGACGTTGTCGAACAGCAGGTTGGCGTCGCCGTTCTCGGGGAAGCGGAAGCGGAAGATCGCGGCGCGCGAGGTCGGCGCCACCTCGGCGCGGATGCCGTTGTCGAAGTCCACCCGGTAGGTGTAGGGCCGCGCGAGCTCCTGGTCGTGCGAGAACGGCAGCGCGCGGCGCTGGCGGTCGGCGTCGGGGCGGCCTTGGGCGCTGGAGGGCATCACCTGGAAGGTCTGGCGGTCGGCCATCCATGGGCTGGGCTGGTGGCTGAGCGACAGCGCCTGCAGGCGCGGACGGTTGTTCGCGTCGTTCTGCTCGTTCCAGCGATACAGCCAGCTCAGGGTGCCGGCGTCGGTGGCCGGGGTCCAGAAGTTGAAGCCGTGCGGCACGGCCGTGGCCGGGATGTTGTTACCGCGCGAGAAAGTGCCGTTGGCCTGGGTGCCGCGCGTGGTCAGCACGTGGTCGGACAGCCGCGCGACCCTGGCGACGGCCTGTTCCTTGACCTCGACGTCGTCGATCCAGCCACTGGCGCCGCCCCTGGCGGTGGGCCGCAGCTCCAGTTCGATCGCCTTGATGCGGCGTCCTTCCAGGCTGCCCAGCCGCACCGCCTTGCGCGCCCACTGCTGCGGATACAGCGTCTTCGACTGGCCCTGGGCGGCGGCGCCCAGGCGCACGCCATGGTTGTCGCGCAAGTCGAGGCTCGAGAGCCGGCGGCCATCGTCCAGCACCAGGTCGAGCGAGACGTTGGTCGACGTGTCGATGTCGCCGTCGACGATCTCGGGCAGCACCATCCACGACAGCACCGTATCGGGCTTGACGTCGATATCGACCGCGTACAGCCGCAGGCGGCCGCCCTGGCCTTCGGCATGGTAGTGCAAGGCCCGGGCGCCGGTATAGCCGGCTTTCTTCTTGGCGGCGTAGGGGCGTTCCGGGCCCTCTCCCAGGGCCACCTTCACGCCCTCGCCCGCCAGCGAGGCGGGCGAGGGCTGGCCGGATTCGAAGGAAGACGAGAAGCGGAGTTGTGCGGTGTCGGCGCCGGCGGCGGCGGCGGCGAACAGCAGCGCCACGGCGGCGGATATGGTGTGCGTCTTCTTCATGTGAGGACGGTCTCCTATGGTGTTGTTGTAGTGGCCCGCACGGCGTCGGACAGCGAGCGGATGTTCATGGCGGCGCGCAGCGCGCCTTCATTGGCGGTGGCGGTCAAGCGCAACCGGACGCGCTCGCCCGGCAGCAGCGTCAGGGCGTTGTCGGACAGCTCGGCGTCCAGCGCGCCGAAATCGATCCAGACGGCGCGCGCGAGCCGGGCGGCCTCGATCTCGACCACGTAGCCATCGCCGTCGCGGCGCAACTCAGCGTGCAGTTGAGCGCGCAGGCCGGCGTCAACCCAGGCGATGTCCTTGGCCGGCGCGAAATACACGACCCCGCGCGAGGGAGCTTCACCCGCGGCGCGCAGCTCGAACACGGCGACGGTGGACGCCGGATCGGCGCCGCCGAGCAGGTCGGCGTCTGGGTAGCCGGCCGCATCGAACGCCGACAGCGGCGCGATCTCGACCGCCTTGCGCTCGTCGCGCAGCACCCGGCCGCCAAGCGTCATCACGCGCGTGCGCAGCTCGCCGCGCGCGGGATGCGTGCGGTCGTTGAGCAGGCTGACCCGGGTCATGCCCGTGCGGTCGCGCAGCGCCGCCAGCGCGACCGGCGCGAAGAAGCGCCGGGCGTGGAACTGCAGCGCCTTGGGCCGGCCGAACCAGTCGATGCCCGACCATGAGGCCCCCGGCCACACGTCGTTGAGCTGCCAGTAGAGCGAGCCCATGGTGGTCGGACGGCTGCGCCGGTGGTGCAGCGCGGCCAGTTCGATGCCCTCGGCCTGCATCGCCTGGCTCAGGTAGGCGAAGCCCGAAAAATCGGCCGGCTCGCCGAACTCCTCGCGCACGTATTTCAGCAGGCGCTCGTTGCCCCGGCCGGCCATGAATTTCTGGTGCGCCTCGATCACCGGATGGTCGATGCGCTGCTGCGCGCGGTGGGCGAAGGCGTCGATGGTGCGCTGGACCGGCCAGGCCTGCAGGCCATACTCGGACATGAAGCGCGGCGTGACGTCCAGGTAGGCCGACACGGGATGGGCCGGATTGCCCCACACTTCCCAGTAGTGCATGTCGCCGGCGGCCGGCGTGTTGGCCACTTCCTGCAGGTCGTTGCCGGGAGAGCTGGACCAGTAGCCGATGCCGCCGCCTTCTTGCGCCACCACCTTGCGCAGGTCGACGCCGAACAGCTGCACATAGCCTTTCCATACCCGGTCGGCGAAGGCCGGGTCGGCCTGTTCCAGGGTCTTGCGGTGGCCCCAGTACTTCCACGCGATCTCTTCCTCGTTGTTGCCGCACCAGAGCACGACGCTGGGGCGGTTGCGCAGGCGCCGCACCTGGTCGCGCGCCTCGTGCACCACGCTGGCGCGGAAAGCCTCGTCGTAGGCCGGCTGCATGCCGCCGCCGAACATGAAGTCCTGCCACACCATCAGCCCCAGCTCGTCGGCCAGGTCGTAGTAATCCTCGCCCTCGTAATAGCCGCCGCCCCAGCTGCGCAGCATGTTCATATTGGCGTTCTTCGCCGCTTCCAGCACGCGCCGCAGCTGCGCGCGGCTCACGCGCGGCTGGAACATGTCGAAGGGGATGGTGTTGGCGCCCTTGGCGAACACCGGGATGCCGTTGACGACGAAGTAGAAGCTGCTGCCGCGATCGTCCGGGTCGCGCCGCAGTTCGACGCTGCGCAGGCCCGTGCGCGCGGTATGCGTGGCCAGCGGCGCCTTGCCGCCGCCGACCTCGCGCACCTCCAGTTCGTAACGGTACAGCGGCTGGGCGCCATACCCGTTGGGGAACCAGCGCTGCGGGTAGTCGACCCGCACCGGCAGCGCGATCCGGTTGGCGCCGGCGTCCAGCGCGACGCGCCTGGACGCCGCCAGCGTGCGCTTGCCGTCGGGCGCCGTCTGCCACAGACGCAGTTCGGCGCGCCCCGTGTGCACGACGTCGAGCGAAGCGATGGCGGTGACCTCGGCGCGCGCGGCATCGACCCGGTCCTGGCGCAGCTGCAGGTCGTCGATGCGCACCGCATCCCAGCTGTGCAGCGTTACCGGCTTCGTGATCCCGGCGCCGACGTAGCGCGGGCCCCAGTCCCAGCCATAGTGATAGCCGGGTTTACGCACGAAGTTGCCGGTCATGGCGTCCTTCGGCTCGTCGCCGTACGGAGACGGGTAGTTGCCGGCGATCTTGTGCGGCATCGCGGCCACCTGCGGCAGCATCTTCGCGATCGGCGAGCGCAGCACGACGCGCAGGATGTTGCCCTCGGCGCGCAGCCGCCCTTCGACCGGCACGCGCCAGGTGCGGAAGGCATTGTCGGCCTCGAACAGCTTGACGCCGTTGAGCCAGACCTCGGCGAAGGTGTCGAGGCCCTCGAACACCAGGTCGCTGCGCGCGGCGCGCAAGGTGGCGGCCGGGACGTCGAAGCTGGTGCGGTATTCCCAGTCGGCCAGGCCGATCCATTGCAGGCCGGCTTCGGGCGCGCCGACGTAAGGGTCCGGAATCACGCCGTGCGCGAGCAGGTCGGTATGCACCGTGCCCGGCACGGTCGCGGCGCGCGACGGCAGCGCTTCGACATGGGTGTTGCCCTGGGCGTGGCCGGGCAGCAGACGGAAGGTCCAGCCCTGGTCGAGCGCTAGCCGGGAGGCGGCGGCTGGCGCGGCCGCCATGGCGGCCGCCAGGGCGACGATCAATGCCGACACAAGGCGCGCGCACCATCGCCCCGGCCAGGGCGCGGCTGCGCGGGCCCGTTCGTGCATGTTCATGGCGTGCATGGCTTGCATGGCTTGTCCAGAATGAGAAAATCCTCCCCGGCCGTGGCGGCGCGGGGAGGATGGAACGGGGATCAGAACTTGTAGTTCAGGCCCATGTACGCGACCCGGCCCGCGTAGCTGTTGGAGTAGAAGCGCTGCTTGGTGCCGTTGCCCAGGTGCGAGCGCGACTCTTCCTCGGTCAGGTTCAGGACCGACGCCGTCAGGCTCAGTTGCGGCGTGAAGTTGTAGGCGGCGTTCAGGTCGACCTGGCTGTAAGGTTCCTCGTACACGTTCAAGCCGTTCATCAGGCCGTTGACCACTTCGCCGCGGCGGTTGTACGAGGCGCGCAGCATCAGCCTGTCGTTCGAGTAGAACACCGTCAGGTTTGCCTGGTTCCTGGCGCTGCCGACCAGCGGCGAGGTGCCGATCTCGGTGCCGTTCGCCAGCGTGATCGCGGCCTGGTTGGTCTTGTTGTACGTGTAGTTGGCCTGGATGCCGAAGCCGTTGTCGAAGGTGTGCTGGCCATACAGCTCGATGCCCTTCGACACCGCGTCGCGCCCGCCGGCGCTGGTCGCGTAGTTCTGGACCGCGATCGCGTCGCCGCCGATGTTCAGGGTCACGTCGCGCACCACCGGCACCGCGAAGTTCTGCACGTTCTTGCGGAACAGGCCCATGCCGAGCACCGAGCCGCGCTGGAAGTACCACTCCAGTCCCACGTCGTACTGGGTCGCCTGGTAGGGCTCCAGGTCCTTGTTGCTGCCCGAGCCATACCAGCCCTGGCGGTCGCCGCCGCCGATCAGGCGGCGGTCTTCGACGTATTCCTGGCTGTAGTAGTTCAGGGCGCCCGGCGCGCCGATGTCGTTGTAGCTCGGACGCGCCACCACTTTCGAGGCCGCCGCGCGCAGCAGCAGCGTGTCGGTCAGGTCGTACGCGATGTTCAGGCTCGGCAGCACGTCGGTGTAGTTGCGGTCGAGCGAGCTGACCACATAGGTCGAGACATGGCCGGTGGCCGGATTGGTCTGGCTGTCCGGCACCACGGTAAAGCCGCTGGTGCAGCCCGAGCCCGCGGGCGCGCCGGCCGCCGGCAGGCCGCCGGCCTGGCAAGGCGCCGGGGTGCCGTCGGGACCGTCGAAGAAGTAGTCGTTGAAGTAGTCGACCTTGTCGGTCGAATCGGCATGCTGCTTCGTGCGGACCACGCGCACGCCGAAGTTGCCGCGCAGGCGGTCGGTCTTGATGTTGGCCTGCAGGTACATCGAGGTGATCTTCTCGTCCACGTTGTAGATGAAGTTGTCCTCGTTGCGGGTCTGCATGGCGCCGTAGGTCTGGTTCAGGTACGAGATGTAGGCCGGGTAGTCGATGCCGGGGAAGGCGCTGGCCTTCAGGCCGTTCGTCAGGTTGCCCAGCGATGCGTTGTACAGGAACTCGGGACGGAACTTGTTGGCGTTGGCGTCGCAGCCGTTCTGGTAGCGGCTGTCGTAGTCGCCCGGGTCGGCGCCCTGGCACACCCAGTAGTTGTTGCCGGTGCTGCGGCTGGTGCCGCCGTCGCGGTACTTGGCGCCAAACTGGATCGAATCGAGCCAGTTGCTGTCGGCATGCCAGGTCAGGTCGGTCTGGGCGTAATTCTGCTCGGTGCTGTTGCGGGTCCACGAGGACGAGGTCGAGCCCAGGTCGATCTCGCCGATGCCGTTACGCAGGTTCTGCATCAGTTCCGGCGCGAAGGTCATGGTCGGCGTTCCCGACACGTCCCACGACGTCGCGGTGTTGCCGAGGGTCCAGCTGCCGTCGGCGTTCTGCACGCGCGGCTTGATCGGCATGCCGAACTGCAGCGCGGGACCGCCCTTGGCCCAGGTGCGGCCGGCCTTGAAGCTGGCGTCGATCGAATCGCCCTTCCATTCGACTTCGAAGTCGGCGGTCTGCGACAGCGCCTTCTCGCGGCTGTAGCTGCCGGTGATCTGCGGGGTCGGGATGGTGCAGTCGTCCGGACCGAAGCCGCCGGTATTGGTCAGGCCGCCCGCGCCGGCCTGGGCGCTGTTGCAGTAATAGGCCTTGCCGGGGTGAACGCTGTACTGGGCGCCGGTGACCACGGTGCCGCTCGGGTCGAAGCTCAAGCCGTCGAGCAGGCGTCCGCCCGGCCAGTTGCCGTCGCCGTCGTAGCGCGCGATATTCCATTCCGGGACCTTCAGCTGGTTCAGCTGGCTGTTCTGCTGCAGGTCGAAGCGGAAGTAATTCGCCGTCATGTTCAGGTTGCGCAGCGGCTTGAACTGCAGGGTGATCTGGCCGCCCTTGCGTTCGCGCTCGGTCTCGCGCACGTCCATATTGACCGAGGTCGGCATCGCGAACTTGCTGTAGTACTTGCCCGACTGGTCATAGAAGCCCGACTGGCCCCACCAGAACGAATTCAGGCCCGAGGGGTTGCCGTTGACGTCGACCGGCCGCTGCGTCCTGTAGTCGTCGGCATACCACTGCCAGTTCTCGGTGCTGGCGCCCATGGTGCGCGTGGTGCGTTTCTGCTGGGTGAAGCCGACCAGGACGCCGATGCGGTTGCTCTCGTCGTGCCAGGCGTACTGGCCCGAATACTGCGGGTCGGTCTTCTTGGTGGTGTCGGCCCAGGTGCCTTCGACGTTGACGAAGCCGGAACCGGACTCGACGTCCAGCGGACGGCGGGTGCGCAGGATCACGGTGCCGCCGATGCCGCCCTCGTCGAAGCGCGCCTCGGACGTCTTGTACAGCTCCGCGCTGGCCAGCATGTTCGACGGCATCAGCATGTAGTTGAACGAGCGGCTCGGATCGCCGTTCGATTCGGCGGTGGCGACGTAGTTGCCGTTCAGCTGGGTCAGGGTGAGATCGGACGACAGGCCGCGCACGCTGACGTTCTTGCCTTCGCCGCCGCTGCGGGTGACGACCACGCCCGGCACGCGCTGCAGCGCGTCGGCCACGTTCTTGTCGGGGAATTTGCCGACGTCTTCGGCGGTGACCACCTCGACGATCGAGTTGGCCTCGCGCTTCTGGTCGAGGCTTTTCTCGATCGCATAGCGGTAGCCGGTCACCATGACCGTCGCTGCCGGGCTGGCGGCGTTCTGCTGGGCCGGGGTCGGCAGCGCAGATCCGGCCGGCGACTGCACGGCGGGCTGGACCGGCTGGTCGGCCGGCGGCGCGGACGCGGCGCCGGTCTGCGCATAGGCGTTGGAAAGCGACAGCAGCGCGACGCCGACCGCCATGGCGATGGGCGTGACGCGGCAGCTCGGCTGCCGGGAAGCGGCTTGGGTTCTTGAAGTCATCGTGCGTCTCCTGATCGTGCCCTGTAGCGGGCTTTCTTTTAGGCGGAACCTGTCGGGGCTCCATGAAGCGACTTGCCCTGCTCTCCCCGGATGCGACACGCTGGAATGATAGCGTTCACAGGGATTTACTAAACGGCAGTGATGCCGCGCGCATAGCAGGGGTCTTCGTGTAACAACAAGCGAATTTATACAAAGGAAAGAACTTACACTCAACATTCTTTCGCGGAAGCGGCGAAGTTTAGCGAAGTTTAGTAAACGCCGATAAACCGTGCGCACCCCCGGTCCATGGCAACGAGTGCGATATCATCGCGGCAACTTAACCAGAGACAAGAGTGCCTCCGCTGTGTTTTTCCCCTATGTTTACGTTGCCTACCTGTACCTCGTCCTGCGCCTGATCGTTCCCCTTCCCCTGCACCGCGCCACCCGGATCGGCCTGGGACTGGCCCTGCTGCTGGTGTGCCAGCACCACATGATCCAGCGCTGGGTCTACGGCACGATGTTTTCGCCCGAGATCCCGCGCATCTTCATCATCCTGCTGGGCTGGTTGTACTGCGGCTTTTTACTGGTTCTTCTGCTGCAGCTGCTGGCCGACCTGGCCCTGCTGGCCGCGTGGGCGCTGCGCCGCGGGCGCGCCATCGATGCGCGCGTGACCATGCGCCTGCGCTACGCCGTGGTCGCCGCCGGCGCGCTGCTGTCGGCCGTCGGCGTGGGCCAGGCGATCCAGGCGCCCGAGGTGCGCCGGGTCGAGCTGGCGATCCGCGACCTGCCGCCGGCCCTGACTGGCTTCCGGATGGTGCAACTGACCGACCTGCACATCAGCCGCCTGATGCACGGTGACTGGGTGCGCGAGGTGGTCGAGCGCAGCAATGCGCTGCGGCCCGACCTGGTCGTCATCACCGGCGACCTGATCGACGGCTCGCCGCAGGCGCGCGCGGGCGACGTGCGGCCGCTGGCCGGCCTCGTGGCCCGCCACGGCGTCATCGCGAGCCTGGGCAACCACGAATACTATTTCGGCGCCGAGCGCTGGACGGGCGCCTTCGAAGCGCTCGGGATGCGCGTGCTGGCCAACCGCCACATCACGATCGACCACGCGGGCGGGCGCCTGACCATCGCCGGCGTCACCGACCGGGTGGCGCCGCGCTTCGGCATGGAAGGACCAAGCACGCGCCGCGCGCTCGAAGGCGCGGCGCCGGATGTCCCGGTCGTGCTGCTCAGCCACCAGCCGATCGGCATCGCCGCCAATGCCGGAACGGGGATCGACGTCCAGCTGTCGGGCCATACCCATGGCGGCATGATCCGGGGCGTCGACCAGGTCGTGAAGCGCGCCAACGGCGGCTACGTCTCGGGCAGTTACCGCATCGGGGGCATGCAGCTGTACGTCAGCAACGGTACCGGCCTGTGGAACGGCTTCCCGATCCGGCTCGGCGTGCCGGCCGAGATCACCGAATTCATCCTCAGGCCGGCAAGCTGAGTGAGTGCCTGGATCAGCGCGGCCGCTTTTCCAGCGCCGGCACCGGCGGCAGCGACGCCCGGTGCCGCTCGATGTCGCTGAGCAGCAGGCGCGCCTGGGTGCCCCAGCCGCCGACGAAGACATCGTCCTTGCCGTCGCCATCGAGGTCGCCCTTGCCCATGCTCCAGCTGCGGCCGACGGTGACGCCGGGGATCACGGACAGCGTCGCGTCCTTGAAGTGTCCCTTGCCGTCGTTCTGCCAGGCGCGCAGCTGCAGCGGCACGAAACCCGGCACCTGGATCGCGCCGACCAGCAGGTCGGGCGCGCCGTCGTGGTTGAAATCGACCACCGCGCCGGCCCAGCTCGAAAAGGTGTGCGCCGGCAGGCGCGCCGCGGTCTCGTCGCGGTAACGGCCCTTGCCGTCGTTGACCAGCAGGCGGGTCTGCGGATCCTTTTCCCAGCCGGCATTGTTGCTGGTGATGTTGAAGAAGACGATATCGGGCCTGCCGTCGCCGTTCGCGTCCAGCACGTGCACTTCGCGCGTCTGCATCGGCGTCTTCAGCTCGAGCCGGTGCGACTCGTCCCTGAATCGGCCCTTGCCGTCGTTGATCAGGAGCCGGTTCGGCTGGCTGGGGCTGGCCAGTACCAGGTCGAGGTCGGCGTCGCCGTCCATGTCGGCCAGCACCGCGCCCTCGGTCTGGTCGTTCGCCTGCGGCAGGTGGGTGGCGGAGGCGTCGATGAAGTAACCGGGACGCGTCGCGTCGCCCAGGAACAGCAGGTTCTTCGCCGGCGCCTCCTTGCCGCCGCCCGCCTCGCCGGTGCTGCCGATGAAGATGTCGGGCAGGCCGTCGCCATCGACGTCGCCGACCGCGAGGCCATTGCCCTGGCTGTGGGCCGGCAGGCGCGCGCTGGCGTCGATGAAGCCGCCCTTGCCGTCGCCCAGGTAAAGCTGGTGATATTCGTCGGCCTCGGCCACGAACACCACGTCCATATGGCCGTCGCGGTTGACATCGGCGGCGCGCACGTGTTCGCTGTCGTGCATGCGGGCGCCGAAGGCATCCGGCACGTAGGTCAGCCTGCCGCCGCCGTCGTTGCGGTACAGGCGGTTGACGCCGTGCTCCACCGAGACCACGACATCCAGGTCGGCGTCGTGGTCGACATCGATGAACACCGAGTCGGTCGCGTGCAGGGCCGGTGCGACCGGCACCTTGGGCAGGGTCGCATCGATCCAGCCGGATCCCGGCGCCTCGGGGATCAGCGCAAAGGCGTCATACGCAGGATCGCGCACGGGCGCCGTGGCGGCCTGGCTTGGGGTCCGGGCGTGCAGAGCGGCGCCCCCGATCTTCGTGGCGGCCAGCGCCATGGCGGTGGCGAGACGGATCCAACGGGCAATGCGCGGCCTGGCGCAGGGTTCTGGCGTCATCGATGCTCCTCCTGTCGCTGCGAACGGGCAGCATAGCAGACCTGGCAATGGCGCCCTCGACGAGCCGGCCGGGGCCGGCAAGACGGGCGCCGGCCGGCCGCTTCAGAAGAACGGCCAGGCGACGCGCCCCCTGATGTGCAGGACGATGCGCAGCGCCGGGTAGCCGAGCGCGAAGCCGAACGCCGGCAGGCAGCATGGCTGGCCCATGAAGGCCAGCCAGACCCCCGCGACCATGCTGGCGGCCACCAGCACCATCAGCCACAGCTCGATGCTGAGCAGGAATCCGGACGCCGCGCGCCACACTTGCCGCAGCCCGGTGGCGACTTCCCTGACGAACTTCATGTCATCGATCATGGCAGTGTCACCTCCTGGACGGGACCGGCGCGCGGCGCCCGCGCCGCTACCCGCATGGTAGTCGCGCCACTGGCATGAAACATTGCCATATGCCAATAAATGCCCGGGAGCTTCAATCTTGCGCCGCTGTCCAGCCGGGATTGTTATCATACTTTCATCAGAATACCCATCCTGCCCCGCAACCCGGCAGGCCTATTGCGCCATAGAAGAAACCGACATGACCCATAGTCCGCAACGCGTTGTCACAGGAATCCCGGAACTCGATGCAGTGCTGCACGGAGGCCTGCTGCGTAACCGCATTCACCTGATCGAAGGCCGGCCCGGCACCGGCAAGACCACGCTCGGCCTGCGCTACCTGATCGAGGGCGTGGCCGGCGGCGACGCCGGCCTGTATCTGAGCCTGTCCGAAGCGGAAGAAGAACTGCGCGCCACCGCGGCCAACCACGGCTGGACCCTGGAAGGGGTGGAGATCGTCGAGATAATCCCGGTGCCGGCGCAGCCGGCGCCGCAGAGCATCCTGCTGCCCACCGACAGCGAGCTGGCCGAGCTGGTCAACCGCATCGCCGAACGCGTCGAGCAGACGCGCGCGGCGCGCGTGGTGATCGATTCGATGGTCGAGATCCGCCTGCTGGCGCGCGACAGCGCCCACTACCGGCGCCAGATCATCGCGCTGCGCGAACGCCTCAGCCGCATCGGCGCGACCGTGCTGCTGCTCGACGACATCACCTCGGACGGCCGCGAATACGAGCTGCAAAGCGCCGTGCACGGCGTGATCTCGCTGGAGTACATGGAACCCCATTTCGGCGCCGCCCGGCGCCGCCTGCACGTCCTCAAGATGCGCGGCGGCAGCTTCCAGACCGGCTGGCACGACTACAAGATCCTTCCCGGCGAGATCCTGGTCTTTCCCAGCCTGATCGCGCAGGAGCATCACCGCCCGCCGCAACGCAACGACATCGTGAGCGACAACGCGGCCCTCGACGAACTGGTCGGAGGCCCGCTGGTCGCCGGCAGCTCGACGATGGTGCTCGGGCCCTCCGGCGTGGGCAAGACGACGCTGGCGCTCCAGTATGCGCGCTCGGCGGTCAAGGCGGGCCTGCAGGTGGCGTACTTCAATTTCGACGAATCCGAGTCGACGCTGCGTTCGCGCCTGGTCGCGGACATGGGCGAAGGGCCGGTGCGCGACCTCGACATCGGCGACGCCGGCGCCGGCGACGCGGCGGACCCGGGCGACAACCGCCGCTTCTTCCTGCGCCGCGTCAATCCGTCGCGCATCTCGCCCGGCGAATTCATCTGGGGCGTGCGGCGCCTGGTCGAAGACCACGGCGTCAAGCTGGTGATCATCGACAGCATCAACTCCTACCTCGACGTGATCCGGCAAGAAAAGTCGCTGCTGCCGCAGATGAACGAGCTGTTCTCTTACCTGAGCAACATGAGCGTGTCCTCGATCATCGTCGGCGCCCATTCGCAGACGCTGGACACCTCGAAGGAGCCGGATGCGGTCAGCATCATCACCGATAACATCATTTCGCTGCGCTACTACGAGCGCGACCACGTGGTGTGCAAGGCGCTGTGCGTGCTCAAGAAGCGCCAGGGACCGCACGTGCACGAGATCCGCGAACTCGAGCTGACCGCCGACGGCATCCGCATCGGCGCCCGGGTGCAGCGCCAGGACGACGATCGCGGGGTGGCGGCCCTTGGCGCCTGACGCGACACAGGCGGTGGTGGTGTTCGCCCCGCTGGCGGGCGACGCCGCCGCCCTGCGCGCGATCGTCGAGCACGAGGGCGTGGCGGCCACGGTCTCCGCCGGCGTCCCTGAATTCTACGCCGCGCTGGGCGACGGCGCGCTCGCGATCGTCATCACCGAAGAAGGCCTGGCGCGCTGCGCGCTGCACGACCTGGCCGACCGGCTGCGGCGCCAGCCGGTGTGGTCCGACCTGCCGCTCCTGGTACTGGCCGACGCCGACAGCCGCGACGTCGACGACGGCCGCTTCCGGCGCCTCGGCGAACTCGGCAACGTCACCCTGCTCATCCGCCCCACCGCCCGCCTCGCGCTGGCGATGGCCTTGCGCGCGGCGCTGCGCACGCGGCGCCTGCAGTTCGCCGTGCGCGACCAGCTGGCGCAGCTGGCCGGCCATGCCGGCGAACTGGAGGCGACGGTGGCGCGGCGCACCGCCTCGCTGGAGCACGAGGTGCTCGAGCGGCGCCGGGTCGAACAGGCGTTGGCCGAGGCGCGCCGGCTGGAATCGATCGGCAAGCTCACGGGCGGCATCGCCCATGATTTCAACAACATCCTGCAGGTGGTGGCCGGCAGCGAAACCCTGCTGCGCATGCTGCTGGCGGACAGCCCTGACGTGCGCGTGGCGCGCGCGCTGGACGGCATCCGGCGCGCCGCCGGCCACGGCGCTTCGCTGACCCAGCAACTGCTGGCCTATGCCCGGCGCCAGCCGCTGGCCAGCGTCGCGGTCGACCTGCGCGCGCAGCTGCGCGCGACCTCGGACATGATCCTGCGCACGCTGGGCCCAGGCATCGAGCTGCGCAGCGAGGTCGCACCCGACCTGTGGCAGGTCGTGGTCGATCCGGCCCAGCTCGACGCCGCGGTGCTGAACGTCGCCGGCAACGCGAGCGACGCCATGCCGGACGGCGGCGTGCTGGCGCTGGAGGCGCGCAACTGGACCTTGCCCGACCCCGCGCTGCCCGAAGGCGGTCGCCTGGCCGGCGACTTCGTCGGCCTGTTCGTCGGCGACGAGGGCCAGGGCATGAGCGAGGAGACCGCGCGCCAGGCCTTCGAGCCGTTCTTCACCACCAAGCCGATGGGCAAGGGCACCGGGCTGGGGCTGTCGCAGGTGTACGGCTTCGCCATCCAGAGCCATGGCCTGGCCTTCATCCGGCGCGATCCGGTCGGCACCACGATCGGCATCCTGCTGCCGCGCAGCGAGGAGCGGGCCACGGCCGCCGACAGCGACCCGTCCGCCCTGCGCGCCGACGGCCTGAAGGGCCTGCGCGTACTGTACGTCGAGGACGACCCCGACGTGGCCGACGCGACCGGCGCGCTGCTGCAGTCGCTGGGCGTCCAGGTGCGCCTGGCCGCCAGCGCCGATGCGGCGCTGGCCAGCGACCTGGCGCAGGTCGACCTGGTGTTCTCGGACGTGATGATGCCGGGAGAGATGGACGGCATCGACCTGGCGCGCTGGCTGACCGAGCACCATCCGGCGCTGCCGGTGGTGCTCACCAGCGGCTACATGCTGTCGCCCGAACGGCTGCAGGACCTGCGCGTGCAGTTCGTGCGCAAACCCGCGTCGCTCGGCGCCATCCACGACGCCTTCGTCAGCGCGCTGCGCAAGCGCGAATCTGGCGGCGGCGCACGCCAGCCGCGCTGACGCGGCGGCTGGCGGCCTGGCGCGAAGCGGGCGCCACGGCCGGATACTTCCCGGTCAAAATGGATCCCGGGCCATCACCGCAGGATGACCATCTTTCACTTTCAGCACCGGGCCGTGGCGACCGGGCCACCATGGCGCCGCCGACCCGTCAACGACCACCGAACCAGAGGAGAATCCATGCCAGCATATGTCGTCTTTATCCGCGAGAAAACCACCGACCAGGCCGAGATGGACCAGTACGCGCAAATGGCGCCCACGGCCCGCGCCGGCCACGACATCACCCGGCTTGCCTTCTATGGCGAACTCGAGGTGCTGGAGGGCCCGCCCGCCGAAGGCGTCGCCATCCTGCGCTTTCCCGACATGGCGGCGGCGCGGGCATGGTATGACAGCCCGGCCTACCAGGAAGCGCGCCAGCACCGCCAGCTCGGCGCCGACTACCGGGTGCTGCTGGTGGACGGCAGCGACGCCGCGCCGGCCCGATAGCCGGGCCAGCCGCCAGCCGCGCCTTCCGGCGGTTGGCGCTTGTCATGGAAGACGCGCAGTGCGCGTCGCCCGATCCAGGGCAAGTCAGAAATAATAGCCCGCCTGCAGGTTGATCCGGCGCGAAAACCCCTGATGCTCGGACGAAGTCGCGGCCAGGCCGCCGAAATCCGGCGACATATAGGGGTGGTGCTTGCCCATCATCAAGTCCGCATAGAACGACCACTTCCCCGCCGCGAAGCTCATCCCGGTCACGTTCTGCACGGAGTCGCGGTAGGCGCCGCTGCGCTTTTTCAGGACGCTGTAGTCGTTATAGACCTTGAACTGGCTGAACGGGCCGAGCCTGCCGGGGATGTCGTAGCTGACGTTGGCGATATGGATGTCGCCCGCCGTGGCGACCGGGAACGGATAGCCGAAGCCGCCGACCAGGACGAAGCTGTTGGGGTCCAGTCCGCCATAGGTCTGCTCGGGGCCGTGCGCGGTGCGGTAGCGATAGCGCATCGCTTGCAGCATCACGTTGACGCGGCCATAGTTGCCGCGATAGTGGACCGCGCCGGCGTGGCGCCGGGTATCGGTGCCGCGGCCATTGTCGATCTCACCGGTCAGGCCGGAAAAACCGAATTCATGGCGGCCCTCCGGCCCCAGGTTCCATACCACGCGTCCCACCAGGGTGTTGCGCTCGCTGTCGGTCTGGCCGGTGCCGTAGCCCTGCTCGTCGTCATCCTTGACGATATTGTAGGAGTAGCGGTTCGAGGCGCCCGCCGTATTGCCGCCCCCGCCATAGGAACCGCCGTCGCGCGGGAAGAATGCGAGCTGCCATTCGACCGGCCCGGGGCGGCTGATGTATTTCACGCCGAGGTCGTACTTGTCTTCGAAGCCGGCGTAGAAGGCGATCGACTCGTAGAAGTTATTCGAGGCGAACGGCAGGAGGCCGAAGGGATTGCTGTCCAGGCCGACATGCAGCTCGCTCTTGTCGTCAAAGCGCACGCCGCCCCAGCCATGGTGCAGGAAATGCTGCCAGTATCCGCCCTGCCCCTTCGGATAACGATTGTAGCGGTACTGGGCCGAGCCGATCATCCGGCCGTCATCGTAGTTGACGTCCAGGCGCGCCGTATCGAGGCCGAAGAACCCGCTGCGGTAGTCGTCCTGCCAGCTCTTGTGGACGTAATTGAAGCGGATCGCGCCGCCGATCGTCAGCGGCGATGCGGCGCTCGCGCGATCCTCGGCGTTTTCCTGGGCGTTTTCCCCAGCATTCTCATGGCCGTTCTCATGGACGCTCCGCTGGGCGCTCTCCGGGGCGTTCTCCGGGGCGTCTTCCTGAGCAGCGACAGGGCCGGACGCGAGCACCGCAACGCCCGCCAGCGCGGCGCACAAGCCGGTCGCCGTCTTCATTTTCATGCGCGCGGCGAACGCCGCCATTGTCGAATCAATGTCTTGCAAGGTAATAATGTGGTGCAAATTCACGTAGATTTCCTGAATGATGATCGGCGTGCAGCGGCCGTCGTCGCGCCGGCGATGACGCCATTGACGAGGCATCGCGGGCCTGCGGCCTGTTGACGGCGCGGCAGCGCCTGGTGTCGAGCGGCATGCGACGCCCGGCCTGGGTTCCCGAGACCGCAACGGCCCGCGACTGCCCGCGGTGGTTGGCATGGCCACGGCAATGGCATCGCCATGGAGAGAATCCGGGGCCAGGGTCGCCCGCATGGGTGATGGCGCCGTACGCGGCGCCCGGCGCCGCATCGACTCGGGGACCTTGATGAATGCCAGGCCACGACTGACGGCGCAAAACCATATTGTAACCCAGCAATGAAGATTCGTACAAATATACATGTATATTATACAACGAATAATCGACGTTTCCGCACCCGTGCATGCCCGGTCGCGCCGGAACACCGCTCCAGCCATTCACGGCACGAACGACAAGAATGCAGCGCTTTTAAACGAAAGAACTGACTACTTCGCCTACGACACCGCTGGCATTCGGCGCCAAGCGGCCCGGTCATGCGGAGCAGATCGGGCCAGGGGGAGCGCCACCGCTGCGCCGGCGCACTGTTGACGCAACTCAAACATCGATGAGGCTTCTACCCTATCGTTGACATCTTCGACCCGGCGCATGATCGTGGCGAAAAGGCCTGGCCGGGGCAAACCGGAGCCACCGGGGTCCGCAGGCTGTCGTAGCCCGCCTCATTCGCATCGTCCGATCATGGTTGCGACCCAAGCCACGCCGGTCCGGCAGGGCCTCTCGAGCGCCGAGGCCGAGCGCAGGCTCGCCGCCAGCGGTCCCAACACGCTGCCGGATCAGGCGCGGCGCGGCTGGCCCGCCATCCTGGCGGACACTGCGCGCGAGCCGATGTTCCTGTTGCTGATCGGCGCTGCGCTGCTCTACCTCGCCTTGGGCGAGCCGCGCGAAAGCGTCTTCCTGCTGGCAATGGTGGTGGCGATGCTCGGCATGACGCTCTACCAGGAGGGCCGCACCGAACGCGCCTTGCAGTCCCTGCGCGACCTGAGCGCCCCGCTCGCCAACGTCGTGCGCGACGGCCGCCATCTGCGCATACCGGCCGCCGCCCTGGTTCCGGGCGACCTGATCGTCCTGGCTGCAGGCGACCGTGTGCCGGCCGACGCCGAGCTGCTCGAAGCGACCGGCATCATGGTCGACGAATCCCTGCTGACCGGCGAATCGGCCCCCGTCTTCAAGCGCGCCCGGAGCAGCGACGACGCGCCGCCCGTTCCCGGCGAGGAACGGGACTCGCGGGTGTTCGCCGGCACGCTGGTCGTCCAGGGCGACGGCCTGGCCGAAGTGCGCGCCACCGGCGCATCGAGCGAATTGGGCCGGATCGGAAGCGCACTCGCGCATATCGATCCGCCGGCCAGCAGCCTGCAACGCGAGACCCGCATCCTGGTGCACCGGCTGGCATTGCTGGGGCTGGCCGTCAGCGTGCTGCTCGTGCTGCTGCTGGGCATGCGCGATTGCGACTGGCTGCAGGCGCTGCTCGCCGGCGTGGCCCTGTCGATGTCGATGCTCCCCGAAGAGTTCCCCGTCATCCTGACCATCTTTCCCGCCCTCGGAGCCTGGCGGCTCGCGCGGCGCCAGGTGCTGACCAGGCGCCTGGCCGCCATCGAGATCCTCGGGACGACCACGGTCCTGTGCGTCGACAAGACCGGTACGCTGACCGAGAACCGGATGGACCTGCGCCTGCTGTGGCATGACGGCGCCGCCTTCGAGGTCGATGCCGGCGTCCCGCCGCCCGCCCATCGCGCGCTGTTGTGGCAGGCGGTGCTGGCCAGCCGCGCACCCACGACGGATCCGCTGGAACAGGCGCTCCAGCGTGTCGCCGCGCGCCTGCCCGAGGCCGGGCCGGCCGTGCTCGGCCAATGGGTTCCGGAACGCGAATACGGCTTGAGCGACACCCGCGCGGCCACCATCCACATCCGCCGTGGCGCCGAGGGCGCGCAGGCGTTCGCCAAAGGCGCGCCCGAGACGATCGCCGCGCTGTGCCGCAACGGCGGCGCCACCGACGCCCTGCGCGCCGCCGCCGCACTGGCCTCGGAAGGGCTGCGCGTGCTGGCCGTGGCCGCCACCGGACGCATCGACCCGCCCTGGCCCGACGACCCGGGGGAGCTCCACTTCCGGCTGGCCGGCCTGCTTGCCTTCAGCGACCCCTTGCGCGCGGATATTCCCGCGGCAGTCGCCCAGTGCCGCTCGGCCGGGGTGCGGGTGCTGATGGTGACCGGAGACCACCCCGCCACCGCCCAGGCGATCGCACGCCAGGCGGGCCTGTCCGCCGGCGCCACGCTCACCGGGAGCGAGATCGCTCGTCTCGCTGCGGGCGAACTCGCTTCCCGGCTCGAGGGCGTCGGCGTCTGCGCGCGGACCAGCCCGCGGCAAAAGCTGGCCATCGTACGCGCGCTCCAGCAAGGCGGCGCGGTCGTCACGATGACCGGCGCCGGCGTCAACGACGCGCCCGCGCTGCGCGCCGCCGACGTCGGCGTGGCCATGGGAAAGCGCGGCACGGACGTCGCGCGCGAGGCCGCCGGACTCACGCTGCTGGACGACCGCTTTTCCTCGCTGGTGCAAGCGCTGCATGCGGGCCGCCGCATCGACGACAATATGCGCAAGTCGATGCGCTACGTCAGCGCGGTCCACGTGCCGATCGCCATGCTGGCGCTGCTGCCGCCGCTGGCCGGCTGGCCCATCCTGTTGCACCCGATGCACATCGCGTTCATGGAACTCGTGATCAGTCCGGCTTGCTCGCTCGCCTTCGAAAGCGAGCCGGAAGACCCGGACCTGATGCGCCGTCCGCCCCGGCCCCGCAACGAGCCGCTGCTGGGGCGCAAGGCGTTCATGTCGGCGCTGGCCAGCGGCCTGTGGGCGGCGGCCTTGCTGGCGGGCGCTTACGGCCTGGCGCTCGCCGTGCTGAGCGAGCCGCAGGCGCGTTCCGTGGCGTTTTGCGGCCTGACCCTGTGCAACCTCGCCCTCCTGCTGCTGTACCGCCATCCGCCTGGGTCGCGCGGCGCCGCGCTGCCCGGGAACCGCCTCCTGCTGGCGGTCATCCTGACGACGCTGTGCATGCTCGCGCTGGCCCTGTATTTCCCGCCGCTGGGCAGCCTGTTCCGAATGGCCCCCGCACCGGCGGCGTGGATGGGATTCGCCGTGCTGCTGCCCGTCATCATGGCGGTGGGCGTCCAGCTGGCGCGCCGCGCCCCCTGGAAAGCACCGGCGCGAGTTTGATGCATGTCAGTTTCGACACCCCGGCAACCGGTATTGGTGATGTTTGTGACGGCGCCGGCGCGGGTCGACGTGCCGGCACCAAGGGCAACGGACGCGATCGGCGGGCGCTTCGATGGCATACAAGACGATTCTGGTCCACGCGGCGCCGGAGGCCGAGGCGCAGGGCCGCATCCGGCTGGCGGCCCGGCTGGCGCACGCCATGGACGCGCACCTGATCGGCAGCGCGCCGACCGGCATCTCGCGCTACACCCCGGATGCGACGCGCGCCTTGCTGGCCGCGCCGTGCGCGGCGCTGCGCGCGGCCGCGCAGCAGGCGCTGGCGCGCTTTAACCGGCTGGCGCGCGAAGAGCGCGTGGCCTCGGTCGAGACGCGCCTGGCCGACGACGAGGCCGGGGCGGCGCTGGTCCTCGACGCCCGCTACTGCGATCTGGTCGTGGTCGGGCCGGCCGGCCATGACGCCACGCCCTTGCGTCCGCCCGACCTGGCGCAGCACCTCGCGCTCGCCGGCGGCCGCCCGGTCCTCGTGGTGCCCACCGGGGGCAACGCCGCGCTGCCGGGGGGCGGCGCGCTGGTGGCCTGGAACGGCAGCACCGAAGCGACCCGCGCGGTGGACGGCGCCCTGCCCCTGTTGCGCCTGGCGCGTCACGCGACCGTGCTGCGGCTCATGGACGGCGACGACGCCGGCGACGAGTCGGCCCCCCGCCTGGCCGCATTCCTGCGGCGCCACGGGGTCGTCACCCGGACCGCGCTGCGCCCGGCGGCGCCCGATCCCGGCGCCGCCCTGCTCGACACGGCGGCGCAGGAGGGCGCCGACCTGCTGGTGATGGGCGCCTATGGCCGTGCGCGCTGGCGCGAAACCCTGTTCCATGGCGCCAGCGCGCTCGTCCTGCGCCATGCCGCCTGCCCCATCCTGCTGGCCCACTAGGAAACGATCGATCATGTACAAGACCATTCTCGTCCATGCGGACCTCTCGTCCCACGCCCCCGCCCGGATGCGCTGGGCCGCCACCCTGGCCCATGCGCATGGCGCCCACCTGGTCGGCGCCGCGATGCTGGGCGTGTCGCGCACCATTCTCCCCCATGGCTGCCACTGGCAGCCCGGTTCGATCGAGGCCAGCTACTTCGAGCCGCTGGCCGACAACGCCAGAACCGCGCTGTCGCACTTCAGCGCCATCGCCGGCGAGGCGGCGGTGTCGTGCGAGTCGCGGCTGGTGTGCGACCTGGCCGAAGACGGCCTGGCGCGTCAGGCGCGCAGCGCCGACCTGGTCGTCATCAGCCAGGACGACCCGGACGAGTCGGTCCCGGGCACGGGCACCCGGCTGCCCGAATACGTCATTCTCAACAGCGCCCGTCCGGTGCTGATCGTGCCGCGCACGGATCCGGCGCCGCCGCCGGCCCCGGCGCTCGCGCCCAGGATCCTGGTCGGGTGGAACGGCAGCAAGGAAGCGTCCGGGGCGCTGGCGGCGGCCCTGCCGCTACTGCAGCGCGCGCTCGCGGTGATGGTGGTCGGGCTCACCCTGCCGCACCGCAGCGGGGGTGAACCGCAGTTCGCGTCCGACCAGTCCGAACTGTCCGGCTTCCTGCATCGGCACGGCGTTCCCGCCCACTTCTGCACGCGCGAACAGCGCCACGGCAGCGGCCGCGACCTGCTCGCCCTCGCGCAAGAGCTGGACTGTGGACTGCTGGTCATGGGCTGCTTCGGCCACAGCCGCTTCCACGAGCTGTGCGTCGGCGGCGCCACCCGCACCATCCTGGCCGAGGCCACGCTGCCGGTGCTGCTGGCCCACTAGCGCGACCGCAAGGGCTGCCCATCATCGACCGCTTGCGGCGGCAACCGGGCGCGCGCCGCCGTCGAGGCCGCCGGGGCCACCGGGACCGCCGGGGCCGCGACCGGCTTCGTCCATCCCACCGGCTTCGGCCATCCAGGCGCCACTTCCCCGCCTCTCGCGGGCACCACGCCGACGACAGCGCTTGACGTCGCCATCAGGCTCGCCACGGGTAGCGCCGATCGCGCCGCGAAGGGCGCCGGTGGCGAGCCGTCTCTCCGTGCCATCGTGCAGGAGGCAGGCAGGTCGTCTCACGTTCACATCCCCATCTGCTGTGCCTGGTATTCGCGACATGGCTGCGCACTTCGGGAGCGAGGCGCCTTGCCAGCCCGCGTTTCGTCGGACACCGGCACCGCGACGGGCGTTGCGCTCGCGCCGCCCGGGCGACGCCCGCTTACTGGATGGTGATCTGCTTGCGCGTCGTACCCTGCTTCTTGGGCAAGGTCAGGTACAGGACACCGTCCTCGTACTTCGCGGCGGTCTTGGCGTCGTCGACCTCCTGCGGCAGGCTGAAGCTGCGGAACAGCGCGCCACTGTAGCGCTCGCTGTATACCGCTTCGCCGGTGCTCTGCTGCTGTTCGCCCTGGAGCGTCGCGCTGATCGAGACCACGTTGCCGTCGACCGAGACCCGGATGTCTTCTTTCTTGACGCCCGGGATGTCGGCCTTGACCAGGTAGTCCTGGTCGGTCTCGGTCACGTCGACCCGGATCCGGCGGTCGGTATCGAGGCCGCGCAACGCCGATGCGAGCGGAAAATCGCGCATGATGTCTTCCAGGCCGCGAAACGGGTCCATGCGCATCAGTTCGCGCATCGGATCGTAGCGTGTCAGATTGTTTGCCATGATGTCCTCTCGGAAGTTGATGATGAAAAGAGGGGCGATCCCACGAAGCGCGATCATGCCGGCCGCGCCCGGAGGGTCCCTGAATGGTGCCCGGATGGTGACGACCGCCCTGACCACGGCGGCAGACTGCCCTGCCCTGGACCATCGTAGGATGCGAGGCCACCATCTCTATGAGTTGAATCAAAGTGCGCCGCTTGCATCCGCGGGCTGTCCGGGTTACGGCGTCGCCGCGGGTGCGCGCCGCGGAACTTATCGGCCATGCCGGCCATCGAACCAGCGTGGCCGCCATGCCGACCGTCGCCGTCCGCGTCGCCATTCGCGTCGCCATTCGCGTCGCCATCCAATGCTGCGGCCCGTACCGACGACACGATGAGCAAACCCGATTCCGCCTGGCGAGTCCGGGTCTCGCGTGCCTGCCGCGCAGCGGCGTCCCGGCTGCAGGGTCCGCCGCCGGGTCCGACGCCGGACAGCGCGCTGCAGCGCACACCCGCCGACGGCACGGGTTTCGACGTCCAGCTCGACCGCCACATCGCCCGCTGGCTTCCAGTGCTCGGCCCGCTGCTCGGCGCCTTCGTGATCCTGTTCAGTGCCTGGGATGCCTGGATCGACCCGGCTCACGCCCGCGCATCGCTGACCTGGCGCCTGATCCTCGTGACGGCCGGCATCCCGGCCTACGCCGATACACGGCTGGCGGTGCGCACCCGCTGCCTGCTCCTGTACGTCACCCACGTCGGCGCGATGACGGCCGCGGCCGGCCTGCTCGACCATGGCATGCTGCTGGCCCTGCCGGCCCTGACCGGCGCCCCGCTCGTCCTCGCCCTGATCGAGCCGCGCCCGCGCCGCTGGCTGGCGTGCACGCTGGCCCCGGCCCTGCTGTTTCTGGCGCTGGCGGCGCGCGCACTGCCGCCCGCGGACTTCCTCAACGGCGCCCTGTTGTACGCGCTGGCATGGCTGCTGGCGGGCGCGGTCGCGGCGATCCACCTGCGGCTCTGGCGCCGCACCTACCTGGCCGAGCAGGCCCTGCTGCGCGCGAGCCGCTACGACAGCCTGAGCGGCGCGCTGTCGCGCGGCTACCTGACCGAACTGGCGGCGCGCGACATCGCGCTGGCCCGGCGCCACGGGCGGCCACTGGCGATCGCGATGCTCGACATCGATTTCTTCAAGCACGTCAACGATACCCATGGCCACGACATCGGCGACCGTGTCCTGGCCGCCATGGCGCAGACCTGCACCGCCGGCATGCGCGCCAGCGATTATTTCGGCCGCATCGGCGGCGAGGAGTTCGTGTGCGTGATGCCGGAGGCCTCGACCGCCGACGCGCTGGCGTGCGCCGAACGCATGCGCACCGACATCGCCGCGCTCGCGGTGCCGACCGACGCCGGACCGCTGCACATCACGGTCAGCCTGGGCGTGGCCGTGCTCGACCGCCACCATGACAGCTGGGAGTCGCTGCTGCGCGCCGCCGACGCCGCGCTGTACCGCGCCAAGGAGACCGGCCGCAACCGCTCCGTGCTCGCGCCCACGCCGCGCCCGGGCGGCTGATCGGCGCCACGCGGCCGCCCGCTGGGCGGCCGGCTCAGGGCGGGCGCGATACCGGCAGGCCCGCTGCGAACAGGTCGCGCTCGCGCCCGACGATCTCCTCCACCAGGCGCTCCTCGACGCCAACGGCTTCCAGCACGAAGGCCGACAGCTGCAGGCTGGCTTCGAGCGTCTCGGGCACGACCACGCTGGCGCCGGCCAGGCGCAGCGCACGCGCATGCGCTTCGTCGCGCGCGCGGACGAACAGGCGCGCGTGCGGCAGGGCGCGCCGGATGCCGCGCACGGCCAGCAGCGCCGCCGCCGGCTGGTCCATCGTCAGCACGATCGCCGGCGCCGCGCCCGCGTGCAGTTTGCGCAGCAGGTCGGCGCGGGCGGCGTTGCCGAACCACACCGGCAGCCCGTCGGCGCGCAGGCGCGCCACCAGCGCCGCATCGGCCTCGACGGCCACGTACGGGATGCCCTGCGCCGCCAGCAATTTGCCCCAGTTGCTGACCGACGCGGCCGAAGCCGGCGATGACGACCCGGGATGGCGCCGCCGGCCACGGGGCGCCGCCGCCCTCGGCCAGGCCGCGCCCGGCGCGCTCGCCGCGCTCTCCCAGCAGGCGGCCGAGCCGCGCCAGCATCGGCGTGACGAACAGCGACAGGCCGACCACCAGCGTGGCCGATGCGCCCGTCGCCGGCGCGAGCACGCCCGCGCCGATGGCGTAGGCGATCACGACGAAGGCGAACTCGCCGCCCTGCCCGAGCAGCAGGCCGCCCTCGGCCGCACGGCCCCACGGCAGCGCGCCGGCGCGCAGCACCAGGGCCGCGACGGCGCTCTTGACCAGCACCAGGGCGGCGACGGCGCCGGCCACCGCCCACGGCGCCGCGAGCGCCAGGCGCAGGTCGATGGTCATGCCCACCGTCATGAAGAACAGGCCCATAAGCAAGCCCCTGAACGGTTCCACCATCCATTCGACTTCGTGCCTGAATTCGGTTTCGGCCAGCAGCAGGCCGGCGACCAGGGCGCCCAGCGCCATCGACATCCCGGCCGCGGCCGCCAGGGCGGCGAGACCGAAGGTCGTGAGCAGGATGAGCGCCATGAAGGTGTCCGGCTGGTAGGTGCGCGCGAGGACGCGAAACAGCGGATGCACGATCTTGCGGCCCGCCAGCCAGATCACGGCCAGCCCCAGCGCCGCCTTGGCGATGGCGCCGGCTGCCTGCATGGCGAGCCCGGCGCCGTCCGCGCCGGCGCCGGGCGCCAGCGCTCCGGTCAGGATCAGCAGCGGCGCCACGGCCAGGTCCTGCAGCATCAGGATGGCGAACACGGCCTGGCCGAGCGCGGTGCCGGTCATGTGTTGCTGGCGCAGGAGCTGCATGACGACGGCGGTGGACGACAGCGCGAGCGTGAGGCCCAGGATCGCCGCGGCGGGGCCGGGCAGGCCGCAGGCGAACAGCGCGGCGCCGAGCGCGCACGCCGTGAGCGCGACCTGGGCGCTGCCGGCGCCGAACACCCAGCGCCGCATCGACCACAGGCGGCCCGCCGTGAGTTCGAGCCCGACCGAGAACATCAGGAACAGCACGCCAATCTCGGCCAGCAGGGACACGCCCGGCCCGGCAGGAAACGCGAGCGCGGCCAGCCAGGGCGGCGCGCCGGCCAGCGGCCCGGCGGTGAACGGCCCGAGCAGGACGCCGACCGCGAGGAAGCCGAGCACCTGGTTGACGCGCAGGCGCTGCAGGGTCGGCACGAGGACGCCCGCCAGGATCAGGAACAGCAATATCTCGCGCAGAAAAGGAAAAGCGGGGGCGTCGTGCACGGGCGCTCCTTCGACGGACGGCAAGGCGGCTGGCGTCTTCGATTCTAAGCGATACGGCAGCGGCCAGGGACGCTTGACGGCGCCGGCGCGCCTCGACGAAATGCATGGCCGGCGCCAGCAGCATCGGCTCGCGCAGCAGCGCGGGCATGCCCTCGCGCGGGGTGTTCGCGCGCTGGACGACGAGTGACATACACCTGAACCTCGATACCCGCCACCGCCCCACCGGCAAACCGTTATCGATCCATCTGATGCAGCGCAAACTTTATGATCATGCACGGCGCATGCTGGCAAGAGGCTCCTCCCCGCGCAGCGGGCCGACGGGGCCTTGCCGGCGTTCGCGACGTCGCCTGTGCGCGTTGCCGGCCCGTCACGACATTCACAACCGGTCAGGAGCGCAAAGTGTATAAAACCATTCTTGTTGACGTCGACGGCAGCCCCCAGCAGGAAAGCCGGGTGCGCGCCGCCGCCGTCGTCGCCCAAGCGCAGGGTTCCCATCTCATCGGCTGCAATTCGACGGGGATCACGTGGCTCGACCTGTCCTTGTCCGCAGGATCGATGAACGCCCCTTCGCCTCTGGTCGATTTCGAGGCGCTGCGCGCACGGGGCGCCAGGCTTCTGGAGGAGTTCGCCCTGCAAGCGGAGCAGCTGGGCGTCGCATCGGTGGAAACACGGCTGGAGGACGATCTTCCCGACATCAGCCTGGCGTTGCAGGCGCGGTATGCGGACCTGGTCGTGCTGAGCCAGGACCCCGACGCCGCCTCGGACCACTGGCCGAGACGGCGCAATCTGCCGGAACAGCTGGCCGTCCACTGTCCCCGTCCGATTCTCGTGGTGCCGCCGGGATACCATTCGGCCCCGATCGCCAAGACCATCGTTGCAGGTTGGGATGGGCGCATCCAGGCGATGCGCGCCCTGGCCGCCGCCCTGCCCCTCCTCTCCACGGCCGAGAACGTCAAGCTGGCGCTGATCAATCCCGACCAACTGTCGGCGCTGCATGGAGAGGAAGCCGGCGCCGACATGGCGCTCTACCTGGCACGCCACGCCGTCGAGGCCGAAGTGGTGCTCGAGCGGACGGCCGCGGCGCCAGCCGAGGCGTTGATGACGCTCGCCGGGCAGAACGGCGCCGGACTGATCGTGGCTGGCGCGTATGGCCACAGCCGGTATCGGGAATGGGTGCTGGGCGGGACGACCCGCGCGTTGCTGAGCCAGGCGCAGATTCCGCTCTTGCTCGCCCACTAGCCCACGCCGCCCCCACCGGCTCACCGTACGCCGTGCAGCACCTTGGCTTGCTCGCCCTGCGCACGCTGCTCTTCACGCGCCCGGTCGAGGTCGCGGTCGATGAAATAAGTCAGCATGGTCCGGATCCCGGCAATGGCCGCGAGCCGGCCCAGCTCGTCCCAGCCGGGCGCGATCGTCGTGGCGGCGATGTCGGCGCCGAGCTGGAAGGTCAGGGCGGCCACCAGCCAGCGTGCGAATTCAATGAAGATGGCACGCAAGCGGTCACCGGGCAGGCTCTTGTGCACGAGCGCCAGCGCCATGCCCGCCAGGGCTCTGAGCGCACCGGCGGCGATCATCAACAGCGCGATCGCCCCCAGCGCCAGCTCCAGATTGCGCGCCAGCGTGTACAGGGCGGCTTCCATCATGGCTCTCCCATTCATGCGCACCGGGGCGCCACGCAGGGTCACTGCGGCGCCAGGCGATGGCGTTTATACCAGCCCTGGTAAGGCAAGCCGACCAGCATGCCGACGATAAGGAACATCAGGATCGCGGCGCTGATCTCGGGTTCCGTGAAATTGGCGTGCGCGATCACCAGCGCCATCCCGGGATGGCGCATCGTGCAGGCGACCGCGAGCGCCTGCTGGTCGTGCGGCTCCGAGCGGCGACCGATGACGTGGCCGGCCAGCAAGGCGCCGATGAGCACCACGATCATGGCCACCAGCGTGCCATTGCCGACCAGCTGCCACATCGTCGGCAGCACCCTGAACAAAAGCGGCAGCAGCGTGACCACCAGCATGACGTTGGCAAGCCGCGTGACGAACGGCGCCGCGCGGCGCGCGCCGTCCGGCACGAAATGACGGATCACCATGCCCAGGGCCAGCGGCGCGATCACGGACGCGAGGATGACCCGCAAGACCTGCCACGGACTGATGGACACTTCCTCTCCGAAGACCCGCGCGAGGATCGCCACGGTGATGGGCACCAGCGCGACCGCCAGCAACGATACCGCGACCAGCAAGCCATAGACGTAGCGCCGCCGGCCGCCGGACTTGACCTCCTTGCCGGGCATGAGCGGCGGCAGCGGCGACACCGCCATCAGCAGGATCGCGATCTTCACGGGACGCTCGAGCGGCATGGCCGCCACCACCAGCGCGGCGAATGCGGGCACGGCGACCGCGAACGCCAGCAGCGAGCGCGCCAGCAGCCTGGCCTGCCTGAGCACGAAGGCGGCTTCGCGCATCGTCGCATCCAGCCCGACGGCGAGCACCAGCAGCATCAGGCTGCCCTGGAGCGCCGGCAGCCAGATCTCTTTCAACACTTCCATGGGCAAGCCTTATCCAGGGATGGCGATCGCGCGTGAGGCCGGCCAGCGCGATTCGTACGGCAAGCTTTGCTGGCGCATGGCTGCGGCGGCGGTCAATGGTTGGCGGACGAACCTGCTTCCTGCAGCGCCCGCAGCACCTCGTCGAGGTTGAACGCCGCCGGCTTTTGACGAGGCGGGAACTGCTTGAAAGCCTCAATCTGATCCGCGACCATCCCCTGCATCGCGTAGATGGCGTAGCCATGCTGGATATACCAGTCCCAATAGGTGTTCGAACTCTGGTCGGCGCGCTCGAACGGGTCGCGCCGCAGATTGAACAGCTTGGGGGCGCGCAATTTCACCGGCGGCTCGAGCCAGCACATCAACTGCTTGGCACGCTGCTCGAGCAGCACGACCTTCCAGTCGCCCATGCGCACCGCCATGATGTCGCCGTCGTCGCTGACGTAGAAGAAGCCGTTGCGCGGGGATGTCTGCGTCTCGCCACTCAGGTAGGACAGCATGTTGTGGCCGTCGAGGTGCACCTTGAAGTGCTTGTCGCCGGCCTGGTAGCCGCCCAGCAACCGCTCCCTGACATCCGGCTGGCCGGCGGCGGCCAGCAGCGTCGGGAACCAGTCCTGGTGCGAGACGATGCCGTTCAGCACGGTGCCGGGCTTGAACCTGCCGGGCCAGCGCGCGAAGGCCGGCACGCGCCAGGCGCCTTCCCAGTTGGTGTTCTTTTCGTCGCGGAACGGTGTAATGCCGCCGTCCGGCCAGGCGTTGAAGTGCGGACCGTTATCGGTGGAATACAGCACGATGGTGTCGTCGGCGATACCCAGTTCATCCAGCTTGTCCAGCATGCGCCCGATGTTCTCGTCGTGCGCCACCATCACATCGTTGTAGAAGCCTTGGCCGCTCTTGCCCTTGTGCTTTTCCGCGCGATGGGTGCGGAAGTGCATCGCGGTCGTGTTGTACCACACGAAAAACGGCTTCTGGGCCTTGGTGGCCCGGTCGATGAAGTCCAGCGCCTTGCCGGTGACCTCCTCATCGATGGTTTCCATGCGCTGCCGGGTCAACGGGCCGGTATCCTCGACTTTCTGCCCGCTCGCGCCGTTTGCCCAACTGTGCAGCACGCCGCGCGGGCCGTAGCGCTTCTTGAAGGCAGGATCGGTCGGGTAGTCTTCGTCCTCCGGCTCTTCTTCCGCGTTGAGGTGATACAAGTTGCCGAAGAACTCATCGAAGCCATGCATGGTCGGCAAGAATTCGTCCTTGTCGCCAAGGTGATTCTTGCCGAACTGACCGGTGGTGTAGCCAAGCGGCTTGAGCAGTTCGGCGATGGTCGGATCTTCCTTCTGCAAGCCGACAGTGGCGCCCGGCATACCGACTTTGGTCAATCCGGTGCGGATCGGGTTTTGTCCGGTGATGAACGCCGCGCGTCCGGCCGTGCAGCTTTGCTGGCCGTAGTAATCCGTGAAGGCCACGCCCTCGTTCGCCACCCGGTCGATGTTCGGTGTACGGTAGCCCATCTGCCCCCGGTTGTTGTAGCTGATATTCCACCAGCCGATGTCGTCTCCCCACAGCACCAGGATGTTTGGTTTGTTCGTTGCCATGAAATTCTCCAATCTGGGCGACGCAGGCGAACCTCGCCACGCCCGAATCTCAAGAAGAAAACAAAATGCCGGCCCGGCGTCGCCGGGACGTCACACCTGAAGACAGGATGATTTGCCGACGGCGCATGCGCAATGGGACCAACGACTAATCCTATTGGTGCGCGAGCTACATCTTCCGCCAGCCAACCGCCAACTACGTCAAGAGCCAGGACCTGGTGACTCCCGTGCCGCAGGCCAGCGGCGGTGCGTCGCTGCGGTTATTTCTTCTGATGCGGCGAACGGGGAAACGGGGACCGCGCCGAGTCGCGGCTCCTCTTCGCCGCCTTTGGAGCGGGATCGGACCTGTCATTCAGAATGACACCCCGGTCAGCGAACGCCGTAGACCAGTGCGCCAGGTCGTATCGGCAGCGGTATGCCAGAGCTCGCTCGGAAACCAACAGGACGACGTCGACTCGTCGTGGACGAGCGTCCGGTGACTGCAGCATCGAATTACCGTACGTGAGGCTGGCACGGTCGGCGCGATCCCTGGAGATCAGGCTCTCTACGCGATAAGCGTACACAACTTGCAACAACGTTAAAAAATTGAATCGTGCGCATAACAAGATTCTTCTCTTATCTTAGTATGTGTACTTAACATTTTTTTAATAGCCAAGGAAATATTGTAATGACCACTGTCCCGATCCGACTCCTGTCCTCCCTGGTCCTGATGGCCGCTTCGTTCTCGGCCTCAGCCGGGCCGACCGTGGTCAGGGCGCTTGAAGTCAAAGGCGTATTCAACGAAAAAATTGGTCCTGCGCCGCAATGTGCATCCACCCTCGGCGGCAAGCTCGCCGGCCACGGTGAGACGGCCGAAGGCACGCCAGTCGCATTTATCGGCGGAGACTGCTTTGCCCAGTCCGGCACGACATTCACCTTCAGCAATGGCAAGTTCATCCTGCTGTATCCAAACGGCGACCAGATTTTCGCCAACTACAGCGGTCAGTTCCTCCCCACCGGCGAAGGCACTGCCTACGTCATGAACGGCGGCACCTTCACCATCACCGGCGGCTCCGGCACCTTTGCTCGTGCGACCGGCGGCGGCTACCTGAGCGGAACCGAAGACTTGTCCAATGGCGCCGGTACGATTGCGTTATCGGGTCGTGTTTCTTACAAGCGGAAGTGATCGCTGAAAACAGCATCAGGCTGCGCTGAAGCTGCGGCATGGAGGACTCAGTGAAAAGAGCGGCATATATGCCGCTCTTTTTACGTGCCGCTCGTTTTCTTAACGGTTGTGAATCGCCACGAATTTGCCAAGCATTTACGAGGCTCACGATCACAGATTGAGGATGCCAAAGCAAATCGCCGGCAAAGGCCGGCGATAGGTATATTGCTGATTCGGATCGATGCCCGATGTTGGACATGAAATAATCTGGAGGCGAGGACGGGAGTCGAACCCGTCTAGACGGCTTTGCAGGCCGTATCTCATCAATAAAATCAGGGAGTTGCATTGGAACCTCCTCTTAAGCCTACTGTGCGATGCAGCGTGCGAATTCCAGGTGCTGTGTAAGATGCAGGAGCATCGTACAGATTTGCTGGCCTGGATGCCGCACCGATGCCCCCACTCGTCAACAGTGTGTCCACATATTTCGGTCTCACGATCGAACGTGCTCAATACGTGCCTCAGAAAAGCATCAGCCATGGAGAGCAACAGAACAAGGAACGATGCAGAGGTGCTTATTCGCGTGCGCACCACAGCTCTCGGGTGCCCTCATGTCTACGTGTTTAGTATCGTGCGATCATATTCCTCGCCGTAGCTGGCCTTTGTTTCGTGCAAAGGCTATGCTGGGCGACTTGATTGCTGGGTTCAGCAGTCCCGGCATTCAATCGCACCAGGAGCAGTTGGCAGCATGAGTTCACGCATTCACCCGCAGGCCCGTACCACACCGAAGATCCGCCAGGAGATCAAGGATTCCGGCCTGTCTTCCAGAGAAGCCGCCAAGGTTTTCAACATCACGCGAGCCACTGCACAGAAGTGGCTGGGACGCGACGATGTACAGGATCGCTCGCACCGCGCTCACACACTGCATACGACCTTGAGCCAGGCCCAGGAAGCCATTGTGAATCGCCACGACTATCGTAGACACTCCTGAGCCATAATATCGGGCACAAGGAGAAGATATGAGCGGTAAGCGGTACACTGGCCTTCCCCCATCGTCACGGACACTTCCGTTAGGCGCATTTTAGATTTTCAAACTGTACCGGGCTGATGTAGCCGATAGTGGAATGACGCCGG